>NZ_JAKWFL010000003.1:0-648928 GCF_029522095.1 Priestia sp. Y58
CCTATATCCTCTATTACAACCATCTGCGAATAAAAGAAAAATTAAAAGGATTGACCCCTGTAGAATACAGAATTCAATCCTCATTAGCTGCCTAAATAACGTGTCTAACTTTTTGGGTTCAGTTCAAAAGTAGATAGCTTTTTTAAAAGATATTGCTATAGTGATAAGTCTCTTTGAAAATAGAAATATAGTTTTCTTTATGAGGAGTGTTTCATCTTAAATATAAATAACGGTGCAATGAATTTACAAAAAATCTGGGGGCATCCGCTATATACTGAATATTCTAAATAATTAAAGTATGATCATGCTTCATGGGTTCCCGCGTACCAAAATCAGAAAATGATTGATTGGATGTTTCAGCAGGTCAAATAGGCAAATCAGTAAATGTTAAAACTCAATACTTCATCTAGTACTTATAAAAAACTCTTTCAGTTAATAAAAACGGGAAGAGTTTTTTTCTTTTATTAGGCTAGTCACAAGGCAATGCTGACCTTCCTCTTACACACCACATTTACCCAAATATGTGACGAAATTATGGTAAAGGTATTCAAAATAGATAAAAACCGCTTCAAGTGTGATAAATATCACACCTTTTAATGATACAACATGATAATTTTTTAGGAGTAAGCAATATGTCATGACAAATTTCAATATGTTAGGAGGTTATTAGCTCTTTGAACCGTTGAGATGCATCTCTAATATGAACGTTTATATATCATTATTATGTACAGAGATTTAGAGGAAGGGAGCCTGAACTTAGGTGAGAAAGCAAAAACCAACGCATATTAGCAAGTTAATCATTCTCTCCGTATTCATCACAATTTTTTTAGCAGGCTGTGATAGTCGTTATTTGATTTTAAATCCGCAGGGGGCGGTGGCTCAAAAAGAATACCAGTTAATTATTTTTTCCATAATTTTATGCACAATTGTTGTTATTCCTGTTTTAGGTCTGCTTGTGTATATCGTTTTACGCTACCGTGATAAGCCTGGAAACAAGGCTCCGTATCGGCCAGACTGGGACGATAGCAAGCGTCTTGAATTTATTTGGTGGGGGATCCCTATTATTATTATCGGTATTTTGGGTTTCGCTACGGCCAAGACGACGTATGACTTAGTAGATCCGCCGCAAAAAGATGTAAAGCCACTAACAATTGAAGTAACATCTCTTGATTGGAAATGGTTATTTCAATATCCGGATCAAGATATTGCGACAGTCAACTATGTAGAAATTCCAAAAGGTGTGCCTGTTCAATTCGTGCTAACGTCAGATGCACCGATGAATTCTTTCTGGGTACCCCAGCTGGGAGGACAATTATATACCATGCCGGGAATGGCAATGGGGCTTTGGTTACAAGCTGATCACAAGGGAGAATATTTTGGTTCAGGCGCTAATTTTACGGGTGAAGGGTTTGCTCATATGAACTTTAAAGTTAAATCTACATCGACAAAAGAATTTAATCAGTGGGTAAAGCAAGTGAAAGAAACATCACCTGCTTTAACAAAAGCTGATTATAACAATCTCGCAAAACAAGGTCTTTCCTTGGGAAAATCGTATTCTACCATTCCTAAAGGCTTATTCCAAGAAATTGTCATTAAAAACGGTGGTCAATATTATAGTCAGCATCACCATATGAAAAACAAAGACATGAAGACTATGAATGTGGCTTCTGAAGAACAAGTACATGCACAGCATGAGCACCAGGAAGGAGGAAACTAAGTTGTTAGACAAATTAAAAGATTTTTCATCTCATTTTTTTGTGACTGGAGAACCGATGATTTATGGAGCAGATGTCGCCATTTTGTTAACACTAGCCGGTATTATTTTTGTTCTTACGTATCTTAAAAAATGGAAGTGGCTATGGCGTGAGTGGCTCACAACGGTGGATCATAAAAAAATTGGTATTATGTATATGCTTTCTTCATTGTTAATGCTGTTTCGAGGCGGAGTAGATGCATTATTAATGCGTATGCAACTAGCATTCCCTCAGTGGCATTTTCTAGATTCTAATCATTACAACGAAATTTTTACTACGCACGGAACCATTATGATTCTATTTATGGCAATGCCGCTTATGTTTGCGTTCTTTAACATTGTTGTACCGCTTCAAATTGGAGCAAGAGATGTCGCCTATCCTTTTTTAAACGCGGTAAGCTTTTGGCTATTTTTCTTTGGCGCCATGCTTTTTAATTTGTCGTTTGTAATCGGCGGCTCGCCAGATGCAGGATGGTTGAGTTATCCGCCGCTTTCTGGCATGCAGTTCAGTCCTGGACCAGGTCAAGATTTTTATATTTGGGGTATTCAAATATCAGGTATTGGCAGCTTGGCTTCTGGAATTAATTTTATTATGACTATTTTAAAAATGCGTGCGCCGGGCATGAAACTTATGCATATGCCGTTATTCACGTGGTCTGTTCTAGCAAGCTGTATTATTATCATTTTCGCGTTTCCTGTATTAACCGTAACGCTTGCTTTATTGTTTATTGACCGCTTCTTTGACGGACATTTATTTACTATGACCGGCGGAGGAAATCCGATGATGTACATTAACTTAATTTGGATGTGGGGACATCCTGAAGTGTATATCGTTGTACTTCCTGCATTCGGCATTTTTTCTGAAATCGTTGCAACGTTTTCTCAAAAGAAGATATTTGGCTATAAGTCTATGGTTTTTTCAATGATGATTATTAGCGTTCTATCGTATTTCACATGGGTGCATCATTTCTTTACGATGGGTGCAGGCGCTAATGTGAATGTGTTTTTTGCTATTACGACGATGGCTATCGGAATTCCAACGGGTGTTAAAGTGTTCAACTGGTTATTTACGATGTTCCGCGGCCGTATTCAAATAACGCAGCCAATGCTATGGACAATTGCTTTTATCCCGTGCTTTGTTGTGGGAGGAGCAACCGGTGTTATGCTTTCAGCAGCTCCCGCAGACTATCAGTATCATAATAGCTACTTTTTAGTTGCACACTTTCACCAAGTGTTAATCGGAGGCGTTGTATTCGGCTTTTTTGCAGGTTTGTACTATTGGTGGCCAAAAATGTTTGGCTTTAAGTTAAATGACCGTCTTGGCAAATGGGCGTTTTGGACGTGGAATATTGGTTTTTATGTATGCTTCATGCCTCAGTATGCATTAGGGTTTATGGGAATGACACGCCGTATTTATACGTACGACTTTGACATGGGCTGGGGACCGCTGAACGTTATCTCTACAGTCGGAGCTTTCTTTATGGGCATAGGGTTTATCTTTCAAGCATGGCAGATTCTTCATGGCATTAAGTACGGAGAACGAGATGTAACAGGGGATCCTTGGAATGGACGTACATTAGAATGGTCCATCCCTTCACCGCCGCCGCACTACAATTTTGCAGTGATTCCAACAGTAACGGGGCAAGATACATGGTGGACAATAAAAGAAGAAAGAAAAAAGAAAAAAGCGAAGGAAACACCTGCTTTTTCTCCGATTCATATGCCTAAGAATTCAGGTATTCCATTTATCATGTCGCTTTTCTGGTTCATTGCTGGCTTTGGCTTAACGTTCCACTGGGTGTGGATGGCGATATTCGGTTTGACAGGAGTCGGAGCTTGTTTACTAGCTCGTTCTTTTCAATACAACTCGGACTATTATATTCCAGTGGATGAAATTCGACATACAGAAGATTCAGTAGGGAGGGTTGGCTGACATGGCTTATGCGACAGCGCACCACGAAGAACATCATGATGAACATGATGAAGAAATCAAAGTTATGGGTTTTTGGCTTTTCCTCGTAACGGACTGCATCTTATTTGGAGCATTATTTGCTACGTATGCCGTTCTTATTAATCATACTGCAGGAGGTCTTACAGGAAAGGAATTATTTGAAGTTCCAGGATTTGTTTCTGAAACGTTTATCTTATTAACGAGCAGCTTTACGAGCGGATTAGCCGTGTTGAGCATGCACAAGGGAAAAATAAAGCCTTTAATTGGCTGGCTAATCGTAACTCTGCTTTTAGGTATGTGCTTTGTTGGACTTGAAATTCATGAATTTCAAACAATGGTTCATGAAGGAGCAACCATTTCCACCAGCGCATTTTTCACAGCTTTCTATACGCTAGTTAGTACGCACGGGCTGCACGTTTCGGTCGGAATCATTTGGATGATTTCAATTACAATCCAGTTAAAACGATACGGAATTACCTCTGTAACAAAACAAAAAGTGACGATTATCAGCTTATACTGGCATTTTCTTGATGCCGTCTGGATCTTCCTTTACACGGTTGTGTATTTAATGGGGGTGATGTAGATGGAGAACCATGGGTCGTTAAAAGCTTATACAATCGGATTTATTTTCTCGATTATTTTAACCGTTATTCCTCTGCTGCTGGTATTAAACCACGTACTTGCTAAAAATATATTATCAGCTAGCATTCTAGGAATGGCCGTGCTTCAATTTTTCATTCAACTGTTTTTCTTCATGCATATTAAAGACGGAGAAAAGCCTCGTTATAATGTGATGGCTTTAATACTTGGAATCGTTTTTGTTATTACGATTGTAGCAGGATCTATTTGGATAATGACTTTTAACTCGCAAGTTCAATAAAAATGGAGCCGTGCACTACACACGGCTTTATTTTTTATTAATTTCTATATATTGTGATAAAAATCACATACTTTCGTTTTCGCAAGAAGTAAAATAAAAGTGTAGCAAGGAAAGTTCTTTATAAATGAAAGACAAAGGAGAGATTATGATGAATATGGCTTATCGTAACATCCTCGTAGCAGTAGACGGTTCTGTAGAAGCGGAGTGGGCGTTCAAAAAAGCAGTTAACAGTGCGAAAAAAAATAACGCTCATTTGATAGTTTGTCACGTTATCGATATACAGGCGTTAAGTCCATCACCTTATGCATTCTATACGGATACACGCTTTCAAGATGCAGAGAAATTTGCTGAAGAACTTTTAACCAACTATCGTAACCTAGCCATCAAAGCTGGAGTAACAAGAGTCGAGACACTAATTGAACACGGCTCTCCTAAAACAAAAATATCTAAAAAAATCGCACCAGACAAGCACGTTGATTTAATTGTATGCGGTGCAACCGGGTTAAACGCGGTAGAGCGTATCTTAATTGGAAGTGTATCTCAGCATATTTTGCGCTATGCAAAATGTGATGTGTTAATCGTTCGCACTCCTAAAGAAGCCGAAGAAGAATCAAAACCTTTACAAGCGGAACTAACAGAGTAGCGGGCACAGACGAGAAAGAAAGCTTACTGTTCACAGCAAAATACAAAGCTCTCACCATTTATTTAAAGAGGGGGGATAAATGTATTTTAGTTGAAAGGCGATCCGAACGAGGAATCGAGATTCTTAATAGAGAATTCGACTCGTTCGGATTTTTTTATTGTGATGGTGAACGTAGGTTTCATGTATGCAGCTATTTCTAGCTGTTGATTGAAGGGGAAGGGGTATGAAAGAAAAGTGAGGATAATAGAGCACATCAAACATGTTTATTAAAGAAGCAGACGGGAAGAACAAGTATATAGAAAACTTTTCCTTAGTTGGTTAAGGATTCATTCATAAAGGAGTGACGAATATGTCAAAACTAAATAATCCATTAACTCAATATTTCCATGAAGACTATCCAAAACAGTATCAAGAACCGCCCGGTGTACAAAAAGAAATGAACGTCATCCCAGACTGCGGGGAGAACAGTTACATAGGTGCAGGTAAATTAAAAGGCAGAAAAGCTCTTGTAACAGGTGGAGATTCAGGTATTGGCCGAGCAGCAGCTATCGCTTACGCAAGAGAAGGAGCGGACGTTGCGCTTAATTACTTGCCACAAGAGCAAGCTGATGCAGAAGAAGTACAAAAGCTTATTGAAGCAGAAGGAAGAAAAGCAGTACTCATACCTGGTGATGTAGGCGAAGAATCTTTTTGCAAAGAGCTAGTAGAAAAAGCTTATAAGGAATTAGATGGATTAGACGTTTTAGCGCTCGTAGCAGGTAAACAGCAGGCAGTAGAAGATATTGCTGATTTAGAAACGGACCAACTGCGCAAAACCTTTGAAGTAAATGTATTCTCTTTATATTGGACCGTAAAAGCAGCGCTGCCTTATTTACCAGCAGGTGCTTCTATTATTACCACAAGTTCTGTACAAGGCTATAGCCCAAGTCCTAATTTATTAGATTATGCAGCTACAAAGTTTGCCATTAACGGATTCACTCGCGGACTAGCCAAGCAACTAGCTCCAAAAGGTATTCGCGTCAACTCAGTTGCTCCAGGACCTATCTGGACGCCGCTGCAAATTTCTGGAGGGCAGCCAAGCGACGCTATTCCAGGTTTTGGACAAGATACACCTTTGCAGCGCGCTGGTCAGCCGGTAGAGTTAGCAAATGTATACGTATTTTTAGCTTCAACGGATGCAAGCTACGTAACAGCTCAAGTTTACGGGATTACAGGCGGGATAGAACTAGCTTAACTCAAAAAAAACACGTGCAGTTATGAACTGCACGTGTTTTTTTTGTTTTATCGTCTTTTACCTTTTAAAGCCTGTACACAAATGTAGCTAAGCGTAGCGAATAACGCTGTAATAAACGCCGAGTGAGACAGTGTAGCAAAGACATTTAAACGAGACATGACAACAAAGATACCGCTAAATATTTGAGCAACGGTTAAAGCAACTGCAATGATGGACGCATAGTAAATATCACGGCGGGTTTCTTTATACTGTTTAATGGCAGATACCATAATCCAAATGATAAGAACAAACAGCACAAGAGCAGCAAATCGGTGGGCAAAGTGAATGCCTGTTGTTCCTGATAGCTTTGGAATAAGAGTGTTGCCATAACAAGCAGGAAAGCTTGTACATGCTAAGCTTGCACCTTTGTGACGTACATATGCACCTAAATAAATATCGCAGTAGGTAAATATGAGCGTAAACCATGCGAGCCATCTAAATTTGCCTGTAACCGCTCCTTTAATAAAATGGTCCGAACGGTCCTTTTGAATAACAAAGATGGAAAGTAAAAATACACCGGTAAACGCAATAAGCGAAAGACCGAAATGCAGTGCTAGCGCCTCAGCCGACTGAGGCCAGATAACTGCTGAAGCCCCGAGTAATGACTCGATAACGATAAATGCAATACTCATAATCGCTAAAATTTTCACTTCACGGTTTCTGCGATAACGAATCCAAGCCCAAATAGAAAATGCTAAAACAAGAAGACCTGCAAATGCGGTAATCAAACGATGCGTATATTCAATCATTGTTGCTACCGCGTATTCGGGTATTAACTGCCCGTTGCACAGTGGCCACTCATTTCCACATCCTAATCCAGATCCTGTGGTTGTGACCAGACTGCCGGCAATCATTAAAATAAACATAACAATCGTTGTAAATATAGCTGTTATTTTAAATAAATTTCTCATACGTTGACTCCCTTTGCTGAGTTACTAATTATGACTATAGATTTGATGAATACGATAGTCAAGTAGTAGAGCGTAATTAACAAATAACTGTCACAAACTCGCACATGTTTCTCTTAAAATTTATGTCAGAAAAGCTTTCTTCCTTAAACTTTGTAATGGTTTTTTCCTTTTAAACGATGTAAATATGCTTCCATACATAAGATATAAAAAAATTATATTAGTGATTTTATACAATTTGCCAAAAAAACTTTAGAGAGAATGGAGATACAATCATATTCCAAAAGTGATAATATAAATATAAATTAAACGATGTTATAAAACCTATCATTTTGTGTAAGGTTTAAAATAAACTTTTATTAGAAAGAAACTTTATTGAAAGGAGAGATAACAATGAGCTTAGAAGCTTTAAATAAAAGAGTAGAAACCGATCTGTCTTACCTTTCCTTCAGGAAACCAACAGAAGCAAGGCCAATCATCCCTAAGAGCGGACACGTATATGATGTAATCATTATTGGAGGAGGTCAAAGCGGTTTAGGAACGGCTTTTGGTTTGCTGCGAGAACGCGTGTCGAATATTCTTGTTATTGATGAAAACCGTTCGGGTTTAGAAGGGCCGTGGGAAACGTATGCGCGAATGATTACGCTGAGAACACCAAAAAACTTAACATCTATCGATTTAGGAATTCCTTCACTGACGTTTCAAGCGTGGTGGGAAGCACAATTTGGCTCAGGAGGATGGGAAGCTCTTGACAAAATTCCAAGAGGAGACTGGATGAATTATTTGCGCTGGTATCGGAGCATTCTTAACCTCCCTGTGGCAAATGAAATAAAATTAACGTTAATTGAGCCGGGAAAAACAGGTATTCATCGCTTGCATATTGAAGGGAATGGAGCTTCGTGTCCTACACTGATGGCACGTAAAGTTATACTAGCTACAGGAATTCAAGGAGGAGGAGAGTGGCACGTCCCGCCTATGATTTCTGAAAAGTTGCCGCCTCACCTTTATTCTCACACTTCCCAAACCATTGATTTTACTACGTTGAAGAACAAAAAAGTAGCTGTTTTAGGAGGAGGAGCTTCCGCGTTTGATAACGCCAACTATGCGCTTTCTGAAGGGGTTGCTGAAGCTCATGTATTTGTTCGCCGAAAAGAACTTCCGCGTATTAACCCAATCAGACAAATGGAAGCTTCAGGAATGATTGAACGTTTCCACGCTTTTTCAGATGCTGAAAAATATGAAGTGATGGCTCATTTTTTCGAATACAACCAGCCACCTACGAATGATACATTTGGACGCGCTTCCTCATGGCCGGGTTTTCATTTACACGTACATGCACCGTGGCTGGATGTCGAAGAAAAACAGAACAAAGCAGTTGTAACAACTCCTCAGGGAATCTTTACATTTGACTATTTAATTATTAGCACAGGGCTTCTAACAGATCCTGCTCTGCGTCCAGAATTGCGACTTGTTGAGAAACACATCGCCCGCTGGAGCGATCATTACAAAGCACCACATGAAATCGCCAATCCAGTATTGGATGCCCACCCTTATCTTAGTAATGGCTTTGCTTTTTCAAATCGCGATGGGGAAGGTCAAAAAATAGTATATGGCCTTTTTGCTTTTAATTATTCCGCTTTAATTAGCTGTGGAATTTCTGCTTCCGCTCTTTCAGGTCTAAAATATGCGATACCGAAGCTCGTATCAGAAGTCGCTAATCAGCTTTTTATTGATAACCGCCATGAGAATTTAACCAATTTCTTCGACTATAATGAGCCTGAATTTATCGGCAGCTGGTCAAAGGACGATAATCAAGTAAAAACAAGATAGCAAAACACATTTTTAACAATGAAAAAGGTGAAGCATATGGAGCCGATCTCTAAAAAGAAGATAGCTACTTTGTATACTCAAATTAGCCAGGAGATTTTTAATGTAGGCGTGAATACTCAAAAAATAGATATTATTGATAATAAAATTCTTATTCTAGCTCAATCAAAAAGAATGCCGGCACTAGAAGCCCTCAGTGAAGAATATAGAGAATTAGTGATGTCTCTTGATGCCGCTTTGTCGACTAAATATAAAAAAATGCTAAAGCAAAAAGTGGAGCTTTTATTTGATATCCAGGTCACTTCTTTATTTAGAGATTATGATCCTGTTACCGAAAATTCTTGTACAGTTATTTGCTTTAAATAACTTCTCTATATAAATTGCAAAACGTGCGATGAAATCGTGTGTTTCGCAAAACACGTAAAAGACGGATGCTTATCTTCTGTTTACAGAAGCAAAGAGCCGTGAAGATAGAAGGATTCCCTTCTGTTTTCACGGCTTTTTTTATAGATATTTTCATAAAAAAGGAGGGGGAAAATGACTGAATATACACTTGTTGATAAAGGGGCTGTAAAAACTAGTTAAAAAAATCCAATCGATCATTAAAGGAGTGAAAAGCAAGTGGCGATGAATGAAAAAATGGAAGCTCAGCATATGGAACTAACAAAAAAATCAGCACCTACTCCTTCATGGTTAGATAAGCTGTTTCATTTAACCGAACGCAAAACAGATGTAAAAACAGAAATTCTTGCTGGAATTACTACTTTTGTAACGATGAGCTATATTATCTTTGTTAATCCAACGATTTTAGCAGATGCAGGCATTCCAAAAGAAGCGGCCATTGCGGCGACGATTTTTGCCACTGTCTTTGCCACTCTTTTGTTTGCACTGTGGGCGAACATGCCTATTGCAGTAGCACCAGGAATGGGGCTAAACGCTTTTTTTACGTACACAGTGGTATTGGGTGAAGGGTTAACGTGGCAAACAGGTTTAGGAGCTGTATTTATTTCAGGGGTTGTATTTTTTATTTTAACAATAACAGGCTTACGCAAGAAAATTATTGAAGGGATACCCGCTATTTTAAAAAGTGCTATTTCTGTTGGAATCGGTCTATTTATTGCTTTTATCGGTTTTAAGCAAGCAGGAATTATTGTCAGCAACAAAGAAAATTTAGTAGCCCTTGGTCAGCTTACAAAACCGGGCCCGTTACTCGCTTTGTTAGGTTTTATCGCGGTAACTGTATTAACTGCTCGAAAAATTAAAGGAGCTGCCCTGATTAGCATTTTGCTAGTATCAATTGCCGGGATGGTGCTGGGCATAGTAGAAGCACCTAAAAGCATCAGCAGCGTAGTCTCGTTTTCAATGCCGAGCATGTCGGAAACTTTTTTACAAATGGATATTAAATCAGCTCTTCATTACGGTCTTTTTTCTATTATTTTTTCATTTACACTTGTGGAGCTATTTGATAATTTAGGATCGATGATTGGATTATCTAAAAAAGCTGGATTAATGGATGAAAAAGGAGAAATTAAAGGGTTAGATAAAGCGCTTATGGCAGATTCTCTTGCGACTGTAGCCAGCGCGGCTATGGGATCTACCGCAATGAACGCGTATGTAGAAAATGCTGCGGGAATTGCAGAAGGAGGCAAAACGGGCCTTAAAGCACTGGTCGTTGCCATGTTGTTTTTAGTGAGCCTTTTATTTACGCCATTAATTAGCATTATTCCTTCTTTTGCTACAGCCCCTATTTTAATTATGGTTGGAGCTCTCATGTTAACGGAAATAAAAAACATTCCTTTAGATGAGATAACAGATGCTGTACCTGCTTTTTGTACCATTATTTTGATGCCGTTAACGTTTAGTATTGGCGAAGGCTTAGCGCTAGGGTTTTTATCTTATACATTCGTTAAACTGTTAGCAGGCAAGGCGAAGGAAATTCACTGGATTATGTATATCATTAGCGCCGCTTTTATTATCAACTTCATCTGGGCTGCCTGAGCGCATATATCTAGAGCAAAAAAGACTTCTCAGCTGAGAAGTCTTTTTTACTGTTCGTGTAGATTTTAATTTCTCTCCCTTACAGAAATAAAAGATAGCGAAGGAAGATATATAACGTTGAAATCAAAAGAGATACGAGTGTGATTGGAGCTCCAATTTTTAAGAAATCCATAAATGAAAATTTATGTCCTTTTTTTACAGCCATGCCAGCTACAATGACGTTGGCAGATGCTCCAATTAACGTACCGTTTCCTCCCAGACATGCTCCTAGAGCTAATGACCACCATAGTACACTGATTTGAGCAGAATCAGGGCTCATTCCCATTCCGTGAGCCATATCTTGAATAAGCGGAATCATTGTAGCAACAAAAGGAATGTTGTCAATAACAGCTGATGCAATTCCGCTAATCCACAAAATGAGATAGGCTGACAGTGCGATATCGCCGTCTGTAACGTTTAACGCGCCTGCAGCCAGCTTTTTAATGATGCCTACATCGATTAATCCCCCGACAAGAATAAACAAACCAGCAAAGAAAATAATCGTTGTCCATTCAACAGAATCAAAAGCGCTTTCTACTTCATCATGGGTTCTTAATCCAATTACCAATAATACAGCTGCACCTGTAATAGCTACCATAGCGGCATCGATATGTAAAACGGAATGCAGGGTAAAACCTAGAATCGTTAATACTAATACCGTTAACGATTTTTTCATTAAAACGGAATCTTGAATATAATCTTTTTCATTTAAACTCATTAGCTCTTGTTTTTTACTATCTTCTACTTTTAATTTTTTACGATAAATAAGAACAAGAATTCCTAGTGTAACAACACCGATAATTAGTACTGCAGGAGCTAAATTTAATAAAAAAGCGTTAAAATCAAGATGAGGATTCGCTGCCCCAATCATAATATTAGGCGGGTCGCCTATTAAAGTTGCCGTTCCTCCAATATTTGAAAACAGCACTTCTGATATAAGAAATGGAAAAGGATTAATATTCAAAATAGTAGTGATGGAAAATGTAACGGGAACAATTAATAACACGGTTGTTACGTTGTCTAAAAATGCTGATCCGACGCCTGTTAATATTGATAAAATAACTAGAATTCGAACCGGATCACCTTTAGCGATTTTAGCCGACTTGATGGCTGCGTATTGAAACACGCCTGTTTTGTTTGTAATGCCGACTAAAATCATCATACCCATAAGAAGGACAATCGTTTCCCACTGAATGTGTTCCATAATGGCCTTATTAAAGTCAACAATACCTAACAAAATCATCAATATAGCACCTAAAAGAGCTGCCGAAGCGCGATTGATCTTTTCGGTCATAATCAAAAAATATGTAATGATAAATATAATAATGGCTGCGTATACATAAAAACTTGTAATGTGTTGAATTGCATTGTGCATAACAGTAACCTGGCGATATGTCATCTAGTGACGAGAACTTTGGATGTTGTCCAGGTTTTCACCTCATCTTTCATCGTTTAATTTACATCCAACTTTACGGTGAAACTTCTATAAAATCCGTTTTACTTTAATCAACCTCCTTTAAGAGCTTTGGTGTTCTTCAAAATGAAGACGATTCCTTCAGCATTATATCATATTTACATAAAAGCTTTCTTGCTAATTATTCAATGTAATTTTTAACCCACACGCTTATTATGCACCTTAAATTCAGTTTACATAATTGATTCCTCTAAGATTGGACAAAGTTAGACAAAGTTGGAACAGTGTCCAATTTTGTCTAATTTCAAAAGGCGAAATAAAACAATAGATTGCTAGTATAAAGCGATTTTACTATTGGCACGGTACTTGCAATAGTAGTTAAGTGAAGTTTGATAATCAAATGAGGAGGCTTACCATAATGAAAACTGCTCAAAACAAAACAGAAAAGCTTACGAAAGAAAAAGCCAGCTGGATGTATCAGAAAATGGTAGAAATTCGAAAGTTTGAAGATGAAGTACATCAAATTTTCGCAAAAGGTGTACTGCCTGGTTTTGTTCATCTGTATGCAGGTGAAGAAGCGGTAGCGGTTGGAATGTGCGCTCATCTTAACGACAGTGACAGTATTACGAGCACTCATCGGGGACACGGTCATTGTATTGCTAAAGGCGGCGATTTAGATGGCATGATGGCTGAACTTTTTGGAAAGGTAACCGGGTTAGGCAAAGGAAAAGGCGGATCCATGCATATCGCGGATTTAGATAAAGGAATTTTAGGAGCAAATGGAATTGTAGGAGGAGGCTTTCCGCTTGCATGCGGTTCTGCTTTAACTGCTAAGTATAAAAAGACAAAAGATGTAAGCGTTTGCTTTTTTGGGGACGGAGCGGGCAATGAAGGGACGTTTCATGAAGGAATTAACTTAGCAGCGATTTGGAAACTGCCGGTTGTTTTTGTTGCTGAAAATAATGGCTACGGAGAGGCAACTCCATTTTCTTATGCTTCGAGTTGCAGCGCGATTGCGGACCGTGCCGCATCTTATAACATTCCAGGTGTACGAGTGGATGGAAAAGACGTGATGGCAGTTTATGAAGCAGCTGCAGAAGCTATTCAACGAGCCCGCAGAGGAGAAGGGCCAACGTTAATTGAATGTGTAACGTATCGAAATTACGGACATTTTGAAGGCGACGCACAAACGTATAAATCAGGAAATGAAAAGAAAGAACATCTCCAGGAAAAAGATGCGATCGCTCTTTTTGAAAATTACTTGCTTTCAGAACAAGTAGTAACAGAAAAAGAGCTTAGAGATATTGATGGCGATGTAGAAAAAGCAGTAAAACGCGCAGTTGAGCTAGCAGAAACAAGCGATTATCCTGATGCTTCGGAACTATTAACGGATGTTTATGTATCTTATTAATTAAAGGGGGAAAAGGAAATGACTAGAAAATTAAGCATGTCTGAAGCTATTAATGAAGCTATGAAACTAGCGATGCGAAAAGATGAGAATGTGATTCTTTTGGGAGAAGATGTAGCTGGCGGAGCGGAAATTGACCACCTGCAAGATGATGAGGCTTGGGGCGGGGTCCTTGGAGTGACAAAGGGGCTTGTACAAGAATTTGGACGTGAACGAATTCTTGATACGCCTATTTCAGAAGCAGCTTATATAGGAGCTGCAATGGGAGCGGCAGCTACAGGGTTAAGACCGGTTGCAGAATTAATGTTTAATGACTTTATTGGCTGCTGTTTAGATCAAGTGCTGAATCAAGGCGCAAAATTTAGATACATGTTTGGAGGAAAAGCTGAAGTTCCCGTCACGATTCGGACAACCCACGGAGCTGGATTTAGGGCTGCAGCTCAGCATTCTCAGAGCTTGTACGCCTTGTTTACTAGCATTCCTGGCATTAAAGTAGTCGTACCTTCTAACCCTTACGATGCAAAAGGGTTATTGTTAGCAGCTATTGAAGACAATGATCCGGTTATCTTTTTTGAAGACAAAACATTGTACAACATGAAAGGAGAGGTTCCTGAAGGCTACTATACAATTCCGTTAGGGAAAGCGGATGTAAAACGCGAAGGAACAGATTTAACCATTGTAGCCATTGGAAAACAAGTAAATACTGCGCTTACAGCAGCAGATCAATTATCTCACAAAGGAATTGATGTAGAAGTAGTCGATCCGCGAAGTTTATCACCTTTTGATGAAGAGACCATTCTTTCTTCTGTAGAAAAAACGAATCGATTAATTGTCATTGACGAAGCCAATCCAAGATGCAGCATCGCAACAGATATTGCTGCGCTAGTTGCTGATAAAGGATTTGACATGCTTGATGCACCTATTAAACGAATTACAGCACCACATACACCTGTGCCATTTTCTCCTCCATTAGAAGATATTTATCTGCCAACACCGCAAAAAGTAATTGAAGTTGTATCGGAGTTGCTAGGAGATAAATCGCTTCTAAGCGTGTAATTTTAAAAAAGGAGGAGGAAGCAAATGGCTGCAGAGGTTGTAATGCCCAAACTAGGTATGGCAATGAAAGAAGGTACCGTTTCGACGTGGAACAAAAAAATTGGAGACTCCGTTTCAAAAGGAGATATGATTGCAAGCATTAATTCTGAAAAAATCGAAATGGATATTGAAGCGCCGCAGGACGGTGTGATTCTTGATATTCTTGTACAAGAAGATGTAGGAGTACCTCCTGGAACGATTATCTGTTATGTTGGAAAGCCAAACGAGCAGCTCACTGAGCAGAACCGTTCAGCAAATGAGCTGCAAGCGCCTAAAAACGAGGTAGCGGCTGCTATCTCTTTAGAAGAGCCGCCAGCAAACGCAGCTCCATCAAAAAAGAATAAAGAAACTGTGCGCATTTCGCCAATTGCACGGAAAATAGCAGAATCTGAAAACCTTAATGTTGAAACGATTAAAGGCACAGGACCAAAAGGAAGAATCACCAAAGCAGATGTAGAAAAAGTGCTGGCGGAAAGAGCTTCAGAAGCGAGTCCCCAAACGGTAGAAAGAGATAACACCGCTATAAACAAAGAAACTCTTCCCATAGCGGGCATGAGGAAAGTCATTGCAAATCGAATGCATAACAGTTTATTAAACAGTGCCCAATTAACGATTAATATGAAAGCTGACGTGACGGATTTACTGTCTCTTCAACGAGAAATTAAAGATGTGACCCAGCAACGCCATAAGGTGAAAATCTCTCTAACTGATTTTATTGCTCGCGCTGTTGTTCTTTCACTTCAAGAACACAAACAAATGAACAGTGCCTATATTGATAACGAAATTCAACTCTATAACCATGTTCATCTTGGAATGGCCGTAGCCTTAGAAAATGGGTTAGTTGTTCCAGTTATGCAGCATGCTGAAAAGATGTCGTTAGTTGAATTAGCTGCAGAGATTAAAACACGAGCAGCGGATGCTCGGCAAGGTCAGCTGAGCACTGATAGGATGCAAGGTT
Source organism: Priestia sp. Y58 (assembly GCF_029522095.1). Classification (NCBI taxonomy): domain Bacteria; kingdom Bacillati; phylum Bacillota; class Bacilli; order Caryophanales; family Bacillaceae; genus Priestia; species Priestia sp. Y58. Next base: position 16,148 of record NZ_JAKWFL010000003.1, read on the forward strand.
CTACATTCACTATTACTAATCTCGGTGCTTACGGAGTAGAGTATTTTACACCTGTATTAAACCCGCCTGAAACAGGAATTCTTGGTGTTGGAGCTACTGAAGATGTACCGATGTATAAAGGAGACGAATTACAAAAAAGAAACTTGCTGCCTTTAAGCCTGACGTTTGACCATCGCGTACTGGACGGAGCACCTGCAGCTAATTTCCTTGGAACTATTAAACAATACTTAGAACAGCCTATTTTACTACTCTTATAGAAAGGGGTGCATTCCGTGAAACCTTTAGTTGTCATTGGCGGCGGTCCTGCAGGATATGTGGCGGCAATTACTGCCGCCCGGCAAGGAAAACAAGTTACGTTAATCGAACAAAAAGATTTAGGTGGAACATGTTTAAATGAGGGCTGTATGCCAACAAAGTCATTATTAGCAAGCGCGGAAGCCTATGAGAAAATTAAGCAAGCTGAGCAATTCGGCATCACTCTTCCTTTAGAACAAGTGAAAATTAACTGGGATGGCGTTCAGCATCATAAAACAGCTATTGTTAAAAACTTGGTCAGTGGAATTGGCTATTTGATGAAAAAGAACAGTATTAAAGTCATGAAAGGAGAAGCTTCCTTTTTGACAAATCATCGTCTATCCGTGCGAAACGAAAATCGCGTAGAAGAGGTAGAGGCTGAACAGTTTATTATTGCTGCGGGTTCAGAACCTGCTAGCCTCCCATTTGCTCCTTTTGATGGAAAGTGGATCATTCACAGTAAACAAGCAATGTCGCTGCCTGCTATCCCTTCATCTCTTTTAATAGTAGGAGGGGGTGTAATTGGATGTGAATTTGCAAGCATTTACAGTCAAATGGGAACAAACGTAACGATTGTGGAAGCGGCAGATCAGCTGCTTCCTGGTGAAGATGCCGATATCGCATTTACGTTACAGGAAGAGTTAGAGAAAAAAGGCGTAGGGATTTATACATCCGCTTCGCTAACAGAAATGAAGCCAGAACATAAAACGGCTCTATTTAAACATAAAGAAGAGCTGCATGAACTGCAAGCTGAGTATGCATTAATTTCAATTGGAAGAAAACCTAGAGTGCTAGGTTTAGGTTTAGAACAGGTTGGCGTACATTTTTCAAAACAAGGAATTGATGTTAATGAGCATATGCAAACGAATATACCTAACATCTATGCTTGTGGAGATGTAGTTGGCGGAATTCAGCTTGCTCATGTCGCCTTTCATGAAGGCACAGTTGCTGCTTTACACGCATGCGGAAAAGATAAGAGCGTAAATTACCGAGCTGTACCACGCTGCATTTATACTCACCCTGAAATTGCAAGTGTCGGTATGACAGAAAAGCAGGCTCGAAGCGAATACGGCGATATTCGCGTCGGAGAATTCTCGTTTACGGCAAACGGCAAAGCGATGATTGCCAATGAGTCCGTTGGAAAAGTGAAAGTAATCGTAGAACCGCAGTTTAATGAAATTATTGGGCTTTCCATTGTAGGTTCACATGCTACAGAATTAATTGGACAAGGAACCATTATGATGCATGGAGAGTTGACCACAGATATAATGGAAGACTTTATCGCTGCCCACCCTACATTATCTGAAGCCATTCACGAAGCTCTTTTGCAGTCGGCGGGTCAGGCCGTTCACTCTTAACTATACAAATGTCCTAAATGATTAAGCTCTTTAGGAATGAAAAGTAAAAATGAAGGGCTTAAAAAGATAAACTAGAGGATGAAGGAATCATGCAAGAGAGATAGGAGTTTTCCTGCATCCTCGTCTAGTCTTTCTATAATTTTTACATAACGTAAGTTTAAGAATCTATCTTTGGTAATGATAACGCTTTCTTTGTGATTTATAATAATAGTAACAAGCCTTGATTTACTATATTCAATTAAGTTTATAGGGGAGAGGTAAGAAATGGAATCCACACTTTCTTTAAACACATGGAAACGTTTTGTAAACGAAGGTGCACTTGAATCTTCAAGGTTAAACGACATCATTGTGAAATCGTGGCACCGCTGTAAAAGCGCAGATGTTAATCCTTACCTAGATAAAGGCAGATCGATTTTAAAAAACGAAGCTTTTCATTCTCGAAAACAAATGAACTCTTTATTTCTTGAGACGGCTTTGCCGCACTTAGAAAGAATCAGGCAATCAGCAGCGGACTTAGGGATGGTTGCTTTATTAATTGACCCAGAAGGCTATATTTTATCTATTACAGGAAATAGACTTACACTGAATGAAGCAAAGAAAATTAATTTTGTGGAAGGTGCCTGTTGGACAGAAAAAGAAGTAGGCACAAATGCAATCGGTACGGCTCTGCAAACGGAAGAGCCCATTATGATAACGGGTACAGAACATTATTCAATTGCTTCGCATCAATGGAGCTGTTCGGCAGCGCCTGTTCGAAATGACGACGGAAATTTAATTGGGATTATTAATATTTCTTGTCCTGTAAACAGAGCTCACCCTTATACACTTGGAATGGTTACGTCCATTGCGTATACAATTGAACGGGAGTTAAGCATTCGAATGCACAAAGATGAAATTGAGTTGGTTCACGCTTCTATGAATTTTGTTGATAGCAAACAGCTCTTGCTGCTTTGCAATTACAAAGAAGTGATTGTGGGAGCAAGCAAAACCGTGCGAGAATGTATACCAAAATGGTCAGGCCTGCAGTTGAATACGATTGTACAACAGGGATTTCGTATAGTGATGGAAGTGCCTGTAATTTCAAAGAGACACGGTCATTCTATTGGCAAGATTATTTATTTATCAGAAGAAACGCACCATAACCAAACAACTACACAGATCCCTGCTCAATCATTTTCTTTTAAAGGAGAAGCGGGCATAAGCCGTTCCTTTCAGCAAACGCTAGAAGAAATAAAGCATGCGGCTCCTACGGATACAACGGTCTATATTTTAGGGGAAACAGGTACCGGAAAAGAAGTAATTGCTCAAACAATTCATGAAAACAGCTCGCGTAAAAACGGACCTTTTATTGCTCTTAATTGTGGTGCCATTCCGAAGGAACTTATGGAAAGTGAATTATTTGGCTATGCAGAAGGAGCATTTACAGGAGCACGGCGTCAAGGATATCAAGGAAAGTTTGAGCAGGCTAATCATGGTACGATTTTTCTTGATGAGATAGGTGAGCTTCCTCATTCTATGCAAGTTTCTTTACTAAGAGTATTGCAAGAACGCAAGATAACACCTGTTGGAAGCAATCAGGAAATTTCAGTAGACATCCGGATTATTACCGCTACTCATCGAGATCTTCGTCAACTTGTCGGTGAAGGGACGTTTCGAGAAGATTTATATTACCGGCTTCACGTGTATCCCGTGCATGTTCCGCCTTTGCGAGAAAGGAAAGAAGATATTCCATATCTGATGCGCTACTTTTGTCAAAAGAATGCTTGGAATATTAATTTCCCCAAAGAATTAGTGGATAAATTAATAGATTACCAGTGGCCCGGCAATATTCGAGAATTATTTAATGTACTTGAACGCTTGAAAATCTCACTAAACACGGAAGTAGAAAAAGAGAAAGTATTGAATTATTTAAGTTCTTTAAATCTTGGCGGTCAGAAAAGCATCTCCCACTTTGATACTTCACAAAAAATAGAAGAAAATGATTTTACGTCCTTACCCGCACTCACATTTCGTGAAAAAGTTCAAAAAGACTTAATGATGGATGCTTTACGTAAAACGCAGGGAAATGTGTCACTTGCCGCTAAGCTGTTAGATATACCAAGAAGTACATTTTATAACAGATTAAAAAAATTCAATTTATAAGCTGAGAGTTCATAGGGATTTTAAATTTTCAAATAAGAATAGGAGCTGAGTAGAATGAAAGCATTAAGATGGCACGATTTGAAAAAGAAGCGTCCATTCATCCCCAAACAATCGTTTTACAAGAGCGTACAGTAACAGGTATTATTGGCTACCGCGATGTATTTCCAGCGGTTATCAGTTTAATGGCAAAAGGCTATTTTTCTGCTGATAAACTGGTGACAAAACGTATTAAACTAGAACAGGTGATTGAAGAAGGTTTTGAGACATTATTAAAAGAAAAAGAACAGGTGAAAATTTTGGTGAAAGCCGAATAAAAAAAGAGGCTGGGACAAAAGTATTTTAGACGAAGTAAAAAATGAACCATTGATCAAGATTTTTGATTAGTGGTTTGTTTTGTTTGTTATGGTAAGCGTAGGTTCGATTTGTTTTAAGTTCTTCTAGCAGTTGATTGGATTCATTTCGTTATATCTCAACCTCTTTAAATTTAATGAGGAATGTACGTATATTTTATTATCAGATTATTCTGTACTATATACAGTATATTGTATACAATATATAATCTAATCATTATCTAATTAATAAAATCAGAGGTGATGGGTGAATGACAGACAAACAGTTTAGAAATGTACAAGACGGAACAAAAGCGGTATGGGCAGGAGAAAAAGAATCGCTTGCTTATAATGCCACTCAAGTTCCTGTCGTCTTCAGCGTAGCGTACAATTATGATGATGTAGATGAATGGCAAGAAGTTGCGTTAGGAAACAAACCAGGCTATACGTATAATCGCATGAGTAATCCTACGGTTAAAGCTTTTGAAGAAAAAGTAAGGATACTTGAAGTAGCAGAAGAAGCGGTCGCATTTTCCTCCGGCATGGCGGCTATCAGCAGCACATTATACACTTTTTTAAAACCGGGAGACCGAGTCGTATCGGTAAAAGATACATATGGAGGAACAAATAAAATCTTCACTGAGTTCCTTCCTAACATCGGAGTTGATGTAACCTTATGTAATACGGGAAATCATGAAGAAATTGAAGCAGAAGTAAATAAAGGGTGCAAAGTGCTATATCTAGAGTCACCTACAAATCCTACGATGAAAATTATTGATATTGAAAGAATAGCGAAAGCAGGAAAAGCAGTAGGGGCAGTCGTCATTATTGATAATACGTTTGCGACACCCATTAATCAAAACCCTCTTCAATTAGGGGTAGATCTTGTCATTCACAGCGCAACAAAATTTTTAAGCGGACATGCGGATGCCTTAGGAGGGGTAGTATGCGGCTCTAAAGAATTAATGCAGCATGTGTATCACTACCGTGAGATCAATGGCGCGACCATGGATCCCATGTCAGCGTATCTTATTTTAAGAGGAATGAAAACGTTAAAATTACGCATACGTCAACAAGAACGAAGCGCTTTGGAAATTGCTAAATTTCTTCAAAAGAAAGAAGCTGTTGAAGCCGTCTATTATCCAGGATTGGAAACACACCCTCATCATCATATTGCCAAAAAACAAATGAAAGGCTTTGGCGGAATATTAAGCTTTGTGTTAAAAGGAGAAATGGAAGCCATTAAAATTTTATTGCCAAGGTTAACGTATGCAAATAAAGCCGGTAATCTAGGAGCGGTTGAAACGATTTACGGCCCGGCAAGAACGACTAGTCACGTAGAATGTACGCTTGAAGAACGTAAAGCTCTTGGAATATCCGAAGGACTAGTTCGTATATCTGTAGGAATTGAAGATACGGAAGATCTAATTGCAGACTTAGAACAAGCATTTGCTCACTTAGAATCCGCATCATCTATTAGTCATTAAAAAGACACGTATTACTTTTTTTAATAAAAATAAGGTAAGCAACTCTTTTTAGTTGGTAGACATTTCTTCAGAATTGCAGAGATATTGTGGAATAAAGCTGATAAATTAAACTGTACGTGTATTTTTTCGTCTGATTTTGTAGGTATGCTGATAAATTAGATGAAATAAAAATATTTTTACACGCTTTAAAAATAAACTAACTTACAACAGCCTACAAATAAGGAATGAGAGTATGTCGAAACAAGAAAGTGAATACACAATAAAAGATGCATCATTGTTTGGATTCAAATTAATGCAGGTAAGTAAAGCCATCTGGAGAGCTGCGGAAGATGACTGGGAGCAATGGGTGAAACCTTATGGTCTAAACGTAAATGAGCATCATATTTTATGTTTGGCTAGTAACACGGGAGAAATTTCTATGTCAGAGTTAGCTAATTTAGGAGCTATGCATATCTCTACAGCATTTAATTTTTCGAAAAAATTAGAAAACCAAGGATATCTGCATTTGTTCAAAAGAGAAAATGATAAAAGAAACACCTATATCAAATTGACTGAAAATGGCGAACAATTATTGCTTGATACGCTCAAAGGGTATGAACCACATAACAGTAAAATATGTAAAGGCGCACTTCCTTTAAAAACGTTATACGGCAAATTTCCCGCTTTTCCAGAGCTAGTAACCGTTGTTCGCCATGTTTGCGGCGGCGAGCTTGTGACCGTTGCTGATCAACCTTTTGTGAATATAGAAGAAGCGGAAATAGAAGAAAATGAAGATAAGAAAGAAGTCCAGCTAACTAGTAATTGAACACAGTGAATAATGTGCAGAGAATAGGGCTTTGTGAAAATAAGTGAATAACAGGCTGAGCTGTTTTATACGTGAGAAATATGACGTATAAAACAGCTCTTTTTATTTTTCGAGTGAGGATTTTCCATTATATTATGAGAAATTTAGGATAAGCTACCAGTAGTAAATTTGCCGGAGAGAAGGAGTGGTTACCATAAATAAGTCAGACTCAATTTCTGTTTTTCAATTGATCCTTCTTTCAATGACGTTTATTGGCTTAAAAACTCATGTGATGCTTATATCTCCATTAATTAAAACGGCAGGACGAGATGCTTGGATCACCGTTCTTCTTACTTGTCTTTTAACGCTCATATGGGTTCCTTTACTCGTATATGTAAATAAAAAAACAAAAGGCGAACATCTTTTTCAATGGATGAAAAAACATATGAATAAGCCATTTACCAATGTCGTTATTTTTCTTACAATCGCTTATTTGACCATTATGGAGATCGTCACTTTACGAGAGACGATTACGTGGATTAATATTATTTTCCTTCAGCGAACACCTTTAATTATCCTTGTTTTGATATTTGGTTTTACCTGTTGCTTACTTGCTGCTACGAGTATTAGAACGATTAGCATTGTAAACGTATTTCTTTTATTTTTTATTGTGCTATTAGGTTTTTTTGTTTCTTTTACAAACTTTCAATTTAAAGATTATTCTTTATTGCAGCCTGTTTTAGAAAATGGCTATTTTCCTGTTATCAAAAGTATTGTATTTCAAGGATCAGGGATGGTAGAGCTGCTGCTGCTGATTTTTTTGCAGCACAAAGTACCGCAGCCTATACGCTATAAGCATTTAGCGGTGGCTGCAATTCTCTTAACAGGCCTTACGATTGGGCCTCTCATTGGAGCAATTACTGAATTTGGCCCTGTAGAAGCCTCTAAGCAACGTTTCCCTCCCTATGAAGAATGGGGAATTGCATCACTTGGAAAGTTTATAGAGCATATCGACTTTCTATCTATTTATCAGTGGTTGTCGGGTACCTTTATCCGCATTTCGACCTTTCTTTTTATTATGAAAGAATTAGTTGCGTTTCAAAAAGGCCAAAAAAGGTTTCTTTTACTCATTTTAGTGGTTATCACTGTATGTACACTAGCTCCTATAACGGACTTTGCTTTTTCAAATCTTTTATTTTTTACAATCATACCGGCTACTTTCTGGTTATTTGTTGCTTTCTCTCTTTTCTTAGCAGGCATAGTCTTTCTATTTTCTCATAAAACAAGGAGGGATAAGAGTGGAATTTTTTAAGAAGAAAAAAGGCTACAGCTCTAAAAAACAAGAGACGGAAAGTCTTTTAAAAGAAAGTTCTTCTCGTTCTCAGATAATCAATGAGTGTACATTAAGAGATTTATTTGGAAAATGCAGCGATATTAACTTCGAGACCGTTTATTTTTATAACAAACGAGTGCTTATGATTTATTGTACCGGTCTAGTTAGTACGGAAATGCTATATGAAATGATTCCTAAAAGATTAGAGGAATGCTGCGCTAAGTTAGAGGGTGAAGTAGAAGGAGACAAGATCATAAAATTATTAAACCTTCCCTCAGTTTCTATCGTTCAAAATGAAGAGCAGGCAGTTTCGGAAATTTTTTCTGGGAAATTATTCATTGATTTTGGATCACCACAATCTGTTCTGTCTATCGATATTTCGGACCGTCCTCAAAGAAGCCCAGAAGAAACGAAAAATGAAGTAACCATATTGGGTCCTAGAGATAATTTTATTGAAGACTTACCTGTCAATATTGCTTTAATTCGCAAGCGTCTTAAATCGGTTTCCTTGTTAACAAACTCTTTAGAGATTGGAAAACGAACAAAAACAAAAGTAAGCATTTTATACATGGAAGATGTAGCTGACAAGAAGATACTTGACGAAATTATGGAGAAGTTAGGGGATATCGATATCGACGGTATTTTCAGCGGAACACAGTTAGAAGAGCTCATTAATAAAAATCCGTATAGCTTTTTTCCACGCCACGCTTATACAGGGAGACCTGATTTTGCGGTTCAATCTCTGTTAAATGGCCGGTTCATTATATTAATTGATGGAACTTCATATGCGTATGTTACACCCATTAACCTTTTTTACTTATTAAAAGGATCTGAGGATAAAGAAAATACATATTTATACAGCTCTTTTGAGCGTATTCTTCGAATCTTCGGGCTTTCCATCGCTGCTTTTTTGCCGGGTTTTTGGGTGGCAATGACGGCTTTTCATCAAAATCAGCTTCCGCTCAGTCTATTAGCTACGATTGTTGAAGCAAGAAGAGGTGTCCCGTTTCCTACCTCTCTTGAGGCAATATTAATGCTTCTTTTATTTGAATTGTTTCGAGAGGCAGGGTTTAGACTGCCGACTTCCGTCGGGCAGACACTCAGTGTAATCGGAGGGCTTATTATCGGTGATGCAGCCATTAGAGCCGGTTTAACAAGTCCTGCCATGCTTGTTGTCATTGCAGGCTCTACGATTGCTACGTTTACGCTAGCGAATCAGTCTCTTATAGGAACAATTTCACTAATCCGCTTTTTTTGTATTATCTGTGTCAGCATCTTGGGTTTTTTTGGATTTTTTATTTCCATCTTTTTAGTCATGATCTATATTACAAACATTCGAACGTTTGGTGTGCCCTATTTCGAATTAGCAACCCGGTTAGACGCGAAAAATATTTTAAAATCTCTCTTCCGCCTTCCCGAAAGTAAAAAAGCAACAAGAGCTAGTATGCTTAACCCAAGCGATTCCACTCGCGAAGAAGGAGAAAGTTAGTGAAAAGGAACATAAGGAATTTACTTATACTTGTTATGAGCTCTTTTTTATTGTTTCTTTCGGGGTGCTGGGATACGAATGAACCGGAACAAATGGTATATGCACAAGGAATGGGGGTAGATTTTAAAAATAATCGTTACGTTCTCTACCTGCAGACAATTAATTTAAGTTTATTAGCAAAATCAGAGGCAAGCGGTGCTGGCGCTGGCCAAATCAAAGTAGAAGTTGGCTATGCAACAGGTAAAACTATTGATGAAGCCATTTTTAGATATTATCAAATTTCTCAGCGCAGAATCTTTTTTGGGCACTTAGCTTTCCTTGTTCTAACGGACGATGCGTTAAAGCATGGCGCTGTCAAATCTGCGGTGGATTTTTTAGATCGTTATCGGGAAACGAGATACAACATCTGGATGTATGCTACGAAAAGTCCTTTGAAAAAAACGTTGTTAGCTACGCCTATGTTCGAAGTATCTAACGCTCTTTCTCGCTTGAGCGATCCTAAAGTGATTTTTAAACAAAACTCGTTTATTCCACCCGTTGATTTAAGAGAGCTCATTATCCACCTTAATGAACCAAGTCACGAAGTAAACATTCCTCTAGTTCAGACTAAGGAACATTTAACAACGGATCAAAAAAGAGAAACAGCTATTCAAGTAAACGGAGCAGTGGCTATTACATCATCTGAATTAAAAGGCGTTTTTTCTGAGAATAAAATCAAAGGGCTTAGATGGATAACGGATGAATTCGTACGAGCTGGTTTACGGGTAAGGCTGCCTGATCATTCCGATATTGATCTTGTGGTAGATAAGAAAAAAGTAAAAATTGAACCTGTTATAAAAGGTAGTAATTTAACATTTAATATAAAAGTTCGTGCAAAAGCAACGATTTTAGTTATGCCGCAGCACGAAAAACTATCGACTATAAAAAAAGAAGCTGAACAGAAAATTAAGAAACAAATTATTGAAACGTACGCGCAAGGCTTAAGTATAAACAGCGATGTTTACAGGCTTTCTCATGTTCTTTACAAAAAAGAACTGCGTAAATGGAAAGCTGTTCAAAGCAACGGGGCCATTCCTTTAACAAAAGACTCAATAAATGTGAAGGTCAACGTACAGGTTAAGCACGGAAACAAACAGCGAATAGGTCCGACTTTAGATTAAAATGCTTAAAACCCGCACATCTCACCTGAGAATTTTAACTCATTAAACAACGGGCAAAAGTTGAGGAATAGATAAGATAGAAAAGACCAACCTAAGAACAAATCGAATTAGGAGATTATAGATGGAAACAATCAAACCAATTAAAATAGGTTCAAAAAAAACAAGCGTGAAAGAGAAATTAACAGCCCCCGAAATGGGCAAACTTTGGGCAACCTATATGGGCAACAGCATGTCTTCGTATATTTTAAGCTATTTTCTTGAACACGTTGAAGATCCGGATATAAAAAAACTATTACAGCATGCAAAAGATTTAACGGAAGAATTTCAAACTAACGTAAAAGAAATTTTCACAAAAGAGAATGTGCCGATTCCGCATGGATTTACGCAAGAAGACGTGAATCTAGGCGCTCCAAAGCTGTTTGAAGATGAATTTTACGTGCATTATTTAAAATATGCTGCTAAAGCGGGATTAAGCATTTACAGTATCGCACTGCCCCTAATGTATAGAGAAGATGTAAAGACATTTTTAACGTATTGTATGAAAGCAACAATGGAACTGATGGAGCAAATAAAGGCAATCTTAATGGATAAAGGATTTATTATTAAGCCGCCAATTATTCCCGCACCAGAAAAAGTGAACATCGCTAATACTCATTATTTAAGCGGATTTATAGGAGATGTTCGACCTTTGCACGCATTAGAAATTGCTCATCTGTATGATAACATCGAGAATAATGTGACAAGCAAAGCCTTAATTTTGGCATTTAGTCAAGTTGTTAAAAGTGAAAAAATCCGTGCATTATTTGTAAAAGGCGAAGATCTGACAAATAAAGCGGTAGAACGCTATATTGAAAAGCTTCATCTAGATAATTTACCAGCGCCATCCTTTCTTGATCATTTAATTACTACTTCGACTTTTTCACCATTTTCCGATAAATTGATGCTGTTTCACAAAATGGATATGTTCTCAATGAAAATGAGGGCTTTTGGAAATTCAGTAGCTGTCAATGGAAGACATGATTTGGCGCTGTTATATGGAAAATCAATGACAAATATCTCGAGGTTTGTAAAAGATGCAGCGGATATTATGATGGAAAATGGTTGGATGGAAACACCACCGGAAGCGGTAGACAGAGGTCATTTAAACTCCAATTAGTTACTCAACGCGTCATAAAACAACGAGAACCAGTTTAGAAACAGGTTCTCGTTATCTTGTTAAGTTAAAGGAGCAGGGTTAAACAGACATAAATCATTATGCAACCCCCAATAATCACTCCACGTTTTCTTATGACCGCTTGCAATTTCTATAATTAAGTGAAAGAGCTCCCAACCAACCTCTTCAATGGTTGCTTCCCCTTGTGCTATTCTTCCTGCATCTAAATCTATTAAATCATGCCATTGCTCAGTTAATGAACTTCTAGTAGATACTTTAAGAACAGGTGCCATTGCTAGGCCATATGGAGTTCCCCTCCCTGTTGTGAAAATATGCATGTTCATTCCAGAAGCTAACTGTAATGTTCCACATACAAAATCACTCGCTGGAGTTGCTGCATAGATTAAGCCTTTTTTAGTTGGTTTTTCTCCAGGCGATAAGACTTCGACAATTGGAGTTGTTCCCGCTTTAGCTATGGAGCCAAGTGCTTTTTCTACTACGTTGACAAGTCCGCCTTTTTTATTTCCAGGTGAAGGATTTGCACTTCTATCTGCTTCGCCTCTTTTTAAATATTGATCATACCACTTCATTTCTTTAATCAGAGATTGACCAACTTCTTTATTAATTGTTCGTGGCGTTAACAAATGAATAGCATCTCGAACTTCAGTAACTTCAGAAAATAAAACAGTAGCGCCTGCTCTTACTAGTAAATCTGCCGCGTATCCAACTGCTGGATTGGCAGTAACACCGGAAAAGGCATCGCTTCCTCCACATTGTAAACCTACCGTTAAATCAGACACAGGGCAGGTTACACGCGTCCGGCTATTTAGTTTAATTAATTTTTCTTCTGCCATCTCTATAATCGTAGCAATCATTTGCTTAAAACCCGCCTGGTCCTGCAAACGTGTTATATTTCCTGAAATCTCTTGTGGACTCAAACGTTCAGGAAGCAGCTTTTCACACCCTAAGCCAACTACTAGAACTTCACCGCCGAAATTTGGATGAATAGAAAGATTCTGTAATGTACGAATCGGAATGATGGCGTCCGGTGCATTAATGGCAACTCCGCAGCCATAATTATGAGTTAAAGCTACTACATCATCTACATTGGGATAAGAAGGAAGAAGTTCTGTTTTGATTTTTTTAACCGCATAATCAAGTACTCCTACTACACATTGAACACTTGTCGTAATCCCAAGTATATTTTTTGTTCCAACACTTCCATTTGTATTTTTATAGCCTTCAAATATGTATCCTTCTAAAGGAGATAAAGGGGCGGAAACTTTAGTTGCCAAAGGCAGCTTTTCTAAAATAGGGGGATCAGGTAGGGTAACACATGATTCTTTTACCCAAGTTCCTTGAGAAATCGGTGAGGAAGCAGCTCCGATAACTTCTCCATAGCGAATAATTTTGTCACCTTTCTCAAAATTTTTTAATGAAACTTTATGTCCTTGAGGGATATATTCTTTTAGCTCTAACCCAGATGGAAACACAGTTCCTTTCGATAATCCTTTTGAATTTACAATCGTAGCAACATTATCGTTCTCATTTACTTTGATATAAAGGGGTTTTTCTGTTTGGTTGATTTGCAAAGACATGATTCATCTCTCCTTAATGGTTTTTAGTTTCTTTCTAAACATGTTCATCTTTATTTATTGCAATAAACATGCCAATAATTTTAGCGCGTAAAAAAAGCTTTTATATCAAATAGAAGTGATGGAATATACAACAACTGTTGTACGTAAAGCAACAATTGTTGTGTCAATAGGTTATAATAAATAGAATATTCTAACTAGTAGGGAGGAAAACGATATGGCAAAAATTGCTTTTATTGCTCCAGATAAACAACTATTTTTACAAGGAAAAAAAGTAATTCAAGAGCTAGGATTGCAAGGAGAGGTTGAAATCTACCTTGCAAGGTTAAGTCGCGCCGTAAAACTCGCCAATAAATTAGAATCCACTTGTGATGTTATCGTTTGCAGAGGAGGGACTGCAAGGTTAATTACTGATTCTGTAAGCAGAATTCCTCTAGTTGAAATTCCAATTACAGGACAAGATTTAGCTCAAGTTTTTTATAAAAGCAAGCAGGTAACAAACTTAAAAAATCCTAAAGTGGCCATGCTCGCGTTTCAAAATATGAAAAATGATGTGGAAATTTTAGCAGATATTTTGGGTATCAACCTTTCTATTTATCCTCTTAATTCAGTTGAAGATATTCCAACTTGTATTGAGCAACTTTCCTCAGCAGAAACAGATATTGTTATTGGGGGAATGAAAACAACTACTTTATCACTTAGAAAAGGCTTTAAGGCAATTTCTATTGAATCTGGAAATTCTGCTGTTCGGACAGCGCTTTTAGAAGCTAAAAAAATTTCTTTAGGAAGAAAAATTGAAAAAGAGCGTTCCCAAACAGTTAAAGCCCTTATTGATTATTCTATACAAGGAATTATTAGTATTAATCGAAATAAAAAAGTAGAAGTATTTAATCAGGCTGCTGAGCACTTGCTAGAATTAAAAAGGCAAGAAGTGCTAGGGAAGCAGATCGATGCTGTTATGCCCTTTTTACCTATTAAAAATTATTTTGGAGGAGAAGAGCATTTAGGTATAATCAAAAAAATCAAAAACAAAAGTTTAATATTTAACATTGCTCCAATTAAAGTGGAGAAAGACATTATCGGAGCAATGATAACTTTTCAGGATATTACAAATATTCAAGAAATGGAAGCTAAAATTAGAGGGGAAGTACTGTCAAGAAAGTTTGAAACACGCTACACATTTTCTGATATTTTAGGGCATTCTAAGGAAATTTGTGAAGCAAAACGGATTGGGCAGACAGTGTCTTCTGTAGATGCAACCGTTTTGATTTTTGGTGAGTCCGGCACCGGGAAAGAATTATTTGCTCAGAGTATTCATGCAGAAAGTTTGCGAAAAAACGGTCCTTTTGTTGCTGTTAATTGTGCAGCCATTCCGCCTAATTTACTGGAAAGTGAGTTATTTGGATATGTAGAAGGAGCCTTTACTGGAGCAACAAGGAAAGGAAAGCAAGGTTTGTTTGAAATGGCGCACCGAGGAACGATTTTTCTGGATGAAATCTCGGAGATGGATACATATGGACAATCCCGCTTACTTAGAGTTTTACAAGAAAAACAGGTTATGCGCTTAGGTGATAATAAATATATTCCTGTAGATGTAAGAGTTATTGCAGCAACGAACAAAAATTTATTAAAAGTCGTAGAAAAAGGCAAATTTCGAGAGGATTTACTTTACAGGCTTAAGGTCTTAACTATAAATATTCCACCGCTCCGTAAAAGAAAAAGTGATATTCGTTACCTGGCTCAGCATTTTTTAGTCTATTATACGAATCTCTATCAAAAGAAAAATATAGAGATTACAGAAAAAGCTTATTCACAATTAACTACCTATGAATGGAAAGGAAATGTAAGAGAACTGATGCATTTTATTGAAAGGTTAGTAGTGATCAGTAAAAATAATGTAGTTTCGGATCAAGATATGAAAGAGCAGCTGAACGAAAATGCTTTTGAAACAAATTACATCAGTGAAGAAGCAGAAACCACCAATCATCTTCAATCTGAAAAAGAGCAAATTTTACTTACTTTAACAGAAACTCATTCTAATATATCTCAAGCAGCTAAATTGTTAGGAATTGATCGAAGTACACTTTACCGTAAGTTGAGAAACTATGAAATTGAAATAAAAAAGGCGTATAAATAGAAACAAAAAACATCTCCTTCTTAGAGGTGTTTTTTGTTTCTATTTTAAAATTCTTTATTTAATAATTTAAGCTTATTTATTTTATTGACAAACAATTTAATTTGTCTTACAATAAAAATGTAAAAATTATCTGAAAATTTATAGGAGGATATGCATGTGAATATGAATAGAAAAGCACCTACAGGAATTTTAGGTTTCCCCGTTGCTCCCCTTAATAACCAAGGAAAATTGGATGAAAAAGCTTTAGAGGCGAATATTCAATTTTTATTAGACGAAGGGTTAGAGGCTATCTTCATCGCTTGCGGTTCAGGGGAATTTCAATCCTTAAGTACAAAAGAATATACAGCAATGTTAGAAGTAGCTATATCTGTCGTCAACGGAAAAGTTCCCGTTTATACAGGTGTGGGCAGTAATCTTTCTACAGCTTTAGAATGGGCTCGTATTTCAGAGGAAAAACAGGCAGATGGATATTTAATTTTACCTCCATACTTAATTGAAGGTGAACAAGAGGGCCTTTACAACTATCTAAAAGCAATCATTGAGCATACAAATTTAAACGCAATTGTTTATCAAAGAGATAATGCTATTTTAAAGTTGCCAACTTTAGAAAAGCTTACAGAATTAAACCAACTAGTAGGATTAAAAGACGGATATGGAAATATGGAATTAAATATAGAATTAACTCAGTCTTTAGGAAAACGACTAGGCTGGCTAAACGGAATGCCAATGGCTGAAGTAACGATGCCAGCATACGCTCCAATTGGATTTGATTCTTATTCGTCAGCAATATCTAACTATATCCCGCACATATCAAGAATGTTTTACAATGCTTTATTAAGTCATGATCAAGAGTTACTCAGTGAACTCTACCAAAATATAATTCTTCCAATTAACGATATTCGCAAGCAAAAAAAAGGATATGCCGTTTCATTGATTAAAGCAGGCATGGAAATTATAGGCTTACCCGTTACAGATACAGTAAGGCCTCCTATTGTTTCAGTAGATAGAGAACATTACGTACAGCTCGAAAAGATTTTAACACAAGCATTTGATCAATATCCTAAATCCTCTAAACAAGTTTTATCTTAATTAATAAAATGTAAACGCTTTATAAAAAGGAGAGTTCATATGACAATTAGTGTTCAAAACAAACAATACTTAAATTTTATTAATGGAAAAGGCGTGCCATCATCGTCTCAAGAGATGATGGAAAGTCTAAACCCAGCCAATAAGAAAGAGGCTGTAGGATATGTACAAAAATCAACTCTTGAAGATTTAAATCTAGCGGTAAAAGCAGCTAAACAAGCTCAAGAAAAATGGAAGCGCTTGTCAGGCGCAGCTCGCGGACAGTACCTTCACAAAGCTGCGGATATTATGGAAAATAGACTAGATGAAATTGCAGAATGTGCTACACGTGAAATGGGAAAAACCTTGGCTGAAACAAAAGGAGAAACAGCTCGAGGAATAGCTATTCTTCGATACTATGCGGGAGAAGGTATGAGAAAAATGGGAGATGTAATTCCTTCTACCGATGCTGAAGCATTGATGTTTACATCTCGAGTACCGTTAGGCGTTGTTGGAGTTATCACTCCATGGAACTTTCCTATTGCTATTCCTATATGGAAAATAGCTCCGGCACTTGTTTACGGAAACACTATCATAATTAAGCCAGCTACTGAAACAGCTATTACGTGCGCTAAGATTATCGAATGTTTTGAAGAAGCAGAAATTCCAGCGGGTGTAATAAATATGATTACGGGCTCTGGATCAATCATTGGTCAAGCTATTGCTGAACATCCAGAAATTAATGCTATTACATTTACAGGATCTGATCGAGTAGGTAAACAAATTGGTCAACAGGCTTTCGTTCGAGGAGCTAAATATCAGTTAGAAATGGGGGGGAAGAACCCGGTAATTGTAGCGGCGGATGCAGATTTAGATTTAGCAGTAGAAGGTACGATCAGCGGTGCATTCCGTTCCACAGGTCAAAAATGTACTGCGACTAGTCGGGTAATTGTTCAGCATGAGGTATATGAAAAATTCAAACAAAAACTATTAGCAAAAACGAAGGAAATTACCGTTGGAGAAGGGTTAAAAGAAGACACGTGGATGGGACCATGTGCAAGCGAAAATCAGTTACAGACCGTATTGTCATATATTGAAAAAGGAAAAAGTGAAGGTGCAACTCTTTTATACGGAGGACGTCAGTTGACTGACGGGGAATATGAAAATGGATTTTACGTAGAACCTACTATTTTTGAAAACGTAGAATCGCATATGACGATATCACAAGAAGAAATTTTTGGGCCCGTAATAGCATTGATGAAAGTAGAATCCATCGAGGAAGCATTAGCACTAGCTAACGATGTTCAATATGGGCTAAGTGCTTCTATTTTCACTACAAATATTTCTCATATGCTTTCTTTTATTAATGAAATGGATGCTGGGCTTATTCGAATTAACTCGGAAAGTGCAGGCGTTGAACTTCAGGCACCTTTTGGAGGCATGAAACAATCAAGTTCTCACTCTAGAGAACAAGGGGAAGCTGCTAAAGAATTTTTCACAGCTATTAAAACTATTTTTATAAAAAGTTAAATACCTTTATTGTATTATGAACCTTTTATTCTCTTAGAAAGGAGGAAAACTCCTCCTTTTTAAGAGAGATAAACATAGGAAAAGAACAAAACAATAAGAGGGGGATGGAATAAGTGATTATGCAAGCTAAACCAAAATTGGAAGCGGGAAGCAGCAAGAAAAGCCATGTACGCTGGTTTGTCGTATTTATGCTTTTTGTTTTGACAACGATTAATTATGCAGATAGAGCGACGCTGTCCATTGTAGGAGACTCTGTTCAAAAAGAATTAGGCTTAAATTCAGTTTCAATGGGGTATGTTTTTTCAGCATTTGGATGGGCCTATGTAATTGGTCAGCTTCCTGGAGGTTGGTTCTTAGACAAATTCGGATCAAAGACAATCATTGCATGCAGTGTATTTTTTTGGTCTATTTTTACCTTTTTTCAAGGATTTATCGGCTTTTTTAGTGGCGGTGCTGCTATAATTATCTTATTTACGCTTCGTTTTATGGTTGGGTTAGCTGAAGCCCCTTCTTTTCCAGGAAATAGCCGTATTGTAGCGGCCTGGTTTCCAAAATCTGAACGTGGGACAGCCTCTGCGATTTTTAATTCGGCTCAGTATTTTGCACTAGTATTATTTTCGCCTATTATGGCATGGCTCACTCACAGGTTCGGCTGGCATTTTGTATTTATTATTATGGGTGTCTTAGGGGTAATCTTAGCTGCTGTTTGGATGAAAGTGATCTACAGTCCAAGCAAACATCCTCGCATTACAAAAGAAGAGATAAATTATATCCAGCAGGGCGGCGGGCTCATTGATATGGATGATAAAAAAGTAGAAACAAAGAAAAATACCGGCCCGGGATGGAATCAAATTAAACAACTTCTTAAAAGCAGAATGTTGTTAGGTGTTTACATTGGACAATATTGTATTACGACTCTCACTTATTTCTTTTTAACATGGTTTCCTGTTTATTTAGTTCAAGCACGCGGAATGTCAATTTTGGAAGCTGGATTTATTGCTTCTCTACCTGCCGTATGCGGATTTTTAGGAGGAGTGTTAGGGGGAATTGTATCTGATTTCTTTTTAAAAAGAGGTCGTTCATTAACTTTTGCACGTAAAACACCTATCGTTATTGGTATGTTGCTTTCTTGTAGCATGGTTGCTTGCAATTATGTAGATGCTGAATGGATTGTCGTAGTAATTATGTCACTTGCTTTTTTTGGAAAAGGCTTTGGAGCATTAGGGTGGGCTGTTGTTGCTGACACTTCCCCTAAAGAAATAGCCGGTTTAAGCGGCGGACTTTTTAACACATTTGGAAACATTGCGTCTATTACAACGCCTATTATTATTGGATATATTGTCAATGCAACAGGCTCTTTTAATGGAGCATTGGTTTTTGTGGGCGCTAACGCTCTTATAGCTATTCTCTGTTATCTTCTTTTAGTAGGAGAAATTAAACGAGTAGAACTAAAGAATATCTCCTCAAAGGATGAAAGCACGCTCGATATGTAAGCGGATTCAAAAAAACTTAGATCAGGAGTGAAAAGCATGAATAATTATGTTCTTACAAATAGTGAAATCCAAAGCGAAAAAAAATCGTCTACGCCTCAAATTATAGATATGCAGGTTATACCAGTGGCTGGGTATGATAGTATGCTGCTTAATCTCAGCGGAGCCCATAGTCCCTTTTTCACTCGAAATATTGTTATTTTAAAAGACAGTACTGGAAGCACAGGGGTAGGAGAGGTACCTGGAGGTGAAAACATTCGTCAAACGCTTGAAGATGCGAAGACATTTATAGTAGGTCAATCAATCGGAAATTATAATAACATCTTAAATATAGTACGTAAAAAATTTGGAGATCGAGATATGGCAGGGAGAGGGCTTCAAACATTCGATTTACGGACGACCATTCATGCTGTTACTGCACTGGAAGCAGCTTTATTAGATTTAGTAGGAAAATTTCTTAATGTACCAGTTGCAGCATTGTTAGGGGAAGGCCAGCAAAGGGAACATGTGGAAATGCTAGGTTATTTATTCTATATTGGAGATCGCAACAAAACTGACTTGGACTATCTAAGTGGTGAAAATGAAAAAGTGGAGTGGTTTCGACTTCGTCATGAAGAAGCTCTGACTCCTGAAGCAATCGTAAAACTTGCACAGGCAGCTCATCAGCAGTATGGATTTAATGATTTTAAACTAAAAGGCGGTGTTCTTCAAGGTGAGCAAGAAGTAGAAGCGGTAGCAGCATTAGCTGAAAAATTCCCTGAAGCTCGAATTACCTTAGACCCCAACGGAGCTTGGTCTTTGGAAGAAGCTATTCAACTATGTAAAAATAAACATCATGTATTGGCCTATGCAGAAGACCCTTGCGGGAGCGAAAATGGATATTCAGCAAGAGAAACAATGGCGGAATTTCGCAGAGCAACTGGACTGCCCACTGCTACGAATATGATTGCTACAGACTGGCGTCAAATGGGGCACGCTATTCAGTTAAACGCTGTAGATATTCCTCTAGCAGATCCCCATTTTTGGACGATGCAAGGGTCGGTTCGTGTGGCTCAAATGTGTCATGATTGGGGTCTTACATGGGGATCACATTCAAATAATCATTTTGACATTTCACTGGCCATGTTCACTCATGTGGCTGCTGCCGCTCCTGGAAAAATAACGGCTATTGATACGCATTGGATTTGGCAAGATGGTCAGCGATTGACAAAAGATCCTTTTAAAATTGAGGGAGGAAGAGTAGCAGTACCTAAAAAGCCAGGACTTGGCATAGAGTTGGATTTAGAACGAATCGAGCAAGCACATCAGCTATATAAGAAAATGCAATTAGGAGCACGTGATGATTCAAAAGCTATGCAGTATTTAATTAAAAATTGGAGCTTTGATAATAAACGTCCTTGTCTGGTACGTTAAAAATTTTTTTAAAAAATAATTACAGGGTGCTTTTAGCTCGAACAATTCTACGTCTTTGTTCGAGCTTCTGTTTTTATAATAACGAGCAGTTTAATACATAATCTTATGTAGATAAGAAATAAGAATAGTTAAGAAGTAGTGTTGGTGATACATAAAGAAATTCTATATGATATAATTAGTCTTACAAATAAACAATATTCAGAAAAGGGTGGATGAAGATGAGTGGTTCGACTAAAAAAGTGTCATTTGAATCCGTTAATCGTAATACGCTGGCAAAACAAGTAGTCGACCGTATTATTCAGTTATTGGTCAGCGGGCAATTAAAGCCAGGAGATAAGCTGCCAACTGAAATGGAGTTATTAGACGTATTGAATGTAAGTCGCCCTGTATTGAGAGAAGCCTTGAGTGCATTAGAAGTACTTGGTGTAATTACAAGAAAAACCCGTGGAGGTACGTATTTTAATAACAAAATAGGAGCACATCCTTTTTCTGTTATGTTAGCGTTATCAATGGATAATTTACCTGCAGTAGTGGAAGCGCGCATGGCACTAGAACTGGGTCTAGTAACCATGGCCGCGGAAAAAATAAACGATGATCAATTAAGACAGTTAAAAGAAACGATCGAAGACATAAAAAAGAGTGCAGATAACAATTACGGTGCAGCGGATAAGGAGTTCCATCGAATTATTGCTGTTAGCGCTGATAATCCAGTGGTAGAAGGTATGATTAATTCCTTGCTCTTCACTCACGAAAAAACAGATAGGGAAATTACCTTTAGAGAACCAGAACTTACTGTAGAACATCATACTGCTATTTATAATGCGTTAGCTAATCATGACCCCGATGATGCATTCAAGAAAATGTATCATCATCTTAAATATGTGCGTGATAAAGTTCTTAAACAATATAATCCTAATAAGTAAAAGAAACACACAAAGCAGATGTAAAGAATTTGTTTTGTGTGTTTTTTTTATGAAAGTATACATGTGCATAAAGTAAGAAAGGGCATTTCTATTTTATAGAAGTGCTTTTTTAGTCTGTTATATATTATGTCTACCAAACTGGTACTCATTGTAGCTTAGTATTTATGTGTATAAAAAACGCTATTTATTTGCTGCTCATTATTTTATAGAAATTACTAGACATTTATAAGACATTAAAAAGAACTTAAAGAAATTATAAACATTGCTAAAACTTATATGGGTAAAAGCCTTCTGCTGACTGAGGTTAAAGGGAATAAAGCAATCAAAAAAAACTGCAGATTACTACAAGAATTTTCACGAAAAAATATAGGATTTTTTTATAACAGCTATATTTTCTACGCAGTCGATTGGAAAATAACGTTTATGTATTGTATTTTTTGTTCATTTAGTTGATTTTTTTCATGAAAACGAAAATCATTATCATTTAAAGGGATTTATTATAGCTGAGAGATATTTATGTTTTAGTAAGTTAAAGAGAAAGAAAGAATGGAAGGAAAATAGAGTAGAAATGAGTAAAAAAAGGCATAACAAAAAAGAGTATTATAGAGCGTTAATTTTTGCCTGATAATACCCGTTGGCAATTTTGCGGATATACGTAAAGAAGTTTGACTCCATTTCATGCACAAGAGGGCGAAATGCATCCATACTTTCTTCTATGTAAGTTTGTTGTAGGTAACGCTGAACGGACGTTAATGATTTTTCGATTATATCTAAACCAAACTCATGTACAATGGAATGAATATCTTCCTTTTTAATTGAATAATGACCAAAAGATTTAAAGAAATTCTTAAACTGAGCAAATGCATGCTCTCCACGGATTTTTTCGATTTCTTTTTGTTTTTTACTATCATGAGCACCAGTTAAATTAAAGCTTAAAATAAAACCATCCTTGATCTTTTCAATAATTGATTTTCTTGGCTGCTTTTCTTCTAATAATGTTTTGACACAATCATCTTTTTCTAGTATATCGATACGGAAAATTGTACTCAATTTGCTAGCCATTTCTTTAATAGCAGCTTTATAGCCAATGTATTTTGGAAGAATGTGTTTTACCTCAGTGTAAGATAAAAGTGCTTCTGAATCTTTCTTTACGTTTACATCAGATTCGTATACATACAACGCACGTAAAGCCAGACGCAGCATGTTGATATTTTTAATAGCCAGCAATTGATAAATCACTTCCATCGAAACAGAAGTATAACCACCTTTTGAAGTATATGTATTGTGATCTTCATCAAGCATTTCAGGATTATATGATATGTTTTGAACATCAGCAGCTTCTTTTATATGTAAGTCTAAAAAATCCTCTAAATAGTTGTTTAAAGAAACTTGAATATAGTCTCCCCATAAACGATCCCAGCGAATGATGTCATAGTCTTCTAAAAGCTTATTGTTATTTTGAACGGTCCGAACGGAACATTGGATTGTATTAGCCAGTTCTTGCTCAGAAATAATTGAAATATGACCTTGGCTGTTACATTTGGCTACGTAAGCTAAAATTTGCTTCATCAGAGAACCTGTCCACTTTATATCTACAAAGTTTTTCGCAAGACCAAATGAATGTTTTTCATAGTAATAGCTATTGTCTCGTTTAGTGTTTCTATTTAAGCCGCTCATGACAATCAGCAGCTTGTTTGCTATAAGGGTGTGCCGTTTTAGTGACAGCTTTTGTACACTCATGTAGTTACCTCCTTCCCAAAACTATATATGTCGTCTTTTACAGTATAGACACAGTCATATAGGCTGTAAAATGACATATTTGCACGGGAAAATGGTGCATTTTTTTAGAAGACTAGTGATACCAAGGGATGAAACATCTATTTACAGGGTGACATATTTGCACGGAGATGTGGAGCAAAAATAGCGTTATATTTCATAAACGTTGATAAAACGGCATTCTTAAGCTAAATGTCGTATTATGACGGATAAAATGCACAAAATGCGACAAATTCAAAAAAAATTTGATGTAAAAATGACATATTTGCACGGAGAATAGGAGCAAAAATAATAAAAGTAAAGATTCAGGTAAGAAAGTGACACATTTGCACGGAAAATAGGGACAAAAAAAAGAAAAATGCCCTTTTTGAGACACAAAAAGTTCACATTTTCAGAGGGGATAAACAAACATTTGCAGCGAAAATAGTGTTTTTTTGAGGAAATGGCATGTTTGCACGGAAATCTGGAGCAAAAAACACTTTTGCACGGAGATGTGGAGCAAAAATTGGAGAAAATGAAGAGGAAAAGTCGCTGTCACAAGAAAATTTATGTAAAAGTGGCATATTTGCACGGAAGATTGGAGCCAAACTTATAGTAAATGCCGTATAGAAAGAAAAACAACACATTTGCACGGAAATCTGGAGCAAAAAATAATTATAATGCTTTTTCCAGACACAAAAAGTTCACAAAATGACGAGGAAGGTGAAGTTTAACTGCCATATTAGCAGGGGAAATAATATGTTTACATGGAGAATTGGAGCAAAAAAACACTTTTGCACGGAAATGTGGAGCAAAAAGTGCATTAACTAATAGTAGATAGATAAAAAGAATGCCCTTATAAAAATTATAAGGGCATTCTTTTTTAGCCTATAGAACTTGTTACGTTTTGATAAATAGAAAGGGGAGCATATTCGTAATCACCGGCTAATAAGTCTTTTACTTCACTTTCTCCCACAGGAATAAAGGTAATCTGAAACACTTGGCCTACTCTTTTATAAGATTGAACAGCTAGTTTTTGTTCGACTAGCTCATCTAAGGCTGTTTCAATTTCGACAAGGTTTTCTTTTTTTCGTCTTTTTCGAAAGCGGACTCTTGTCGAAAAATATAAATAATCTCTTGTGACATTGTATGAAGATTTTGTTTCATAGCAAATGAGACGCTCTTTTTGCATAACGAATAGCAAATGATAAGCGGCGTCTAAACTTAATTTTTCTACTTTATTTTTATAAATACGCACCGTTTGGCGTTGAATATAGTCTCTATATATCACTTCGTTGACGTGAATTTCAGCAATTCGCGTTCCGTTCGGCATCGTAGTAATATCCACAAAGTCAAAAATACCGTAGGCAATTTTCTTATTATGCTGTACTTTTGTCATGCTGTAGTGCTTCATTTTTGTAATTCTTTCTTCTATCATTTGATAGTTGCGCTTACTGTCTGTTTTATAAAGTGCTTTCACAAGGTCACCAATTTTTACGTTAATGATTTTCTGTGTAGCGAACAACTCGTCGCGCTGGCTCATGATTTCTAAAAACACTTTATAATCAAACCGATCTAAATCACTAATCTTGTTTCCATTTTCTTCAGCGTATTCTTTTTCTATTAACAATTCGTAATCTGTCCCGTCTTCAGAGTTATAAGTACTTAAGAAATATTCTTTTCCTTCTTTCTCTAATAGGGGTTGCTCGACGAGAAGCTTTGCTCTTGAGTTAGAGAAAAAAGGGTTCTCTACAGTTGAAAAAGGGCTTTCAATAATACTATGATTTCCGTTTTGGAAGCTTGGGTCCAGTATAGTCAGCCCAATAATAATAGATATATCCGTATGGATTGCTTTTTCTCGCTGAGTCTTGGTTTTTTGATGAATATAAGGATAATCCGTTAAGAAGAAGCTATCTTCTTGACTCCATTCACGTAGAATTCCAATTCGTTTATCAATGACTTCTTCCGGAGATGATACGTTTTCAAACTGTTTGCAAAAGAGTTCTTTTCCGTTCGTTTTATAATAAGCTGTTAGCGCTTTGTATTCTCCAATCAGCTCTTTATTCTTCTTAGGCTTTTTTTGCTCATAATCGCGTATAGCAGCATCTAACCATCTGCGTTTCGTACGATTGAGAAAGTCTTTTTTTAAAATCCTCAACGCTTCGTTTACATCTTTATTTTCAAAGTGCTGCTGATAAAGAGGGAGGATGGTGCTTTCTAAATCACTTTTTATGCTTTCATTATAAACAGATAAGAGGCGTAATTTAGATACTCTATCAATGACTTCGCGTATGAGTAAAGATGAATAATCCATACACATCTAACCTCCTTAACCTTAAGTTAGTCAATTTAATTCTTAGTTGAATAGTGGCTTTAAATCTATTGTAAGGCACGAAAGTTCGATGCTACAAACAAAAGGCGGCTACTATCTATAGTCTATTTTTCATTATACACGTGCAAAGCAGGAGAAGGGGGAGATTTTCTCATTTTCTTTTTTAGTAATCCACATTTTGTCATGAAGCATCTACATTTGCCGTGTAGCTTATGTATGGAGAATAACCGTGTCCGCAAGACTGCTAATTCTGCTACCGAGTTTAATGGACTGATAGAAAGCATCTCAAAATAAAAGGTTATCAGCGATTAAAAGAGAATACTTTGTAAAACTACTAAACCCATACCGGAGGTCATAAATGAACCCTATATTAAATGAAGTAGGCACGGTTTTTATTCCTGTAAAGGACATAAAAAAAGCACGAGACTGGTATTGTGACATACTAGGTTTGATAGCAGATGGAGACATTTTATATGATCATTTATATGTGATACCTATGAATGGAACAGGAATTGTATTAGATAGCAAAACTTATTCAAAAAATACGCTTTTTAAAACGCCAGCTTTTCATTTGAATACAAACGATATTAAAGAAGCTTATGAATATATGAAACAAAAAAAAGTAGAGCTAACGACAGGAATTCAACACAATCATTGGTTTACATTTAAAGATCCGGATGGAAATCACCTGATGGTGTGTCAGTGCTGAACCTATGGAACAATAAAAGGACCTTCAAGAGAAGGTCCTTTTATTGTATTGCCTTTGCATTTTACAACTTGATAGATTTATTTCTGAATTGAATCATTCTTACAATATTTATCACAATGGTTTTTGTTACAGCATAAGCCGGAATCGCTAAGATCATTCCGAGTATTCCTGCAATGTTACCCGCAACAAGCAATAAAATAATAATTGTTAAAGGATGTGTGTTTAATTTCTTTCCAATTACTAGCGGAGAAATAATGTTCCCGTCGAGCTGTTGAACGATTACGACGACAATAATTACTAATATCGCTTTTGTAGGAGAGTATAATAAACCTACGATTAAAGCGGGTGCTACGCCAATAAAAGGGCCGACGTACGGGATAATATTAGTAAGGGCTCCTATTAGTGCGAGTATTAATGCATAAGGCAACCCGATGATGAGGTAACCAATGAATGTACTAATACCGACAAACAAACAAACGAGCATTTGGCCTTGAATATAAGTAGCTAGCGTATTTGTTGTTTCTTTCATTGTACGTAACGTTTCTTTTCGGTAAGAAGCAGGAACCATACGCAGCGTATTTTTACGAAGTTTATGGCTGTCTTTAAGCATATAAAAAAGAATGAAAGGAACGGTTACAACCGTAAGTGTAATATTTGTTACGACGCTTAAAACAGATGAAATACTGTTTGTGAGATTCGTAGGTAAAGTAGACGCGTAGTTTAAAAGTGACTCTTCAATATGATCGAGCGACACATATTTTTGTTCAACGAGCCAGTTAAACCATCTTGAATTAGATAAATCATTTATGTACTCTCTCGTTTCTACAATGTAAGACGGAATATTCTTAGCCAAATCAGTTAATTGTTTAGATAAAGTAGGTCCCACACCGCCTACAATAGAAGCAATTACGCCGATAAACACAACGTATAATAGTAAAATGGCCAGTGTTTTTGGCACTTTTTTTCTTGTGAGAAATGACACAATTGGTTCGAATAAAAAGAAAAGAAAACCAGCTACAAGAATAGGGAAAAACAAAGTGGAGATAAACACACCGATTGGCAGAAAAACAAACGAAATATGTTTACAAATGTAGATCAGTAAAGCAATCATTAATAGTTCCAATGTCCAAAAATGCAGTTTCGATTTAAACAAAAAGTTACCCTCTTTCTTTACTATTTTTTACTATCATACATCAAAAAAGAAACCCACTGCACGTTAAAAGTGGGCTTTTTAGTCTGTATAACTTTCATTTACATAAAAATTAGGATTTTTTCTCTTTATCTTCAGTAGTATCCTCTGAAGTTTTTTTGTCGTCATCCTGTATAATTCCTTCTGCTGCATTTTTAAATTCTCGCAGGGAATGTCCAAATGCTCGTCCTATGTCCGGCAATTTACTTGGTCCAAATACAATTAAGGCAGTAATCCCGATCACGACCATGCTTGTGGCTCCTGGCATGATATCCTCTCCTTTAAAAGCAATGAATATATGAAAATTAAAAAGAGATAGTAAATAAAGTGCATGTTTATACTATTCACTTTTCTCTTTGAAATTCCTTTATTTTAAATGATACGAAAATAAGGTGAAGCGGCTATGTATGGTTTAAATGCTAGTAGTGATATTTTGCATATGAAATTTATTATAGCATTAAAGACAGCCGTTCGCCTTATTCCCCTTGTATAAGCTCTATGTGAAAAAACTTGCTTTAATTCTTATGGAAACATGTCATAAATCCTGGTTTTTTAAAATGAAGAATCAATATATGAAATAAAGAGAGAAAAAAATTGAAAAATATAAAGATAAATTGTTGTAAAATTTAGAAATAAGTAATAGAATTAAATAAAATGTTAACGTTAACATTTTTGTTATTGAAGATTATATCTTATTAATATAGTTATCTATAAATAAGAGTATTCATCAATTTATTTGATTTTGTTAACGTTAACAAAAAAGTGAAGGAGTGAATGAGAATGAAAAAGTTTATGGATGACCATTTTTTATTAACAAATGAAACAGCAGCACACTTGTATAATACTTACGCAAAAGATATGCCGATTATTGATTATCATTGCCACTTAAACCCGCAGGAAGTTTATGAGAATAAACAGTTTAAAACGTTAACTAACGTTTGGCTAGATGGAGATCACTATAAATGGAGACTGATGAGAGCGAACGGAATTGAAGAGGAAAAGATAACAGGATCAGCGAGTGACTATGAAAAATTTCTCGCGTGGGCTAAAACAGTTCCAATGACGATTGGGAATCCGCTATATCATTGGACGCATCTAGAGTTAAAGCGTTTTTTTAATATTGATGAGATATTAAATGAACAGACGGCACCGTTTATTTGGGAAAAAGCAAACGAGAAATTACGCAGCGGTAAGTTTGGTGCAAGAGATCTTATTACACGTTCTAACGTAAAAGTTATCTGTACAACGGATGACCCAACAGATTCATTAGAGTATCATATGAAACTAAGAGATGTCCAAGGTTTTGAGACCCAAGTACTTCCAAGTTTTCGTCCGGATAAAGGGCTTGAAATCAACCAAGAAGGGTTTAAGAGCTGGATTGCAAAGTTGCAAGATTGTTTAAACCGCTCCATTCACACCTATGATGATTTGTTAAAAGCTCTTGAAAGTCGAGCTCGTTTTTTCCATTCCATGGGAGGGCGTTTATCTGATCACGCACTAAATAAAATGGTATATACGAAGACTTCGAAAGAAGAAGTTTCGGAGATTTTCTTAAAAGCCTTAAAAGGTGAAGGCGTAAGTACTGAGGAAGAAAGTAAATACAAGTCATATACGTTAATCTTTTTAGGGAAGCTGTATAATGAGCTAGGTTGGGCAATGCAATTTCACCTTCATGCTCTTAGAAACAATAACACCAAAATGTTTCGTCAGTTAGGTCCAGATACAGGGTATGACTCGATGTATGACGGACAAGTGGCAGAGCCTCTCGTACAGCTTCTTGATCAAATGGACGTACAAAATAGTTTGCCAAAGACGATTTTATATTCGTTAAATCCAAAAGATAATTATGTATTAGCAAGTATAATTGGCAGCTTTCAAGGAGACGGTATTCCTGGCAAGCTGCAGCTTGGCACGGCTTGGTGGTTTAATGATCAACGAGAAGGTATGTTAGAACAAATGAAAGCGTTATCAAATGCTGGGTTGTTTAGTCGGTTTATCGGTATGTTAACAGATTCCCGAAGTTTTCTTTCGTATACAAGGCATGAATATTTCAGAAGACTAGTATGCAGCTTAATCGGTACGTGGGTAGAAGAAGGGGAAGTACCTAATGACCAGCAGCTGCTTGAGCAAATTGTGAAAGGAATATGTTATGAAAATGCTAAAGACTACTTTAGCTTCCCAGCCTATACGTTGCAAAAATAAAGGCGCAAAATAGTTTAAAGAATTGCAAGGGGAGAAGGGGGATTACCATGAGTGTTGTGGCAACAGAAAGAAAGGTTGAAATAAAAGTAGAAAAGAAAAATCTTAGTGTAAAAGAAAAAATATCTTATGGTATGGGTGATTTTGGTAACGGTTTCATGTTTGATTTAGGGCAGCTTTATTTGTTGAAGTTCTTTACAGATGTGGCAGGCATCCCTGCCGCGGCTGCGGGAGGGATTTTTCTAGTAAGTAAGTTATTTGCAGCAGTTTGTGATCCCATTGTTGGTTCGTCCATTGATTACCGAAAAAACATCGGAGCTAAAGGAAAATTCCGGCCGTATTTACTATTCGGAAGTATGGTGTTAGCCATTTTAACCGTACTCACGTTTATTTCGCCAAATCTTTCACCGGCGGGTAAATTAATTTATGCGTACGCTTCTTATATGATTTGGGGAATTGGCTATTCATTTGTCAATATTCCATACGGATCGCTAGGCGCATCCATGACTCAAAATACTTCTGATCGCACGTCTCTTGCTGCTTTTCGTCAAACAGGATCGCTAGGTGCACTGTTTGTAACCAGCATTGCTGTTGTACCGCTCATTCTGTTATTTCCAAATGAAAAAATCGGTTATCCCGTTGTTATGGGAATTATGTCGGTCATTGGCATCATCGCTTTTTATGTATGCTATCGCAATTGCAAAGAACGCATTGTCGTAAAAGAGAGTCCAAAAGAAAAACTATCAGTCAAGTCTATTTTTAAAACGTTTGTAAGTAACAAACCTCTTTTAATTTTAGTGTTTATGACGGTATTTACCATTTCAGCTTACAATATTAAATCAGCTATGCTTATTTACTTTGCACAGTATAATTTAGGAAATGTTAAATTGATGGCTTACATGAACTTTATTATTATTGGTTCATCCTTTCTAGGAGTCATTATGCTGCCAAAGCTTGTTAGCCGATTTGGAAAAAAGCAAGCTGCAATGATTGGCTTAGGAATCAGTATTGCAGCGGACACAGTAAATTTCTTTATGCCTTCTAACGTCGTAATTTTTACGATTTTAGCAAGTATTGCTTTTATAGGTATCAGCATTCCTAACGGGATTACATGGGCATTTGTATCAGATATTATTGATTATGGTGAATGGAAAACAGGCGAAAGAAAAGAAGGCACAACGTATTCATTGTTCAACTTTTCTCGAAAGCTTGCTCAGTCGCTATCCGGCTTCTTATCAGGTATTGGTTTAGGGTTAGTTGGGTATATCCCAAACGTGGCACAAAAGGCAGGTACATTAGTGGGAATTAAAAGTTTGCTGTTACTATATCCTGCTATTGCTTTGTCCATTGCTGCAGTGATTATTGGTTTTATGTATAAGCTAACGGATAAGAAACACGCGGAGATTGTCCAAGATATTCATGCTAGGTCTTAGTCAAAACTGTCATAACATTCACCATTTGCTTATTATTCCTACTAACTTGTGATATCCTTATAATAAAAATCGATACTGATTCATTAAAGGAAGGTAAATGAAATGGGTGTTACAATTAAGGATATTGCAAAACTAGCAAACGTATCACATACAACGGTTTCACGTGCATTAAACAATAGTCCGCTTATTAAAGAAAAAACAAAAAAGAAAATTTTAGAGATTGCAAATACGCTTAACTATATTCCTGATTATCATGCGAAAAATTTAGTGCTTCAAAAATCTCATACAATTGGATTGTTTTTTACGAGCATGGCAAACGGTACGTCACCAAGTTTTTTAGTAGATAGTATTAGAGGGGTAAGTAAAGTAATTGATGTTCAGTATAATTTATTTGTAAGAGGCATTGACGATTATGATGATTATACGTACATCAACAATAAACGCTTTGATGCGATTATTTTAATGAGTCAAAGCGACCGTGATAACACTTTTATATATAACGTAGTAGAAAAAGGCATCCCGTTGATTGTGCTCAACCGTCAAGTTGACGATTCATCGATTATTAATATTTTGTCAAATGACAAAGAAGGAGCCTACAAAGCCGGCGAATATTTGATTGAATTAGGTCACAGGCATATTGCAATCATAGAAGGAATAGAAGGTTTTAAATCAACTCAACAGCGTAAGGAAGGATTTCTTAACTCGTTAATTGATCACAATGTTTCCATTCGCCAAGAGTATATGATTCAAGGA
Source organism: Priestia sp. Y58 (assembly GCF_029522095.1). Classification (NCBI taxonomy): domain Bacteria; kingdom Bacillati; phylum Bacillota; class Bacilli; order Caryophanales; family Bacillaceae; genus Priestia; species Priestia sp. Y58. The sequence goes on from NZ_JAKWFL010000003.1 coordinate 48,200, forward strand.
AATTACGATATGCAAAGCGGATATGAAGGAATGAAAGCACTGTTAAGGTTAAAGCAGCCGCCTACTGCTGTTTTTTGTTCAAATGATGATATGGCAATCGGTGCTATGAATGCCGCATTCGAGTCTGGGCTAAACGTACCGAGTGATATCTCAATTATTGGATTTGATGATATTGAATTAGCCAAATACACCACTCCTTCACTAACAACCGTTAAAAGACCAATCGAGAAAATCAGCATGACCGGAGCAGAAGCAGTTTTATCATTAATGAACAAAGATGACAAAAATATGGTGCAAAATAAAGTTTTAATTAATACCGAATTAATGGTTCGCCAGTCTGTAAAGTCACGCTCATCCATGTAGCCGGTTATACTAAATAACCGGCCCAAAAATGTTAACGTTAACATTTTTTGAATTAAAATAATATAAAAAGCTATAAAAATAATAATGTTAATGTGTGCAAAGAAGGAGATGCTAACATGAAGTTAAACCGTCAGATGCAAGCTAACACACGTATATACCCAGAAAAAGTACTGCAGTTCGGAGAAGGCGTATTTCTAAGGGGGTTTGCTGATTGGCAAATTCATCAAATGAACAAACGCACTGCATTTAAAGGCAGTATAGTAGCTGTCAATCCGAGAATCACAGGAAATGCAGGTAAATTGAATAAGCAAGACGGTTTGTTTACGGTTTCTCTTCAAGGAATTCAAGACGGCAAAGCAGTCAAAGAACATGAAGTAATTGAATCTATTAGCCGCGGTCTAAATCCATATGAAGATTATGAGGCGTATATGCAATTAGCGGAGAAAGAAGAGCTAAGATTTCTTATTTCTAATACAACAGAGGCAGGCATCGCATTTTTAGAAGAGGACCGCTTGGAACATGCACCGCAAAAGAGTTTTCCTGGTAAAGTCACGGCATTTCTATATAAGCGGTTTAAAGCTTTTCAAGGAGATACAACAAAGGGACTTATTATCCTTCCTTGTGAATTAGTGGAGCGAAACGGGGACTTGTTAAAGAAAATGGTATTGCGCTATGCCGACAAATGGAATTTAGAGAAAAAGTTTACCGAATGGATACACGAAGCAAATGCTTTTTGCTGCACGCTTGTTGACCGAATTGTGCCAGGTTATCCAAACGATGAAAATCTGCTCAATGAACTGAGTTATGAAGATGAGTTTTTTGTGATCGCAGAGCCATTTTACTTATGGGTTATTGAGGGACCTGAGTGGGTAAAAGAAGAGTTTCCCGCGGAAGAAGCTGGTTTACATGTGAAATTTGTGAACGACATTACACCATATGCGCTGCAGAAAGTCAGAATTTTAAACGGGATTCATACTGCTATGATGCCTGTTGCGTATTTAGCGGAACTAAATACGGTCAGAGAAGCAGTCGAAGATGATGTAATCGGAACATTTATTCGAAAGTGTCTGTATGAAGAAATTATTCCTAGTTTACCAGTTTCGGAAGAAGAGTCTTTGCCATTTGCTAAATCTGCATTAGAACGCTTTCAAAATCCGTTTATCCACCACGCATTATTGAGCATCTCTTTGAACAGCATGACAAAGTTTAAAACGCGAAACATCCCAACTCTTAAAGAGTACGTTGAAAAGCAAGGAGCGCTGCCGGCTTTGCTTACATTTTCTCTCAGTGCCCTCATTTCTTTTTATAAAGGGAAAAGAGAAGGAGAAAAAATTGAACTATCAGATGACCCTGCAGTTCTAGAAATGTATGAATCTCTTTGGAATACGTTTGACGGTACTGAAAAAAGCATTTCTTGCATTGTAAAAGAAGTGCTGGGATATAAAGAGCATTGGGGAGAGAATTTAAATACGATTCCTAGCTTAACAGAAGCCGTAACAAATGGAGTCTTAGCCATTGAAACTCTAGGAATGAAACAGGCAATAAAAGAAATTCTCTATGTAACCGCAACTAAACAGTAAGAGGTGAAGCATATGAAAGAAGTAATTCGTATTCATGAGGAAGATAATGTAGCAGTAGCTTTACGAGATTTTTTAGCACAAGAGAACCTTATGGTTGATGGAAAAGAATTTTCTCTAAAAGAAGAAGTGAAACTGGGCCATAAAATAGCTCTTACGCCAATTTCAGCGGGCGGCAACATTATAAAATATGGTTTTCCAATCGGGCATGCGACGCACTCTATTTCACCTGGTGAATGGGTGCATACGCATAACACAAAAACAAATTTAAATAATGTTAACGAATATGAATTTCATCAAAAGTTAGCAGTTCCTAAACAAAAAAAACAAGCGCTAACGTTTAAAGGATATCGCCGCAAAAATGGAGACATTGGAATTAGAAATGAGCTTTGGATTATTCCAACTGTAGGGTGCGTAAATGGTATAGCCGAACAAATGATTAAACAGTTTCAAAAAGAAATAGGGGATATCTCGCCTTTTGAACATGTAACCGTTTTAAAACACAATTACGGATGTTCTCAGCTCGGTGATGATCACCTTAATACAAGAACCATGCTTACGAGAATGGTACAGCATCCAAATGCTGGAGGCGTATTAGTATTAGGGCTTGGATGTGAGAATAATAGCTTAACAGAATTTAAACAAGCGCTAGGTACAATTGATGAAAGCAGAGTGAAGTTTTTACAATCTCAAGACGTCGAGGATGAAATTGAGGCAGGAGTCAATTTGTTAAAAGAAATTTATGCTGTTGCTAAAGATGATAAAAGAGAAGACGTTGATATTTCCAGGCTGAAAGTAGGTCTTAAATGCGGTGGGTCAGATGGATTATCTGGTATTACAGCAAATCCGCTGCTCGGTAAATTCTCTGACTGGCTCATTGCTCAAGGAGGCACAACAGTTTTAACAGAAGTACCTGAAATGTTTGGTGCAGAAACCCTGCTAATGGAAAGAGCTGTTGATGAACAAACATTTGATAAAATTGTTCATCTGGTTAATGACTTTAAAACGTATTTTCTCAATCATAAACAGCCGGTGTATGAAAATCCTTCTCCCGGCAATAAAGCAGGCGGCATTACAACGTTAGAAGATAAATCACTTGGCTGTACTCAAAAAGCAGGCACGGCTCCAGTCGTAGACGTGTTAAATTACGGAGATCGCTTACAAACTAACGGTTTAAATTTACTAAGTGCTCCTGGAAATGATTTAGTTGCCTCAACTGCTTTAGGGGCTTCAGGGTGTCATATTGTACTGTTTACAACGGGACGAGGAACGCCGTTTGGAACGTTTGTGCCCACTATAAAAATTTCTACAAACACCGCTCTTTATAACAAGAAGCCGCACTGGATTGATTTTAATGGAGGGGTACTGATTGAAGGTGACACAGAAGAAGCTACGTTAGAAAGCTTTATTGAGTACATGATCAGCGTTTCTAGCGGAGAGCTTGTAAATAATGAAAAAAATGATTTTAGAGAAATAGCCATTTTTAAAACAGGCGTTACTTTATAAATAAGTCGGTTACTAGATTGTTAAACGAAAGGGGAAAAGCTAGTGAAAAAATATGTGCTTTCTTTGTTTGTGATGACTCTTATGCTTATTTTACCGTTTTCTGCCCAAGGAGAAGCTCTTTCAGCAAGTGAAAAAATAACAGCAGTTAAAGAACAAATTCAGCCTCCTTCATTTCCGAACCGTACGTTTAATATTAAGCGGTACGGAGCAGCAGGAGGTGGAAAGTCTGATTCAACGGCTGCTTTTAAAAAAGCAATCGAAGCGGCTAACAAAGCAGGAGGAGGGCGCGTTGTTGTTCCACCAGGAACTTATGTTACGGGTGCAATTTATTTAAAAAGCAACGTGAACCTTCACATTATGAAAAAAGCTACAATCAAGTTTAGTCAAAATCCTGATAAATATTTACCTGCTGTTTTAACAAGATGGGAAGGCGTAGAGCTATATAATTATTCACCGCTTATCTATGCTTATAATGAAAAAAATATTGCGATTACAGGAGAAGGTACGCTAGATGGACAGGGTGATAATGAACATTGGTGGCCGTGGAAAGGGAAAAAGGAATTTGGATGGAAAGAAGGCGAGCCGAATCAACAGCAAGATCGGGATTTGCTGTTTAAAATGGCAGAAGAGAAAGTTCCTGTTAAAGAGCGCGTATTTGGTAAAGGGCACTATTTGAGACCTAGTTTTATTCAGCCTTACCACAGCAAAAATATCATGATAAAAGGCGTAACCATTTTAAATTCGCCAATGTGGCAAATCAATCCCGTCTTAAGCGAGAACATTTTAATTGATGATGTAAAAATTATAGGTCACGGTCCTAATAATGATGGAGTAGACCCTGAATCGAGTAAAAATGTGCTTATTAAAGATTCTTATTTTGACAATGGAGATGATTGTATTGCGATTAAGTCGGGGCGTAATGCAGATGGAAGAAGAATCAACGTACCAAGTGAAAATATTATTATTGAAGGAAACGAAATGAAAGATGGCCACGGGGGCGTTGTGATAGGCAGTGAAATATCAGGAAGCGTTCGGAACGTATTTGCTCAGCACAATGTTATGGACAGTCCCAATCTAGACCGGGCGCTGCGCATTAAAACAAATTCAGTCCGCGGCGGAACGATTGAAGATATCAACTTTAGCAACAATACGGTCAAAAGCGTTGGCAGTGAAGTGATTCAAATAGACATGTACTATGAAGAAGGAGACACAGGGAATTTTACGCCCGTCGTTCGTAATATCAACATAGAAAATATGCAAAGCAACGGAGGCAAATACGGCTTATGGATTCGAGCCTATGAACGTTCTCCCGTCACAAACCTAACGATTCGTCATTCTAATTTCCAGCATGTTGCAACACCATTATTAATGGAAAATGTAAAGGATCCTGTGTTTGAAGAGCTTTGTATAAATGGAAGCTGCATGAACACAAACCGGTAAAAGGTATGTTTATAATCAGCTGCAAGTAAAAGGCGGAACAAACGTATCTTAGCCCAAAAAGTATCCGCACAATTAATCGAGATTATTGATTAATTGTGCGGTCTTTTTTTGTTGTGATGATGAACGTAGGTTTAGTGTGTTAACAATGGTAAAAACCTGCTCTGTAATTTTTACTATTTTATAAATAAGTCAAATGACTCTTACTAATTGTTAGATAACATGTATGAAAGAAATTACTTTTGACGATTGTTTTCTAAGCAATTTATTACCTAAATGTGGATGTGGGGAGTGTGAGGGAAGATATATAAAAGAATTATAAAAACATTTGTCTTTGTAAGCGTTTTATTCTTTCTTTTAATAAGGAGCAAAAAAAGGATGTTTTTCTCTAAATTTTTACCATTGAATATTTTGAATAAAGTTCATAAAATAAACTTGTAAGCGTTTTAAAAGATTAGGAAGTATGTATCTTGAAAGTTGAACAGAGATTTATTTATGAAGAAAATAAATGTGATTTTTTTGCTTTTGATCACCGTTTCCGAGTAGACCTTAATAAGTAGCAGCAAATCGTTCATTTAATGAAATAAAGAAATAGATAGGAGTAGAGAAAAATGTACATCGGTGTCGATTATTACCCTGAACATTGGCCAGAGAATATGATAGAAGAAGATATCCAAGGCATTAAAGAGCTAGGATCAAACATGGTGAGAATAGGAGAGTTCGCTTGGCATCTTATGGAGCCTAAAGAAGGTGAATATGATTTTTCTTTTTTTGATAGCGTTATCAATAAGCTCAAAAAACAGAATATTGACGTTATGTTTGGTACGCCTACTGCCACTTTTCCGGCTTGGCTTGCGAAGAAGCATCCTTCTATTTTATCCAAAGATGAAAGCGGGGCGGTCAGAGCCTTTGGAGGAAGACGTCAATATTGTTTTAATTCGCCTCTTTACCGGAAGTATAGTGCTCAGATTACAGAACAACTTGTAAAGCATTACTGCTCAGAAGAAGCAATCGTAGCATGGCAAGTTGACAATGAATTTGGCCATGAAGGCAGTGACATGTGTTACTGCGAACAATGTCATAAAGAGTTTCAGCAGTTTTTAGAAAGAAAATACAAAGACATCAATGAGTTAAATGAGAAGTATGGCACTATTTTCTGGGGACAAACATATAACGAGTTTACTGAAGTGCCTATGCCTGTAAAAACAATTACGACACACAGTCCTTCGTTAAAGCTTGATTGGGCGCGCTTTCGCTCTTTTTCGTTAAACAGATATGCTCATGAACAAACAGCAATTGTGAAGAGATATAAAGGTGATCACCAGCTGTTGACAACGAACGTCTCAGGAGGCTTTTTTGATAAATGGTTTGACCATGAAGAGAATCTAGAAGTCATGGACTTTGTATCCTATGACAATTATCCGGTATGGGGCGGTCAAACAGAGCCGATTACCCCTGCTCATATTGCACTGGGACATGATTTTAATAGAGGTCTGCTACATAAAAACTTCTGGATTGTAGAGGAATTAATGGGTGCTCAAGGTCATGATGTCATCGGTTATCTACCGAGGCCTAATCAGGCAAAAATGTGGTCTTATCAAGCGTTTGCTCATGGATGCACGGACATGCTGTATTTCCGTTGGCGCGGAATGACAAGAGGAGCTGAGCAATACTGCTATGGAGTTGTAGGTCACGATAATCATTATGGAAGACGCTACAAAGAAGTTCAGTCGTTATTTAGTGAAATCGTTCATTACGAACATGTACTTGAGTCTGATATTAAATCCGATGTTGCCGTTTTATATGACTATGAAAATATATGGTCATGGCGCTTTCAGCAGCAAAGTGAAGGATTTGACTTTACGCAGGAGCTTCTTAGAGGATATACACCGTTTTATAAGTTGAATACACCTATTGATGTTATTCCTGCTTCGAGAGATTTTTCAAGCTATAAAGTACTGGTTGTTCCGGCTTTGCAAATCATTGATGAAGAACTAGGTAAAAGATTTACTGAATTTACTGAAAACGGCGGCGTGATTATTTTTACTTTTAGAACCGGCATTAAAGACAAACAAAATAACATTCATTTTAAACAGACGCTCCCGGGATATGTAAAAGAAATAACAGGAATTGAAATTCATGAAGTGGAAGCACTGTCTTCTACTCAAAAAGCAGCTATTAAAGGAAAAGGACCGTATGAAGGAGAAGAATCAAGTGCGTCCGTGTGGAGAGATATTATCACGCCTGTAACAGCTGAAGTGCTGTATGAGTATGATGATCCATTTTATAATCAAGCAGCTGTAACAAAAAATCAATTTGGTCACGGAACGGTTTATTATGTAGGCTGTGGAATTGAGGAGCAAACGTTTGAAAAAATTGCGCTTGATATTGTGAAACAGCAGCATATTGAGCATAGAGAAAGTGAAGAGGGAATTGAAGTATATCCTCGCAAGCTTGGAGAGAAAAGTTATTACTTTCTTATGAACCATACGTCAGAAGTAAAAGTATTTAAAGATATTGTTCTGCAGCCTTATGAAAGTCGTATTGTAGAAAACATGTAGTAGCAACAGGAGACTAGAATCTCATAAAGCAATGAGATTCTAGTCACTCATAATATGATATGAAAGCGTTTTATAGGAGAAGGGAGTTAGGTTATATGAGCATGGGGGTACAGTCAAAAGTTTCTCTAAAGACCGTATTATCATACGGAATGGGGAGTTTTGGAAACAATATTATTTATGCATTAACAAGTACATATTTAATGATTTTTTATACGGATAGTGTAGGATTAAATGCCGCAGCCGTAGGAACTTTATTTCTTATTGCTAGAATATGGGATGGAATTGCAGACATTATTATCGGAATGATTGTTGATAATACAGAAACGAGATTTGGTAAGTTTAGGCCATATCTTTTAATAGGCGGATTTTTTGCAGCCGTGGCTACAGTCGCGTGTTTTATTAGTCCTGATCTTTCTCATACAGGAAAATTAATTTATGCTTATATCACTTATATCGCGTGGGGAACAAGCTTTGCTATCATGGATATCCCTTATTGGTCGCTTTCAGCAACGATTACACAAGATGTAAAAGAACGAAATAAAGTAGTAGCTTTTCCTAGAACAATTGCAGCAGTAGGGTCTTTATTTGCTAGTTTATTAACTCTTCCACTAGCTCATTATTTTGGAAACTGGTTTATGCTTAGTCTTATTTATGCGTGTATCTTAATGATTACAATGATCATCACATTTTCAGGAGTAAAAGAAAACTATACCGTAAAAAGACAGGAAAAGCAGACGCCAAAAGCAGTTTGGAACTTATTTATTCAAAATAAACCGCTGCGCTACCTGATTTTCTCGATGCTTTTAGTTGAAACGATTTTAACAATTCGAACTACTTTTTCTATTTACTATTTTAAATACAATCTAAATGCAGAGAACATCGCGTCTCTTTATTTAACCTTATTTTTTACCGCACAAATTGTAGGGGCGATCGCGTCTCCTTTTATTTCAAATAAATTTGGAAAGAAACGTGCAGCAATAGGGGGGATTGCGCTAAATGCTGTAGCCACTCTTACAATGTTTGCAACGGGTTTCCACGTTATGCCAGTGATGATTTTAAGCTTTTTAGCTTCTTTCGGCGGTGGAGTTAGCAACATTGCTCAAACATCTATGCTCGCTGACTGTGTAGAATACGGCGAGTGGAAAACGGGGAACCGAGCGGAAGGAATGGTGTTTTCTACGAATATTTTCAAAACAAAGGTTGCTTCAGCAGTGGGTGGAGCAGTAGGCGGGTACATCCTTTCAGCAGTAGGGTACGTGCCAAATCAAATTCAGTCACACAGCACGCTCATTTGGATTGCTTTAATCTTTACGATTATTCCGGGTATTCTCTGCTTGTTATCACTTGTCCCACTCGTAAAATATGAGTTGACGGAAAAGAGATATTTAGAAATTTTACAAGATATGAAAAAGCGCTCAGGCCGCATAAAAGAAAAACCGGCGATGAAAGTGTCTAGCTAATTCAAATCAGCATAGGCATTGTACACAAAAACAACAAGAAAAAAAGACTGCATTTTCTCAGCTCCTCTTGCTATGATGTCAGGTAGACAGATATCAATGTAAAGAGGAGTTTTGTTTATGTTTATTAATTTTTCAAAAGAAGACAAAGATAAAATGCTGAATGAAATTCAAACGTTTTTTTATAACGAACGAGATGAAGAAATAAGTGAATTTGCAGCGGAAAATGTATTAGAGTTTATTAAAGAACATATCGGTCCTCACTTTTATAACCAAGCAATTAAAGATGCGGAAGATATTATGAACCAAGTCATGCTTTCTGCAGAAGAAAATTTACATGCATTAAAAAAACCGATTGAAAAGTAGTTCAAAAAAGAAAATATGAAATAGGAAAAAAGCGTTTTATGTACAAAAACATAAAGCGCTTTTGTTTGTCTGTGAAACAAATTATTTGTTCGTATAAGAGATATATGATACATTCGTTTTAAGATAATATTAACGTTAACGTAAAGGTTACATTAAAGTGTTTTGATTTAACTCGATGAGGGCATAACTTCAGCAAGCAGGGACATAATGAGGTAATTATATTAGGAAAGAAGGGACTATACGTGAGCAACATTACGAAAGATCAGCTAACAAAATCTATTGTGAAAGCAAATGAAAATCGTTTAACGGATAATCGTGATTTTGATATCTATCAAGAGCTGGAAAATGTGCTTCAAGGAGTCGGCTTATCAGCAAAAGACAGCGGAGGAAGCATTACATTTTACGGAGAAGATCCGATTGTTCCTAGTACGCTGCGCCTCGCTTCAGCAGCAGCTATTGCACTAGTTGCTAAGTCAGTAGCTGTCTCAAAAATTTGGAGAATACGCGGAGGAAAAGGTCAAGATATTCATATGGATTTACGAAAAGCTATCCGAAGATTATCACCTTTTTACGATAAAAAATGGGAAAAGCTTAATGGGTATGCCCCGAGTAAAGCAAATGATCCATATAACCCATTAGGCTTTCGCTTTTATCAAACAAAAGATGATAAATGGGTGATGCCGCTGAATCCATATCCACGCTCTAAGCATGAAACGCTAAAGTTGTTAAATTGTATAGAAGACCCTGATGCAGTGGCAAAAGCAATTCGCGGATGGAATGCAGAAGAATTAGAAAAAGCTGCAGCGGAGCGAGGAGTTATCATGCCTGTTGTGCGGACAATTGAAGAGTTTATGAATGAGTCCGTGTATGAAGAAGTATCGCAGCTTCCTTTAATTGAAATTGAAAAGATTGGAGAAAGTGAGCCGATTCCTTTTTCAAAGAATCCTAAAACGCCGCTAGATGGTATTCGAGCATTAGGGCTTGGTCATGTTATTGCGGGAGCAGGATTTGGTAGAGCTCTTGCCTTACACGGTGCGGACGTCTTAAATATTTGGAAGCCAACGGATTGGGAGCATGATCCGATTTACGCTACGTCTAATGTCGGTATGCGCTCTTCAACGCTGGATATCGGTGAAAAAGAAGGAAAAGAAAAAATGGTTGAACTTCTAAAAGAAGCCGATATCTTTTTTGCGAACCGTCGATACGGATTTCTAGAGAGATACGGTCTAACAGCTGAAGAGTGTGCAGAGCTAAAACCAGGAATCATCCACTGCGCCGTTAACCTGCACGGAACGCAAGGAGACTGGGCAAGAAGAAATGGATTTGATCAGACAGCGGGAAGTGTAACAGGAGTCATGGCGTTAGAAGGATCGCCAGAAAATCCTAAGCTGCCTCCTATTGTAGTGGTAAATGATTATGCGGTTTCTTGGCTGCTTGAAGTCGGTGCTTTAATGGCACTAGAAAGAAGAGCAAAAGAAGGAGGCAGCTACCGCGTGCGTGTATCATTAGACCGCGTATCTTTATGGATTTTATCAATGGGCATCTATGACAAAACATACGCTCATCAAACAGCTGGTTCGTCAGAGAAGCATGAGTACATTGCACCGGATCTCTTTACCGCCCAAACACCTTTAGGATTGTACCAAGGGCTTACAGAACAAATCGAAATGTCGGAAACTCCAGGGGAATATAAAACGGTTCTCGTTCCTCGAGGTTCTTCACGCGCAGAGTGGTTGTGATAACAAGAGGCTGGGACAAAAGTATTTTAGTTGAAAGAAAATCCGAACGATGAATCGAGATTCTTGATAAAGAATCCAACTCGTTCGGATTTTTTCATGGTGATGGTGAACGTGGATTTTGTGTATTCTGTTGCTTCTAGCTGTTGATTGGAGGCCAAGGCGAAGACTCCTGCGAGAAAAGCGGAATAGTTGAGCCCCCTCAGGAGTGTAAGCGACGAGGAGGCTCACCGGCCGCCCGCGGAAAGCGAAGCCTTGCACTGAAATCAATTCATCCAATTCGCTCGCCTTTGGATTAAAATGAAAAATAAGAAAAAATATTTGAATAATTATATGATTTCTTATATAATAGCGAAAAGGATGAGGAGTTGACTTGTAATGGAAAACTATACGTCCCGCAAAATGACACAAGAAGAAGTAAAAGTATCAGACGCGACAGCAGCTCAACTAGTGCTAAACAAATCTCTTCGTGACTTTAAAAAAGCACAGCTTTTACTGCAAATTGATCAGTCTTTAGAAAAAAGAGATAAAGAAACTTTTTTACGTTTAACTGAAGAGTTAAAAGAAGTTTGTTAAATAACCTACTAACATAAACAATCAGCCTTTGCTTCTAGTGAGCAAAGGCTTTTTATATGGAAAAAAACGGATAAATGTTTTGTTTTTTCTGAAAGCGGTAAAAGTATAGTATGGATGATAAAGCAAAAATCAAGAAGTCTCTTACTTTATTATTTTTTGCTTTATCATCTACAGCATCTAGATGGTAACGCATCATGAAAGAACAAAAAGAGAGAGGGTTCTTTATATGTATAACAAAATCTTAGTCGCCTTTGACGGTTCGGCACCTTCTATTCGTGCTCTTCAACATGCAAGTAAACTAGCTAAAAGCGTAAATGCTAATAAGCTGACCATTGTACATATTAAGGAACGAATTCACTTGCAGCAGCCTGTTTTTAGCGTTGACTTAGACGCACTGATAGAAGAAGAAAACCGCGATATTTTATCTGAAGCTCACAATTATTTAACTCAATCAGGTATTCCATATGAGGCATACGGTTTAGAAGGCACCGCTTCAAAGAAAATTATCGAATACGCACATGACAATCAACAAGACGTCATTGTAATAGGAAGTCGAGGAAAGGGCTTTGTGAAAGAGACATTTTTAGGAAGTGTAAGTCACGAAGTTGCTCAATCCGCAGAATGTCCTGTTATCATTGTTAAATAAAAAGAGGCTGGGACAAAAGTATTTTAGTTGAAGGAAAATCCGAACGATGAATCGAGATTCTTGATGGAGAATCCAACTCGTTCGGATTTTTTGTTGATTTTATTGATATGGTGAACGCAGGTTTCCTGTATATAGGTGCTTCTAGCTGTGGAATGGAGGGATTTCGTTATGTGTCCATCTTTTTTTGCTTTTGGATTATGTAGTGCTGCGTGCTTAGTGAGTTCGAAATTTACGTTATGATAAACGTATTTTATACGCTAAGCTGTCAGATACCTGTGGTAAACTGTCAGAGAATAATGGTTATTTAATCATGTATGCTTTATTCTGCACAGTTTCTTCAATTATTACTTTTATAATGAAAGCAAAGGATGTGAATAAATGAATAGAATTTCTATTAAGCTTGGACTCTTATTTTTAATGTTCATTTTACTAATTGAAGCGGCTCTCTTTTTTTACTTATATAGCGGCCTTGCCAACACACGAATTTCAGAGGAATTAGAAAGTTTGCGTTTAAGAGGAAACAGTCACCGGGAAGTACTAGAAAAGCATCATGATGCGGCTACGCTTAACCATGTTGCACTGATGGAATCTGAAGCAGAAACTGATGTTGTCATAACAGATAAAACAGGAAAAATTATCAGTTCGTCTAGGCCTTTAATTCAAGGTGCAAGAAAAGCAGTAGAGAAATGGAAAGGAAAGTCTCTTACATACAAAGGTGAAATTATGCAAGGCGACTGGAAAAGCAAACCTTATATCGCCACAGCATCACCTATTAAAAAAGGCCATCAGCAGTTTGGAACAGTTTATATGTTCAAAAACACAAATGATATTCACGAAATGATTGCGAGACTACAGCATCATTTTTACGTAGCGGGAGCTGTTTCCATTTTATTTTCGATTGTGACTATTTTTGCTCTGTCTAAATTTATAACTGCTCCTTTAATCAAGATGAAAAAAGCAACAGAGAAGCTGAGTCAAGGAGATTTGTCTGTAAAGCTTGGTGCTCATTCAAGAGATGAACTTGGACAATTAGGAATGTCCATTCAGTCGCTAGCGAATGAGCTGCAGCGGTTACGAAAAGAGAGAAATGAATTTTTAAGCAGCATTTCACATGAACTTCAAACTCCTTTGATGTATTTAAAGGGCTATGCGGACGTAGCGAGAAGGCCTTCTAATACACCGCAAGAACGTGATAAATATCTTGCCATTGTGGAAGAAGAAGCGGAAAGAATTTCACAGTTAGTCAAAGGTTTGTTTCAGCTGGCGCAGCTGGATCAGCACACATTTTTTATTCAAAAACAAAAAGTAGAACTGGCTACGTATTTGCACACCATAGGCGCGCATTTTAATTTAGCTTTAAAAGAAAAAGAGATGGAGCTGGACATAAGCTGCCCTCAAGGCCTTTACATTTCACTAGATCCTGAAAGATTTCAGCAAGTGATTATCAATTTACTTGATAACGCAATGAAATATTCAAAAGAAGGGACTAAAATTGATTTAATGGTAAAAAAATCAGCTGAATCATTGACAATAACTCTTAAAGATCAAGGAATAGGCATTCCAGAAAAAGATCTGCCTTACGTATTTGACAAGCTGTATCGAGTGGAAAAATCCCGCTCGAGAAAAAGTGGAGGTTACGGATTAGGCTTATCAATTGTAAAGGAGATTGTAGAAGCTCATGGAGGAGAAATAACCATCACAAGCGAGACGGGAAAAGGAACGACTGTAGAGATTGCATTAAGAGAGGATGGATAGGATGGCAACTATTTTATTAGTAGATGATGAAGCAAGGATGCTGGATTTACTAGAACTTTATCTGATGCCAAACGGATTTACATGTGTAAAATTTGAAAAAGGCACAGAAGCGCTGCGCTATCTTTATGAAGGTAACAAAGCAGATTTGATGTTATTAGATATTATGATGCCAAGCGAAGATGGGTGGGAGATTTGTCAAAAAGTAAGAAAAATGTCTGATCTACCGGTCATCATGCTCACAGCCCGCAGCCAAACGTTAGATGTAGTAAAAGGATTAAATATAGGGGCAGACGACTATATTACTAAACCGTTTAGCGAAGAAGAATTGGTTGCACGCATCAGCGCGGTTCTTAGACGTTCCTTAAAAGAAAAGAATGAAATCACCTATAAAGGGTTAGTATGGAGCAAGGAAGACCACGTATTACAATATAAAAATCAGCACATTCAAGTGACCCCTAAAGAGTTTGAATTAGTGGGATTACTTCTTCAGCATTTAAATCGTGTGTTCAGCCGGGACGACTTGCTTGTGTTAGTGTGGGGATATGAGGCTGAGATTGGAGATCGTACTATTGACTCCCATGTGCGAAATGTTCGAGATAAGCTTAGAAAAGCGGGTTTTCCTGTAGACGAATACTTGCAAACCGTATGGGGAATAGGCTATAAGTGGGTTGATGTTAGTTGAAAATGATATGAGCATAGCTATCGAAATTGGTGAAAAGATAAAGTAAGCGACCTTTTCCCTTTACATAGGGTAGGGGGGTATAGTATGATGAAGTCATGAAGGGAGGATGTTAGATGGTCGAAGCGAATCACATGAACAGTGAAGAAAAATGTTGTACGATAAATAGTGAAAGAAAAAGTCACCATTCTCCAGAAGTGAAAAAAAATCTAACAAGCCGATTAAATCGAATTGAAGGACAAATTCGAGGAATTAAAGGATTAATTGAAAAAGATACGTATTGTGACGACGTGATTACTCAAATCGCAGCTGCGCAGTCTGCTTTAAATAGTGTAAGTAAAATTTTGCTTGAAGGTCACTTGAAGCATTGCATTGTAGAACGTGTGCAAGATGGTGATGAAGAAGTAGTAGATGAATTATTAACAACCATTAAACGATTAATGAAATAAAGGAGATGCTAAAAATGGAAAACGTAACATTATCAGTACAAGGAATGTCTTGCGGTCATTGCGTCAAAGCTGTTGAAGGCGGCGTAGGCGAACTTAATGGCGTTAAAAGCGTAGAAGTAAGTTTAGAAGATGCAAAAGTAACAGTTGCATTTGATCCACGTCAAGTAACGGTCGAAGATATTAAAGAGGCTATTGATGACCAAGGTTATGACGTAGCATAAACAGCATCGCGTGCGAATACCTTCGCACGCTTGATTTAGGAAAAATATATACCCCTTATAGGTATATAACAGGAGGCGAAACGTGATGGGTGATAAACAAAAAGAAGCCACCTTGCAAATTACAGGTATGACATGTGCAGCGTGCTCTAACCGAATTGAAAAAGGATTAAAAAAAATAGAAGGTGTAAAAGAAGCAAACGTGAATTTGGCTTTGGAAAGATCTACTATCATATTTGATCCGTCTAAAACAAGTCCACAGGCCTTTGAAGAAAAAATCGAAAAGCTTGGGTATGGAGTTGTAAGTGAAAAAGCCGAATTTGCTATTACGGGCATGACGTGCGCCGCTTGTTCGACTCGGATTGAAAAAGGGTTAAACAAATTAGAAGGCGTGACAAAGGCAAGCGTTAACCTTGCTTTAGAAACGGCTTCTGTTGAATACAGCCCTTCTCAAATAGCTCCGCAAGATATAACGCAGCGAGTTGAAAAGCTTGGATACGGAGCAAAGCTAAAGTCAGAAGAAAAGGAAGAAGAGCAAAGCTACAGAGAAAAAGAACTCAGTAAACAAAAAGGGAAGTTTTGGTTTTCATTGATTTTAAGCGTACCGCTATTATGGGCAATGGTTAGCCATTTTACGTTTACGTCGTTTATTCCTTTACCTCATATGCTGATGAATCCATGGGTTCAGCTTGCTTTAGCTACGCCTGTTCAATTCGTGGTAGGGAAGCAATTTTATGTAGGCGCATTTAAAGCTCTGCGTAATAAAAGTGCCAACATGGATGTTTTAGTAGCACTAGGTACAAGTGCAGCTTATTTCTACAGTTTATACTCTTCTCTTAAATCGCTTGGGTCATCTGCTCATACAGATCAGCTTTATTATGAAACGAGCGCTATATTAATTACGCTGATTCTTTTAGGGAAATTGTTTGAAGCAAATGCCAAAGGCCGTTCTTCAGAAGCAATTAAAAAGATGATGGGCTTGCAGGCTAAAACGGCTGTTGTCATAAGAGACGGAGCGGAAGTTGAAATTCCGGTGGAAGAAGTCCAAAAAGGGGAAGTTATTTTTATTAAACCTGGTGAAAAAGTGCCTGTAGACGGAGAGATTATTGAAGGGCAATCGGCCTTAGATGAGTCCATGCTCACAGGTGAAAGTGTACCGGTAGATAAAAACATTGGAGATAAAGTAATTGGGGCCACACTTAATAAAAACGGTTTTCTAAAAATAAAAGCTACAAACGTTGGCAGGGAGACGGCGCTTGCGCAAATTATTAAAGTAGTAGAAGAAGCGCAGGGTTCTAAAGCGCCTATTCAGCGATTAGCTGATTATATCTCAGGTATATTCGTGCCAATTGTAGTCGGAATTGCACTTCTTACTTTCTTTGTTTGGTATATTTGGATTGCGCCTGGCGAATTTGCGCCGGCTTTAGAAAAGCTTATTGCCGTATTAGTGATTGCATGTCCATGCGCGTTAGGCTTAGCTACTCCAACTTCCATTATGGCGGGGTCGGGCCGCGCAGCAGAATTTGGTATTTTGTTTAAAGGCGGCGAGCATTTAGAAGCAACGCATAAAATCGATACGGTTCTTTTAGATAAAACGGGAACTGTTACAAATGGAACTCCCGAGTTAACCGATGTGCGTATTGCACAAGGCTACGAAAAAAATGAGCTATTGCAGTTAGTTGCATCGGCTGAGCGTTTGTCGGAGCATCCTCTCGCTCAAGCACTCGTAGCAGGTATAAAAAATAAAGGTATAGAGATTCAAGATCCGTTATCTTTTGAAACTATTCCAGGGTATGGGGTGAAAGCAACTGTACAAGAGCAAGAGCTGTTAGTGGGAACAAGAAAGCTTATGAACCAACATAAAGTAAATATTGATACAGCCTTAGAAGAAATGACAAATTTAGAACGAGAAGGAAAAACGGCTATGCTCGTTGCTCTTGACGGAAAATATGCCGGCATGCTTGCTGTTGCAGATACCATTAAAGCGACTTCTAAAGAAGCAGTTTCCAGGTTAAAAGAAATGGGCTTAGAAGTGATGATGATTACAGGTGATAATCGTCAAACAGCTCAGGCTATTGCGATGCAAGCGGGTATTGAGCACGTTATAGCAGAAGTGTTGCCAGAAGGAAAAGCAGAAGAAGTGAAAAAGCTTCAGCAGCAAGGTAAAAAAGTCGCCATGGTAGGAGACGGTATTAATGATGCTCCTGCACTTGCGTTAGCTGATATTGGAATGGCCATCGGAACAGGAACGGATGTAGCGATGGAAGCCGCTGATATTACGCTGATGCGAGGAGACTTGATGAGCATTGCAGATGCGATCGAAATGAGTAGAAAAACAATTTCTAATATTAAGCAAAACTTATTCTGGGCAATGGGCTACAACACGCTTGGTATTCCAATTGCAGCAGTTGGGCTGTTAGCCCCTTGGGTCGCTGGAGCCGCGATGGCCTTTAGTTCTGTATCGGTTGTATTAAATGCACTGCGATTGCAGAGAGTGAGGCTATAAGATATGAAAAAGTGGATCGTCTCAGCTATTTTGTATGTGCTCGCAGTCATAGCAGTATATGCTATGTGGGCAATATAAACTAAAAAATATTAGAGTCATCGAGTCATTCTCGGTGAAAGTAATCTAAAAACAAAGCTGCTAAAGAATATTCTTTAGCAGCTTTGTTAGGTGCAAGGAATTTTTTTGGCTTAATTCATACCCTTTAAGATGAAGGTCCTCGGGATACTTTTGCTGAGCAATTAACACATCGCGTCCATCATCCATAATCCAAATGAAATAATGACGGCTAGAACCATCTCCATAGGTAATGGTCATTTTGCAATCGATGCTCCCAGCAGATTCTTCATCTAAGAGAAGTTTCATATGCTGCGCTTTTTTTATACTGTTAGTGAATGCATTCATATCTTGTTCATCAATAAATGTTTTGAGCGTTTTCATTTTAATGGACGTTACTTCTATTTTTTGTACGCTAGGTGAGAGAGTGGAGTGTGCGGAAGCAAAAGGGGCTCCCATCACCAAGCTAAACGCAAGTAACAGTGAGGACAGAGCAAAGCGTATTTTTAGCATGTTTCTTTCCTCCTTTTATTTTTATACTTTTTCCTTGTGGTAAGTGATTCATACGAAGGCCTTTTTTAGGTACAGGAATTATTCGTGCCTAATTACCTTCATCTTCACAAAATCTGCACAAATTCTGGCTACAATAAAGAAAAGAAGAAGAGTAGGCAAAGATAAGTTGTTTTTAAGGATTAAATGATTTTTATTTTAAAATTTATTATGTGGAAAAGAGGGACTGTTATGAAAAAACAGCTATTTATTCTTGGTGCATCTGTCATTATTGGACTAAGCGGATGCGGAAACGATTCTAGTCATGAAAAGCCTTCAGCTGACAAAAACGAATCCATGCACGATCACTCAGAGATGAATCACTCTAGTTCAGGAGAGGTTCCAAAAGGATTAAAAAAAGCTGAGAATCCAACATATAAAGTTGGAGATAAAGCCGTTATAAAAGCAGATCATATGAAAGGCATGAACGGGGCTGAAGCAACAATTGTTGGTGCTTACGCCACTACGGCCTATACCGTTTCGTATACGCCAAAGACTGGCGGAAAAAAAGTAAAAAATCATAAGTGGGTTATTCAAGAAGAAATAAAAGATGCGGGTAACGAACAGTTAAAGCCAGGTAGCGAAGTGACGCTTGAAGCAGATCATATGAAAGGTATGAAAGGGGCAAAAGCAACGATTGATTCAGCCGAAAAAACAACGGTATATATGGTAGACTACACGCCGACTACAGGCGGAGAGAAAGTGAAAAATCATAAGTGGGTAACCGAAAGTGAACTTTCAACCAAATAGACTGTTAGCGAGAAAAGCCTAAGAATAGATGTATTCTTAGGCTTTTTTTGTTTGCTTCTTGTTTTATGTTTTATAATGATGAATTTCTGACATGATGTATGAAGAAAACTCATGTTTCTTTCAAAAGAAGTTGCGGTATTAAGTAGAATGCTACGGTAATAAAACGAACAAACTACTGATGAAAGGAGCTAGCTATGAGTGAACATACAGTAAAGCGAACAGGACGCACACGATGGTTCATTTCATCTTTGTTAAGCAGTATGATTATTTTAAACTATTTTGATCGTGTAGCGGTGTCAGTGGCCGCTCCTGCAATACAAGATGCATTTCACTTAACGGGAACAGAGCTCGGAATTGTCTTTTCTATTTATACGTATTCTTATACGATCATGCAAATACCTGCCGGAAGCTTACTTGATCGGTTCGGAGTAGCATGGGTGACAAGAGTCGGTATGGTGATTTGGAGTTTATTAACGATGTCGATGGCTTTTTTGCAAGGAAAACTTCTTCTCTATATTGTCCGGTTTTTAATAGGAATAATGAGTGCTTCTGCATTTCCGGCAGCATCAAAAGCTACGTCGCTATGGTTTCCTCCAAATGAAAGAAGCTTACCAAATTCTTTGTTTGATTCAGCGGCCAAATTTTCAAATGTACTTGGCGCGCCTCTTGTAGCATTTCTCATCACCAAATTTGATTGGCGCACAGCATTTTTATCCATTGGAATGATAAACGTGCTGTTTACGCTGCTGTTTTGGTTTTATTACGAAAAGCCAGAAAAGCATAGACGCATATCAGATGATGAGTTGAAGTATATTCAAGAAAATAATCTAAATGCAAACGATGAGCAAACATCAAAATTTTTACATACCTTAAAAGTATTATTTACGAATCGGAAAGTTTGGGGGCTAATGATTGGGTTTACAGGCTATGGATATACGTTTAATTTACTGTTAACGTGGCTGCCAACTTTTTTAAAAGAAAAATACGGTATGGATATCATGTCATCGGGCCTGCTTACGGCAGTACCTTGGCTAATTGCTACATTTGCTGGCATTTTAGTTGGCGGCTGGCTTGTTGATTACCTTATAAAAAAAGGGTATAACAGTCAAAACGTATATCGTACGATCATTGTAGTAGGGTTATGCTTAGGGTTTGTGTTTTTAGGCTCTATTTTCACCGATAATGTCGTCGTAGCGATGATTTGTATTTCGATTGGACTGGCAGGTATATCTGCAACGGCACCAATCGGCTGGTCTATTTCCGCTGAAATTGCGCCTGCAGGCTCTATTTCTCTTCTCAGTTCTATTGTTAATTTAGCTAATAATTTGTTTGGTGGAATTATAGCTACAGCTTTAACGGGATATCTTTTGGATAAAACTGGTTCTTTTAATCTAAGTTTTATTGTAGCGGGAATTGTATTGTTGCTAGGGTTAATTTTTTATATTTACGTGCTGGGAGATATTAAACAAATTAAAATTCCAAAAAACCAACATATAAAGTAAAAAGCTCGAGACAAAAGTAGTGCAGGTAAAGTCAGGCACGAACTATTTATCATGAATGGATGAGTAGTTCGTGTCTTTTATGATCATGGTGAATTTGTTTGTCTGAAATTTAAGATAGGTGCGTATTTTAAAATAGAATTGTTAGTATAGCATGTTCTTAAAAAGGTTAAGATGGTTTTTATGAAGAAATTCTGTGTCTATTTTTGTTATGTCAGCAAAAGTAGATATGAACCGCACTATAAAAAATAGAAAGGCAGAGGAACATGGATCACAAAGAAAGTGAAAACAACACTGAGTTAAATCAAAGCCGCTCATTAAAGGAGCCTCAACGCGTAGAATTATCTAAGTATCAAATTTTAAAAGCACTGATACCTGTTATTATACTT
Source organism: Priestia sp. Y58 (assembly GCF_029522095.1). NCBI lineage: Bacteria > Bacillati > Bacillota > Bacilli > Caryophanales > Bacillaceae > Priestia > Priestia sp. Y58. The sequence continues at coordinate 69,273 of NZ_JAKWFL010000003.1, forward strand.
GGGATTGTCGTTTTAGTTGCCGTATTACAAAATGATGGTCTTCTTAATTGGATCTAGGCATGCAATAAAAAGAAACTGCATATAGTGTAATTTAAATCGCTTGTACACAGTAGAGGGAAAGAGGGAGATACATGCCAAGAGTAACCGTTTTAGGATACGGAAGTTTTGAAGTGGAAAAAGGAAAAAAGCTTGTCTTGGCACTTGAAGACAATGGTATAAATATTCTTCATCGGTGCGGCGGAAAAGCCAAATGCACAACTTGCAGGGTAGAAGTGCTCGAAGGTGAATATTGTGATTTAACAAACGCAGAGAAAAATGCATACTCAGAAAGTTCAATTGAAGATCATTTGCGCTTATCTTGCCAAATTCGTGTAAATGAAGATGTCACCGTTCGACCAATACTAACGGTAGAGAGCTCGGGACGTGAAGCAGGACCTCGACCCGCAGAGTAGTCATGTAATTGCAAAAAGCAGCGCGTGGAATGTTCACATGCTGCTTTTTGTATTTTTACCTAAAAAAATAACAAGAACAGCTGTGGGGAGTAAACTAGCGGTTCTTGTTCAAGTAAAGTACCTACGGAATGATTCTTTTAAATTTTAGCATTCTTTAAGGCGGGCAGTAAATCACTCAAAAGAGTGATTATAAAGGCTTTTTTCGAACCGTTATCTGTAAATAGATTTAATTGGATTCTTCAATCACATCTCCACTTTTGTAAATATGATACCAGCCTATGGTACCTGATCCCCCTTGATCCATCCAGTCTTTATTTTTTGCTACGAATCTATAGTAAGCTTTATCGTTGATATCTTTCCGTAAGCGGTCGTCTGTACTGAAGACAATGTTGTCACCGAGTTCTTTTTTACCGAATGTAATAGCCGTGCTGACAGGAAATTGCTTTCTTTCTACCTTGTTCTCATCTAAAGCCGCCCATGTTAAGGGGCCAACAATACCATCTGGAGATAAGCGGTGATCGCTTTGAAATTCTTTTACTACATTTTGCGTTTGCGTACCGAAAATTCCATCAACTGATGTGTTATACTTCACATCTTTTAAGCTTTGCTGTAAGTCTCTTACGTAGCTAGAGTGAGAACCTTTACGAAGCGTAGGTCTCGTTTCTGCTTTAGCTTCAATTTTTTTTGAGTAGGTATCTTTAGCAGCTGCTTCAGTAGTTGGAGTGCTGAATGCTACGCATGTTGTTGCAAGTGTAAGAGTAGAAAGCATGACAAGTGTTTTTTTCGTTAACATGAAATAACCTCCTTGTTTTTAGCAACTATTTGTCGCTTTTCATGAGCTTTATAACTAATTAGTAGCTATAAAGTCAACTTATTATAGCGCAGGCAGTTTTCTATTTGTTTTTATATTCCTATGATTATATAAAATAGTTACAAAAAACTAGTGAAGTAGATAAATCGCTCTATGTTTTCACTATAATTTCATTTTTATCTGGTACAGTACGGAAGGGAAAACGGTAGGTTTGAGGGTCTTTTATACCTACAGTAGTCTTGCCGTATAGCACTCACAATAAACGAATGAAGAGACTGCAAAGGGAATTTAGATCTCTTTGCAGTCTCTTCATGTTGAAAAGCTCTGCGTTCAATTGATAACCAGAAAGGAAAGTATTTATGTCTACTTTGTATTCTCAGCACATAAGGAACCTTTTTTCGAAAGTAAAGTCCAATAAATCATCACGGAAACAAATCTTTCTCTATATACTAGGAATTTGCTGTTTGTGTATAGCGCTAATGGTAACAAACCACAATTATTCTCTTTATAAAAAACCAATAGCTGAGGTAGTGAAGACGAATGTTGTAGAAAAAAACAAATCTGCTGATTTAAATCATAATAAAGATACCGTATATTCTCAGGAAATTGTTGCTAAAATAATGAACGGAAAATATAAAGGAAGGCTTATCCATTTAGAGAATACGTACTCATACTCAGGTGCTTATGATCAAAAGTACACTGTTGGAACAGATCTTTTTGTGTCCTTAGAAAAGAATTCCCAGCATGCTTTAAGCGGCACGATTGAAGGAGTGAAGCGGGACACGCAGGTTACCGCTGTCGCGGGCTTATTTATACTGATTTTGCTGGCGATTGGAAAAAAACAAGGTTTTTATTCAATCATTAGCTTATTTATTAATATTGGACTTTTAATCGGGGCTCTCAATGTATATTTAGCACTAGGGAATGTGAGCTTGCTAGCTGTATGTATTGTTGCGGTCGTTCTTTTTACAGTTATTTCTTTATTATTAGTAAGCGGTAATCAAGAAAAAACGTATGTAGCAATTATTTCAACTTTAATAGGTACGTTTGTTGCTCTATTAATTGCGTACATCGTCATGCAGCTAACAGATTCGAACGGTCTTCATTATGAAGGAATGGAGTTTGTGACGATTCCTCCTCAAAAAATATTTATGAGTGAGGTACTAATAGGATCATTAGGAGCTGTGATGGATGTAGCGATTACGATTACTTCTTCTGTTTATGAACTATATGAAAAGAATAAAGAGATAGCGCACAAAGACTTACTGAAATCGGGCAAGGAAATTGGCGGAGACATCATGGGAGCCATGACGAATATTTTATTTTTTTCATATATAAGTGGAACAATTCCAATGGTTCTTCTTTATTTAAAAAACGGTTCTCCTTTAGGATACACGTTTTCAATGAATTTCTCGTTAGAGTTAATCCGTGCTCTTACTGGCAGCATTGGCATTGTGCTAACGATTCCAATTACACTCTATCTTTCGATTCTTTTTATTTTTAGGAAGGGGAACAGAAAGTGAACGTTTTACTGTTGCTAGCTCTTATTTTATTTATTCTGATGAGTATTGTAGGCGGAAAAAAAGGAATTAGATCTTTCCTTGCTTTGTTCTTGAATTTTGGCGTTATTTTTCTAACCATTCTCTTTATGCTGTCTATAAAAAATACGATTATTGTTACGGTGATCGCTTGTACAATCATTAGCTGCATTAATTTATTTTATATTAATAAATTCAATCATAAAACGCTTGCTGCGTTTGTTTCAACGATTATTACCTTAGCCGTTTTAGTACTCTTTATTTTTGTCATTGAACATCATGCCATGATTCAAGGGTTTGGAGAAGAACAAGAAGAAGAAATTAACGCTTTTTCACTTTACGTTGGAATCGACTTTGCTAAAATAGCCATTTGTACAATTATTATGGGAGCCATAGGAGCGATCATTGATATTTCGCTATCTATTTCATCTTCTATGAATGAATTATTTATTCATGATCCGTCCGTAACTAAAAAAAATCTCTTTAATTCAGGACTGAAAATTGGAAGAGATATTTTAGGCACCACAACCAATACACTGTATTTTGCATTTGTAGGGGGATATTTGACTTTAATTATATGGTTTAAGAGATTGTCGTATTCGTTTGGAGATATTATCAATTCAAAAACCTTTTGTGCAGAAGTCATTTCTATCTTAAGCGGAGGTATTGGTGTAGCCATTATTATTCCAATTACTTCTTGGATTAGTGCCTCTATTTTTTTACAAAAAAGAGAAAAAGCGAAGTAAGTTCTGAAATAAGCGGATTAATTAAAAAGAGGCCGGGACATAACTAAATGAATCCAACCTAAAGATGAACAAATGAGATACATGAGCTGAACCGCTTATGACACCGCAGTTGATTTCCGTGCAAGGCTTCGCTTTCCGCGGGTGGGCGATGAGCGTCCTCGTCGCTTGCGCTCCTACGGGGTCTCATCTGTCCCGCTTTTCCCGCAGGAGTCTTGGCCTTGCCCTTCAATCAACTGCTAGAAGGAACGAACCAGATGAAGCAGTATTCACCATAACCAAAAAAACGAACCACTCATCGAACATGTTGATCAATGGTTCGTTTTTTACTTGGGCTAAAATACTTTGTCCCAGCCTCTTTTTGTGACAAAGTTTAAATGAAAAGACAGCTTAACGAGAATTAACGAGAATTCATGAATTTCAAAAAGATAAGACAGGAAAAAGGACAGTTGGGGGAGCTGCCAGGATGAATCTTATGATAAAAATTGTCAACTATATAAATTACATCTATTAAAAAACAGCCTAAGAATCAGACCTAGTTATTATTCTTCATAGTTCATCCATTGCATTTTGCTAGAAGAGTTGTAAATAATATATAAATCAATTATAGTAATGAAGCATTAATACATAAGCCCATTATTATACATCAGCTGAAAGGGAGTAGGAGGTGTTCATTAATGAGTACAAAATCTATAGATAGTATTGAAAAGGCAGCCCAAATCTTAAAATTGTTGGGGGATAAAACAAGGCTTTCGATGGTGAAATTAATAGAGAACAATGAATGCTGTGTGTGTGAGTTCGTGGATATCTATCAAGCTAGCCAACCTTCAATTAGTCAGCATTTACGAAAATTAAGAGATGCTGAGCTTGTGAAGGAAAGAAGAAAAGGGCAATGGGTTTTTTATTCTCTTAATAAAGAAAGCCAGTACTATGAGTTTGTTCTAGGTATACTTGAATCTGTACCAAGTCAGGACGAACGTTTAAAAGAGCTAGAAAAACAAGGACTGCGTATTAGTTGTTGTGAATAATTGGAGGTTTAAACAGTGGCATCGGTTGTACTAGCATCATTGATTTTTTTAGTAACACTAATTTTTGTCATTTGGCAGCCGAAGAATTTATCAATCGGCTGGTCGGCTTGCGGGGGAGCTATCCTTGCTTTACTGGCAGGCGTTGTTGATTTTCAAGACGTTCTTGAGGTAACCAGCATTGTGTGGAATGCGACTCTTACGTTTATTGCTATTATTATTATTTCTTTAATTTTAGATGAAATTGGTTTCTTTGAATGGGCAGCGCTTCATATGGCTAGAGCTGCAGGAGGGAATGGCGTGCGTATGTTTGTCTACGTATCTCTTCTTGGAGCCGTTGTAGCAGCGCTATTTGCTAATGACGGAGCAGCGTTGATTTTAACACCCATTGTTTTAGCCATGGTTCGGGCATTAAAGTTCGACGAAAAAATGGTTTTTCCGTTTATTATCGCAAGTGGATTTATTGCGGATACAACTTCGCTGCCGCTTGTTGTTAGTAACTTAGTGAATATCGTATCGGCCGACTTCTTTGGTATTAGCTTTTCTGAATTTGCATCCCGCATGATTGTTCCAGATTTGGTTTCTCTGTTTGCAAGTATTATGGTCTTGTATGTGTATTTCCGCAAAAGAATCCCTAAGAAATACAATGTAGCAGATTTGCAGAAGCCAGTGGATGCCATCAAAGATGAAAAGATGTTCCGGCTATCTGGAATTGTCTTAGTTTTGTTAGTACTAGGCTATTTAATTGGAGAATTCTTTAGCGTCCCTGTTTCGATCATCGCAGGTATTATCGCTATCCTATTTTTGATGATGGCAAAAAAAAGCCGAGCGGTTCATACAAAAAAAGTGCTAAAGGGAGCTCCATGGGCGATTGTCTTTTTCTCTATCGGCATGTATGTCGTTGTATACGGCTTGCGTAATGCTGGTTTAACAGAAATTCTGGCTGACGTGATCCAAGCAACAGCCAGCCATGGACTGTTTGCAGCAACAATTGGTATGGGATTCACTGCGGCTATTCTTTCATCGATTATGAACAATATGCCAACCGTTATGATTGATGCACTGGCAATCGATGCAACACACGCAGCCGGAACGATCAAGGAAGCGCTCATTTATGCAAATGTTATTGGATCAGATTTAGGCCCGAAGATTACTCCGATTGGCTCTTTAGCGACGCTTTTATGGCTTCATGTTCTGTCAACAAAAGGCGTGAAAATTTCCTGGGGAACGTATCTTAAAACGGGTATTATTTTAACGATTCCGACATTGTTTATTACGCTTGTTGGTTTGTATATTTGGTTGGTGATTATTTCATAACGCGTGTTAAAGGAGATTTGTTTTAGTCGATATGATAATCGCTGTTATCAGAAAATTTCAGATGTGTATCGAAGCTGTAGAAAATAATCTACAGCTTTTTTTTTGAAAAGGTATAACGGACACTGACACATTTTTAAAATGAGATACGTATTTCTCATCTAAGCTACTTTTTTCCCCATTCATACTCCAACAGCTCTTTCTATGATAAAATAATAAAACTGACTAAGTTTCACATGGAAATTTGAAATGTAAGGTGATTAAATACATGAAGTTAATTATTGCAGAAAAGCCGGATCAAGGATCGACGCTCGCTTCACAGTTTAAGCCGAAGCGTCACGACGGCTATTTAGAGATTCCACCGAATGAAGTGTTTACAGACGGAGCATATGTAACGTGGGCAGTGGGGCATTTATGTCAGCTTGTAAGTCCGGAAGATTATAAGCCGGAGTGGAAAAAGTGGTCAATTGACACGCTGCCGATGATTCCAGACCGTTTTCAATATGAAGTGACGCGCTCAAAAGCGAAGCAGTTTCAAGTGGTAAAAAAGCTGCTTAAAAAGCCGACGGTCACAGAAATTATACATGCGGGAGATGCGGGGCGGGAAGATATACTAACTTGAGGGATTGTGAATTGAGTAAATTCATAGTCCCTCTTTTTTTGTATATAAAATACATATACTTACTTAAATATTTGTGTAAAATACATTGAGTTTCATAACAATAGTGATATAATTAAGAAAATTTAAATAATTAAGATAAGGGGGCGGTGTTCTATGAAAATAGTCAGAGAAAACGATAATAACTATGGCTTTACTTATGAAATATACAGGGATGGTCAACTGGTAGATGAAATAGATATTAGAAAAATAAGTAAACTACATAAAGGACGGAGATACATATTTTTATTAGATTCAAACCGTAAAGTTATAGAAAAAGTATTCGATTATTTGAATGGTGAGGATGAAGAATTAAGTATTAATTCAAGAGAGCAGCACTCTACAGCGCTAAAGTTATTGTATTCTTTCTCAAGAATAATTAATAAAGATATTGAATGTTTTTCTCGTGTCGATATTAGTAATTTATCTAGGTTCATCTTGGGGTTGAGCTCAGAAGGGAATTATAGTAGATGGGAATTGAAAACGTCTAGAGCTATCTCAACACACCAAAGATATTTTGAGGTATTTAGGAGTTTTCTGAAAAAAATGGACATTAATAATTCCATATTCTTTGAAAAATCACAAGTAAAGGTTGAGAAAAATGGTTATGGGATGATGGAACACGCGAAAAAAATAACAGTGGAGAGGTATAAAACAAGTGTGGATAGACACTCGAACCCTCGTAAAAATGTGCCTAAATATATATCTGTAGAAGAGTATAGAAGAATTATAAATTATATTAATGATGTAGAAGAGGGCACGGATTTCATAAACAGAAACCTTCTAATCATCGACTTGATGTTTACTCAGGGGATGCGTTTAGGAGAAGTATTAGGTTTAACTTTGGAGGATATACATTCACACCCTGAGAATAGGGGTGCTAGTATATTAAAGCTTAGAAATAGGATGACTGATCGACCTTACCAATCTGCGAAGGGAGCTTTCAAACCCAAAAGTAAAAGTGTCTATACAACAACTTTTTATCAAGAATCTTATCAACAGATTGTTCTTCCGGAATTAATTACCCAGCGCTTAAAAGCTTATATAAATGAGTCAAGAAATATATTTGAGAAATCTGAGAAGTACCTAGACAATACTATTTCCTACGCAAATGGAGATTCTGTAGAAAATGAGGACATACCAAATTATTATATATTTTTGAATAAAAATGGAAGTCCGTTGTCCGCGAGTGGATGGAGCAAGTATTTGAAAAATCTTTTTGTTGAATTAGAAATACCAATAGACAAGGGAAATAAGCGTCATAACTTAAGCCATAGATTCAGACACGGTTATGCTATGTTTTTAATAAAAGACTTGAAAAAGGATGTTACCGAGGTACAGAAGTTGATGAGGCATAAATCTTTAGCATCTACTATGATGTACTTTAATCCTACAGAAGAGGAGATTTTAAAATCTACTGAAAAGATACAAGTTGAGTTAATAAGAAAAGTTACGGAGGGCCAAAATGAATAGTGGGTGGCGTTTATTAGTTGAATTTGAACCTCTTATATACAAGATAATTGAAGAACGTGTTAAAGACCCAATGGTACAAATATTAATTAAAAAGCTTTATGCAGATCAATTTGAAAAGAAAATGATCTATAGATATGATATCGTGATGTTCGTATTATTCATACTTAATATTTCTAATAAAAGTATTAAAGATTTTACCTGGGAACAATTATGTGAATTACACCACACCCAATTAGTTACTCAGTTGAAAAATGAAGCAATATTAAAAGAAAGTAAATTAAAAAATGAATCTTTAAAAATAGTTAAAGGTATTGTAGAAAATAAACTGGCTTATGGTTTTAAATTTTATAAAAATTTAATTAATCATTTTTATATATTAATGGTTAAAACAAATGAATTAAATAATGTTGATAATATTATACAAATTAATGAGTATAAACATCTGTTGGTAAATACTGTAAGAGTCTACTTATTACAAATGAATGGTAATGAGAAAACTCGAGAATTACACAAAACAATCTACACCAACTTTCCACTTGATACAAAATTTGAATATATGATTCAGGGTTCTTCCGGTGTATATAACCTTAATATAAGAACAGACCATAAAATTATCAAACTAGTGCTAGAAGATTTTTTTCAAAGTTTTCCGAAAACAGGCCTCTATGGAGAAAATCCAGATTTAAAGGAGCACAAAATTTTTTCATATTACTTTATAGATAGTGTTGGATCAACCTCTATTAAGTCTGTTAAGGACTTTAATGAAGAACTATTCTTTAAACAGCTTCAATTTTTCGAATGCATAGGTAATACTTTAGTTGGAGAAATGCCTAAAGTTGACAGAGGTAAGGGCGTTAAGCAATTATTACTTCATTTTTATAGGTATCTTACTTATAAGTGTAGAAAAGAACTTGGAGAGCAATTGTTCTCTAAACCATTAGAAATTGCTATAAGCTCTAAGTCTTTCTTTAAGCTATATAAGGAGAAGTATACTCCTATGTTCTATAGCAAACAAGAAGATATTCCTAAAGTAGATAAATTTTGTATATTACCTTCAAACGATCGAGAGCGTAGCACTGACGCAAGCAATAAAGGTTGGATTTATGTGGATGTTACTAGCGTATCTGAGGTATATAAAGAAGATCTTCTTAACTTTTTATGGTATGCAAACGGATATATAACAACTAAAGTAAGGCAAGTATCATATATAAAAGTTTGTTTAAATTTGAAAAAAGAATATTATCGAAATATCAAAGCAATTAACCAGAAGAAGGAAGAGTTTAGTGAAGAATTTGTAATTTATATTAGAAGTTATTTTGAAAATATGTACTCAAATAAGGCGACATTAAAGTCTTGCTTAAAATCAATAAGAAAATATTTAGATTTTCATAAAGAGAAATATAATATTTCAAATACTGTAATGAATATTCTTACATTAAAAGGTCTGGAAGAAGGTAAAGGAGCAAATCCGATGACAGATAGAGACTTAAAAACTTTCTATCAAGGTTTTAAGGAAATGGAGAAGAATCAATTAAACGGAGAGTTATATACAATCGTTTTCGAACTATTTATATACAGCAATCTCAGAATAGGAGAGATATTGAATCTTGAGAGAGACTGTCTCGACCCTAGCAAAACCAAAGATGTAATCGAGCTTAAACGCCTATTAAAAACAAGTAACGGAGAATATGTTTATACAAGAATTTCAAAACAAATAATTGCATTAATAAAAAGGGCAATTGAATTAACTAACTCATTTGTAGATGATGGAATTTATGGGAAATATATATTTATAGCTCCGTATAAAAGAAGGATAAGAAAAGAAAACATAAGATTGGATTTCTATACTTACTTTAACAAAGTCCAAAATGCTAAGAGGGGAATATTGGAAAAAAAGTATTCACCTTATAGCTTGAGACATACCTTCATTAGTAATGTCTATAAAGAAGGTATAAGTAATGGGTTAACTATTCCTGAAATAGCTAAAATTACAGGAAATAGCTACAAGACTGCAAATAAACATTACAGAATGTTTAACGAAATTGATATGTACGTAGAAGCTATGGCAAAAGTAACGATAGCAGAAGTGACTGTTAATGGTGAAATACTAGCTAAAGAAAAACCAGTAGAAACAAAGCAAATCGTTAAATCAGGACTAGGAAATTGTAAAGAGAACAGTTGCTCTTACGAAGATGTTGGTGAGTGTTTGCATTGTGAACATTTTGTCACATACCTTAATCGTATTCCAGCATTTGAGAAGTTATTATCGAAGAACAATGAGGAATTAAATACAGCATATGATGATTTAAGAATTCAAGAAATTAATGTGGAAAAAAAGTTGATAGCGAAATATTTAGCAGATATGTATAGAATGAAGGCGGGCATTCAGGAATGACAGAAAAAATATATGAATTTTCAAATAATTTGATAAGCGAAATTTTAAATGCAAAAAAAGAAATTGCATTAAAAGATTATAAAGTGGATTTTTATATTCATCATAATATAAAATTTAGTGATGATAAATGGAATCTTGAACATTGTAATACTAACAATAGGAGTCCACAGTTTTATAGATATGACTTTGCTAGAGCCCCCATCTCTTACAAAGATTCTATCAAGTTATTAACCCTAGAAGAACTTGTGATAAAAAAAAATAAGTTTAGTAGTGTAAAACAAACGGCTACTAATGCAATTCACATATCCAGATGGCTATATAGTAATGGTTGCACAGATCCAAGGCTAATACAATATGACGATGTAAAAAGGTATATTGATTTAGTGCAACAAAAGAACAAGCCATCTCGTACTGAAAAAAAAGCTATTTACTTCAAAAAGCTCTTGTATGTCATTCAAGAAACAGCAGCAACTACCCGTTATGTTAAGTCTATATCATACTTAAAGGAAGTCCAACATTATAGTCAGTTGCAAACACCCACATCTTCAACCAACGAATATATACCAGACAAATTTTTAAATCAGCTAATATCATTAGCTGTAAAAGATATTGATAATAAAGACTTGTCAGTAGACTCTAAAATTTTTTCTTGTTTGTTAATTATTTTAGGTGAAACGGGGATGAGGGCAGAAGAGCTAAGTTTATTAAAAACCAATAGCCTAGATAGTATTAAAATCAACAAAGGTAGTGCCAATTATTTAATATTTAATACTTTTAAAACTACTAGAGGGACCAGTGAAGCTACAGAAACATACACTTATATGAGTTCACTAGCAACAAAAGCTTATCAGAAAGCAGAATTATTTGTAGAAGAAATTTTAAAACAACACAGTGTATATAAAACCTCAAAAAAGAATTCGCGAAAAAGAAAGGCCCTTGTAACAAATGAAAATTTTAGTTATTCAGCTGCTAGCAAGTTAGATAAACCTCAAAAAAGTTTTATCTTTATTTCATCCATAACAGGAGAACTTAGGAAGGGAACAAGCGTATTAAGAGAACATTTTCAAAGGTTTTTAATTAGGCACTATGAAGAGATTGATTTAAGTATCTTATCCCAAAAGGAAAGAGAATTAATCAATTTTTTTGAAATCAAAGCATTTAGTAAATATAAAAAGATGTTTACTGTAGATAAAAGAGAAGAGATGTCTTTTGAAAAGGTAAAGAATATCAAATACCCACACGTTAATCTTCATAGATTTAGGGTGACAGTTTGTACAAAGCTTTTCCTGCAAAAAGTTCACTTAGATTATATCGTTAAGCATATGAACCACCTCTCAGAAGATATGACTGTATATTATAACAAGAGCCATACATTTAAAAATGAATTAGAAGAAAATATGAAAATCCTTTCTTTTATGACAAATGAACAGGGGCTATTGGAGACAGATCCCAAGCAAATAAGTGATGTATTTATAAAATCTGAAGTTCAAAATCAGGAAATTACTGATAAGATAAAGAAAATTAATCAGTTTCTTGAACAGAATAAATTAAATATATTGAATGATACAAAAAAGATTTTCAAAATGATGTTAAAGACGAATTCTACAATTGCAGAGAATGAATTTGGAATGTGTATGAAGAGTTTAATTCACGGATTATGTGAAAGAAAAAAATATTTTAGTACAATGTCTGATAACTATTTTATCGGTATTCAACTAGAAAATTATAAATTCCTTAATCTTAATTATGAACGCTTCAAACAAAAGCTAGAAGTTGTTAATCATAATCGAATGATAGCTGAAAAAGATAATCGTTATATAAACGAATTTCAACGAGAGGAAAATGCTCTAAAAGGATTTATTAACAAGACATTGAAAAAAGAAATAGAACTTCTTAGAAATGATTTAGATTTATATGGTAGAGTGAATGTTTGTAAACAGTATCCCTATCTTTCAGAATTTGTAGATAATCTTAATTTAATTGAAAGAGAGATGGAACAATGGATTCTCAAATAACCGAAGTAGTTGCTAAAAAGTTAGAAGAGTTTGGGTTACCAGACTTAAATAACATTCCACAAAAAAGTATTAATCGTTTGGTTAGTGTAGAAACTTATTTACAAAGAGCTCGAAGTGAACAAAATTCACTAATTAAGGAGTTAAAAGAGAAGAAAATAACTAAGGTATCAATTGTTAGTGCTCAAGAAGTCAATATTTCTAGAAAAACATTGTATAACGATCAAATATTAAAAGAATATATAGATAAGTCGATTCAAAATGAAAGTGAAATTTTTAATGAAGATGAAATAAGCAAGCTAAAGTTACAAGTTAAAGAGTTAACAGAAGAATATGAAAAGCTTTTAAATAATGTTATTGACCATCACTTACTAAGAATGGAGAATAGAGGATTACAGCAAGAGCTAAATGATAAATACGAAGAAATCAAAACGTGGAAAGAAATAGATATGGAAAAAGAAAATAAAATTCGTGTTTTAACATCACAAGTCAGGAAGAGTAACTTATTGGAATTTAAAAGCGAATAATTAATAAATTAATTTATCTTTGAAAAGATAGATGACTTGATTAATAGCTATGTTAAATAGCTCTGTTGATAAAAATGTTTTAGTGTATTCGAAAAGCTGTTTAAAGTTATAAACGGGCTATTTAAGATATAGGCGCAATTATTAATTTTATGAGAAGGCGGAACACCTATCAGAAAAAGAGAAATACACTTTAAGACAAAATTTTTTTGTGCAAATGAAGCAGTTTAATAAAAAGAACCTTATTGCATAAGGTTCTTTTTAAGTTAGTTAATATTTATTTATTGTTATTTTTCTATGTGTCTTGCTCTTTTTCTCTTCAAATAGCTGCCAAGTATATTCAAGATACTTTTTGTTTAAATGGTGTCCTTTATGCATAGTAAGGCTTGATAAATGGTATCTTTCCTCTTCACCGAAAATACAATGAACTTTTTCAGTATCAGGATGAATAGCATAATACAGATCATCAAATTGAGTATGGCAGTTTGGGCATAGAACAATCATATTATGACTATTATCGTCGCCTCTATGAATCCTATTATATGGTTTAATATGATGTCCTTCAGAGACATAATCTCCATTCGATTTTCTTAATTTATGATTACATAGTTGGCACTTATCTTCGTACAAGTCCTTTAGTTGCCTTGAAATTCTACTATCTCGTACCATTCTTTGGATAGAAACTTTGTTTTGCTCAAGGTTTCTTTCGTTATTCATATCGTAATCTCCTATGTCATTTTCATTTATATCATTAGTTTCTGAGTAAGCTCCTTTTATAACATCTTCTTTGTTTTGTTTAGTACTCTTTTTATTAGGTAATATATCTTCAATACTGTATCTTTCTATAATGTTATTTTGATTCCTAGCTCTAACAATTGATACGTACTCGTTAAAAGCATATTCTAATGCACTATTATTCATTTCTTGTTCTAGTAGCATTTGATAAAGGCCCTGGCCATCTGTTGATAAAAGAATATATAGCATCATACTGCGCATAAGCATTTCTGAGTGAATTCCTTTATTTCCAAATAATAATGCATTGCTCCTTCTGTGTAGACATCTAAATAATCTATTGATTTTTTCATTATCTAGAGGACCAATGATATCTCCATCCCTATTCGACATTATTAAAAGTTCTGTACCATCAAATTCTAAAGAGCCGCGATAGGGAAGATATTCTTGTATATAATCTAGTGTAATTTGATTCAAAGATAGCCATTCTACTAATTCAGATTCAGGATTATTAGCTTTTCTAACATTTTTTATTCGCTTATTTTCTAAGTCAATATCAGATAATTCTAGTTTTATAATATCTTTTTGTTTAAACATATAAAAGAAAGATAGAGCGCAATATAGAGGTATAGTTTTTTCTTCATACTCGTGTTTAAACTCTAATCGATCACTAAATAACCTTCTTATCTCATTAGGAGTTAAAAATTCAATTTTATCATCTCTGTCTGGATTTTCTGGGACATAAGTTTGAGTTGCTTTTATGTTACTTTCAAGTTGAAAATATTTATTTTCATCTATCAGTTTCTCATCACGCAAAAATTCTAGAAATTTTATTAAGCTAGGTCGAACATTGTTTGATTTTCTTGTTATTAAAGATAATTTTTCAGTACTGAAAATTGCGTCATAGTCATCAACAGAACATTTATTTATTACATAACTTTGAAAATAATCATCAAGAATAACTTTATATCTAGAAATTGTGCTGAGTTGCAGTTTAAGGTGTTCTGTTGCATATTCTATAAAGCCATCTAATAATAGTTGGTACTCTTCAGAATCAAACATTATACCCAACCTCCAAATTAATTAATAGTATAATTATACCTACAAATACTATTAATTACAGGTATTTTTTACTGTTTTCATATCAAAAGATCTAGGTGGGCTTTTAAATCTTTTTGAAAAAAATACTAATATATATATATATTAGTATTTTCTTATTGTATTATTGGTAGTAGTAGAAAATGATGGTGGTGGCATAAAATTGTCGTTAGCTGATTATTATATGAATCTTCCTTACGATTTATCTGGATCAATGGCTAAAAATAGATTTCGTAATGAAATCTTATGGGGTTTGAAAAAGATGTTAGAGCTATACAGAGAGAATGTAGAATTTACAGTAGTTTTTGATTACAGTTGTGACATTGAAGTTCATAAAGAGAATTGTTTTGAGTTTTATCAAGTAAAGACACAAAATAATAACGGCACATATACTGTAGAAAAGCTAACAAAAAAGAATAAGAGTGGAGATTCAATTTTAGGAAAACTATATAGGTTGAAATACAATCAAATGGGAGAAGAATGTGATGAAACCGTTATTTCATTAGTATCAAATGCTCCACTTAATGATGGAAAAAAAATCCATAACAATATTGAAAAAGTTGAATTAAAAGATATTGAAAACAGGGCTATATTACTTATAAAAAAAAGTATTAAAGAAGAGCTTAAATTAGAACAGGGAATAACCTTAGAGAATTCAAACTTCATAAAAACAGGCATAGATTTAATTGATCCAGAAAAGACGTTGATTGGTGAAACAGCTTTGTTTTTTGAAGAAAAGTTTAACTGTGAACCTAAAAAAATAAATTCTTTATATAGAATATTGTCCAGTGAGATTTTTAATAAAGCATCCTTTGAGTTGCAATTAACTTCATATGAAGAACTTTTAAAGAAAAAGGGCATAGACAATTCATTTCTTGATAGTGTGCTAAATAATTATCTTGAGAATACTGACAACATTATAGATACAGTCAAAGAGTTTATTAATGAAGAATATAAGAGTGATTTTAGAACAAGAGTTAAATTAAATAAAGCTTTATCCCAGGTGTTAAGAAGCTTACACAGTAGTAAACACCTCCAATACATTGAAAATGAAATTATCCAATATATTAAAAGAAATATAAATTTCATTCCAGGATCAGATCTTGAAATTATAGAAGTTATTAGCGAGAAAATGAACAGGAAGAAAACAATTGAGATAAGTGAAGAAGAGATAAAGGTATTAGTTTTATTAGTATTGAAGCGTTTTGTGGAGGGAATATATGAGTTATGAAAAGTTTATTCATAAAAAGCTTATTTATATTTGAGCTAAAGAATAAAATTGCCAAACGAGTGAATTTTGAAAAAGGTATTAATGTAATCACTTCTGAAAAGGAGGGTGGAAACGATGTAGGGAAATCAATCCTCTTAAAAAGTTTGTATCATACATTAGGAGCAGATAGTATCTTTGATGATAAATGGGACGAATCCACAAAGATATATTTAATTCATATTGATATTAAGGGCAATGAATATTATATATACAGAAATATTAAATTATTTAAAGTGTTTTCGAAGGATTTTAAAAATCTTTTCAATACTTCCAATAGAACAAAACTATCTTCGTATTTAAATGAATTATATGGCTTTTGCGTAAAGTTACCTAATCGAGAAAGTGAAGAATTAGAAATAACTCCACCCGTATACAGTTATTTATTGAATTATATTGATCAAGATCATATGAATGGGTCAAACTTTACATCTTTTAAATCACTGTCTCAATATGCAAACTACAAAGAAAATGTTATTTATAATCATTTTGGTGTATTCACAAAGGATTATTTTGAAGCTTTAAAGGAAATTGAAAGATTAAAAAAAGAAGAAAAAACACTTTTAGAGGAAAAACTCATCATAGAAAGTATGCTAAAAAGAGTTAAATACTATTTAGAGGGAATAGATGCCCCTACTGAAAAGACAGTTTTAGATGTAGAGCTGGAGAAAAGTAAACAAGAATATACTGACCTCGTTGTCAAGCTTAAAAAGGCTAAGAACGGTCTTATAGCATTAAGAAATGAAAAAATTGATTTAGAAAATGATATTGACGAACTTATAAAATTTAAAAAAATTAAGGAGGGAAACGTTCAAAAAGTCAATGAAAATTTATGTCCTACCTGTTCTCAGCATATAACAGATATTGGACTAAGAATTTCAGAGAATAGTGAATTAGAGGATTTTTACATTATTAAAGATCAGATTGATGGATTAATATTGGAAGTGGAGAGAAAGCTAGAGATAAAAGAAAAGCAGTATACAAAATTACTGAATAGATTTAATCAATTCGAAAGAGAAATAAACGTACACAATGTCAATATTTCCGATGTGTTAAAACATCGAGGATATTTGGAAACCCACGATAATATGATAAAAGAATTTGGGAAAGTTGAAAATAAGCTAACTAATAATAGTGAAGAAGTAAACTTACACCAAAAGACTTTAGCTGGTTATAATAAGTTAAAGAAAAAGGCAAATGAATTATATAAGCAATATATGAGTAATTCAATTATGGATTTTGGATTAGAAGAAATTTCAATGAATAAAGTTAAAAATATCAAAAGTAATTTTACAGCAAGAGGAAGTAATGTACCCATCTCCACAATCATTTGGTATTTTAATTTATTAAAAGTAAAATATGAGCTTAATGGCGATAGTATTAAGTTTCCTTTGATTCTTGATAGCCCTAATAACGTGGAGTTAGATGAGAATAAACGAAAAGCTTTATTTAACTACATATTTACTAATAATGATAAAGATACACAGCTAATTGTTTCAACTTTAGGTTTTGATGAAAAAGATTACGAAGACATAACGGTTGATAAAGTTATCATTCTCAAAAATGCTAAATATAGCTTACTAAATAGTAAGGATTATGAAGATAACAAAGATATTCTGGAGAAAGTTTTTAATGCATAATAATCTTTATTACTGGACCCTACATTCTCCACTGTAGGGTTTTATTATTTTAGTTCTCTTGTTTTTTATATAAAAATACTTATTAGAATTATGTATGCGAAATATTTAAATTACTAATAAATGAAAAATACTATTTATAGGTGTAAATGGTAATGTATATATTGTTCTCTAAATTATAACATTAGGAATTCAATTTAAATTAGAGGGGGGAAAGCATTGTTTTATACTCAAACAGCCAATGAAAAAAGATTAAATCAGCTTAAATTTGAAAGAATAATTGGAGTATCCATTGTGTTAACAGAACATCGTTGGGATGACTATGGATTTAAAACTACTTTCTGTCTAGACGTCTGGAAAGATGGGAAGGTTTTTGAGATAGGTTTCATAAGAATTCTACATATTTCTGAAAAAGTAACCGGAGCTATTATTCCTGAGGAATTTTATGAACTAACTGATGATTATATTTCATTAGGTACTAATGAAAGATTGTATCAGAACCTACTTAATGTCCTTGGAAGAGATCGAGCAAAGGAAGTTTTAACTAGAATAAACGATATTTCATTGATCGGCATTGAAGAAAATAAAAAATTCGATTTAGAACATAAGGGTATACAAGATTCTTTTTTTAGATCGAGCGAAGGACGTTTCTTGTATTCTGATGTTAGAGACAAGTATTTCCTAGATAAAGGAAGCCAGGATAGAGATTATAATTTTACTTTTAATGCCAAATTATATCCTAATAGTGAAAGCTTTAAAGAAATCAATATAGATTTTAGAAAAAAAGATGAATATTTGCCAAACAGACTGTTTACAATTGTAGGGAAAAATGGTGTCGGTAAAACTAGACTATTAAACCAGCTTGCCGAATCGTTATTTGATAGTTCTAAACCTGAAAATAAAAATAGATTTATAGATATTGAGAAAACAGGAACTAGCAAATTGGATGAAAAAATTCCTATATATAACAAGGTAATTGCCATCTCTTTTAGTGTATTCGATAAATTTTATAAAGGGACAGTAAATAGAGAACTTGATTCTAGAAAAATTAATGATTTAGAAGAGGAACAAACAAAGTTTAACAATTATACCTATATCGGATTACATAAAGTAGATAACTCTATATATTCTAGTAACGATTTAATTGAAATTAATAAAAGAGCATATAAAAAAATAATTCTTAACAAACGCCAGTCAGTATTTATAGAATCGATTAACAGTTCTAATATATTGAATTATAAATTAAAAGAAGACTTTGAATATGAAGGTTTTTTCACTGGAATATTCAGTTCAGGGCAGAGTATTTTTATCTCTATGCTGTGTAGATTGCTAAGTGAAATTGAAGATGGTTCATTAATATTTTTAGATGAACCTGAATTGTTTTTACATCCAAATGCTATTGCAAGTTTAGCTAGAATTTATTATGGCATCTTAGAGAGGTTTAAATCTTATGCAATCTTATGTACGCATTCTCCAATATTAGTACAAGAAATACCATCGAAATATGTAAGAAAGCTTTTTACTATAGATAATAATACAATCCATTATTCAAGACCTAATATCGAGACATTTGGAAACAACGTTTCCGATATAACAGCAAATATCTTTAATGTGTTAGATGGAGAAAGTCTGTATAGATCTAAATTAATTGAATGGTCTAAGAATGGAGATTTAGACGAAGAAGAGATTATCAATTTATTTGACAATGGATTAAGTTTAAAAACTCAGTTGTACCTTGCCAGCTTGTTTGAAGGAGAGTGATTGAAAGTGACCTTTTACAAACTGAATTTACTTTCTTCAATAGAGCCTTTTGAAAAATATGAGAAAATTGCAAAAAGTAAGCACAAAAAGTACCGCAACCTTCTATATGGAACAGAGTCTTTAAAAACTCAAACCTTTACGAACGTAAAAGAGTGTTATGAATTATATGAAACCCATAAAGAATACCTTGAAAGAGTCGTTCCATTTGGTGAGTTTACTCCAACTGAAAAAGAAGCATTATTACATTGTTATAATGGTAATACAAAATCAGTTCGGGAACTCAGAGATGCTATTATTAAAAACCAGAATATACATTATACTACTAAATGTGCTTATTGTGGTTTAGGGGATACAAACTACTTAGATCATTACTTACCCAAGGATGATTTTCCTGAGTATGCAGTTCATAGTCATAATTTAGTTCCCTCTTGCAGTTACTGCAATGAGAAGAAGTCAATGCTTTTTTTAGATAGAGACGGAGTTAGAAAAGTATTTAATCCGTATTTTGAAGAAGTAGGAGAAGAACCTATTATTAATTGTACTTTAGAATGCTTAGATACAACTATAAAAGGGCATTTAACCATACGCGACGACGTAGATAATCCTGTGTGGCTAAATCATTTATCTACATTAGACCTAATTAGAAGATACCAAAATGAACTTCCAAGAGTCCTTTGCACTATAATGTATGATATGATGATCATTCTTCTAGAAGTGGGTGAGAATTTTAAAGGTTCAAAACGCGTAATAAATAGAAAGTTAAAAGAAATAGAAAGAATACAGGGGCATAATTCATTGGAAGCAGTAGTTTATAGAGCCTATCTTGAATTAGACCAATTATTTGACATTAAATATTTAAGAAAAGTATATGCTGAGATGACTCATTTATTACATTGATGAAATAGATTCAACTGTTAAACTAAAACTTGGATATATTGAAATATTAGTAGTATTATATACCTGTATTAGAACTTTTAGTAAATCAATCAATTTAATAGAAGCGAGGAATAAGATGGTAAACTTTTTAGACTTATTTGATGATAATGATCAACAAAAAGCAATATTTCCTAAAGAGATTTTCGAATCCACAGTTAGAGATAATCAGAGTAAATTTTCTTATTTAAGAGGGGATCAAGAAAAAGTTTTAGAAAAATGGTTCGAACAAAGACAAAACAAAGATTCAATTATAAAAATGAATACGGGCGGAGGCAAAACTACTGTAGGTTTATTACAACTACAATCTTCCATAAATGAAGGGGTTGGACCTGCGTTATATTTATGTTTGGATAACCAATTAGTTGAACAAGTATTAAACGATGCAAAACACTTGGGGATTAATGCTATGCCCTTTGGAAAACAAGGTATACCTCCTGAGTTTTTGAATAGTGAAGCGATATTAGTCACGACATTTCAGAGGCTATTTAATGCTAAGTCGGCATTCGGAATACAAGGTGATGCTTCTAAACCTGTAATAGATGTGGGTACCGTAGTAATTGATGATGCTCACGCTGCCTTAAATAAAGCTAGAGATGTTTTTACTTTGAGGTTCCCTTCAACTAATGTAGTATATACTAGTTTAGTAACTATGTTCAAAGAATCTCTGTTATCGCAGTCGATGGGTACAGCAATGGACGTTATAGAGGGTAGAGATAGATTTGGAATAATTACTGTTCCATATTGGTCGTGGAAAGAAAGAATAAAGGAAGTTACGGAACTGTTATCAAAAGCTGTCAAAGATAATGAAGGAATGGTTTTTAAGTGGCCAGTAGTTAGAGACTACTTAGAGCATTATCACGTGTTTATATCTAGTCAATCCATAGAGATTTCACCTAAGTGTTTGCCGATACAAAAAATTCCATCTTACTATAGAGCTAAACGAAGAATATTTATGTCAGCAACTTTAAATGATGATTCTTCATTAATAAGAGATATGCAGGTTGACAAAAAAGCAATTTTGTCTTCCATAGAATCTGATACGTTTAGTGATATTGGAGAAAAGATGATATTAGCGCCCTACAACATTGATAAAACATTAAAAACTGACCTAATTGCTACAGCTTTTGGAGCAATTACGAAATATAATGTTGTAACAATTGTATCTTCACATAGAAGGGCTGAGTTATGGAAAAAAAATAATTTTGTGCAGCCGCAACCAGAAGAAATAACTGATGTTATTAATAAACTTAAGAAATCGAATGGGAATCATATTGTTTTCTCTAATAGATATGATGGAATTGATTTGCCAGGTGACGCTTGTAGAATTCTAATTATAGATGATCTGCCTGTGTCTACATCACTTTTAGAACAACATAGTCTATATTCTAGACCAAACTCTAAAATAATGCGTATGACCCAAGCTCAAAAGATTGAACAAGGATTAGGAAGAGCAGTTCGGTCTGTAAATGATTATGCAGTCATTTTATTAGTTGGATCTGAGCTTGTTTCTACTATATCTACTAATGAATTTCAAAGCTTAATGTCACCTCAAACAGTTACTCAAATAAATTTAGGCACTCAGGTTGCTGGTTTAGTGAAAAAAGAAGGTGGAGGAGAGCCTATAAATTTATTAGTGAAGACAATGGTACAAGCATTAAAGAGAGATGAAAATTGGGTTAAATTACATAAGCAACGTATTACTAAAACTAAAAAACCTTCTAGATATGTGAGCTTAATTGATTTAGCTGAGAGAGAGCGAAACGCCTTTGATCTAGCATTAGCTAGACAAGATAATAGAGCAGCTGAGCAGATTAGATCTATTTTAAATGAGATAACAGACCTTGTACAGGATGACGAAGGATGGTATTTACAACTAGCAGCCTCGTATATGTATAATAGTGACAGAGCTAAGGCAATAGAGCTACAGCTATCAGCTCATAGCAAGAATTCTTATTTATTACGGCCACCCAGTGGAACTACCTATGTTAAGTTACTAAAAAAGCAAACTAAACAATCTATAAAAGTTCAAGAGTTTATAAAACGTTTTATAGAGCCAAATGCAATAACACTGCATATGACCCAAATTCTCGATAATTTAATGTTTGAACCAAACTCTTCTTCAGCCTTTGAAAGAGCCTTTGCGGAATTAGGTAAATGTTTAGGTTTCGAGACACAGCAGCCTGAGCAAGCATATGGAGTAGGTAGTGATATACTGTGGAATATATATGAAGATGAGTTTTTAATAATAGAAGCCAAAAATGAAGTTAAAAAGTCAAGAACTGAGATTTATAAATCTGAAGCAGAACAAATTTCTAACAGTATGAACTGGTTTAATACAGAATACAGTGATAAAGTAGGTACACCTATATTGATTCATCCCGCTAATAAATCACATCGTGAAGCTTTTGCACCAGAAGAAACCCTAGTGTTAAATGATTACAATCTAAATGCTTTAAAAGAAAATGTTAAAGGTTTCTTTGTAAAGATAAGCGAAAGGAATCCTTCAGATTGGACTCCGCAACAAATATTGAGCGAGCTAAAGAATTATAAATTAGAGCGATCACAAATCAAAAAGTATTTTGTTATGATTCAAAAGTAAACAGATAAATCCATAAGCTTTTTAAAAGAAGAGTTTTTAAGTTGATTTACTTGAAGCTCTTCTTTTTAATTTGTTTTTCATTAAGGAGTAATGGAGTATACAACTAAAGTTAATAATATGATTATTAAATATTGTTTTTTAGTAATTAAAATATTGATATCTTTTATAATATGTTAAAGTTAAGATTGACATTTATTTTTTTATGTAAGGTGATTAATCAAATGAAATTAATTATTGCAGAAAAGCCATCCGTATCTAGAAATATTGCGGATGCACTCAAAATAGGGAATAGACAGGATGGGTATTTTGAGGGGAATGGTTATATTGTTACTTGGGCATTTGGACATTTGCTTCAATTGTATGATGCAAAAGATTATGATGAAAAGATGACCTCTTGGAAAATGGATAACTTTCCTTTTATTCCTGAAGTATTTAAGTATAAAGTTAAAAGTGACCCTAGAAATCGAGAGAAAGCAGATACAGGTGCAAAAAAACAGTTGAAAATTATTCAAAGCTTGATGAAAAGACCAGATGTTGATGGGATTATTTCAGCTTGCGATTATGACCGAGAAGGTCAAGTTATCGGAGATAGCATTATTTATAACCTTAAGACTGATAAAACTGTATACAGGCTTTTATTGAACGAATGGACACCAGCTGAAGTTATGAATGGTTTAAAAAATATTAAATTGAATGCAGAATTGAAACCATTACAAGATGCCGGAGTAAGCCGCCAATGGGCGGATTGGGTTATTGGAATTAATTTAACATCGGTGGCTACACTTAAGTATCAAAAAGGTAAAGGTAAAGCTTTGAATATTGGTCGTGTCTTGCTTCCGACGTTGAAGATTATTTATGATCGGGACAAAGAGATTGAAAATTTTGTACCTGAAAACTACTTTAAGTTGCAGGCGACCTTTAAAACGAAGGATGAGCAAGAGTATGATGGGACATATATTGAAGGAAAAGAAGAAAAATTTAAAAGTAAAGAAACGTTAGAAGAACTTCAAAATTTATTAAAAGATAAGCCAGGCCTTATTAGTAATAAACAAGTTCAAAAAAAGAAAGAATACCCACAGTTCTTGTTTAATCTATCTAATCTTCAAGGTTATATTACTAATAAGTACAAAGGCTGGACTTCAGATAAAGTGTTAAAGGTTGCACAGTCATTGTATGAGAAAAAATTTATCACTTATCCACGTACAGCGAGTATAGCATTAGAGGAAAGTCTTGTAGGGAAAACTGCTAAAGTCTTAGAGGCTCTTTCAGAAGATCTACCATACAAAGACGAAATAAAATTCTTTAAGTCAAAAAGGGTATTTGATAACGCAAAAGTAGAGAGTCATAGTGCAATTGTACCTACTTATTTGAAGCCAACAAAGTTGAACAGTGACGAAGATAAGGTGTATGAGGCCATAAAGAACAGGTTTATTATGCAATTTATGCCAGTAGCTGAGTATGAGGAAACGAGGATTGAAACTAAAATTCTTGATGCTAATTTAAAAGGACTGTTTATCTCTAAAGGAAAAGTGCAGCTAGTAGAAGGTTGGAAGAAAGTAGAGAAAGTTCAGTCAAAAGATACCATTTTGCCTCTTGTACAGGTGAACGAACTTGTAGAACAAACAAAGAATGAAGTTACTACACACGTTACGCAGGCTCCTAAGCAACATACAGAAAGAACATTACTACGGGTTATGGAAACCTGTGGTAAGAATTATGATGATGAAGGTACAGACGAAGAAAGCTTAAATGCAATTCTAAGTGGGTTTAGTATAGGGACTCCTGCCACAAGAGCTGAAACAATAAAAAAACTAAAAGATGTAGGCTATATAACTACACAAAATAAAAACCTGCTATGTACAGAGTTGGGAAGAAAGCTAGTGGAGACCTTTCCAATTAAAGATTTGTTTAACCTTGAGTTTACAGGAAGACTTGAAAAATCATTGTATGATATTGAGAAAAAAACTTTTACCAAAGAGCAATTTTTACAATTCATCTTTGACTTCACTACAAAATCAATAGAAACAATTAAAAATGAGGAAGAAGTAACAATAAACGAAGTTACTATTCAACGTAAACCAAATGAAGTAATGGGAAAATGTCCAGTATGTGGACACGCCGTTATTGAAGGTCAAAAAGGATTTGGATGTAGCAACTGGAAGAATGGTTGTAAATTTGTTATTTGGAAAAATGATAAGTTTTTAGCAACAATGAAGAAAAAGCCAACTAAAACGATGGTTAAGGCATTATTGAAAAACGGTATTGCTCCAGTTAAAGGTCTTACGAGTAAAAAGGGTAATAAATTTGATGCGAATTTAAAATATGAAAAAAATGCGGATAATGAATATTTTAGTTGGAAAATGGAATTTAATAAGTAAAGTTGTAAATAAAAGCAGGTTTAACTCTAAAAGAGGTAGTGATTTTTAGGGTTAAACCTGCTTTATTCTTTATATAAAGAATATTATTTATATACGCGACGTTACAATATATTCTATCAGTTTTATTTTCCACACTTCCACGGTATTATCTTACCCTTTGCCTCGTTCTTGTCCACAATATCCCAAGAGGTTTTTCCAGGTCTCAATTTTATCATCACATTCATTTCATCCTTTTTATATAAGAAATAACCGACAAACCCACTGTCATACTTCTCTGTTGCAATTAAACCTTCTGGTTGAGCAACATAGAACTTCGGTTCTCCTGTGAAAGCTCCTGAAAATAATTGGTAAACAGGTTCTATATAAGGAGCAGCTGTACCTCCAGTAGCCATCATAGCTTTATCTAGATCACTATGTGTGTACTCTTGAACAGGATCATTAGGGTTATCTAATGCTTTTAACTCTGGAAAGTTGGATTTTATGTCCCGTGTTACTTTGTCATTAAAGCGTTCCCAACATTCCTTATTGAAGAGGTTTTTATTTTGTACACTTTTAGCTTGTACAAATGAAAAATTAAATGCCAACATTAAAATAAAAGAAAGAATTATTCCACCGTACAGAACTACTTTTTTCATACTAAATCTCCTCCTTATTACTCTACATAAGTAATTTATTGATATGTAATTAAAAGGAAATATATGTACATTTCTAGAATTTACAATGTTACTGAACAATTGGATATTTATGAGGAGGGGAAGGGAAATAAACAGAAAAAAAGTTATCCTATTTATATTTGCTATAGCTTTGTTAATCTGTGTTAGTTGGGGTATAACGAATAATGTAAAAAGCACAGATTATACGGTTGCGCAAAAAGAAATGAAAAGAAAGTATTCTCCACAAGGGGTACCTCCAGGAAGTGATAGCAAATATGATATGAAGTTAAATATGGATAATACCGGTAAATTTCACTTGGATTCCACAGTAACTATAAAAAATATTTCAAAGGATTCGTGGGGAGAATTGGTCTTTTACTTTATTCCCAATATGTTTACTAATAAAGAATCCTCTCATCTAGATAATCCCTCAGCAATTAAATTTTACAGCATTACTGTTGATGGGGTAGCTGCTAATTTCAAGTTAGAAAAAGATAATTTACGTATTACTCTAGATAAAAAACTAAATCCACAAAAAACATTAAAAGTAAACTTTTCATATGACTTCACCTTACCTGAAAAAGGATTGAGATTTACAGAGAATAACGGGAATTATTATCTAGCTCAATTCTATCCAATGGTTGCAACGTATAGAGATCATAAATGGAATAAGGAGGAATATCGTTTTAAGGGAGAAACCTATCACACAGCATTTAGCGATTTTAAAGTAACATATGATATTCCTAATGAGTATACTTTTATTTCAACAAGTGAAGATGATAAATACCCAAGCGACAGCAAAGGTGCTTTTGAAGTTAAAAATGTAAAAGAGATTTTTATAGCGTTGCTAAAAAAACCATTAGTTGTTGAAAGAGAACAAGATAACGTAAATATCAGGATTTTTGGGCTGGATAAAGATAATCCTTTGTATAAGGAAATAAGTGAAGAAGCGGCGTCGGCGTTAAAATATTTCCAAGAGAACATTGGTCCGTATCCTTTTAAACAATTAGATATTATATTGGATGAGTTAGGAATGGAATATCCAGGTATTGTTACAGGTAATTCAATTTACACTGCTTCTGTTAATGATGAATCTTTAAAAAGGATAGTTGTTCACGAGATAGCTCACCAATGGTTTTATGGTGTTATTAGCAACGATCCTTACAATGATGCTTGGCTAGATGAGGGATTTGCGGATTTTGCTACTCTTTTATATTTCACTTCAAAGTCAAAAGAAGATATACCTTATAAATTAATGGATAGAGAAATAAAAAAGCTTAAACCGTTACCAGTAAATTTACCTTTGGATGAATACGGTGAAAGCAGTAGTTCATATATTTATGGAAAATCAAATGCAATGTTATGGAAGCTTTTTGAGAAAAGAGGCGGTAAGAAAGAAGCAGAAAAGTTCTTGAAAAGCTATTATGCACTTTATAGTTATAAGGAAGTGGATACACAAGAGTTTATTAGATTCACAAAACATTATTTTGATTTAGATAACAATGCTGTATTCAAAGAATGGTTAATACTAAAAAAATAAATAATGTCCTTGTAAAAACTGTTGTTTTTAATATAGATTAGGTTTTTAACGGAAATCCTACCAAATAATTTAGAAAAATAAAAATGAAAGGTGGGTAATTTAATATGGATAGTTTTAATATAGCTTCAATAGTATATCTGTGCATAATAATAGGCCTTATTGCTTTATTTGCAGTTTCTTTTACGCTATTTATTCGTAGATTACTTATCAACTCTTCTGTAAAAAGTAATCAATCAATTCAAATAGATAAGAAGCTCGATAAAATTATAGAATTACTTGAAAAGGATAAAAGTTCCTAATGAATTCTGCCCTCATAAAAGACCTTTAAAGACTTTTGGGAATGCTATAAAATATTATTTGCCAATATTGAATTCTAACTTAAGACAATGAGAAACTTTAGCTAAACTGAATTTCTAGGAATGCATTTAACAAAACGTAAAAGCAGCTAATAGTAATGCTATTAGCTGCTTTTGATGTATATTAATGATTATGTAGGTTACTAAATACCTGCATTTTTCCTAACTATGGCATTTAATTGGCTATGTAATTTTCTTAAAGATTGTTCACGATTTATTCTATTCTTTATTTCTATAATCTCTTTATATTGAGAGTTAAAAGGCTCAGTTTTTAAAAGTTCGTCTACCTGATTCTGTATTTGTTTATGTACACTTAGTTTTCTTTCTACCTCCTTTTTTAGCTGTTCTTGTTCTTCAATTGTTAATCTCTTCATAAAGTCTCGCACTCGTCTCGTTCCATATCTTCCTCTATACTTCCAATAATATCGTTGTGAAATTGAGCTTGTTCGATAAGATATCTTACGATATGACCAAGAATATATGTAAGCGTGTCCCTTAATTATTTTAACTGAAAAATTTTTAGGGTTGTATTTCATATAATTCACCTCTTAAGTTTTTAAGATTTTAAACGAAATATTTTATTTATGTTAAAAAGATGAATTTTTATAAATTAACTGTAATGGAGAAAAGACAGTTAACTGTAGACAGTTAACGAACTTTATTTTGAGAGAGAAGGTTACATTAAGGGCAGGGGATGAAGGTCAGTGCGAAGAGGATTGAACTGAGAGCACATAAGGTGGAAAAGTTGTTTCCCTAATTTTTAATAAAGTAACATTGCCTTATAAGTTAAAAGGAGTGATGTTTTATGAATAAAAAAGTTGACCTTTTAAAATATAAAAAGAATGCAGAGCTTCCAAATGTAGCAGGTATTTATATTTTAGAAAATGAGCAGAACAACAAAGTATATATTGGATGTAGTAGAGACTTAAGAGCACGGATTGCTACTCATCGTAGTTTGTTGTTAAGTGAAAAGCATCATAGTAAAGAGCTTCAAGCAGCTTTTAATAGAAATAAGTTAAGTGTCAAAGTACTGGCTGTGCTTCCCCACGCCAATGAAGCTTTGTTAAAAGAAGCTGAGTTACTTCTCATACAAGCTTCACCACATATCTTTCCAAAAGGCTTGATCAATAAAAGACTGCTTAAGTATGCTATCAGTTAAAGTTATTAAAGAGAAAATTATAAAGCAGTAAACCAATAAACCATCAAAGAGGTGATTAGAATCTATAGAATTATGTTTATTTTTCGTCTAGGCTCCAGCTCTAACATTTCTTGTGTAGGGATGGATTATAAAAATAAGGAGCTATTTATTGTGATGCTATATAGTCCAAACGATAAAGTACAATTAGACTATAATACTGCTCACTATCCTACAGGATTAATTAAATATTTGAAGACAGAAAAAGATAGAATTGATGCGGGTTTTTACAGTATTCGAACTTGGGAAATGAAACTTTATGACAAAAAATATAAATAATACTCTTTTTAAATACTCAGCAAGCATTTGTTTCCTTAATTATTTGTATAGATAAAAGAGAGCACCACTAAAATAATACAAGTGGTGCTCTTAACATTTACCTTTAAAAGTATATAAGCAAAACGTACTGAAAAGAGCTAGCCCCTAAGATTAACTGCATATAAAAGTCTATGGTAGAAAACGATTATTGATAGGATGCAGTTTTTTAAATACATTTTGTTTAAAGAGCTGAGGAATATACATCTTAACTTAATATTAAAGTCCGGGAAAAATGGTAATATATAGTTGAGGAACAAAAGAAACGATATAGAGGAAGTGGAGATTGGTATGGGACAAGATTTAACTCAACTAGCTGAAGGCATTTACCATCAAAAAACAAAAGATTATTTTCAAGAAGTTCTCAGCTCGTATAAGAATGAAAATTACAGATCTGCTGTAGTGATGCTGTATACCGTAGTTATTTGTGATTTAATCTTTAAGTTAAATGATTTAAGAGATATCCATAACGATGAAAAAGCTAGAAAAATTTTAGAAGATTTAGAAACAGATAAAGAGGAAAATCCGGTTTCGCCTGTTTGGGAAAATAATCTCATTGAAAAAGCGTTTAAGGAAGCCAAACTATTAGAAAATGATGTATATACTCATATCACTACATTAAAAAAATATCGTAATCTCTCTGGACACCCTGTCTTAAATTCATTGGAGATTTTGTTTAGACCTAATAAGGAAATGGTGGAGTCACTAATGATCAACATTTTAGAAGGGTTATTAAACAAACATCCACTATTTACAAAAAATGTCTTTATTCCCTTTTTAGTAGAAATCGAACGAATTAAAAATGATTTCTCCACAGAAAGTAGATTAGAAATTTATTTAGAATCTAAATTCTTTGTTCATTTTAATAAGGAGCTAGTAGAGTATATCTTTAAACATCTATGGAAGTGTGTTTTTAAAAGCAATGGAAAGAAGGAAGCTGAAAACAGAAATATTAACTATAAAGTGCTATTAATTATCTATAAGAGATATAAGGAAATTCTTTTTGAATATGTAAAAAAAGAACAGTCTCATTTTAGCGATTTTCTAGACGAAGATAGTAGTATCTTAGATAAGTTTGTGGATTTTTTATCTAAATACCCTAATGTCTACTTTCTTTTAAAGGAACATTCAAAACAACTATTAAATAATCGAATTCAAAGTAAAACATCATTGAAGATTAAAAGCTATTTTTTATCAGATTCCCTGGAAAGCCACTTAACAAAATTGAGCAATGAATTCCATACAACAGCAGGTAACTACTATAACCAGCCATATGCCCTTAATTATATATTAAATAACACGGATATCGATTTCCTATTTAAAGTTTGTAAAGAGTATAGTATGCTACCTAAATTTTATGACTTAATGATCAAACATTATTATCACAGTCATTCTTATGATGTAGCAGATATTCTTTTTAGTTGTTGTATACGTCCTTATTATACAGAATTCAGCAGAGAACAAATGGAGTTATTGCTTACAGAAGCCAATCATAATCCGCAATGTTACAATGGTCGAGATGCAAAAGACACCCATAGTATATTGTTTCATTCTGCTAAAGAATTTTTTGGTGAGGATGTAAGGAAAAAATATAGTTATTTATTTTATAGCATTTAATATAATTTCTACAACAGATTTTGTTTCTATATTATATAAAAGCTTTAAATAGTAAAAATTAAAAGGTCTATTTAAGAAAATGAAAATTTAGTGTTGAAACAACTCTATTAGCCTATTTTACGAAAAAATTAGCTAATTTATATATCTGTTATTTTTTGAAATTGAATTGAAGGTGTATGGGGGTGTGTAAAAATATACTCATATCTTCAAACTAAATTATTAAAAAGGAATTTTATTACAAGAGTTAGTGTGTAAATTGTGAAAATGAGTAAAAATGATCTAAACTATTGATATTACAGTTTATTTTGTGTTTACACACATATACAAGTCAGTATATGAGAGGGAGAATTAATCGTCCGTAATATCATCCAGCTCTCAGGTGTGCATAAGCCGATGAAACGGTTGTGGATTTCTTCTTTAACACCAAAAGCCATTTATGATGGATTTCAACAGTTAAAAGACGAAAGCGACACGCGCAACCTTTATTATGAAGCATATACAAGAGCATGTGCGGATTGGGTCGTTGGGATGAATGCTTCACGTGTGTATAGCATCTTGTTAAAAAAGCATGGCATGTCAGATGTTTTTTCAGCAGGACGCGTGCAGACACCAACGCTTGCTTTGATTGTAAAGCGTGAAAAAGAAATTGATAATTTTAAATCAGAGCCTTTTTGGGAAGTGCTTGCTAAGTTTGATATTGAAGGAAAGAAATATGAAGGCAAATGGCATCAAGACGGAGAATCACGTCTTAAAGAAAAAGAAATGGCGTATAAAATTGCTCAGTTTTGCGAAGGAAAAGACGCGGAAGTTCATGAACTCGTAACGGAGCGAAAAGAGTTTCAGCCGCCTTTGTTATTTAACCTATCATCACTTCAAGCAACCGCGAATAAAGCGTTTAAGTTTTCTCCTAAAAAGACGCTTGATGTGCTGCAAGGGCTGTACCAGAAAGGAATTGTTTCTTATCCGAGATCAGACTCAAACTACGTAACAGAAGGTGAAGCAGAAACGTTTCCTGAGATTTTAGAAAAGCTGAGTGCTTTTTCTGAATACGAACATTTATTTCCGCTTCCTTACTCTTCAATTCTAGGAAATAAACGCTATGTAAATGCAAAAAAAGTAAGCGATCACTATGCGATTATTCCAACAGAACAAGTGAAGGACCCTAGCAAACTGTCAGGAGATGAACAGAAAATTTACGACTTAGTCGTAAGACGGCTAATTGCGGCACACTACGAAAAAGCGATTTTCGACTACACAACGATTACGACACTCGTGGAAAAGCGAGCAGCTTTTATTTCAAAAGGAAAGCAGCAAATTCAAGAAGGCTGGCGCAAAGTAATTTTTCAAAATGAGAAAGATGACGACGTTATTCTTCCTAATGTTCAAGAAGGCGAAGAAGGAAAAGTTATTAAAGTAGACGTAAAAGAAGGTAAAACACAGCCTCCAAAACGCTACACCGAAGGTCAGTTGATTACACTGATGAAGACAGCTGGTAAGCATTTAGATAATGATGAGCTGGAGAAAATTTTAGCAAAATCAGAAGGTTTAGGAACGGAAGCTACGCGTGCTGGAATCATTACAATGCTTAAAGACCGTAAATATATTGATGTGAAAAAAAACCAAGTATTTGCGACTGATAAAGGAAAGGTATTGATTGACGCGATTGGCGATAAAATTTTAGCTTCTCCAGAAATGACGGCTAAGTGGGAGCAGCGTTTAGCTGAAATTGGTGAAGGGACAGCATCAGCCGGTGCCTTCATGGAACAAACAAAAAAGCTGTCAGCTAAAATTATCGAAGA
Source organism: Priestia sp. Y58 (assembly GCF_029522095.1). NCBI lineage: Bacteria > Bacillati > Bacillota > Bacilli > Caryophanales > Bacillaceae > Priestia > Priestia sp. Y58. Next base: position 102,101 of record NZ_JAKWFL010000003.1, read on the forward strand.
TGCTGTCGAAGCAGAAAGTAAGTGGAACTTCAGCGGATACGACACTGAATCCATTCAGCGAAAAGGCAAGGGCAAAGGTAAAAGCTTTTCTTCCAAATCGTTTGGTTCGTGTAAGCTTTGCGATGGAAAAGTAGTGGATAAAGGCTCATTTTACGGATGCTCAAACTATGCAAAAACAAAATGCACGTTTACCGTATCGAAAAAGATTTTAGGTAAAACAGTCACTCAAGCTAATTTAAAAAAGCTGTTGAGCGAAGGACAGACAGATTTGATTGAAGGGTTTAAAAAAGGAGACAAGACCTTTAACGCCAAGTTAGAATGGAAAGAAAACAAAGTACAGTTTTTGTTTGAAAAATAGAGGCTAGGACAAAAGTCGGTCAATAAAAAAAGGTTCTATTCATCGAAGTCGGATGAGTAGAACCTTTTTTCGTATTTTAGGCTAGTTATGTTCTCATCTCTTTCTTATAACTGCGCAGAATTCCATTTAACTATCAAGTAAATCTTAAGCAGTTTATTAGCGAGATCGAAGTTTGGTATGATAAAGACGCTAAATATTCTCAAAGAAAAAATGCAGTAACTAAGACAGCGGGTAAGTAGAGTTGCTGAAGCTTCACCTGCCTTTAGACAAATGAGGTTTACTAATAAACAAAAAGAGGAGATTTTAAAATGATGATAAACGATCCAATTTTTGGTGAACTTGAGTATGAATATGGTTGGATAAAGGATACGACTATTCGTTTTTTGGGAAAAGAAGTTCAGATAACTTTGATGATTGATGGGGAAGAAGAGGGCATGTTTGATGAAAATCAGTATACCGCATATCAATCATTCATAAAAAATTGGGATAACTTACAGCCAAGTCTCTTGCAATCAATAATAGACTATTATAATCAAAAGCAACATGAACTAGGCAATGATAGTGGATTAAATGAACATTACCCCTTAATTAAAACAGCGGATCAAGTACTAGACATGATAACTTTAGATGGGATTGTTGTTCCATATGCGGATATTTTTGAAGGGCGAGATATTACAATGACATTTAATTGTACATGGGATATGGAAAATGGCTTAGGGATTAGGCTATTAAATGAAAAAGTAGTGAAAGTAGGCTATCAGGATATTGCAATTTAAATAGAACTACTCGCTAGGAGGTAATGAGGAATGGATAGTAATTTAGTTGCAAAAGAAATTCGTTCGTCTATAAAAAAAGGCGATATTGAAAAGGTAGCCGAATTAATCGGATTTAATCCTGAACGATTAAATATGATGACTCCTTTCGGAACCTGGCTTCATGTTGCAGCTTCTAGAGGAGAGTTAGATATTGTTAAGAAACTAATCGAACTCGGTGCAAATGTTAATGTACTTGGAGGAGTGTATGGTGGTGGAGCGTTGAACGAAGCTGCTTCTGCAGGTCATATTGATATAGTCAGGTATCTATTATCTTGTGGAGCAGATATGGATGTAAGTGATCCAGAAAGAAATCCATTGTTTGGTGCAATTAGTAATGGTCATGCTACTATTGCAGAACTATTAATTGAAAGTGGTATAGATACGAATATTAAATATAGTGGTGAATCTATGAGAGAGGTAGACGCATTGACTTTTGCAAAGGAACAAGGCCAAAAAGAAATTGTTAAATTGTTAGAAAGTCAGGGAAGGCTCTCTACGGGTGTAACTACAACGAACCATACTGATCAGGACCGTCATGTTGAGATTTTAAATCATATTACGAAACACTTCGGTCCTATTGAAAATACTATAAGTGAAACTGTTCCAGGTAGTAGAGTATCAGTTACTATTCACATAATTCCTCCGTCAACGAATAAAGATTTCGTCACGCTTGTAACTACCGGTATGAGTGATGAACCTATGGATTATTCAGATGAAGAAAGAACATTTAAGTATGCAGAGTTGCTACTAAAATTACCTTCAAGTTGGATAGTCGAAAAAGATAATATGCAAGACCAAAATCATTCTTGGCCCTTTGGATGGTTAAGGAAAGTGGCTCATATTCCACACCTTTATGATGGATGGCTTGAGGAAGGAGTTATTCTTCCAAATGGAGAACCTCCTCAGCCATTTGCATCAAATACAAAGTTATCATGCGTAATGATCTGTCGTCCTCAAGAGTCCGGACTGGCTAACGTCCATACTAGAGATAAAGACATAAATATGTATACACTTGTTCCTATCTATGAAGAAGAAAGAAAGCTTGCATTGGAAAAAGGGTATGAGTATCTGCTTGAAAGAATGAATGAGAAAGGAATCACCGATGTTTTGGATATAAATCGGATAAATGTTGGTATGCAATAAGACTTGTTAATCCGGGTAGCTTTTTACAATCACCCGTATGGAAAGAAAACAAAGTACAGTTTTTATTTGAAAAGTAGAGAAATAAAAAGCGTTTGCTAAAGAGCAAGCGCTTTTTGCATGTGAAGAAACAGGATTTCTCTAGCTTTTCTAGAATTTCTTACATAGTTTATTTATGCAAAGGATGAGATTAATGAAACGAACTAGTAAAGGGATGATTCCGTTTTGGGATTATATTGGCATTGAAGAAACGCTGCTTGAAAAAGGATATGCGGAGTTAAAAATCACGATTCAACCCCAGCTTCTGCAAGGAAGAGGAACGGTTCATGGAGGCGTTATTGCAACGCTTATCGACGCGGCGGTTGGTTCAGCTGTGCGGTCTTCTCTTTCTGAGGAGGAAAGCGCCAGTACAGTTGAGTTAAAAGTAAACTACACAAGACCAGGAATAGGCGATTATTTAGTTGCAAAGTCTACACTGTCTCACCGCGGCAAAACGCTTGCAGTTGGAGAAGTGAAAATTGAAGACAGCAGCGGCAAGCTTGTTGCGCTTGGCAGTGCAACATATATGATTTTTTCAGCAGAAAAAGCTTAGGATTCTAAGCTTTTTTTGCTGAATGGAGCTGCTGACTAATGAATGCAATGATCGTTTCATAGTAAGCTTCGGGATGAGGAGCAAATTCACTTTTGTGTGCTATACGGTGAATAGGCTCTTTTTTATTTGTTATCCCTTCAACGATCAGTTCTGTTTGATTTCCAAGCCACAGTTCGCAAAAGTGAGAAAAAGGCGCTTTTACAAGTCCTGATACTTCTTCTTGCTGCAACGTAAACGCACTAAAAGAGTGAGAGCTGTAGTATAAAAATACGTGTGCGAATTCTTTGTCAATATAGTGCGGCTGAGCTACTTCGTATTTAAAGACATCTAAAGGAAGCAATTCATCAAATGAAATGTTGACGCCGAGCTCTTCTTGAATTTCTCTTACTCCATTTTGAACGGTTTCTGTATGAAGCAAATGTCCGGCAGCTGTGATGTCAAGCGCACCGGGATAATCTTGTTTTTGTTCGCTGCGAATTTGAAAATAAATATAGTCTGTATCATTTTCACGGCTGATAAACCAGCAGTGAAACGCTTGGTGCCAATAGCCTTTTTCATGAACTTCTTTGCGAGACGCTGTTCCTATGCGCTGCTGTTGGTCGTTAAATACGGTTAACACTTCATCATTCATCATAAAACCCCCATTTGTTTCCTCCTTCTACTCTAACCTGCCGTGAAAGGTATGTAAATAATGGAAGGTGAAAAGCTGCTTCGATACATATAAATATGCACAAAATAAAAGATACATCAATTTTAGTAAAGAAGGTGCTTATGGTGAATCATTGGATGGAAGTAGTACTTCGTTCAGTGCTGATTTTACTTGGTTTGTTTTTTATTACAAAGCTGTTGGGAAAAAAACAGTTATCCAAACTTTCTTTTTTTGAATATATCGTTGGTATTACAATTGGAGATATTGCGGGAACAATTTCAATGGATGTAGATTTACAGGCAAGTCACGGGGTAGTCGCGATTTTAGTGTGGGCATCGTTTCTTATTTTTGTATCAAACGTATCGTTAAAAAGCATAAGCTTTCGAAAAGCGGTGGAAGGGACGACAACGATCCTCATTAAAGAAGGAAAAATTCTTGAGGAAAATGTAAAAAAAGAAAAATATACAGTAGATGAGCTCATGGAGCAGCTTCGCAAAAAAGACATCTTTTATGTGGAAGACGTAGCTTTTGCTATGCTTGAAACCAACGGCGAATTAAGCGTGCTGTTAAAAAAAGAAAAGCAAAACGTTAGGAGAGAAGATTTATTAATAAAAGGAGAGGCGACACAATTACCTCAAACGATTATCATGGACGGAAATATAATGAAAGAAGCCGTTCATGAGCTAGGGTATAGCGTAGCATGGGTTAAAGAGCAACTCCAAAAGAAAGGTGCTGCAGTCGATAAGGTATTTTTAGGTCAAGCAGACTCAGCAGGTCATTTGTATCTTGAATATTATGAAGACTGAGTATGGGACAAAAGCATTTTCCCCTAAGTGAAAAACGAACCACTAATCAACATGTTTGATTAGTGGTTCGTTTTTTGTGATTGTGAATATAGTTTTATCTGTTTCGTTCCTTCTAGCAGTTGATTTCCGTGCAAAGCGAAGCCTTGCACGGAAATCAATTGCGGTGTAATAAGCAGTCCAGTTCATTTATGTCTCATTTATTCGTCTTTAGGTTGGATTCATTTAGTTATGTCTCAACCTCAGCGAGGATCTACTTCTTGCCCAGATTTTATGTCGATTACTTTAAGGTTATTTTGAGGTGCTTGAATATCTTTACTTGCAGGCGCTGATTTTTTATTTTCCACCCAGTCTACTAACAAATCAAAAGATTGATGGGCATATGGAAGCAGAGGCTGAAGCTCTTGATTTGGATCCGTTTGTTTATTCCATACTAAGCTGTCAACGTGATTTCCGTTTTTAACGGTATAAAGACGATGAAGATTTGCCTTGCCAGCTTTTTTAACGAGTTTTTCATAGCCTTCCGCGTGAATAGACGGAAAGATAAGTGAGTCAAGAGAGCCGGTCATACTAATAAGAGGTACATCGATATCACCCGTATTTTCTACTTTTGCTACATTTTCTTTTACGCTTTTTGGACGGGTTTGATAGCGATAATTTTCAAAGATGTAGTCCCATGAACGGTCGCGTAGGCCTGATGAAGTAAAGTTTAAATAGTTGTGCCAGTTTGTTCTTCCAGGAGCAGTTGGATCAAAGTGATCACGGTAAATGTTTAATGTGACCGCCCAGTACACTTGATCATGATAATTCCACAATTTTTCTGATCCTTTCGGAAGACCTGCTTTGTACATTTGTTTCATGGCTTTTTTCTGTTCTTTTCCCGTTCCGTACAGCGCTTCTTCTGCGTTGTTGACAACAGGTGTTAGTGAGCTAATTAAATTTGGCGCTTTTGAACTCCATAATACGCCTTCCCAATCGACGCCTCCATCAAATAAACGAGGCTCTTTTGTTTGCTTTGGATCATCGTGCTCAAGTGCGTATCTGACAACGTACCCACCGTTTGAAATGCCAATTGCATACGTTGGTACTTTATGATCGTTGCGAATCAAATCGCTTGCAGGGTTTTTTCGATTAGACGGACTGATTAGTTTGTCTGAGTAATGAGTAGTCAGATATTGCTGTGCTGCTTTTGTCATTTGACGATAGCGCATATTCCATTCTGCTACGCTGTCGTCATCGCTAGCAAGCGCATTTTTTACTTTAGCAAAAGGATCGTTAGGGTCACTTTCCCCTTGCGTTCCTTTATCAATCGCGGCAAACGCATAGCCTTTTTTAAGAACGTAATCGCTGAACAATAAATCGGTGGACGTTTCGTTGCGCGTAGCAGGAATGCCGGCTACCACAAGTTTTCCGTTCCAGTTATCAGGAACACGGATGACGAACTGAGCGTCTTCAAAAATTCCATTTACTTGCGTTCCTTTAACCGCAGCGGGCTGATTGATTCGATACCAGCCTGATTCACTTTCAGCTTTTCCCCAGTTATAAGGAGTAAGCCCGATGTTTCCATAGAGCGTAGCCAGCTGATATTGAGCCGGGTTTTTAGTCGTCAGCCAATTCCCGTTCGCTCCGTCAAAATAGGTTTCTGCTGACTGATCAGCATTTGGAATGGCATCTGTTTTGTTAGCAGCTTCAGCAAGAGATCCTGAAGCGGAAAAACAAAGAGCAGCAGAAAAAGTAAGCGCTATCATTTTTCGTTTCACGTTTCTTCCTCCTCATGAAAATACTCATACCTTTTAAGTAAATTCCATAAAAAAGAAAAATGTCCTGTTTTAAAATCAGTTTTGGGGAAGTTTTTTCGTTTGTTTTTAAGCTGTTTCTGTCTAACAAACAGGTAAACTGCATCCAATTCTCTAGTTTCTTTTTAAGCTACTTATATTATAATGAAAAAAGGATTAAAAAAGACAGGGTAAAACAATCGATTAAATAAGTATAAAAGAGGTTAAGGGAGTAGGTCTATGAGTAGCTTTAACAGTCAGTTTTTGTATTCTGTTACAATCATTCTATTAGGATACATACTAAAACGAACAAACCTTCTTCAGCAAAAAGACGGGGAAGCTTTAGCAAGAATTATTTTTAATATTACAATGCCTTGCTTGATTATTGTTACATTCAGCAGCATTAAAATTGACGGATCGCTTATTTTACTATTAGTTATTGGAATTGTCTATGGCTTGCTGTTAGCTGCTGTCGGAATTTTTGTTTTTCGAAAAGATGAGCGAAAAGTGAAAGGCATGCTGACCATGATGATTCCAGGTTTTAATATTGGAATGTTTGCTTATCCATTAGTAGAAGGCATCTGGGGAAAAGAAGGGCTTAAATATTTTGGTATGTTTGATGTCGGAAATGCTTTTGTTATTTTTGTTTTATGCTATGTAATTGGCAGCTACTACTCTGGGGATGATATTGACATTGAATTTAAAAAGATTTTATATAAAGTATTAAAATCAATGCCGCTTCTTACCTATGTAATCATTTGTCTTCTGGCGATTATAGGCATTCATTTACCATCATATGTATTAGACGTTTCAGGCATTATCTCGAAAGCGAATATGCCGCTTTCTCTTTTGCTTTTAGGCGTATATTTAAATTTTTCATTCCAAAAAAGCTATTTGAAAAAAATTATCATGTTCTTAAGCATCCGCTACGTGATTGGACTTGGCGTAGGAATTGCGCTGTTTTTCTTGCTTCCATTTGAAGATATGTTCCGGTATACAATCTTAGTTTGCTTCATTCTACCAGTAGCGGGGTCCGTTTTACCTTACGCAGTAGAATTCAAATACGATCAAAAATTTGTCGGCACCGTGTCCAATATGACGATTCTGCTGAGCTTTTTGCTGCTGTGGGGAATGACAAACATTTTAATGTAAATAACAGAGGACGCTCGCATTTGTGAGCGTCCTTTTTGATGAAAAAAGGATATTCCCAAATAAACAGAGGTAAGCTAGGAGAAGAGAAAATCCATCATACATGCAATCTGACGGGAGGAAAAAACGTGGAGTCCTTAACTTTTGTTTTATTTGGCGCAACGGGTGATTTAGCAAAAAGAAAAATCTTTCCCGCTCTTTATAATTTATTTACAGACAAAAAGCTCCCTGATGCTATTTCTATTATTGGATCAGGGTACGAGCAGCTATCTCATGAGGATTTTAAAGAGCGTGTAAAGCAATCTATAAACGATTTTTCGAGACGGAAAATGGAAAGTAACGAGGAAGATTTTTTGTCGCTGTTTCATTATCAAGCAGTAGACGCAAGCAAAACGGAAGATTACAAACAGCTATTAAAGGTTGTGAATGAGCAAGAAACAACTCATGGAAGTAAAGGAAATCGTTTGTTTTATTTGTCCGTAGCACCAGAATACTTCGATGTAATTGCTCTGCATATAAAAAAAAGCGGCTTGGATCAAACTGGAGGCTGGAAGCGTCTAATGATTGAAAAGCCGTTTGGACATGATCTTGCTTCAGCAAGGGAGCTTAATGAAAAGCTAAGCAGTACGTTTAAAGAAGAAGAAATTTATCGAATTGATCATTATTTAGGTAAACCAATGGTGCAAAATTTAGAAGCGCTTGAATTTACGAACCCCGTACTGCAATCATTGTGGAATAACAAACACATTGCAAATGTCCAAATTACGGCAAGTGAAACAGTCGGTGTTGAAAATCGTGCAGGGTATTATGATCATACGGGGGCCATACGCGACATGATTCAAAATCATATGCTGCAGGTTCTCATGATGACAGCTATGCATCTTCCAAAACGAATTTGCTCAGAAAACATTTTAGAAGAAAAGCAAAAAGTAATGGAGTCACTGAGGAAAATTCAAGCGGAAGAAGTAGCTCGCGATGTTGTACGAGGGCAATACGGAAGCGGAGAAATCGATCACAAATCTGTTAGAGGATACAAAGAAGAGCCTGGCGTAGAAGCAGACTCTAAAAATGACACGTTTGTAGCCGCTCGCTTATGGATTGATAATCCATTTTGGAAAGGTGTTCCTTTTTATATTCGAACGGGCAAACGAATGAAAGAAAAATCAACTCGTATCGTCGTAGAATTTAAAGATTCTTTAAAAGGTCTGTATGAAACTCCTTATGACAAAGTAGCACCAAACTTATTTATTATTGAAATTAGTCCAAGCGAAAACGTCGCTTTGCAGCTTAACAGCAAAAATCCATTAAAAAATGGTGTTATTGAGCCGGTTCGTATTACGTTCTCAAGAGAAGAAGAAAGTGTGCCAGAAGCATATGAACGAATTATTTACGACGCATTAATCGGCGACTCCACATTTTTTGCCCATTGGAAAGAAGTAGAGCTATCTTGGCAATGGGTGCAGCATGTATTAGATGCATTTGAAGCTGACATGCTGCCGCTTTATGAATATCCATCCGGCTCACAAGGTCCTGAAGAAGCACAAAAATTAGTTGCACAAGAAGGCTTTAAATGGTGGCTCGATGACGATGAACATGGGGAAGCACCTGGAGTGTTTTTGCCGATTTAATAAAGACATCTCTTTTAGAGGTGTCTTTTTCATACTTTGTATATTCTGAATTTTCTTGAGGCTCTTATGTTCCCTGCGTATAATCAAAAGAGTAGATGCATGAAGTATTGTGTAAAGATTAATATAAAAAGACGCAGGGGGATTTTTGATGAAAACGTTAAAAATAGCGAACATACCAGGAGATGGAGTAGGAAAAGAAGTTGTGCCGGAGGCGGTTAGAGTCCTTCGTACGATTGCAGATCTTCACGGGGGATTAAAATTTGAATTTACAGAATTTCCTTGGAGCTGTGATTATTACTTGAAGTACGGCCATATGATGCCGGAAGATGGGCTAAAGCAGCTTCAAGACTTTGACGCAATTTTTTTAGGAGCCGTAGGAAATTTAAATCTTGTGCCAGATCACGTGTCGCTATGGGGTCTGCTCATTAAGATTCGTCGAGAATTTCAGCAGGTAATTAATATTCGTCCAGCCAAGAGGTTAAAAGGCATTGCATCTCCACTAATGAACCCAAAAGATTTTGATTTAATTGTTGTTCGTGAAAATAGTGAAGGAGAATACAGTGAAGTAGGAGGCCGGATTTATCAAGGAGAAGATCAAATTTCTATTCAAAATGCGGTTTTTTCTCGAAAAGGAACAGAACGAGTGATGCGCTACGCATTCGAATTAGCTTCTAAAAGAAAAGCAAAAGTTACAAGCGCAACGAAGTCAAATGGAATTGTTCATTCCATGCCGTTTTGGGACGAAGTGTTTCAAGATGTTGCAAAGAGTTATCCTCATATTGAAACAGACTCACAGCACATCGATGCGCTGGCCGCTTTTTTCGTTACAAAACCAAGTCGTTTTGATGTAATTGTGGCAAGTAATTTATTTGGAGATATTTTAACAGATATCGGAGCTGCTATTATGGGGAGTATTGGCGTTGCTCCTGCTGCAAATATTAATGTGAATGGAAAACATCCTTCGATGTTTGAACCGGTACACGGGTCTGCTCCTGATATTGTCGGAAAAGGAATTGCAAACCCAATCGGACAGATTTGGACAGCCAAAATGATGTTGGATCATTTTGGTGAACAAGAATTAGGCAGTCATTTGTTAGAGGTTATTGAACAAGTGACGGAATCTGGCATCATTACACCAGATGTTGGAGGCAGCGCAACTACTAGTGAAGTAACGGATCAAATTATTTCTCATTTAAAAAAGTGACGCTTCTAAAAGAGGCTGAGATAAAAGTAATGTAGTTGAAGGAAAATCCGAACGATTAATCGTTCGGATTTTTTCATTGTGGTGGTGAATGTAGGTTTCATTTATCGATTTGTTTCTATAGAAAAATGGAATCGATAAATACATGTTGACACTTACATATATGAACCCTATAATAGTTTGAGTTGATATAATTCGTATACATATTATTTCCTGACTATGCTTTAGTTTGTTTTAATAAATAGGTACGAATGAAAAGGTAAAAGGAGGAAAATCATGCAGAAATCGAAATTATGGACAAAAGATTTTTTAGCGGTCTCATTGACTAGCTTTTTTGTTTTTGTCATTTTTTATATGTTAACTGTCACATTGCCGCTGTTTGCAACGGATGAACTTCATGCAAGTAAGCAAAGCTTAGGGCTAATTGTGACAATCTTTTTAGTGTCCGGCATTGTGTTCAGACCGCTAGCCGGTAAGTGGATGACAACATTAGGACAAAAGAAAGTCCTATTAATAGGTGTCTTTATCTTTTTAATTGGTTCTATTTTATATATGAATATTCACTCATTATCTGCGCTGATGCTGCTGCGTGTGCTTCATGGTATTGGTTTTGGAATGAGCACAACTGCTACAGGAGCAATTGTTGCAAATGTAATCCCAGAACAGAGAAAAGGCGAAGGGATGGGGTACTATGCGACGTTTATGAACTTAGCAATGGTAGTAGGTCCGTTTGTAGGCTTAACGTTAACAAATACTTTGGGTCATACAGCGGTCTTTACCGTTGCGGTTGTATCTTCTGTTTTAGCAGTATTATGCAGTCTAGTACTTCGTATACCTGAGGTGCAAGCTTCTTCTGCAACAAATGAAATACAGCCAGCTAAAGGTCTTGCGGCATTTTTTGAATACCGTTCGCTGCCTATTTCTGTTGCTGGCCTTGTGGTAGCTTTTTCATATGCAAGTGTTATTTCGTTTGTGTCTATTTATGCAAAAGAAATGGGCTTTACGCAAGCTTCAAGCTTTTTCTTCGTTGTATACGCGGTGTGCTTATTAGCTTCTAGACCTTTTACCGGAAAATGGTTTGATCAATACGGAGAAAACAGCGTGGTATATCCGTCCATTTTATCTTTAGCTATTGGTATCTTTTTGCTTAGCCAAGCGACAACAAGCTGGGTGTTTTTATTAGCTGGAGCATTGATTGGGTTAGGCTTTGGAACGATTACATCAAGTTTTCAATCCATTGCTGTAAAAAAAGCTTCTCCTCATCGCCGAGGTGTCGCCACGGCTACGTTTTTTGTGTTTTTTGACTCTGGAATGGGATTAGGGTCCTTTTTATTAGGTATTTTATCTACAGCAGCCGGATATAAAGGAATGTATGTATTCTGTTCTATTGTTGCTCTTTTAGCTATAGCAGTATATCTTGTATTGCACGGCCGAAAAAGCCAGAAACAGCGCATTATTTCTCAAAATGAATCATTAGGAAAATAACATAAATAAAAAAAGGCGTGCTCAAGGGGAGCATGCCTTTTTTATTTATGGAGCTCTAAAGAAAACGGCTGTGAGCATATCGATATAGAAGCCCTCCTGATTTCTTTAGAGATTTCTTTTATTCCACTTCTTCTTTTGTAATCCACTCACTGGACCATGTCTGAATTTCCTGAATTACCGGCGCCAGTGCTAATCCTTTGTCGGATAACGAATACTCAATTCGAACAGGAGTTTCCGGAATAACCGTACGAATGACGATTCCTTCATGCTCTAATTCTTTTAAGCGCTCGGATAAGAGCCTTCCGCTTACTGGAAGTGCTTCTTGCATTTGAGAAAACCGTTGTGAGCCGGAAAGCAGCTGAAAAATGATCAAACTCGTCCAACGTTTCGTTAGTATAGTAACAGCCTTTTCAAAACGCGGGCAGAGTGCTAAACCGTCCATGTTATTACCTCCATTCTCTTCCTATATTATAAAACAAAGTCGGCATTTTATCTAGTGTTATGTAATTTAATTACTTAAAGAATATAAATTACTTTACGTTTTTATATTTTAATTATATAATTTATATAATTAAAGAAGTTAATTACTAAAAGTAACTAATAGAGCATAAAAGCTTTACAAGATAAATGTATCGTCATATAATACTTTAAGCAAGTAAAGTTACTTACTTTTAGTAAGCTGATACATCAATTAAAAAAGATAAATGTAGTGAAGTGCTAGAAAAAATATTTGTTCATGTGAGAGATTGAGCACAATGTGAAAATAGTAGATAAGTGAAAGACACATAAGAGGAGGAAATGACTGTGATTAACGAAAAAGTTGTTTCAATTTTAAAAGATAAAATTAACGTAGTAAAAAATGATGATCATTTTATTTATATAGTAGGACCTATCACGCTTCCTGTGAATCTAGATGGCGAGACACAAGTATTTAGTTGGTATTCATGGCTGCGTTCTGATAATGTAAAAGAAGGATCTTTAAGTACGGAAGAGCTTATTGAAAAAATGCAAGGAGCTAATTTAGCTGACATGCAGCAATCGAGTGTTCTTGTGTACGGAGATTTTCAAGAATCGCATGAGGCACTCATTCGTATGCACAGTATCTGCCATACCGGAGATATATTCGGAAGCAAACGCTGCGACTGCGGTTTTCAATTAAAACAATCGATGAAAATGATCGTCGAAAATGGAAGCGGAGCGCTATTTTATTTAGCAAATCATGAAGGACGCGGCATTGGCCTATTCAGCAAAGCAATGGCATACGTTCTTCAAGAAAACGGATTTGATACGGTAGAGGCGAATGAAGGGTTAGGATTTGAAGATGATACTCGCAGCTATAGTGATGCCATCAGCGTGTTAAAAGTGCTGCGTCAAAAACCGGTTACGCTGATTACCAATAATCCGAAAAAGCTAATCGCGCTTGAGAAAAACGGCGCACTTTTATCAGGGCGCGTTCCACTTTGGGGAGATGTATCTCAGTTTAATGAAAAGTATTTAGATACTAAAGTTAAACGTTCAGGACACTTAAAAGAGGAGGTTCTTCTTTGATCAATCACGAATTTTATATGAACATAGCTTTACAAAATGCAAAAGCAACAAAAGGACAAACAGAGCCAAATCCGCTTGTAGGATCGGTCATTGTAAACGATAATCGAATCGTTGGAATTGGTACGCATTTAAAAGCTGGCGAACCGCACGCTGAAATTCACGCGCTGCGAATGGCTGGTGAACAAGCAAAAGGAGCGACTGCTTACGTAACGCTAGAGCCTTGTTCACACCACGGACGTACAGGTCCTTGTGCTGAAGCGCTAGTTGAAGCCGGTGTAAAAAAAGTGGTCATAGCAACTTTAGACCCCAATCCTTTAGTAGCAGGTAATGGAGTTAAAATTTTAGAAAACGCAGGCATTGAGGTCATAACAGGTGTATGTGAAGAAGAGTCACGTCAAATGAATGAGGTCTTCAATAAGTATATTGTAACGAAGAAGCCGTTTGTTTCATTAAAGTCAGCGATTACGTTAGACGGTAAAATAGCAACTGCTTCTTCTCACAGCAAGTGGATTACGTCTGAGGAAGCTCGTTTGGATGTACATCAGCTGCGTCATGAAACAGCGGGTATCTTAGTAGGGGTGAACACGGTCATTAAGGACAACCCCGAGCTGACAACTCGCATTGAAGGCGGCCGAAGTCCAATTCGCATTGTGATGGATTCGAAGCTGCGCATGCCGCTTGATTCGAAGCTAGCAACTGCTTCTTTAGCTCCAACGTGGGTATTTACAAGTCAGAACTATTCAAAAGAAAAAAAAGAACAGCTCGAAAAGCAAGGCGTCGAAGTATTTGTCACAAGCGGTGAGGACAAAGTAAATCTTGAAGATATGCTTTCTATACTAGGTGAGAAATTCGTGTCGTCTCTTTTAATTGAAGGAGGGGGCGAAGTGAATGCCGCATTCCTAGAAAATCGTTTAATTGATAAACTGGTGCTGTACATGGCACCAAAGCTTTCAGGAGGAAAAGAGGCTCCTACTTTCCTAGAAGGAAAAGGCGTAGAGAAAATGTGGGATGCAGTGGACGTCGAGCGTCTTTCTGTGACCTCCATTGGCAAAGACTTTAAATTTGTTGGATATCCTGTTTATAAATAAAAAATGTGAATGAGACTGTAACAAAAATATGCTAGTTGAAGGAAGATCCGAACGATTTATCGTTCGGATCTTTTGCTGTTATGGTGAACATAGGTTTCACGGATGCAGGTGCTTTTGCGATTGATTGGAGGACAAGGCGAAGCCTTGCACGGAAATCGACAGCGATGTAGCAAGTGATCTATATTAGCTTATTCATCCTATTTGTTCGTCTGTAGATTGGATTGATGGAGCTATGTCGCAATCTCATTTTTTAGAGAAGAGAAATAATACACTATTTTACTCTTATAGATTAATTTGCTATTATAGGGAATGGTCAATTTCGAAACATTGTATAAATTTTTAACGTGTTTACAGTTGACTATCTAAATAAAAGCACTATATGTTTATAGAGAGAATATATTATGTGAAAGTAAGGGTGAGAAAAGAGATGAGAGAGTATAGAATTGGGAGTGTTATGAGAGACCTTCGCAAAATGGCAGGGTTGACACAACAAGAATTATCAAGAGACATTTGTACACAAGCGCAAATCAGCAAAATTGAAAACGGTGAAGAATATCCATCAAGCATTACCCTCTATAAAATTTCTAAGCGCCTTGGCGTAGATGTTAACTACTTTTTTGATAGTGTAGAATCACCTCGACTTGATTACGTAGATGCGGTTCAATCGTTAATTCGTCAATATATTCGTCAGAGAGATTATGATGCTATTCATAATATCATTGTAAAAGAAAAAGAAAGTCCCCTGTTTCAAAACCCGCTGAACAAGCAATTTTTAATGTGGCACGAAGGTATTTGCGTGTATTACATTCATCACAACAAAGAAGATGCGCTGTCTAAAATGTACCAAGCGATCGAGCTTACTAAACAATCGGCAACATTTTATAAGGAAAGAGAAATTGAAATTTTAAATAGCATTGGGATTATTCTTTATGAAGAGAAAGAGTATGAACAGGCTCTAGATACATATCAAACAGCACTCAAAAGCTTAAATGAGCTGCCCCAAACAAAAGATGAAAATATAAAAATTAGAATTTTAAATGCACTTGCCAAAACGCTTGGAGATATGAGTAACTATGATGAATCACTAATATATAGCAATCGAGGAATCGATTTGTGCATTAGTAATGAATCAATGTATTTATTTGGAGAACTTCATTACCAAGCAGGAGAGAGCTTAATCAAGTTAGGTAAAATTGAACAAGGTAAAGAATATATGGAAAAGTCTATGACCATTTTCACCCTGCAACGAAATGAGCGATTCGTCAAGCTAGTAGAAAAAGAACTTGAAGCTCTATTTGTTTAAAATATTCCTATCATTATAATTTTTGAGAAATTTCTATTAAAATGGAGGAAATCCATGGTTTTAAGGCGATAAATGCTGATAGAAAGGAATTCATCTACTTTTATCCTGTGATACACTAGAGTCAAATCAAAGAAAGAGGAGGAAATAATTATGAAAAAAGTATTAGTCGGTATGGCATTAGCGTTTACATTAGTAGCAGGTGTTGCTTCAGTTGGAACAAGCGTAGCAACAGGAGATTTTTCAACATTAGGTCTTCCTAGCCAACATTAATAAGAAAAAGCCGTGCTAAGAAGCACGGCTTTTTCTTATTGTGTTTTACTTGACTGATCCTTGTTGCGTTTGTTTCCTTTTGAATTATCCCCGCTTGAAATTTCTTCACCCATTTCTACAAGGTGGTGCTGCGTTTTTGGATTACTTTGATTAGCGCTTCCTTTGTTATTCTTTTTAGTCATCTTCATTCTCCTTTAAAACGATGGCAATGCATCGAGGTTATTTGTTTTGTCATGATCAGGAATGCTGCGAATATACGTACCGCCGTCTTTCCCTACAAAGGTACTCACATGCTCAACGTCCCCGGCTTCTACTTTCTTTAACGCTTCTTCATAGGTTAAAACGTCTCCTGAAGCCGTTTGGAATTCTAAGAGGTCCCCGTTTGCATTTTTACGTACTGCAACGAAACGTTCTTTCATACAAATAAACACCTTCCTTTACATCTATATGGTTGCTGAAATAGTCGTTTTTATTCATTATAAAAAGTGATAAGGTAAAGAAAAGAGTGCAAAGGGGATAAAAAATGACAACATTTAATTGGCATGTTCAAGCTCAAGACGAGTGGAACCAAAAAGTATCATTTTGGAATAGCCGAAGTGAAGAAATGTGGAAAAACGGAAGCCGCAAAACAGTGATTCCATTTATTCAAAAACATCTTAAATCAGGTGGTATGGTGGCAGACGTGGGCTGCGGTGATGGGTTTGGAACGTCTCTTCTAGCTGCTTCTGGATATAAAGCAATCGGTCTTGATTTATCGGAAGAAATGATTCAAAAAGCATCCCAGCTGCATAAAAGTGAAAATTTGTCGTTCGCTCAAGCTGATATTATGAAGCTTCCGCTGTCTTCTGAATCAGTAGAAGGGGTTATGGTAATCAACGCCCTAGAATGGACGGAGCACCCGCGATTAGCTTTGAAGGAATTGCACCGAATTGTAAAGCCAGAAGGATATGCATGTGTAGGTATTCTTGGGCCAACTGCTCAGCCTCGTACCAATAGCTTTCGACGATTATACGGTGAAGACGTTATTTGCAATACGATGATGCCCTGGGAGTTTGAACAGCTTGCAAAAGAAAATGGATGGGAAGTAATCGATGGCGAAGGTGTATATAAGCGAAATGTTACTGATAAGCTGATTGGACACCTCCCAAATGAATTAAAGCAAGCCTTAACGTTTCTATGGCTATTTATGCTCAAGAAACAATAAAAACAGCACACCTCTCCTTATATGTAGCTGTACAAAGGGTACACTACAAACTGGAGGTGAGTGACATGAGTAAAATTAAAAAAGACCGCTCAAAATCAGAGCTAGGTTCACCAAATGTAGAAGGACAAGGGACGACCACTTCTGAACAAGGTGTTCAAAGCAGTTCAGCTAACAAAAAGCAGAAGCGTTCATAACAAAAATAAAACGAACTTGCAGGGAGAACAACGAGCTCCCTGCAAGTTCGTTTTATTTATGGTGTCATCTTTATAAGTAAGAAGGTGTTGTGTGCAAGATTATAGATAGCTTATAATAAAATCTGAGCCAATAATTGTAATTTTCTACAAGTTTGGTTTACATTCGATGTAAAGTGGAGGTGTAATAAATGGTAAATAAAAGATGTTTACCGGATACTGCAGCGTCTCATGCAAAGCCTGATATTAGAAAGGCGATACTTTGCATGGGGTGGACGATTTAGTAATAGACATCGCCTAACCGCGCATATCTCATTTCTAATATATACGGCTTTGCCCCTTATTGTATAAGTAAAAACACATAAGGAGCTGGCAGAAATGACGTATGTAAAAGCAACAAATATTTTACCTGAAGAGCTGATTAGTGAAATTCAAAAATATATTCAAGGAGAAACCATTTATATTCCAAAGCCGCAGAAGGCAAAAAGAAAATGGGGAACTTGCTCTGGTGGAAGAAAGTTGATTGACGAGCGAAACGAACGGATTAAGAATTTGTTTAAAAAAGGAACTTCAATTGAGGAACTAGCTCGTGAATACTTTTTATCAACCGAAACCATCAAAAAAATTGTATATAAAAAGCAACGGTAGAAATCAAGCGCTGGCAACTGAATGCCCGCGCTTTTTTAGGTATAGTTTATTTCTGATTTATTTTTTACATTTCGTAAAAGGAATCCGTACGGTAAAGTAAAAAGTAGCTGATTAAATGAAGAAGGAGTGAAGAACGTGGAAGCGTTTATAAGAAATGATCAATATAACTTTATCAAAAGCCAAACGCAAATCCTTATCAATGGGCATGGAACAGTAAACAATTCAGATGTGCTGCAGGCTTTAAAAGCTCTTGCAAAAGAAAAAGTATTAAATGTGTTTGATGTTCTTAGCGAGGAACAAGAAGAATTACTGCTGTCAGTTGCTGAAGTTAGAAATAAAGAACAAGCAGAGGTGTTTTTAGAAACGATAAAGCCTTACGTGATTCCATTTAAATCTTTTACAGAAGCTGGCGTGAAAAAGCTGTTTCCAAAAGTGAAAAAGTTAAAGATTCCTTCTGCTGATAACATTGATCTAACGAGCATTTCCTATGTCAGCTGGATCGATAAAGGCTCAAACAAAAAGTTTATCGTAGCGCAGGATCCGGATACCCAGAAGTTAAAAGGTATTCAAGGAACGTTTAAACCTATCAACCAGAAGGGAATATGCACACTTTGCCACAGCTACGAGGAAGTCGGTATGTTCACTGCTGAAATCAAAGGAACTGTTCAAGGGACATTTACACAACGAGGAAATTATATTTGTCAAGATAGCGAAGCATGTAATCAAAATTTGCTTACCTTAGAGCGGCTTCATGATTTTATGTTAAGGCTCAGCAAATAACATGCGGCTAATAAGAAGAATACAAAAAAAGAAGGTTCAGTCCCTATACTTTTGGTGAGACTGAGCCTTCTTTGTCTATCTGTTTTTCTCGATTGGATTGTCACGATAGCTAATCCAATCGCTCCAGCTGCCGGCATATAATTTTACATTTGGAAAACCTGCTGATTTTAAAGCCAAAACGTTAGGGCAAGCAGATACACCCGATCCGCAGTATACAATGATTTCAGCGGGAGAATCAATAGCAGAGAACATCTCCTTCCACTCTTTATCTGTTTTCCATAAACCTTCTGAAGTTAACACATCTTGCCAAAAAGAATGAATGGCGCCTGGAATATGTCCTGCTACAAAGTCAATGGGTTCTTCTAAGCCGAGATACCTCTTTTTTTCGCGAGAGTCGACAAGAACAACATTAGGGTTATGAAGATTCTCTTTTACGTATTCAACTCCTGCAAGTCCCCAATCTTGTTGCACGAAAGGTACAAACGTTTGAGGAGAACCTTCTGGTACGTTCTTCGTTGTTTCATATCCCGATTGTTTCCAGTTAGTAAAACCTCCATTTAAAATTTGTACGTATTCAATTCCTATATATCGCAGTAGCCACCATGCTCTTGAAGCCATCATTCCGTTTTGTTCATCATAAACGACGACTCTGGAATCAGCATTAATTCCTAAGCTGCCGAGCTTCTGAGCTAGCTTTTGAACATCGGGCAGCGGGTGTCTGCCTCCGTGGGAAGTAGCCACAGAGGACAAATCTTTTTCTAAATCCAAATAATGAGCATCTGGGAGGTGCTCATTTTGATAAGCATCTGCGCCTGCCTCAGGCTTTCCAAGAGTAAATCGGCAGTCGAGCAAAACAATGGAGTGTTGGGGTTGCTGTAATGCAGTATGTAAGTCAGCTGGTGAAATAATAGTATTCATAACATTCACATCCTTTTACCAAAATTCTAGTTGAAATAACTAAAAATGAAAAGCGTTATATGTAAATTACGGCAAAGCCATTTTGTCTTCCTTCAATTATTCCCCGTAGAATAATTGACCATTTTAGCGCTTATCTGATGCAGAGTGAAATGCTCCTGTGCTACAGTTATAGTAAGAGTTACATAGTATAAGCCAAATGCTCAGCGTAATGTCATACTTACTATTGATGAGAAGGAGAGAGAAAGATGCAAACAAATGAAAAGAAAGAATTTAAACTGATTGCACTAGATATGGATGGGACCCTGCTGAACAATCAGCAAGAAATTTCTGAAGAAAATCGTGCGGCCATTGCTAAAGCTCAAGAACAAGGTGTTCATGTGGTATTAAGCACGGGGCGATCTCTTTTAACATGCCGTGAATACGCGCAGTCTCTTCAGCTGTCTTCTTACCTTATTACAGTAAACGGAAGTGAAATTTGGGATGAATCTGGACAGCTTGTAGAACGAAAGTTAATTGATGCTTCACACATTGAGAAAATGTGGAATTTAACGCAAGAGAATAAGCTTAACTTTTGGGCTGTGACTACGGATAAAGTATGGAGAGATGAATTTCCAGAAGATATTGCTTCACAGGAATGGCTGAAGTTTGGCTACGATATTCCAGATGATGCTTTACGAGAAGAAGTGCTGAAACAAATAGCAGGCATTTCAGATTTTGAAATCAGCAACTCTAGTTTAACGAATCTAGAAATTAATGCACTTGGTATTAACAAAGCAAAAGGGATCATGACTGTATGTGAACGTTTGGGCATTTCAATGGATGAAGTTATTGCACTGGGAGACAGCTTAAATGATATGGCTATGATTGAAGCGGCAGGTTGTGGAATCGCCATGGGAAATGCTCAGGAAGCTGTAAAAGAAGCAGCGGACTGGGTGACGGATACAAATGTCAATAACGGAGTAGCGAAGGCTATCAGCCACTGGGTACTGAAATAACAGCAGCTCTACATGTTGCACAACTTAACTGCTTCCCGCATAAACTGATACTGGATGCCTCCCTTAGAGTTTGTCTTATACGTATATATAAGGAGAAGCCATCTAGTTAAGGAGTGGGGAGTATGAGTGATTTATCATTAGATAAGCTGTTACAAAAAGCAGAAAATAAGTTGCAGAATGTACATGAAATAGTGCAAGAAAAATCGTACGATCTCATTGGGCAAGCATATAAAGAAAGCATATTTGTTAGTATCACTGAAGGGTTTAGATCGATAGAGCAGCAGCATAAACTATATTCACAAGGCCGAACAACACCAGGAAGTATCGTGACTAATGCTAAAGGCGGCTATTCTTATCATAATTATGGACTAGCTTTTGATATTGCGCTGCTTGATAACGACGGAAAAGTTGACTGGACCATTGATCGAAGATGGAACAAAGCGGGAGAGATAGGAAAAAGGATTGGGTTGGAATGGGGAGGAGATTGGACAAGCTTAAAAGATTACCCTCATTTTCAATATACATTCGGTTTATCTTTGTCGGAGCTTCGAAGTGGAAAAGTACCTAAAAAACAGACGCCAAAGGCTTCAAGCATGTTAATTAAATACGGAGATCGAGGAAATCACGTACAGTTAATTCAGCGTATGCTTATTCACTTAGGTTATTCTCTTTTTGGAGGCGCAGACGGTATATTCGGGTCTTCCACTTTCAAAGCGGTAAAAGCTTTTCAACAAGCACTTTATCTGCAGGTAGATGGAATAGTTGGACCGAAGACACTCGAAAAACTCTACAATAATTTTAATAAAACTATGTTCTAAATAACCATAAAAAACTGATAAAGAGAAAAGGAAGAAAAGAGATGGATGGAAATCGTCTCCTTTCTTCCTTTTCTGTAGTTATAGTAGAAAAACTGAAATGTATAAAGAAATAAAAAGGATTTTCTAAGCGTAAGAAACGTTCACGTGATCTAACTGGATAACATTGCTCAACAACACGATATCTTTATATATTTCACTTTTTACAGAGGCGTTTGAACAGTTTTGATAGTCTTTTAACAAGCGGCCAAGTTCTTTAATAAATAACAACGTCTCTTGTTCATTAATCATAGTCAAAACTCCTTGTTTAGAAATGAATCCAGGTCATTATATAGGAATTCTATCATATCTATACGCACCTGTTGACAAAAAAAGTTCGTCAATTTTTTTGTGAGAAGAAGAAATTTAGGGATATGTGGAATGCGTTCGACTCTCTCATTTTATCTATATGCAGCTTGTCTAAAAATATGAGAGTAGTTATAGTAATATTTACTCCTAATCATGCAACTTAAAACCTATTTTAGAGGTTATCCGTAAATTCCCTCTATTGTAGAGCGATGGAACAAAAAAGAATGCTTCATTTTGTACCTTTAGTATGATAACGTTTTGAAGAAATAAGGCATGCTTTTGAGTTTTAAGATGGATTTGAATTAGAACCTTTGACACGCTCTTTTTGTAGGAGAGGCATATTTACTTTCTATTAAGGGAAATCGTAAAGCTCCAACGAGTTTCTAAATCAGAAACTCGTTGGAGCTTAATTTTTTGGATAAGGGATGTGCAAAAGTTCTGGGACGGTCACAAAATGATATCCTTCTTGTTTAAGTCTAGGAATGATGGTATCCAGCGACTTTGAGGTGTTGGAAAGGTCCATGGTCCAATGGCCTCCGTCGTGCATCAAAACAATTGTTCCGGCGTGCATGTTCTTAAATACATTTTTGGTGATTTCTGCTTCTGGGATTTGCTTCCAGTCTAATGAATCAGAAGACCAGTTAATCGCATAGACATTTTCATTTGGCAGCTCGTTGATCATTTCTTGCGTTAAATTTCCATATGGAGGACGAAACAGCTGCGTTTCAAAACCGGTAATGTTTTTAATAATAGCCTGGGTTTTGGCAATTTCCCAGTGAAACTTTTCAGTAGATTCTTTTAGTAAATTGGGGTGCCAATAGGTATGAATCCCAACAGCATGACCTTCAGCTACCATTCTCTTCACCAGCTCAGGATGTTCGTGAGCTTTTGCCCCAATAAGAAAAAAGGTTGCTTTAATACCATGCTTTTTCAATTGATCCAATACATGTGGAGTAAAGCGCGGATCCGGTCCATCATCAAATGTTAGGGCGGTCTGCTTTAGGTGGTTATTACCTTGATAAAGCAAACGGTCACGCACAGCTACATTTTTTACTTGTTCCGCTTTACATAGTGCAGGAAGGGCTCCATTAAATAAGAAGCACAGTGTGAAAAGCAGTATACTAATTCTTCGTATCATGTACATGCACGCTCCTTTCTAGGGCAAAGTATAACGTTATGATACCCGATTAAAAATTTTGTATGAAGCTGAATTTCCCTTTTGTATCAAAACGTATGATATGCATGAAACAGCGCACTATAATAAACAGTTACTATTAGGTGAAGAAAGGAAAAAGCAGATGAAAAAAATACTGATCGCTGTAGCATTGATTTTTTCGCTAAGTTTATCTCCCTTAGCTGAATATATTTCCTATCACGACGACTATAAAGTAAGTGCAAGGTCGTATCGTTCGGGAAAGCGTTCGTTTAATAGACAGCCAAGCGTTAGACAAAATGAGCCGAGATCTAATTTTTCAAACCGCAGAAATGGAACTGTAAATCGAGGCGTTACCCGTTCAAAACGAGGAGGATTCGCCCGTGGACTGCTGTATGGCGGTCTGGCAGGGATGTTATTTGGCGGTTTGCTTGGTCATATGGGTGCACTGGGCGGGATTTTTGGGTTGTTAATTAACATTTTAGCTATTGTGCTTATAATTAATTTAATTTTGCGTTTATTCCGCCCTTCTCGTCGCGATAATAATTGGAGGTAGACCGTAATTGCTGTCATAAACTAATAAGAAAGCGCCATATAAATAAGAAAACGCTTTCTATGGTTAATCGAAAGGATGAAACGTATGTCAGCAAACAGACAGCGCAGCAAATACCTGGCGTTTTGCACAGAATGCGGTCTCCCAAACAGGTTAACATTGTTTCTTTTAAGGCAGTACGTTGCGACAGACGAATATAGCGGATTTTATTGTGGGAATTGCGGAATTCGAAACGAATTTCCAGATTCAGTCATTGAATATATTAAAGAACTATAAAACACAATCTGTTAGAAGAAGATTGTGTTTTATTTATTTGATAAAACTATGTTCTAAATGCGAATTAAAAAGAAAAACATAGCTACTTACAAAAAAAGAAATGTTGAATCTGGAGCAGGAAAATCCTTTTTTATAACAGTTTGCGAGAAGAACATACATATATTATCCACGTTAAAAAGAGAACAGCAGCACATGCAAAAACGACAAATCCATATAAGGACTTGTCGTTTTTTATGTTTGAAATACGGCCGCTCGGTTCTTTCATTCCCACAGATATGGAGTCTCTTGGTAAACATAGTAGTTCAACCAATTCATAAACAGCAGGTTGGCATGAGAGCGCCATGTTTTTAAAGGGTTTTTGTCGGGATCATTGTTTGGGAAATAGTGTTCCGGAAGCTTCGGCTCTAGCCCTTTCTCTGTATCTCGAAGAAATTCTTCCTGCAGTGTTTGAACGTCGTATTCTGGGTGTCCTGTAACGAAAACAAACTTTTCGTCTTTAGACATCGCCATATAAACACCAGCTTCCTCAGAGTAGGAAAGAAGCTCAAGGTCAGGGTGGTTTTTTACTTCATTCATGTCGACGTCGGTGTGACGAGAATGAGGAGAATAAAAGACATCATCAAATCCTCGCAGCAGCTTAATCGGTTCTTCACTCGATACAACATGCGTAAATACACCCGTGCATTTATCAGAAAGAGGCCGCTTGTCAATGCCAAAGTGATGATAAAGTCCGGCTTGAGCTCCCCAACAGATATGAAGGGTAGAAGTCACATTTGTTTTACACCAATCCATAATTTCTTGAAGTTCTTTCCAGTAGTTTACTTCTTCAAATGGTATATGTTCTACAGGTGCTCCTGTAATAATCATTCCGTCATATTTTCGTTCTTTAATTTGTTCAAACGTTTTATAAAACTGATCTAGGTGATTTTTACTCGTTGTTTTTGCTTTATGGCTTGCCGTATAAAGAAGTGTAATATGCACTTGAAGCGGTGAGTTCCCGAGTAAACGTAATAATTGTGTTTCAGCTTTTTCTTTTTCCGGCATTAAGTTTAGGATAACAATATTAAGCGGGCGAATTTCCTGGTTAACCGCGCGCACGTCGTCCATAATGAAAATTCTCTCTTTTTCTAAAATTTCTTTTGCCGGAAGATCACGTGGAATATTAATAGGCAATAAAATTCCTCCTATTCGATTTCGAAGTAATGACGCGTATAAATGTTCTTTCTCACGTGAAGATGAGGTTCAACATTTATGTACAATATACTATTATAGGAATATACAGAATATTAAGCAATTGAATTTTGAAAAAAAAGAGCATTAATATGCGTAATGGCTAAAATGAAATGGTACAATAAGGTTAAACTGGAGCGTTGCTATGCTTTTTTTACTTGACTGAAACTCAGTGAAATTTACAGCGCAGTCGTTCCTGTATTTATTAAACTTCATATCTCCCCCAGAAAATGGATTTTATCCTTTTTTGATGAAGTGTTTAAAAAGAATTCTCAGCAGAAAAGGGGTTTTTATATGACAACTAAGAAGCAAATAAAAAGTGATTTGCAAATTGCACAAGAGGCAATCATTAAACCGATTAAAGAGATTGCCGAGCAGCTGGATATTTTAGAGGCCGAGCTAGAGCCGTACGGACATTATAAAGCTAAGCTTTCTTTGTCCGTTATGGAACGTTTACACACAAAACAAGATGGAAAAGTTATTTTAGTTACAGCTATTAATCCAACTCCAGCAGGAGAAGGGAAGTCGACAGTGACAGTTGGCTTAGCTCAGGCATTACATAGATTAGGTAAAAAAGCGATTGTCGCCATGCGTGAACCATCTCTTGGTCCGGTAATGGGAATTAAAGGAGGTGCCGCTGGCGGCGGTTATGCTCAAGTGCTTCCAATGGAGGATATTAACTTACACTTTACTGGAGACCTGCATGCCATCACAACAGCTAACAATGCGCTGGCGGCTATTTTAGATAACCATATACATCAAGGTAATGAATTGCGTATTGATACACGTAAAATCACGTGGAAACGAGTGGTGGATTTAAACGACCGCGCGTTGCGTCAGGTCGTCATTGGATTAGGTGGTCCGATGCAGGGTGTTCCTCGAGAAGATGGATTTGATATTACGGTGGCATCAGAAATTATGGCTATTTTCTGCTTAGCGTCAGATTTACAAGACTTGAAGCGTCGCTTAGCGTCTATTGTGGTAGCTTATAACATGGACAATGAGCCTGTAACGGTTGCAGACTTAGGTGCACAAGGAGCGCTTACTCTTCTTTTAAAAGATGCGATTAAACCAAACCTTGTACAGACGTTGGAACACACTCCAGCCCTCATTCACGGAGGTCCTTTTGCTAATATTGCCCACGGCTGCAATAGCGTCATTGCAACAAAAATGGCTGCAAAACTAGGCGACTATGTAGTAACAGAAGCGGGATTTGGGGCAGATTTGGGCGCGGAAAAATTCCTGAATATTAAAGCTCGTATGGCAGATATTAAACCAGAAACGGTGGTAATCGTTGCAACAATTCGCGCTTTAAAAATGCATGGGGGAGTTCCTAAAGAGCGTTTAAATGAAGAAAACATTGAGGCTTTAGAAGCGGGAATTGAAAATCTGGAAAAACATATTGAAACGATTCAGGCATTCGGCGTTCCTTACGTTGTAGCCGTGAACCGTTTTGTGACGGACTCAGAAGGTGAAGTAGAAGCGCTTATGAATTGGTGTGATTCAAAGAATGTTCCAGTTGCTTTAACAGAAGTATGGGAAAAAGGTGGAGAAGGCGGCGTCATGCTTGCTGAAAAAATTCTTGAAGTCATGAACGAGACAGAAAGTCAATTTTCTCCTCTTTACGATGTGTCAGCTTCAATTCCAGAAAAAGTAGAAGCTATTGCTAAAACTGTATACGGAGCACAAGGCGTAGATTTTGCTCCAAAAGCGTTAAAACAAATACAGCAATTTGAAGCAAACGGTTGGGATCACCTGCCAATCTGTATGGCCAAAACGCAGTATTCGTTAAGTGATGATCAGACGAAGCTTGGGCGACCAACTGATTTTAAGATTACGGTAAGGGAATTCCGTCCTTCACTCGGAGCTGGGTTTCTTGTGGCGCTAACAGGTTCAATTATGACAATGCCTGGCCTGCCAAAAAAACCTGCTGCGCTTAATATGGATATTGACGAGAATGGACATGCACTAGGGATTTTTTAAGAGAAGAGGCTAGGGTAAGAGTATTCTATTTGAAGGGAAATCCGAACGATGAAGCAAGATTCTTGATGAAGAATCAAACTCGTTCGGATTTTTTCATAGTTATGGTAAAAAGAAGTTTCATAGGTGTAGCGGCTTCTAGATGTAGATTGGGTGGACTTAGTTGTATCTCAATCTCTTTCTTGCAATATAAAACAAAATAACAGGTATGTTATGAATTAATTTGGCAAGAAAGAAGAAGAGCTGACTGTTCGTATTTTATAAAAAAGGAAGTAGTTGAAATGTTTGATCCAATTGTATTTGATAATTTAAAAGTTGTTGTAGAAGGAGAGATCTATGATCTTGACTTGTCTGGGCAAGTATCTGTTACGAATCGCGAAGATTTTGTAGACTTAGCTCAGTTTACTCGAACGTACCGCATTTCTTTTCAACAGCATTTTTGCTGTACCGCGTCGCTAACTTTATCAACCGACTTAGACAACATTCATGCCGAATTAACGCCTTCCCGTGTAGAAAAACCAGGGTGTACAGTTTATATTCACTTTCAGCTAAAAAAACAAAAACCGTTTGAAGAAGCCGAGTTTCAAAACATACAGGAAATGTGTGAGCGGATTTGGGGAACAACAAGAGTTGTGAAGCAGCGTATTACTCATGAAATCGGAGGAAGCGAATATGAAAACAATATTGAGGTAACCTTTAACCGATTTATTTACGAAGACCAAGTAGGAGATTTAATCGAGATGATTGATTACATGCTGCAAACGACTGATCAGCTAAAGGTTCTTTACGACAAATCATAAGAGCGTTTCAGTTGTACTTCCGAAATAAAGTGAATTACAATAGGGAAAAGGAGGCGTTTTGATGAGCGTGTATGAATACTCGGCAAAAACAATTAAAGACGAAGACGTATCGATATCTAACTATCAAGGTGACGTGCTGTTGATTGTGAATACAGCTAGCAAGTGCGGCTTCACCCCTCAATATAAAGATTTGCAGGCGCTGTACGAAGAAGAAAAAGAAAACGGTCTAACAGTTCTAGGTTTTCCTTGCAATCAGTTCGGTGGTCAAGAGCCAGGAAATTCAAATGATATTGAACAATTTTGCGAGTTAAACTATGGCGTTTCGTTTCCGATGTTTGCAAAGGTGGATGTAAAGGGGGAGCATGCACACCCATTATTTACATACTTAACAGAACAAGCACCGGGTCTACTAGGTTCCAAAGGGATAAAGTGGAATTTCACGAAGTTTTTAGTGAATCGTCAAGGTGAAGTCGTGAAGCGATACGCACCTCAAACTGCACCAAAAGATATTCAAAAAGATATAAAAGAATTGCTTTAAAAGCAGGTGGATCTCCATCTGTTTTTTGTTTTTTAGCCAGGGTTTTCAAACGGTGATCCGCTGTCAGTGAGACGAGCGCCTCACTTTGTGCTAAAATAATGGTGGATATAATTGAGGTGAGCAAATGAATAAAATAGTGGAAACGGAAAAGTGGGTTCAAGCAAAGCTTGCGCATGACACAACGGGTCATGACTGGCAGCATATCGATCGCGTGCGTCGAAATGCAGTGCTTTTATATAAAAAAGAAGGCGGCAATCGGGAAGTTATCGAACTAGCCGCACTTTTACACGATGTTGTAGATGATAAGCTAGTGGAAGATGTTGAAAAGGCGTACGAAGAAGTGGGGGAGTGGCTGAAGAGTCAGCGCGTAGAAGAAGAGAACTGCAAGCATATCGTTCACATTTTACAAACGATGTCATTTAAAGGCGGAAACCGTCCGGCTATGGCTACGCTTGAAGGTCAAATTGTTCAAGATGCAGATCGTTTAGATGCGATTGGTGCAATTGGTATCGCACGTACGTTTATGTATGCAGGTGCTAAAGGCACGGCTTTGTATGATGAAAATATTGCTGTACGAAGTGAGATGACGGAAGAAGAATACAGACACGGGAAATCAACGGCTATTGCACATTTTTATGAAAAGTTATTAAAGCTCACTGCGTTAATGAATACTCAAACAGCACGGTCTCTAGCGCAAGAGCGACATACATATATGAAAGAATTTTTAGTTCAATTTAAGAAAGAGTGGAATTATCATTATGAAAATGCTGACTGTTGAAAACTTAACAAAAACGTATGGAGAAAAAGAGCTGTTTCATCAACTAACATTTACCATTACGGAAAATGAGCGAATCGGCTTAATCGGTGTAAACGGAACAGGGAAATCAACGCTTCTTAAAATTATCGCAGGTTTAGAGCTCGGAGACGAAGGAGATATTGTTCATGCTAAAGACTACAGCGTAACATATTTACCGCAGCATCCGGATTTTGATGAAGACTTAACGGTTTTGGAGCAAGTTTTCAGTGGAGATACGCCTCTTCTTAACTTATTAAAAAACTATGAGCTAGCTCTGTATGCGTTAGAGCAAGACTCTGCAAACGAAAAAAATCAGCAAACATTGTATGATTTACAGCAGAAAATGGATGCGATGAACGCATGGGAAGCCAATTCTAACGCACAGTCGATTTTAACGAAGCTTGGAATTTCAAATATGAGTGCAAAAATTGGTGAGCTTTCAGGTGGACAGAAAAAGCGCGTGTCCATTGCGCAAAGCCTAATTCAAACACCTGATTTACTGATCTTAGATGAGCCGACTAACCACTTAGATTATGAGACCGTTAAATGGCTTGAAGAATATTTATCTAAATATCAAGGAGCCGTGCTGCTTGTTACTCATGATCGCTATTTCTTGGATGCTGTTACAAACCGGATTTTTGAATTAGACGGTGGAAATTTATATAGCTATAAAGGAAACTATGCTGCTTTTCTAGAAGGAAAAGCGATTCGAGAAGAGCAGGAAAAAGCAACTCAAGCAAAATTAAGCAACTTATACCGCAATGAATTGGCTTGGATTCGCAGAGGAGCAAAAGCGCGTACGACTAAGCAAAAAGCGCGTATTCAGCGATTTGATGAATTAGAAGGGAAAATCGATTCCTCTGAAAAAGAATCACTGGATTTAAGTTTAGCAGGCAGTCGCCTTGGGAAAAAAGTGTTTGAATTAAAAGATGTGTCTAAGACGTATGAAAATAAAATCATTCTTTCAGATTTTACTCACATCGTGAAAAAACAAGATCGAATTGGAATTGTCGGAAAAAATGGAAGCGGAAAGTCTACCCTGTTGAATATGATTGCAGGACGCATTGAGCCGGACAGCGGTGAAATTGACAGAGGACAAACGGTTAAAGTTGCTTACTATACCCAAGAAAGCGATGATATGGACTTGAATCAACGTATGCTTGATTATATTAAAGAATCGGCAGAAGTGGTGCATACGACGGATGGGAAAATGATCTCTGCGTCGCAAATGCTTGAGAGATTTCTATTTCCTTCACATACGCACGGAACACCGATTCAAAAGTTGTCCGGAGGAGAGCGCCGTCGTTTATACTTATTGAAATTATTAATGACATCGCCAAATGTTTTGCTTCTAGATGAGCCGACTAATGATTTGGATACTCAAACGCTAACGGTGCTTGAAGACTACCTCGAAGAATTTCCAGGTGTTGTTATCACGGTATCACATGATCGCTATTTCTTGGATAAAGTAGCAGATTACTTACTAGTTTTTGAAGGAGAAGGGAACATTTCGATTTATTTTGGCGCTTATACAGATCAATTGGAAGAAGCGATGAAGAAGAAGCAGGCAATGGTTCAGCAGGCTAAAGTGAAAGAAGAAAAGCCAAAACAGCCGGAGAAAACAAAAAAGCGTCGCTTAACGTATAAAGAACAAAAAGAATGGGAAGAAATCGAAGATAATATTGCAGCAAAAGAAGAAGAAATTGAACGCTTAACAAGTGAAATTGAACAGGTGGGCAGCGATTATACAAAAGCGCATAACCTATCGTTAGAACAAGAAAAAGTAAATGAAGAATTAAGTGCACTGCTTGATCGCTGGGCAGAGCTTTCAGAGCTGATTGAAGAAATTGAAAACGCGTAAACAAGTCGTTAGACTGAGTATAAAGCACATGCTACAATTTTAATGAGAGGAGTACGATACGATATGAACATTAAATCAATTGAGCCAACGCCAAGTCCGAATACAATGAAAATTAATTTAGACGAAGTGCTATCAGGCGGAAAAAGCAATAACTATACGGAAAAAAATGCTGAAGCAGCCCCTGAAGTTGTTCAAGACATCTTGAAAGTAGAAGGGGTAAATGGAGTCTACCACGTAGCAGACTTCTTAGCAGTAGAGCGAAATGCCAAATATGACTGGAAGCAAATTTTGCCGCAAGTTCGTGCAGCGTTTGGTGAAGATTTGCAAAGCAGCAGTGAACAGCACAAAATGAATGAGCATTTTGGTGAGGTCAATGTGTCAGTTCAAATGTTCAAAAATGTACCGATGCAAGTCAAGCTAACGGACGGAAATGAAGAAAAGCGCTTTGGTCTGCCCGAACGATTCGCAAAAGCGGTAGCAGAACTTCAACGTTTTTCAGATAATGTGGTATTAGAACGGAAATGGAAAGAACAAGGCGTTCGTTACGGAGAGTTATCGGCTATCGGAGACGAAGTAGTGGAAGAGTTAGCAGCAGCATATCCGCAAGAAAGATTAACTCGCCTTGTGGCTAATGCACAAGAAGAAAAAGAAGGCGGAAAAGTTGTACAGCCGCGTAAAACCTATAAAGTTACAGAAGAAATGCTAGAAGACAACGATTGGTCAGTGCGCTATGCCCATTTAGAACAAATGGATCCAACAGAAGCTGATTTAGACGTTTTAAATAAAGCGCTTGATGATGAAAAAGCATCTATTCGCCGCTTAGCTACGGTCTATTTAGGAATGATTGAATCAAAAGCGGTACTGCCTTATTTATACAAAGCATTAAAAGATAAATCAGTCACTGTGCGCCGTACTGCTGGAGACTGCATGTCAGATTTAGGTTTTGAAGAAGGTATTCCGGCAATGTGTGAAGCTCTTAGCGATAAAAACAAGCTTGTTCGCTGGCGTGCAGCTATGTATTTATACGAGGTAGGGGACGAGACGGCTCTTTCTGCATTAAAAGCAGCAGAGAATGATAAAGAATTTGAGGTAGATTTACAAATCAAGCTAGCAATTGAACGTATCGAAGGCGGAGAAGAAGCAAAAGGTTCTGTTTGGAAACAAATGACGGAAAGCAGAAAAGCATAAAAAAAAGATCATTCACTTGAATGATCTTTTTTTTACGACTGTTTTGCAGCGGGAGTTGGAAACTGCATAGGCTGCATGGTGTTATCAATTTTAATAGGCTGATAGCCCGACTGCTTTAAGTAAGTCAAAATAGCAGGAAGGGATTGTGCCGTAAAGGATTTATCATGAAATAAAATGACTGGTGTTCTTCCATTGGAGTTAACCCCTTGAATATGAGGTTCAAGGCCCTGAATAATTCTAGGTGCAGAACGAAGTGCCCAGTCTTCACTGTCTACATTCCAGTCCCATAATTTAAAGTGGCTTAGCAACTCTGTACGGTGCGGCTCTTTTAAATAAGGAACGCTGCCGTAAGGAACGCGGATTAACTTACTGTCAACACCGGTTACTTTCTTAACTGTCGCTTGACACTCCTGCATTTCTTTTAACGCGGCGCCGTCTTCACTATACATGACATGAATATCATGAGAGACGCCGTGACAGCCGATGGCATGTCCTTCCTGTGCTACTTTTTTAGCAATTTCAGGGTGAGCGTCAATTTGATACTTTAACATAAAGAAAGTTGCTTTTACGTTATATTGACGCAAAGCATCTAAAATGTGAAGGGTATCAGGCGTTGGGCCATCGTCAAACGTAAGGTAAACAGGCTGTGTAAGAGCTTGATTTTGATCGTTCACCGTATTTCCTACATACATATTATGGTGAAGTGTATTAAGCAGCTTCTCAGGTTGTGCTGAAGATGCAGCTTCTTTCAGCGGCAATGCAGTAGATGCTAAGACTTGCTGAGATGCAGCGGGTTCACTTCCTTTGGCTTCTGTAATAAAAAACAAAGAAGCGACGATCACTAACACTAAAGACAAAAATGCATAAAATCGTTTGTTTGGCTTAAATCGTTTGTTCGGTTTAAATCGCTGGTTCAATTTGAAAATCCTTTCTACTAAACTACTATTTACTACTATAGTACAAAAAATGGAATATTAATAGTAAAAATCGACATTTTTATGGAAAAAAATTAGATGATATGACCCGGTTTTAATCTTTTTTTGTCAAATGGAAAAGGAGAACGGGACAGCGATAAGGATTTAAAGAGTGAGTAGCTAGATTTTTCCTGGTTTTTATAGTATGCTTTTAGCGTGAATGATTGTTAGGAGGAATGTTAATATGTCAATGGCATATGAAGAATATATGCGTCAGTTAGTTAAACCAATGCGTCAAGAATTAACTCAAGCTGGTTATGAAGAATTAACAACAGAGGAAGCCGTAGTTGATTTTATGGAAAACGCAGAAGGAACAACTTTTGTTGTCGTTAATTCAGTTTGTGGATGCGCTGCTGGTTTAGCACGTCCTGCAGCGACACAAGCGTACTTACAGTCTGAGCAAAAACCAGATCAAGTGGTAACTGTTTTTGCCGGTCAAGATAAGGAAGCAACAGCTAAAATGCGTGAATATTTTGGGGACATTGAGCCTTCATCACCGTCTATGGCACTTTTAAAAGGAAAAGAAGTCGTTCATTTTATTCCTCGACATGAAATTGAAGGTCAGCCGTTAGAAGTTATTTTTGAAAACATTTTAAATGGCTTTAAGCAGCACTGTTCATAAAATGTCCTGCTTTTGTCACATCTAGTATATAGATTTTTAGAGAAAAATCGCATATACTTTATAAGAAAAAGGATGTCTATCGGCATCCTTTTTCTTTATGTAAATAGCCAAACAGTGTAGGGGGAGTTATGAAAGTGATTGTTACGACTGCTGGTCGAACAAATGAACAGATGATTGTAAAAGCCAAACAAGTAGCCGCTGATTTAAGTATACCTTTTGTAGTAAGAGAGAAGAAATCCGTTGCAGATCTTCAGAATCTTCAAGCTGCAGATGTGCTGGTTGTCGGTAAGAATAGAGTAGAGTTGCACGTTCAAAACGAAGAGGAACCTATTTTTTTTCATCCAAACTCCGCTATGTTTAGAGTGAAGAGATGGCTGCGGGGAGAACGTGATCCGTTTATTGAAGCGGCTGGTTTAGAAAAAGGAATGAGCGTGCTTGACTGTACACTTGGCCTTGCATCGGATAGTATGATGGCGAGCGCAGCGGTAGGAGAAAGCGGGAAAGTTGTCGGACTAGAAGGCAACCGCTATGTAGCTTATTTAGTCAAACAAGGGCTTTTAAATTGGGAAAGTGACGTACAAGAGTTGAACGATGCAATGAAGCGTATAAACGTGGTTCATCAAAATTTTGAATCGTTTTTGGCGTGTTGTGAAGATAATTCTTTTGATGTTGTCTACTTTGATCCTATGTTTCAAGAGCAAATTGATGAATCGAATGGAATTAACGGTATTAAAGCAATAGCACTGTATACCACGCTAACGCCAATGGCTATACAAGAAGCAAAAAGAGTAGCCAAACAAAAGATCGTGCTCAAAGATCATTGGAAAAGCACTCGTTTTGAAGAACATGGATTTACCGTGCAAAAACGAAAAACATCAAAATTTCATTACGGGACAATTGATATACAAAAATAAACAAAAAAGTAAAATGAATAACGCTCATTGAAAAGACTTCCAAAACCTTTTAGGAATTAAAAAGTTTTGGAAGTTTTTTTTATGAATTTCATCTAAAGTTCATAAAAGTATGATATATTTTTGAACATAAAAATACTTTTGCGTTTAAGCATCCAGCAAAAAAGGAATATCTTGTATAGGTTTCCGCTCGGTGTGATAACCACAAACAGAAGAAGGAAGGTGCTAACTAAAAAGTAGTCGAATGCCCGTAGACAGCATAAATGAATAAGCAAATATAGGTAAAAAATTAATAAGTATGTTACAATACCTAGTGAGTTATGATAATGAATTTTACGATATGAAAAGACCATATGGGAAAAGATGAGAAAGGAAAGATACGAATGCCTAGATGGATAAAAAGAATGCTAGTTGTATTTATTACAGTATTTACATTTGGGCTTGTCACTCCACCAGAATATTTATACGTTGATGATGCAAAAGCGGACAAGCAACATAAAGCAGGGTATGTAAGAGAAACAACTCCTATCACAGCTGTTATAGAAGATATTCATTTGCCATATGAAGAACCAAAATATGAAGACGTTTCATCATTTGTTACGTATGCAATGGAATCAGCTGAAAAACAGTCAGTGGAAAAATTCGGAACAAAAATTGGACCTGTCATTGAAGATGAATTTCGTCAAGCAGTGTTACCTAAAATTGAAGAAGTGCTGACTGACATTGGCACTGAACGTGAACAGTCGATTCAGAATCTCGAGATAAGCGAGCACCCTGCTGCTGGCTACGGTGAAAAGATTTTCCATGTATATGACCGGGAGACCGGTCAGGACTTAATACGGTTTCATGTACGACGTGAAAATCCTCCAAAAGATGGATACTGGTTTAATTTTCACTATCATGCGGCTGCAGATAATTTTCAAAAGCATTATGATTTAGGGAAAATTTATTGGAACCGAAATATGCCCCCTAAATGGTTTAGCTGATAATAGACACAACATTCTACGATTTCGAAATGTTAGCTTTTTTAAGCTAGCATTTTTTTACGTCTAAAACCGTTATGGTCTAAATAAGCTGAAACATTAGCACAACGATAAAAAAATCGTTTATAATGAAGTCAGACTTCTTACCATAGAATAGGGAGAAGGAACGAATAGATGCTGGAGGTAACACAATGAAACAATTTACGGAAGAAAAACAATTTCGCGAACAAATTAAGAACGAAACACTAAGCGTTGGGATTTTTACGACAACGTGGTGTCCTGATTGCAAACGTTTGGATATGTTCATTAATGAAATCGTTGACGAAAATACAGATAAAGCATGGTTTAAAATTGACAAGGATGAGTTTGAAGAACTTTCTGCTGAAAACAATGTAATGGGTATTCCTTCTCTTCTTGTATATAAAAACGGTGAAAAAATTGCACACTTGCACAGTGCAAATGCTAAAACGCCTGAAGCGGTCCGTGAATTTTTAGCAACTCTTTAATTACCTAAGGAGACTAGGACAAACGTATTTTAGTTGAAGGGAAATCCGAACGATGAATTAAGATTCTTAATGGAGAATCTAACTCGTCCGGATTTTTTCATTGGTAGAGTGAACGTAGGTTTTATGTGTTTAGTTGCTTCTAGCGGTTGATTGGAGAGCAAGGAGAAGACTCCTGCGGGAAAAGCGGAACAGGGGAGACCCCGCAGGAGCGTCAGCGACGAGGAGGCTCACCGGCCGCCCGCGGAAAGCGAAGCCTGGCACGGAAATCAACAGCGCTGTAACAAGCGATTCATATTAGCTTCTTTATCCCATTTGTTCATCTTTAAATTGGAGTGATTTAGTTATGGCTCAACCTCTTTTTTTGTGAGAATTGCTATTTCCATTTTTCGATGAGTGGGGTATACTAGGACAAGTGAATAATCGTAAAGCAATAAGGTCTCAATTTAAAGATTGAGTGAAAAGGGAAGTCTGGTGAAAAACCAGCGCGGTCCCGCCACTGTAAGCGCTTTGTGCGTAAGTCAGGAGACCTGCCTTATTGTTAGCTGTGAAACCTTCGAGGAAGGGTGAAGCAGGGTAATGAACATACATATCAAGTATAGTGAATGGATTCTTTTCCTGCTTATCTTGACGTTACCTGCTTTGCTTTCAATTGAAAGTAAAGCTTTTTTATTTTGAAGCTGCCTGCGAGCAGTATACATAGTCAAAGCGGAAAAACAGGATAGCGCTGCTTTTTGCATGATCATTTGCTTTTTCTTTAACGTGGAGGTTTCGTATTCACAATGAACAATATATAGGGGGAGTATTTAGATGAAAAAATGGCTTTCGTATTCTATTATTGCACTGTTAGTCATCGTACTTGCTGCATGCGGTGCAGGCAGCCAAAGCAACAGTGATAAAAAAACGAAGCAAGATACAGGACAAACGTCACAAGCTGCATTTCCTGTGAAGGTAAAAGACGCGCGTGATAAAGAAATTACGTTAAAAAAACAGCCTAAGAAAATTGTTTCACTAATGCCAAGTAATACGGAGATTGTATATGCCCTTGGCCTTGAAAAAGAATTAGTCGGTGTCACAAGCAACGATGATTATCCTAAAAGCGTAAAGAAAAAAGCGCAGGTAGGAGATATGAACGTTAATGCAGAAAAAGTTATTGCTTTAAATCCTGATTTAGTGCTGGCACACGCTTCAAGTATGGGCGTTTCGGATGAAGTATTTAAACAAATTGAAAGTGCGGGGATTCCGGTATTTGTTGTAAAAGATTCAACAACGTTTGATACGGTTTATGATTCTATTACGCAAATCGGTAAATTAACGGGCAAAACAAAAGAAGCTAATCAAACAATTAAAGACATGAAAGAAAAAGTAGCTTCAATTGAGAAAAAAGCAAAAACGATTTCAAAAGAAGATCGTAAAAAAGTATGGATAGAGGTATCAGGAGCTCCTGAGATTTATACAACAGGAAAAGGTACGTTCATGAACGAAATGCTTACTATGATCGGTGCTGATAACGTAGCGGCTAGTGAAAAGGGTTGGGTTAAGTTTTCTGAAGAGCAAGTTGTTAAGTTAAACCCTGACGTTATTATCGCAACGTATGATGCAGACAAAAATGAGATTATGAAGCGTCCCGCTTGGAGCAGCATGACTGCTGTAAAAGAGGGTAACATCGAGAAGGTTGACCAAAACAAAATCAACCGCTTAGGACCTCGTATTGTAGATGGCTTAGAGGACTTAGCAAAAGCAGTATACCCTGAGGTGTACAATAAATAAGAAGAGGGACCATATTCCAGTTCGAATTGAAAAGGGGATTGGTCCCTTTTCACATCTTAAAATTGAAGAACGGCCTGAGCTTTTAATTATGAAAACCGAGACTTCTTATAAAACATACAGCTCAGGGGTTTTAGGAACAGGCATTACGGAAACGGACACCTTTTACAATCGATTTGTTCACAAAGACTATTATTCAGATACTCCTTCTTTGGAGTATGAGCAATATTTGATGAAAGAAAATGTGCGCCATGAGCAAATCGTAGGGTTGATGACAGCTGTTTGGTTAAAAGAAAGAGCAGTTTACTGTTATGAAGGCTACGGAGTAAGAGTAGCTTCCGTGATAACGGCTGGAGTAGGAAACGCAGTAGATATTACAGCTGACGAAGCTGTGCCGTTCTATTCCTCTCCCGGTACAATTAATATGTTTTTTTTCGTTGAAGGTACGCTTACGGATGCTGCGTTTTTACAGCTTTTTATTGCGGCCACAGAAGCCAAAACAAAAACGCTGTCACAGCTGGGTATCATAGATCCAGCTACAAAGACGATTGCTACAGGAACATCTACGGACAGCATCTCAGTTGCAGCGTCTCAGCAAGGAACATTATATGAATATGCAGGCTCTATGACCGCTTTAGGTCAAGCGGTAGCCAAGCTGGTGAAAATAAGCTTAGAGCAGGGACTTAAGGGAAAGAGGTGAAGAAGTGAGTATTACACAAGCGATAATTGCACACATGACGGCCATGACGATTGCTTTAGTAATTGACCGAATTATAGGCGACCCTGAAAATTGGCCGCATCCCGTTCGTTGGTTTGGCAAGTGGATTTATTGGATGGATTCCAGATTAAATAAAGGTGCAGGAAAACGATTCAAAGGATTTCTTCTTGTGATAAGTATGGCTGTGCTCGCAGGAGTTGTTCCCTTTTTGTTCCTCCATGCTTTATACGAAGTTCATTTTATACTAGGTGTTTTAGTAGAGGGCGTAATGATTGCGACTACTATATCCACTCGTTCTTTAAGCGAAGCTGCTTATAAGGTACAAAAGCCGCTTCAGCTAGGAGATATGGAGAAAGCTAGATATGAAGTAAGCATGATTGTGGGACGAGATACAGATCGTTTGTCAGAAGGAGAAATTGCCAGAGCGACGGTAGAGACCGTGGCTGAAAATACAAGTGATGGTATTACAGCTCCGCTTTTTTATGCATTTATAGGAGGAGGAGCCCTAGCCTTTTTTTACCGAGCTATTAACACATGCGATTCAATGGTTGGGTATAAAAATGAACGCTACTTTCTGTTCGGCTATTTTAGTGCAAAAACCGATGACGTATTAAACTATATTCCAAGTCGGTTAACTGCAGTGGTGATGACCGCTGTTAATGTAGCAAAAAGCCAGTATTCTCTTTGGCATGTAACGAGTTTGATTAAGCGCGATGCTAAGAAGCATCCAAGTCCAAATAGCGGATACGGGGAAAGCGCAGTGGCTGCTCTTTTAGGTATTCAACTAGGCGGGCTTAATACATATAAAGGCATAGAATCTAATCGTGCAAAAATGGGTGAACCACTCATTCCCCTGCAAGCCGGTCATATTGAACAAGCTGTTTTCATTATGAAAAGGACGGTCTATGCTACGTGGTTATTATATCTTTTGTTAGGAGGAGTTATTAGTGCTATTACCTACACATGGAGCTAATCCTACTGTCTTTTTAAAAGCAATAGGGGCCAAGAATTTATCGCATCTAAAAGACTTTAGCGTGAACACAAATCCTTTAGGGGCTCCCCTTGTGCTTCACGAAAAGTGGAACAAATTCAAGGATGCAGCGTTTAGTTATCCTGATCCCCAAGTAACAGACCTGAAAAATAAACTTGCAGCTCATCATCATGTTTCAGCTGCTCAAGTGCTGCCTACAAATGGCGCCGCTGAAGCGTTTTTCCTTATTGCTTCGTTATTTTCAGGAGAGAAAGCAGGGATTGTACAGCCGACTTTCGTTGAATATGAACAGGCAAGTAAAGCTTATGGATGTGAAGTGACATACGTTCCTTTAGCTGAAGAAAATGGCTGGAGCTGGGATATAGAGTTGATTATGAGCATTCTTCCGGACATAAAAGTACTGTGGATTTGCCATCCAAATAATCCAACGGGCGTTATGTATAGTCATGAGGAATGGATGAAAGTAGTAAAAGCTGCTGCTCATCATGGTACATACTTAATGATTGATGAGGCATTTATTGATTTTGTCGAACATCAGCCTTCATTTGATTCTCTTGTTCTGGATTATGAGCATATTATTGTTGTGCGTTCCATGACAAAGATGTTTAATATTGCCGGGCTTCGTCTTGGCTATATTTTGGCAAATGAAAAAATCATTAGCAAGATGTCTAAAAAGCAGCCTCCTTGGAGTGTAAATGGATTGTCGCAGCAAGTAGGAATGATATGTGTGGATGAAAAAGATTTTGTGAAAAAAACCGTACATTATATTAAACAAGAACGGGAACGGATCTTGAGTCAACTAAAGGAATGGGGGCTTTTGGTTTCTCCTTCTCAAACAAACTATTATCTTTGCAGCGTTCCGTCTTCTATTAAAACGCGCGAATGGCTGGTCTATTTAGCAAGCCATGGCGTGGTAGCTCGTCATACTGAAAACTTCCCATTTTTAAATGGACGCTATATCCGTTTGGCTGTGAAAACGAAAGAAGAAAATGACTATTTACTTAACGTAATCAAACAAGGACTCGATGAAATATGATCATCTTTATTAGCGGAGGCGTTCGAAGCGGCAAATCAGGTGCAGCGGAGAACATGGTTCAAACCTTTTGTACAAAGCGCGCTGTTTATATTGCCACAAGCCGGCAAACAGATAGTGAAATGAAAAAACGCATCCAGCTTCATCAAACAGAACGCCAAGCAGCGAACACGCCTTGGGTAACGATCGAACAGTCTGTAGATTTACAACAAATTCTGCCAAATCTTCAAAGTGATGATGCTATACTTTTGGATTGTGTCACGAACTGGCTTGCCAATGAGCTTTTTTTAACAGAAAAAAGGTGGCAAACAAAAGAGGGCAAACAAGAGGTTTTTCGTCATATGATAAAAGCGCTCGATAAGCTGTTTATGCGGTCTCAGACGGTTGTGCTAGTATCTAATGAACTGTTTGAAGCGGGCGTATTAGAGGAGCCCACATATAGCTATATGAAGATGTTAGGAAAATTACATCAGTATATTGTAGAAAAAGCAGATGTGGCTATTTGTGTAGAAGCGGGAATTTATCGTTTTAAAAAAGGAAAGGAATGTGTAGATAAATGAAAGAATGGATAGCCATACTACGAATTTCTCTCCAGTTTTTTACAATTTTACCGCTAGCTAAAACCGTTCAATGGACTGAAAAAAGGACGGCACGCTCGCTTTTTGTGCTGCCGTGGATTGGTATGTTACTAGGCTTGATGTTTTATAGCTTTTTACAGCTGCTTCAATCTTCACCTATCACTACGATTGTTGATAGTATTTTAGTTTTGCTTTTACCGCTTATCTTAACGGGTGGTCTTCATTTAGACGGCTGGATGGACGTAAGCGATGCGTATTTTTCTCATCAGTCAAAGGAAAAAAAACTGCAGATTTTAAGTGATCCGCACGTTGGGTCTTTTGCTATTCTTTCTCTTATGGTTCTGCTGCTGCTGCGTTTTAGTGCGATCTATGAATTAGCGTCTCTTTCTTCTTTATCAATTTGGGCATGCTTAGTTGTCTTTACACTTCCAAGAATTGGAACAGCCTTTTTGTTGATGAGAGATAAGCCCGCTAAAGATACGGGTCTGGCTGCTTATTTTCAAAAAGGAGTCACCAAACGGTCTATTTATGGATTTATCATCATGAGCCTATTCTTAGTTGCTATTTTCGCTGTTTTTATGGACAATAAATTCATTATTCTTTTCTTTGCCGGTTTTTTATGGCTTTGGATACGGTTTTATCGTTCGCAGTTTGGTGGGGTAACAGGAGATGTTATAGGGGCAACCATTGAAGGAGGAGAAACGTTTTTATGGATAATTCTTTGGTTATCACATGTATTCGTCACGGCATGACGCTTGAAAATCAACAAAAAAAATATATAGGGTGGAGTGATCCGCCTTTAAGTACAGAAGGGAAAAATGAATTAAAAGAGCTTTTTCTAGAACCTCAGCTCGTTATTTCCAGTGACTTAAAAAGAGCGCTAGAAACAAGTTCAGTTGTTTTTCCTAAATCTCAGGTGGTTAGAAGTAAAAATTGGCGTGAGCTGCATTTTGGAGATTGGGAAGAGAAGACGTATGAAGATTTAAAAAACATACGGGCGTATAGAGATTGGATTAACCACTGGACAGAACATACGCCTCCGAATGGTGAAAGCTTCTCAGGCTTTTCAAACCGAGTTTGGGAAGCGTGGGAAGAAGCGGTGGATTTGGCGGCCAGTCAGCAATTGCATCACATTGCTATTGTTTCACACGGCGGACCACTGCGTTTACTTGCATCCCATTTTAAACAGACAGCGTCGCTTTGGGATGTTTCTTTTTCTTACGGAGAAGGTTTTTCAGTAGCGTGTACATACAAACAGGCAAAGGAGAGAAGAGCATGCATTTCGTATTCGGCGGTGCATTTACCGGCAAAAGAAAATGGGTGAAGCAGCATTATGCCAGTGAGTCGATAAAATGGCATTGTTTGTATGAAGACCCTGTTTTACCAGCGTTTGAGTTCGAAGAAAGTTACATTGTGCTAGAAGGATTTGAGCACTATGTTAAGGAATTAATACATAGCGAGCTGGAGTCTCCGCACCTTGTTATTAAAAAGTTAATACAGAAGTGGAGAGACAGCGGTGTATGGGAACAGTTAATAGTGATTGGAACTGAAGTCGGCAAAGGGATTGTTCCTTTAGATGCAACAGAGCGGCAGTGGAGAGATGAATGCGGGTATTCGTATCAGTATTTAGCAGCACATGCCCGGAAAGTAGATCACATTTGGTACGGAATTGCTAATCGATTGAAGGAGGAAATACAATGAACATTTACACAAAAACAGGGGACAAAGGGCAGACAAGCTTAATTGGAGGAAGAGTAAATAAAGATGATATTCGAGTGGAAGCATACGGTACGATTGATGAGCTAAATGGCTTTGTAGGTCAAGCGATTTATCAGCTGGATGAAACAACATTAAAAGATGTAAAAGAAGAGCTAATTACGATTCAACATGAGCTTTTTGACTGTGGAAGTGATTTAGCATTTGCAAAAGATGATCATCCGTACAAAGTAACAAACGACATGATATCTGTACTTGAAAAACGCATTGATGTCTATATGTCAGAAGCGCCGGCCATTGAGCGTTTTATTTTACCTGGAGGCACACCTGCAGCGACAACGCTTCATATTTGCCGGACGATTACACGCCGCGCAGAACGGCTTGTTGTTGGCGTGCAGCGTGAGCATAAAATTAATGTGGCGGTGCTTCAGTATTTAAATCGTTTATCCGATTATTTCTTTGCTGCGGCTCGAATCGCTAACGCGCGAGAAAATGTACAAGACGTAGAGTATATTCGCAGTGCCAAAGTATTTAAACAGCCTAAAAAATAACGTATAAAAAACGGTCGAGCTAAAAGCGATCGTTTTTTTTATGAGCTATTTCGATAGGCAAAATAAAGCTATAAAAAAGAGGTAAATGCATCTATAATGATAAGAGACAGAGAGATAAAGAAAAGAGGTTGAGAAATGAATCAAGATTCTAAACGAGCAGGTATTGTTTATACAGCCAGCGCTTACGTTATGTGGGGGCTTTTTCCGCTTTACTGGAAGCTTCTTGGCGAAGTGCATGCGAATGAAATACTCGCTCACCGCGTTATATGGTCATTTGTTTTTATGCTTTTACTTTTGCTTGTGACCAAGCAAATGAGTTCTTTAAAGAAGACGCTTGGTTTATTATTTCGTAATACGAAACAAGCGGTCATTTTATTTGTGGCTTCAGTGCTGATCAGTATCAACTGGTTCGTTTACATTTGGGCGGTTAACCATAATCATATTATTGAAACAAGTTTAGGTTACTACATCAATCCGCTCGTTAGTATTTTGCTTGGTATAGTCGTTTTAAAAGAGAAGCTTAATTTTTGGCAGGGTGCTTCTGTTGGATTGGCTGCTATAGGTGTTATCGTTATGACAGTTACATACGGACATATCCCATGGGTATCATTAAGCTTAGCGTTTAGCTTTGGTTTGTACGGTCTTGTAAAAAAGACTATTCAATTAGAAGCAAAAGTAGGATTAACGATTGAAACGATGATGGTTGCACCTATTGCAGTTATTTATTTTATTTTTCTTTTAGTGAAAGGATCTTCAAGTTTTTCCCTTCAGTCGCTTGATGTGAGTGCTCTTTTAATTGGAGGCGGTGTTGCTACAGCTATGCCACTATTGTATTTCGCTAAAGGGGCCCCGCTTATTCCGCTATCGATGGTCGGTTTTTTACAGTACATTGCTCCTACCATGACGCTTTTATTAGGGGTATTCGTGTATCACGAACCGTTTTCTAGCGTGGAGATGATTGCCTTTTTGTTCATTTGGGGCGGATCGGTTATGTTCATTTTATCTAAAACTAAGTTCATGAGCTCTCATCAGCCGAAATTCTTTAAAGGGCGTTCAGCTTAACGGACAAAAAAGCGGATATCTTTAGATATGCGCTTTTTTGTCTGCCGTAAAGAAATAAAAACGGAGACGGAAAAGTCACCGTATGTATACTTTATAGCTTCCGCTTGAAATGAGCGTTCAACTGACCTTGAAGCATTTGGTTTTTTACTTCTTTCATTTTTCTCGCTTCATCTTTTTTAGCCAGTTCTGTGCGTATTTCACTCGTTTGAACTCCTTCTTCTATACGATCAG
This sequence comes from Priestia sp. Y58, assembly GCF_029522095.1. Lineage (NCBI taxonomy): Bacteria > Bacillati > Bacillota > Bacilli > Caryophanales > Bacillaceae > Priestia > Priestia sp. Y58. The sequence goes on from NZ_JAKWFL010000003.1 coordinate 146,819, forward strand.
CAATATCCATTAATCGTTCGACGTCTGAAAACGAATATTTCCGGATACCCGTATTGGTTCGGTCCGGAAAGAGCAGGCTTCTTTTCTCATAGTAGCGAATTTGCCTTTCTGATAAACCGGTTAATTCTTTTACAATCCCAATAGACATGACTTTTTTATCTCGATATGACGCTTCATTCGTAGACAATCTCCCTCACCCCTGAGTACGTAGTAGTATGTTATTATAAAGGAAAAAAATACAAAAAATTATAACATGTAATACATTCTAACATATATATGTTATATTTTTGAATTACTATGTGAGAAAAAGTAACATAAATAATGAAATAGGGAAAAGAGTCCTATAAACTAATGATTAACTCGATCCTAAGTGGTTAACCATACAGGATAAAGCCTTGTGGTTAATCACTTGCTTTCAAAATGATGAATAGAAAATAAATGTGAGAATATACATAAATTCTAAAAGGGAAGGGCGTTTTACATGGCTGTGCAACAATTGAAAAAAGAAGAGATTATTGAGCTGGCAAAAGAAATTATTGAACTCGATTTGAAAAGAGATGAAAAATTTGAAGAATTGACAGAGTTAGCCGGAAATCGTGCATATGAAATTTTGCGCAGAGTACAAAATGCCTGTTTATAAGTAATAAAAAAATCCCGCCTAGAGCGGGATTTTTAATGAGATTGCTGTTCAAGATTAAATAATTCTTGTTTCATCATAGCGTGATCGAGGTTTTCCCCTATAAAGACAAGAGTGGTGGGCAGCTTCATCATTTCTTTCATATATAGAGGCATGCCGTATGAATATTGAAACGAATACGTATCATTCGAATGAGTGAAGCGCATATAGCCTTTAATGCGATAAATGGTATCTGGCATTTGGCGCAGCCAATTTTCAAATAATTCAAGATCCACTTTTTTTGTAAACTCATATACAAATGTTTTCAAATGAAGATGATCTTCAACATGAGCCTTATGGTGCGGCTGTTTTTGAGACAGCTGAGCTTTTTGAATCACATCAAGCTTCACGCGGGAAAATGTCGTTAATAATGTTATTGCACGAGCGTTAATGGATTGAATCTCAAAAAGCAGGGAAGACTTTTCTGACTCAGACAGCATGTCCGTTTTATTTAATAAAATTACATCCCCATGTCTTACTTGTTCTTGAAGAAGTTTTTGAAGTTGAATGCTTAAGGAACCACGTTCTTTCCACCTTGTTGCATCCAGTGTGGTGATAATACTTTTAATCGTAACTTGATGCGCAAAAAGAGGAGACATACAAGCATCTAATACTTCAATGGGATGGGCAACTCCCGTTGTTTCTATATAGATAGCATCCAATGTGTTCTCCTGTAAAAGTGAATGAAGCTGCGTTTCAAATTGACCTTGAATAGTACAGCACACGCAGCCATTTAGCAATTCTTTTAACGGCGTGTCTTCTTCTACTTCATTTGAGTCAATCGAAACTTGGCCAAGCTCATTCATCACAACAGCAATATTGCGATTACGATCTTTTTCTTGCTGAAGCAGCTGTTTAAGCAACGTTGTTTTTCCGCTGCCTAAAAATCCAGATAAAATGTAGATTTCTGTTTTCATTTCAGTCTCTCCTATGTAAATAACATTGTTTAAATCGAAATTTTTCCGATTACGGATTGGTAAATAGTATATCCAAGAGGGGATAAATGTCTAAGCATAAATTTTTATGCTTTTTTTGTATTCATTATAACAACTTTAAAAGCGCTATGGCTATCTTTTGTAAAAAACTCAAAATACAATGAAATAAGAATATTATAAAATTTCAAACTAGCTGTGCTACAATAAAAGAAAAAGAAAAAGGGGAGCAAAAGTTATGCGAATATTAGTTTTAGGCGCAGGCGGCGTTGGAGGTTACTTTGGAGGCAGGCTTGTGGAAAAAGGAGAGGATGTTACTTTTCTTGTCAGAGAACGAAGAAAAAAAGAGCTGGAACAAAATGGACTTGTTATTAAGAGCATACACGGTGACTTCACTTCACCTGTACAAGCTATTACAAAATCTGAGGTGAAAGAACCTTATGATGTTATTTTGTTCACAACTAAGGCTTATCATCTTAAACAAGCAATTGATGATGTGCGTCCTTTTGTAGGGAATCAGACAGTTGTCGTACCTTTGTTAAACGGTATGGCTCACGTGGGTCCTTTACAAGAAGCTTTTGGGGAAGAAAAAGTCATTGGGGGACTGTGCTTTATTGAGACGACTTTAAACAAAGATGGAGATGTCGTCCAGACGAGTCCTGCTCACAGACTTGTATTTGGTGAATTTAAGCAGAAGGAAACAGAAAGATCACAACTGATTGAGCAAGCGTTCAGTGGTACAAAGGCTTCGTTTGTAAAAAGTTCATATATTGAACAGGATATGTGGCATAAGTATTTATTTATTACGGTTATGTCAGGCATGACCACTCTTATGCGCGCACCTGTTGGCCCAGTCTTAGCAGCAAAAGGAGGTCGTCAGTTTGTACAAGAGCTTTTTAAAGAAGTTGAAAATATTATGATGGCATACGATGCCCCATTAGCTGAAGGGATTATTGAACAGCATATGAATACGATGGATAAAATGACGTATGACATGAAGTCATCGATGCAGCGTGATATGGAAAAAAGTTCTCAAATTGAAGGAGACCACCTTCAAGGATATTTGCTGACATTAGCTGAAAAATCGTCTATACACGTACCGCTTCTTCAAACTGTGTATACGCATCTAAAAGTGTATGAAGAAATGTTAAAAGGTTATCAAAAATAATGACAGTAAAAATCGATTTAGCAGTCATGCAAGTATTGCAAAAGCTGCTAAGTACAGCAGAAATAGGACAATTGCCTTCCGCTCCCGGCATTTATTTTTTCTTTGATAAACCCGGCAGGCTTTTATATATCGGAACAACGACGGGCTCTCTATCAGAAAGAGTAAGAGCTCACGTTGCAGGAAAAGGCGTTAGCAACACAAAAAAATTTCACAAAGAAATTTATGCTGTTGGATATATTGAAGTTCATGGATTAAAAAAAGAATTGGATATGCTGAGAACGATGCTTGTAAATGGTTATTTTCCAAAATACAATAAACAAGATGTAAAAAGAGAAAATGAATACGACATTTACACCGTTCACGGCAGAAGCCTCAGGGATACAAGAGTTGATAAGAAAAAAGTCTCCAAGCGAAAAACGGTGCTAAAGCCAACGTTAAAAGAGATAGAGATTTGTCAAGAAAACAGCGATATTACATATGCACGAGTCGCAAATATGAATGCTGAAGATCGAGTGAAAAAATTGTGGTCTTGTCAAGAAGCAGGGGCGCAGCTACATCTTCCGGAGTCGAAAGTGTTAGCAATAAGCGACCGGCTCTTAAAAGAGCAGTATACATTTCAGCGAGATATGAAAAAGAATATGATGTTTACGATGCGGGATTTAGTTGTTATTCAAGTGTTGTTAAATTTAAATCCGACTCATGACTTGAAAAAGAGAGAAATAAAGGAAGCCATCAGTTTAGTGCGTAAATTTGGCATAGAAGAAGCTCTTCGCATCTCTGAAAAATTACTCAAAACGTAATAAAATCCATGATCACAATGATCATGGATTTTATCATTTATCATTCACACTTAAGCTAATTCGTCAATAACTTTTGGTAGAGCCATAATGGAAATAACGCAAAGTGAACTGACAACTTGATGCATTTCAAAAATGGCAATGATGAATAACATCAGTGATATATATAATTGAAGGCCTTTTAATCCCCACGGCTTGCGATCGAAAAAAAAGTCGCTAAGTACAAATACAAAGAAAATGAGCGAACTGAACAAAATAATCATGGATGTAGACATGGAACGATCATAAGCAATGATAAATAACAAAGCGAGAAGCGACACAACAGATATAACTTTTAATGTTTTAATCATCGTGTTTTTATTCACTTTTTTCACCTTCATTTGTAGGATTGATCTTTCATCCTCATTTTATAGGATAGTCAAAAGTTCTAAAAGTCAAACGAATAAATCATAACAACAATTTAACATCTTTATACTACATTTACATTGAGAGAAAAAAATGGGCGTGTTTTGAGCTTTGTACCCTTCATTGACGCGTGCAAAGAACAAGTGCTATAGTATGTTTGCTCTAAAAGCTAAAGGAGCAAAGTTTTCAAAGGACGTGACTATGTGAACGAAACACTATTAGTAATTGATGGATTTAATTTATTAAGCCGCTGTTATTTTGCTACTTCTTATGGCAGAGATGAAGCAGCGTTGACAAGAAACAGTAAGGGCCAATTTACGAATGCCCTGAGAGTAACGATTCAAAAAATGCATGCATTGATTCATCAATATGAGCCAAGCCATATTTTCGTCGCTTGGGATGTTAAGCGCGAGGATACAAAACGTAAAGATACATACGCCCTATATAAGCAAACAAGAGCAGAGCTTCCTGAGCCGCTGATTCAGCAGTATGAAACGTTAAAACAATTTTTTGACACAGTAGGCATTTATCAAATGTCATTGTCTTCTTATGAAGCAGATGATTTAATTGGAGCACTTGTAAGCAAGTGGAGTAAGGAAAAGCAAAGTCCAGGGTACATCTATAGCAATGACCGAGACTTGCTTCAGCTCCTAGATCAACATATTTCGCAAATTATTGCCAAAAAGCAGGTTGGCGATCTTGTTTATGGCTTTAAGCACTTTCAAGAAGAATACAATATTCATCCTCGTCAATGGGTGGACGTAAAAGCATTGCTTGGTGACAAATCTGACAATATTCCGGGCGTTCCTGGTGTAGGAGAAAAAGCCGCACTGCCTCTTATTCAACAATATGGCTCTATCCATGAAATTTATGCACAAATTGAACAATTAGATCCAGCTTTTAATCGTTACAAAAAAAAGCTGGTCGAAGGAAAAGAACTAGGTATGCTTAGTCGTGAACTTGCTGAGATTATTATAGACATTCAAGAAATCAGTATGTTAACTTGGGGAGAATTAACATTTATGTATGATTATGAAAGATGGAATAAAGAAATTCAAAGTCTAGAACTAAACATTAGGATTCGCTCATGATTTTTAGTACAATACAATTTATGAACATGAGAAAGGAGTAACAAGCGTGCAACCAATTCATAAAGAAACAGTCCAAAAAAAAATACAAACATTTTTAAATAAAGACGTATATGTACACCTTGAAACGACAAACGGTGCATATGCTTCACACGTAAATGAAAAAGTAATGACAGTTGGGGCTTTTATTCGCAATGGTAAAGTCACTATTTCAAACGGAAAGATAACTGGAGAAGGTCCTTATCGTGTAGGTCTTCAAATTGATTTAGGATGGATTTATGCAGAGGGATTAACAGATTGGGAAATTGATGAAGAAGGCCGACTTCTTCTAGCTGGGCATGACTTTGAAGGTCGTTTAGCAGTTGCCCTTCAATTAAGTGAACATCCGTTTTCATAACAGAAAAGAGAGGAGAATAGAACATGGAAGAAAGATTATTAATTGTATTTCCGCATCCTGACGATGAAGCATATGGAGCGGCAGGAATGATCACGCAAGCTAGACAAAAAGGAACGCCCGTTACATATGCCTGTGTTACGCTAGGTGAAATGGGACGAAATATGGGTAGGCCGCTGTTTGCTAACCGTGAAACTTTACCTCAAATCCGAAAAAAAGAACTTTTAGATTTAGCGAACGTTTTAGATATTCAAGATTTGCGTATGCTAGGGCTTCGTGATAAAACGCTGGAATTTCTTGATATTGATGTTTTTGCAGATAAAATTGAAGAAATCATTAACGATGTAAAGCCGACTCACATTTTAACGCATTATCCTGGCTTTGCGGTACACCCTGATCATAATGCTACGGGTGCAGCTACGATTCAAGCGGTAAAACGTATGCCGAAAGAAAAGCGTCCGGTTGTTTGGTGTCATGCGTTTTCAAAAGATCGTATTGAACATATTGGAGAACCAGATGTTATTTTTGATGTAACAGCGATGAAAGATAAAAAAATTGAAGCGTTAAAAGCCCATCGTTCTCAAACAGAAGGAATGATGAACGCAATTGACTTCGACCGCTTATCTGACTATCCGCAAATGGAACGTTTATTAACTAGAGAAGAATTCTGGACATATAACTGGGAGTAACAGATGAAAAAACAGCGAATTTTATTTATTGGAGCAGGACGAATGGCTGAAGCTGTAGCGGCTGGTTTGGTTACGAGCAGCGCTGACAGTATTGAGGCAGTGGTGATGTCAAACAACGGAGATATTGAGCGGTTACAGCGTGTTGAAAAAACGTACGCCGTACAAACGACGCAAAATTGGCGTCAAGAAGTTAACAATTCGGATGTTATTATTTTAGCGATGCCTCCCAACGCCCATCCTTCCGTGCTCAAGGAACTTTCGACTCATTTAAATCAACAATTTGTCGTAACGTTAGCGGCAGGAATTGGTCCGAGTTACTTAGAAAATCACCTTCCGCAGAATACGCCTGTCGCTTGGATTATGCCAAATACAGCTGCTATGATTGGACAATCGATGTCTCTGTATACACTTGGAACTTTTGCCACAAAAGAGCATAAGGAAGTGCTTCAAATGATTTTAAAAGGAATTGGTGAAGCGCATGAGTGTTCAGAGAAAGAAGTACATGAGCTAACGGCTGTAACTGGCAGTGCACCGGCGTTTCTATATTATTTTGCAGAATCGTTAATTGATGCAACTACCGCTTACGGTGTGGACGAAAAAACAGCCAAAGATTTAGTTATTCAAATGATGTATGGCTCTGTACAGATGCTGCATGAAACCAAAGATCCTGCGTCTTTAAGAGAGCAAGTAACAACTCCAGGCGGCGCTACTGCCGAAGGGTTAAAAGTGATGAAAGAACAAGACTTCTCTTTAATAATGAAACAGGCAATTGAAGCAACGAATAAAAAAGCAATGGGTGAAAGTTAAAAAAACTCGTACAACCATATGTTAGCTGAAAAATCCGAACTATAGTTCAGCATTCTTTCATTAAAATGTTGAATCAGTTCGGATTTTTTAATGAATAGATTTTCTTAACATAAATATATTCCTCTTTAGAACTGTTTTTTTCTATATCCCAAGCCTTTTTAGTTATCAACAAACCGCTTTTTCGTATCAGAAGTTGGGAGCATGCAGTGTTGTTGTTTGCCAAACCACTTATATCGGTTGCGAGCGATCCAGTTGTATACTATATCTCGAATAGGCGCAGGAATGATAATGAAAGCATATAAAAATTTAACGGGTCCATCTAAGCGCTTGGCTATTTTTAAAGCAGCCGTTGATTTTACATATCTTTGGTTTCCATGAATATATACAATGCTGTCTAATTGCTCAGGAAGTAAGCCGTGAGAGGCTAGCTGCTGCTTTCCGAAATCTGATTGAAGAGAAGCGAAAGAAAACAAAGCTTGTTCATCATGTTTAATAATATATTGAATACTGCTATTACATAAATTACATATGCCATCAAAAAGAATCAAATGTTTCATTGGACAATTTCGCTCCTATTCCATAAAAAAAGTATAATTACTTGTCATTTTTGAAAAATAAAGGTACGTTTAAAAGATGTGAAAGTGATCCAAATTCAAAGGTAATTCGATTATATAATAAGGACTCATTGGTTACTATATCCATCATTATTGGATTAGCTGCGGCACTTCTTTTATCCTTTGCAGGAAACAGCTACTTTCTGTTGAAAGATGAAGACAAAGGCAAACAAGAACCAAATGTTTCGGTTGCTCCTCAAAATGAACCTCTTACATCTGAAAAAACAATGAAGTTGCAGGCAGAGCCGAACGTTTCTGGTGAAGCAACAGCATCTCTTACGAAAAAAGGTGGAAATTTAAATGTGGTCATTCAAGCGAATAACTTGAAAAACGTAAAGGGAAATGAAGTTTATCAGGTGTGGGGCATAAAAGGTGATACGCCTCATCCGGCAGGTGCTTTTGTAACAGATAAAAATGGAAACGGGACAGTGGTCTATACGATGAGCCAAAAAGAACAGACTGAAAAGTGGGATGTTATGGCGATTACTTTAGACGAATGCGAATAATAAGACGCCAGAAGGAAACATTGTGTTAAGTTCAGCGCTCTAACAAAAACCCTTCTGCTAACAGAAGGGTTTTTGTTACGTGCAGTTAATCCTCTTCAAATTGTATGGCAATGGTTTGGTCATTTTCTATCTTATTCAGTCGAATTTCCAATAATCCATTTTTGTACTTAGCGCGAACTGGTTCGTCTGTGTAGTGAAAAGGAAGTTTGACCGTGCGAGAAAATACGCCTGTATGGCGTTCGTTGAGCTTTAACTTTTGTTTAGATGCTTCATAAGCATAAGGAACGTTCCCTTCAACTGTTAATATATTTGCGTCCAACTTGATTTGAATGTCGTTAGTTGAATGCAGTCCAGGAACCTCAACGACGATAATGCCTTCTTTATCGGTTTCATATAAGTCGACGTTTGGAAATCGCTTTGGTAAGATGTGATTTAAATCGCTCCAAAAGTGATTTCCAAGCATATCTTCTACCTTATGCTGAATCGAACCCCAATCAATCTCTTCATATTTTTTACTCAAAGGAACCCCTCCTTATATTCACGTAAATTCCTTCTATATATATGAAAAAAAGAAAATTCAATGACTGCTTACAAAGAATGAGAAAAACGCGTAAATAAGTGAAAAAATGTGAGAAAAAAAAGAGATTTTGAGTGAAAAAGAAGGATTATGTAGAATAAAAAAAGTATAATTACGTATAGAGCTTTCTATTATCCTGAATGAAAGCAAGTATGTGAAGGAGGAAGTTGAGATGAGAGAAAAGCGTACATCCAGTGGTTTTCTATTAAAACAACGTGCTTTCTTAAAATTATATATGATTACAATGACAGAACAAGAGCGTCTGTATGGCCTTCGGTTATTAGATGTGTTGAGAGATGAATTTCGCCCTTTTGGGTTCAAACCTAATCACTCTGAAGTATACAAAGCTCTTCATGACTTGATTGAAGATGGTGTCCTCAAACAGGTGAAGCGTAAAAAAGAAGGAATGAAGCTTCAAGAAGTGGTTTATTATACATTTACAAATGAGGGAGAAGAGAAAGCTAAATTATATAAAAAACAATTAAAAGTAGAGCTGGAGCGGTGTGAAGCTATGATTCAAAAAGCTATTCGTGACAACTTCGGGTCCAAATGAACGTGTCTTTAGTTAGAAAAGACACGTTTTTTCTATAGCTGATTTTGTCGTCTTATGTCGGAATAAAAGTTATAAAATGGGTACAAAGTAGTGTAAAAGATGGATATATAGTTATATTATGGATAAAATACACACTTTTAACATATATGGATGAATTCGATTTTAAAGATTATGCACTATTCATAAATAGTGTACGAATTGATATGATACAAAGTGTATATAAATCTATTTAATGCGTTATTTGCCATATTTTAAGAACTTATAAACCGTTATCAGACCATCATTGAAGCATTTTGGTTTTAGCAACTCTGACGAATTTGACTAGATTTGTATCGAGAAGATATTATTTGTTTACTATGAAAGGAATGGATTTTATGAAGTCTACAGGAATTGTAAGAAAAGTAGATGAATTGGGTCGCGTAGTAATTCCTATTGAATTGCGCCGCATTTTAAATATCAACACAGGTGATCCAGTAGAAATATATGTTGATGAAGATATTATTATTTTACAAAAGTATAGCCCGTACGGTGCTTGCTTAGTAACTGGGGAAATTACGCGTGAAAACTTAACCTTTGGGAATGGAAACGTTGTGTTAAGTAAAAAAGGTGCGGAACAGCTTTTACAAGAGTTAGAGCGTACCTTAAATAAATAAGAAGTTTTAAGTCTTAGTATAAGGAAGAATATCAATCCATCTTTAAACCAAAAAAGAACGTTCTTTTGAGAACGTTCTTTTTTTGATTAAGCCGTTCGAGAAGATTTATTCTCCTCTAGCAGCTGCTTTTTTTGTATTTTTATCAAACGATACGCAAGTCCTGTTGCTCCTGCAGCAAGCCCCGCAATTAGTCCAATCCAATAGCCAAACGCCTGCAAATCGGTGTATTTTGCTAAAACAATGCCTAAAGGTAGACCAATTACCCAATAAGATACCAAGGACATTAAAAAGGTAACATTTACATCCTTATATCCTCGCAGAGCGCCTTGAATAGGAGCTTGAAGAGCATCAGAAAGCTGAAAGAAAATTGCATAAATCAAAAAATGAGAAGTTAATGCGAGTACCTCTGCATCTTTTGTATACAAAGAAGCTACTGATTCTCGAAGAGTAAATAAAAGACCTGCGCAAACAAAAGCCATGCCAACAGCGATAGTTACACCAATCCTGCTATAGCTTCGTGCATCTTGATGACGCTTAGCACCCGCTTCAAATCCCACAACAATCGTTAAAGCCATAGAAATACTCAGCGGAATCATATAGAGAAATGAGGCAAAATTAATAGCTGCTTGGTGAGAAGCGATTGTAATGGTATTATACGAGCTCATAAACAGCGTGACGGCTGAAAAAATACTTGTTTCAAAAAATACGGAAAAACCGATAGGTAAACCTATTTTTAATATTTCTTTCCAAGTAGAAAAAGAGATACGGTGAAATCTTTTAAATAAATCGAAGTTAGAAAAAGGTTCTTTTTTATGAATAATTACAATGGATACAATGAGTATGCACCAATACGTAACGGCAGTTGCATAACCGGAGCCTACTCCACCCAAGTGGGGGAAGCCTAGCTTACCGAAGATTAATACATAGTTTAAAGCTACATTAACCGGAAGCCCTAAAATGGTGATAAGCATAGACGTACGAGTTTGCCCTAAAGCATCAATAAAGTTTCGTAAAACCGTATAAATAAAAAGCGGAATAATACCAAAAGATAAAGCAATTAAATACTGTTTGGCAATGCGCATTACGTTTGCTTCTAAATTCATCCCTTTTAAAATAGGATCAACAACAAAAAAGCCGATTAAAATAATAACAACGGCCATTAAAATGGAGACATAAAGCCCTTGAATGACGGAGAACGGAACTTTTTTCTTTTGATTAGCTCCGACAAGCTGTGCAACAATTGGCGTAATAGACATTAAAATTCCGCTTAGCCCTGTAAAAACAGGTACCCATAAGCTTGAACCAATCGCTACCCCTGCCAAGTCGTCTGCGCTAACTCTTCCTGACATCATCGTATCAAAAAAAGTCATTGAAAACATTCCAAACTGGGTGACCAATATCGGAAATAAAATAAAAACGAACTGCTTAACTTTTTGAGACGTTGAAAACGTTTGTTGCATTAAAAAACCCCCAATTTGAAAACATTTACACCAAAAAGCATTATATCACGCCGTGGCTTGTTTTTGCTAAGAGTTCTGACAATAAATTCAAAGAACGTATCCATAAAACGCAGCGATTTAAAAGGAGTAAAAAGGTAAAACAGTATATGATTTTAATTTTGGCATGCAGTGAGCTATGATAGAAAGTATAGCAATTATCATTTAACGTGGAGGGATACGTGTGGATTTACAGTTGCAAAATAAAAATGTACTTATTACCGGTGGGTCAAAAGGAATTGGGAAGGCTATTGCTGCCTCGTTTATTCAAGAAGGAGCAAACGTTGGAATTGCGGCAAGAGGAGAGGAAGCGTTACAGGATGCACAGTCAGAATTAGAAAACGTACGTACATATACAGCAGACCTAACAAACGAATCAGACAGAGTTGCATTAATCGAGAAATTCATTAAAGATTTCGGAAGCATTGATATTTTAATTAATAACGCTGGAGGAAGTAATGGAAGCAAGGCCATGGAAACAGATTTATCCCTTTTCAAAGAAGCGATGGAGCTTAACTATTTTTCAGCTGTCCACTTGAGCAAGCTAGCAGCAGCTCGTATGACAAAAGATGGGGCAATCGTTAATGTGACGTCTATTTTCGGGAGAGAAAGTGGAGGGAAAGTCACGTACAATAACGCAAAAGCAGCGCTTATCAGCTTTACAAAGTCGTTTGCAGATGAAATGATTTCTAAAGGAATTCGTGTAAATGGAGTAGCGCCGGGAAGTATTTTGCATGAAACGGGTAATTGGAAAAAAAGAATGGATGAAAATCCGGAGAAGATTAAGCAGTTTGTTGAAAATGAAATACCAGCAGGACGCTTTGGAGAGCCGGAAGAAGTGGCAAACGCCGTTGTTTTTTTAGCATCTTCTCAAGCTTCATGGATAGTGGGTGCGACGTTAAACGTAGACGGTGGACAGTCAAAAATGAACTTTTAAAAAAAGTGCAGGAATTTCCTGCACTTTTTCATTATCCAATATCTTTTTGCATACGAGGAATCTGAAAATCTTCATTAATTGCGTCCGCTGTAAGCTGACCTGATAATGTCACCATTGGCACGCCGCCTCCAGGGTGTGTAGAGCCGCCCACAAAATAAAGGTTAGAAAGAAGCTGACTTCTTGCCGGAATTTTAAAACCTCCATTTTTCTTACGGTCAGTTGCTACGCCATAAATGGACCCGCCGTTAGCACCGTAAAGCTCTTGGATATCATTGGGAGTAAACGTATATTCAAACTCAATGCTTGAACGCAAGTCTTCTAATCCCATTGCCTCAAGCTTTTTCAATACGACATCACGGTAGCGGTCTTTTAATGCAGCCCAGTCGTCGCCTTCCTTTAAAGGAGGTACATGAGTAAGAACGAACAGGTTTTCTTTTCCTTCAGGAGCTTGCGTAGGGTCTGATTTAGACGATACGCCAACGTAAATTGTCGGATCCATGGCTATTTTCCCTTTGTTAAAGATTGTATCAAACTCTTCTTTCTGATCCTTTGAGAAGAAGAAATTATGATGTTGAAGCTGCTTGTACTGTTTGTTAACCCCTAATAAAAGAACAAGGCCAGAAACGGTAGGTTCGAATTTAGCAAGCTGCTGAGTTTGCTTAGCTGCTTGCGTATGATCTTTTAATAAATAGCGGTAAGTTGGAATTGCTTCTAGATTAGATACCACAATATCTGCTGATAGATTCTCGCCATTTTTTAGTGTAATTCCAGTTGCCTTTGCTCCGCTTGTTGTGATTTCTTTTACTTGCGTATTTAGATGCACAGTGACGCCAAGTTCTTGAAGGAGCTTATCCATCGCTTCAGCGATTTTGTACATTCCGCCTTTTACGTAATAAATACCTAATCCTAGCTGAACGTGAGCAAGCTGTGTTAATACAGCTGGTGCATGATAAGGAGAAGAACCGATGTACATAATTAAAAAATTAAACAATTGACGCAAATGTTTGTTTGAAAAATATTTGCGTGTAGTAGCATCCATAGATCTCATTGGATCCATTTGAAGCAGTTCTTTTACCGTATGCATCGTTCGTAAATCGTGCAGTCCAGATAAACTTTTTTTATAAAAACTTTTTAAGTTCGATTCATACATTTTATTTGCATAAGATAAATAGTCAAAAAAACCTTCAACGTCTTCTGGAGCAAGTTCTTGAAGCTGCTGAAGCATGCGAGGAAGGTCACTGGTCAAATCAATTTGTGTTCCATCTTGGAAAAAAGTTCTCCACTGAGGCTCAATTCGTTCTATTGTTAAGTAGTCGTGGATCTTGCGGCCTGCACTTTCAAACAGCTGCTCTAGCACCCACGGCATTGTTAAAATAGAAGGTCCCGTATCGAAAGAAAATCCTTTGCCGCTGCGAATATTTAACTTACCGCCAATTCGCTCGCTTTTTTCAACGACTGTTACATCATATCCATCAGCTGACAGACGAATAGCAGCTGACAGACCACCTAAACCTGCGCCTACAACAATTACTTTCTTTTTCATCTTTTTCCTCCTTATAAAACAAAAGCGAGTTGTCAACAATGTGTATAAAATGACTTCACGCAAAATAAAAATAGGTCTACAACTTTTTATTTTGTCCAGTTCGCTAATTTTCATACGTGAAGGAAAGGAGAAAGAGATGTCTTTTTTACTGGTTGCTCTTGTTTTGACAGGTACGCTTGTCAGCACTATACCTACATTTAAACGTGTAAAAATAGTAAGAAACGATATGTCATGTTTGTCCATTATTATTCCAGCTAGAAATGAAGAAAGAAACCTTACCTTTTTATTGCAGTCACTCCAGTTAGGGAACGCTGACTTTGAAGTGATTGTTGTAGATGACAACTCAACAGATAATACTGAGAGGGTAGCCAAAGCATTTGGCGTAAAAGTAGTGCACCCAGGAACACTTCCAGCTGGGTGGCTAGGAAAGTCATGGGCATGCTGGAATGGAGCACGAGAAGCAAAAGGCTCGGTGCTTTTGTTTTTAGATGCTGATATTACAGTAGAGAAAGACGGAATTGAAAAAGTCTTTTTCTACTATCAACAGCAAGGGGGGGTGCTGTCAGTTCATCCTTATCACCTTGTTAAGAGGCCTTATGAAATGTTTTCTGCTTTATTTCACTATGTTACGTTTGCATCAATTGGCGCGTTTCATCCCTTTAAAAATTGGAAAAGTCCTTCTGTCGGTTTCGGGCAGTGCTTGCTTTGCAGCGCAGCCTCCTACTTTCAAAGCGGAGGCCACGAAGGGATAAAAAAAGAAGTGGTGGAAAATATGGCGCTGGTTGAAAAAATGAACAAACAAGGTGAATTTATCACGTGTATGAGTGGACAGGGAGCTCTTTCCATGCGCATGTATCCAAATGGTATGAAAAGCCTTATAAGAGGGTGGAGTAAAAGTTTTGCTTCAGGTGCGGGGAAAACGGAAGCCATTTATTTATTTCTAGTAAGCTTGTGGCTTACTAGCATGATTAATTATGTCCTTTTTTTACCTACTCTATGGAATCAACATGCAGGCTTGGCAATTAGCAGCTATGTTTGCTATGTAAGTCTTTTATTTAATAGCTTAAGAAAAATAGGTTCGTTTAATTTTTTTTCTTTGTGCTTATTTCCTATTCATGTGCTATTTTTTCTGGGGCTATTCGTATGGTCTTTCATCCAAACAGCGGTGAGAAAGCAAGTTAAATGGAAAGAACGCAGCATATCTATAGAAGAAGAAAAAAAGAAGAAAGTGATAAAATGACAGGTGCTCAGCTCTTAATTAATATCATGGCATGGTTTGTGATTCACATGTTCATCGCCTACAGATGCACAAAAATTTCTGCTTTTTATTTAAAAAAGGAACTTGCGCTGTTTAAGGTTCAAAGCTGGGAAACAGTTGGGATATATAAAAAATTCGGGGTGCACCGATGGAAAATGTGGCTTCCTGATGCAGGAAAGCTATTTAAACGAGGATTTTATAAAAAGAAATGGGAGAGTAGAACGAAGGAATATGCACAGCTTTTTTTAATTGAAACAAATCGAGCAGAGTTAACTCACTGGATCAGCATACTTCCTTCTATTCTTTTTTTTATATGGAACTCTCCTTCTATAGGTGTTTGGATGGTTATTTATGCGATTGTTGCAAACGTACCGTTTATTTTGGTTCAACGATATAATCGAATACGGATTCATCAAGTCGTTTTGAAACTCAAACGAAATTAATTAACGTGTCTTTGGCTCCGAGTAGGGGCCTCGGTTTTTATTTTTTTCTCTTTATTCGAAGACAATAACCTCTTGGATAAAAGAAAAAAAGAAGCAAAGGCGATATAAATACTAAAAAAGACTAAAAACCCCCATAAACCTGCTATGGCATCATCAAATTCCATATTGCCCCGGGTAGTAATTCCTTGCTGAATTTCAATGGCAAAAACTAAGACAAGCATAACGGTAAGGGTATAGATAAAGGAAATAGCTGTAATACTAAATTTCCATTTTGACAATAATTTAAAGATCATATAAACGCTTAAAAACGTGAGCAGTCCAATAATGCCAATAATCCAAAAGTGAAGTTCTTTATCTGAAAGAGAAAATCCTAGTAAATAAAAAATATAAATTAATCCGTCGTGCAATACATTAATAATATTTGTAATGAAAACAATACATTCTTTCATTTTTTCTCCTTTATAAAAATGTAAGACGTTTAAACTGCCAGGCATACAAGCATGCATAGCCCGTACTCATTCCAATTTTATATAAAAAATGCACTTTCTAGATCAGACGTTAAAGAGATCTGAAATTTCAAATAATATTTATAATTTATATTATAAACAAAAAGATAAAAAAATAAAAATTTTCGATGCAAACTGACACATTTTTTTCATATTTAAAGAAAGAAATAACTCAAAATATGTGGTTTACTGTAGAAAGAAAAGAAAATAAGAGGTATTGATATAACAAATATTCACAAGTGCTTTTATGCATTCTCTTGTAAAGTAGAAGGAAAACTAAGGCAAGTGTTAAATTTATATGTATAGTGGACAAAATAAAAAATAAATATAAAATAGTGAAACTTAAAGAGAAGCTGTCCGTATTAAATAGTGAGAAGAAAAAAGCACAGGATACATTTGTGTTTAAAAGCCGATAGAGCTGGGAATAAGAAAGTAGTTATTTTCTCACGTTTGGTGAAAATTATACGTAGCGGTGTTGACAATTTTTTTTAAAGAGTTAAAATGTGAAAGAACAGATTAGCTCTCTTACATTTTTTGTAAGAGAGATTTCTTTTTACATTTACTATAAAAATAAAAGTGAGCTTAAATTTCAATAGAGACAGAGGTGGGAATATGAAACAGCTCATGACAAACGGTAAAAATATTTTTTCGAAACAGCTGCCGTTATTTCTAATTGCAGTTTTGTTGTTTTGGATTAAAACGTATACCGTTTATCGTATCGAATTTAACTTAGGGCTAGATAATTTTATGCAAAAGTTCTTACTTTTCATAAACCCAATTGGTTCGGCAATTTTCTTTTTTGCCATTGCATTACTATTTAAAGGGCGCGGAAAAGTACGAGCACTGCTTGGAATGAATTTTTTACTTTCATTCATCCTGTACGCAAATGTAGTATACTATCGCTTCTTTAATGATTTTATTACTGTTCCTGTATTGACTCAGTCAAACAACTTTGGTCAATTAGGCGGCAGTGCCATGGCTTTAATTAGCCCAAGTGATATTTTATACTTCACAGATTTCTTTATTCTTTTAGTTTTAGTACTATGGAAAAAAGTTGACTTACCAGCAACAATTAGTCGACGTACTGTGACAGGTGTATTTTTATCAGGGATTTTATTCTTAAGTGCCAACATCGCACTAGCGGAAATGGATCGTCCTCAACTATTAACGAGAACATTTGACCGCAACTATTTAGTAAAATATTTAGGAACGTATAACTATACGATCTATGACATCATCCAGAGCTCGAAATCTTCAGCACAGCGCGCGCTAGCAGATAGCAGTGATGTGGCTGAGGTAGAGAACTATGCAAAAGCAACATATGCTGAGCCGAACAAAGAATATTTCGGTCAGGCAAAAGGCAAAAACGTTATCTATATTTCATTAGAGTCACTTCAGTCATTTATGATTGGTTATAAGTTAAATGGTGAAGAAGTAACGCCATTCTTAAATTCACTATTAAAAGATCAGAACACAATGTATTTCGATAACTTCTTCCATCAAACAGGGCAAGGTAAAACGTCAGATGCTGAATTCATGATGGAGAACTCATTATTCGGCTTACCTCAAGGTTCTGTATTTACAACAAAAGCAAATAACACCTATCAGTCGCTGTCTGGTATTCTAGATCAGCAAGGCTATACAACATCTGTGTTCCACGGAAATGGAAAATCGTTCTGGAACCGTGACGAAATGTATAAATCAATGGGTGTAGAAAAATTCTTTGATTCAGCTTATTACAATATGTCGGACGAAGATACGCTGAACTATGGTTTAAAAGATAAACCATTCTTTAAAGAATCAATGCCGTATCTAAAAGGCTTAAAGCAGCCATTTAGCGCGAAGTTCATTACGTTATCAAACCACTTCCCTTATCCGCTAGATAAGGAAGACCAAACGATTGGACCTCACAATACGGGAGATAAGTCAGTTGACCAATACTTCCAAACGGCTCGTTATTTAGACGAATCAATCAAGCAATTCTTTGAGGATTTACAGGCCTCTGGCTTAGCAGATAATACGATGGTCGTGATGTACGGTGACCACTACGGTATTTCTGAAAACCATAAGCGTGCAATGGGCAAAGTAATGGGTAAAAACATCAATGATTTTGAACAAGCTCAGCTGCAGCGCGTACCATTATTTATTACTTCACCAGGCCTTAAAGGCGGCGTAAATCATACGTATGGTGGAGATGTAGATGTTCGTCCAACAGTGATGCATTTATTAGGTCTTGATACAAAAGACTATATTGACTTTGGTACAGACTTATTATCAAAAGAACATCAGCAAGTTGTACCTTTCCGTAACGGTGACTTTGTTACACCTAAGGTAACAAAAGTTGATCAGAAAGTGTATGACAACGCAACGGGCAAGCAGCTTTCAGATAAGGAAGCGAAACAGTATGATAAGTATGATGAACTAGTTAAGAAAAAGCTAGAACTATCAGATAAACTTGTTTACGGAGATTTACTCCGCTTTCATACACCAGAAGGGTTCAAACCAATTGAACGCTCGAAGTATGATTACAACAAGCGCGAAGATCAATAAAAAACAGGCAGCTTTTAATAGCTGCCTGTTTTTTTGTTTTGTGAAACCTTTAAAGGTTTTATCCGTATATAAATTATAACAGTAATCGTTTTAAGAGACGGGAAGACAATGGTATAATATGTATACGTTTAAAAGTTCGGTCACATTTGAGATAGGAGTGAAAGCGATGAAAGTCGTTCGAATCATAAAAAAGATTCTTGCCATTTGGGTAACAGGAGCAGTAGCCGTTCCGGTCAGCTATTTTGGATTTAGTACCACGATGATTCAGTCCTTTGGCATTAGTATAGGAGTAATGGTCGTGATGAGCCTGTTTTTTATTATGAGCAGTGTTCGACGTCATTATCAAAATCCGTATAGAGAAGAAATTGCATACGTTCGTCATCAAGTAAAAGAGGCAAGAAAGCAATTAAGAACCATTGGAAGCTATCGTTTTAAAATTCGGTCTGTTCATATGTGGACAGAACTTTCTAAACTATACAAAGTAGGTAAAAGCATCATTGAAATGGTAGAAAAAGAGCCCGCACGATATAAAGATGTTCAGCCCTTTTTTACGAACTACTTACAATCAACGGTTACCGTCATTGAAAGGTATATGTTTTTATTATCAAAACCAACGAAAAGCATAGAAGTAAAAGAAAGTCTTCATGAAGCGGAAGACATGCTGCGCGGGTTATCAGGGAAGTATGAGCATTTATTAACAAATGCCCTTTCACAAGATAAGCTGACATTAGATGTAGAGCTTAAAGTGCTAAAACAAGCATTTGAAGAGGAGCAGCCGTATATACCGACAGCTACTAATCGCACAAAGTAATGTAAATGCAAAGGATGGGATTTTATGATGAAAGAATATGATCAAAATCAATCGTTAGATGCGCTCCTTGATGATCCTTTTGCGTCGCCTACCCCGCAGATACAATCGGACTCTCGCGCTGCAAAAAGAAACACATACGATGATTTGACACCGGAATATCAGGAAAAAGCGCAGAAAATCGCAAATCAAATTGATTATAAAAATCAGCAGGCTATCTTACAGTACGGGGTAGCAGCTCAGTCAGAACTATCTCAGTTTTCTCAATCTGTACTACAGCATGTTCAAACGAAAGATACGGGACCAGTAGGAGACGTTATAGGAGATTTAATGAGTAAGATTCGCCAAGTGAATCCCGATGATTTTTCTGCAAAGAAAAAAGGAGTCATCGGTCGATTGTTTTCAGGAGTCTCTAGGCCTATTCAAAATTTATTAACAAAATATCAAAGCATTAATGTTGAAATTGATAAAATTGCAGATAAGTTAGAGCGTTCAAAACAAATGCTGTATCGAGACATTACGATGCTAGATAGCTTATATGATAAAAATAAACAGTTTTACGAGGCGCTTAACGTCTACATTGCAGCGGCAGAATACAAGTTAGTGGCGCTGCAGAATGAAACGCTGCCCCAGCTTCAGCAAACAGCATCTCAAAAAAATGACTACTTGATGGCTCAGGAGGTCAATGATTTAAATCAATTTATCAATAGGCTAGAAAAACGAGTGCATGATTTAAAACTGAGCCGTCAAATTGCCATTCAAAGTGCACCGCAGATTCGATTAATTCAAGAAGTCAATCAGACCCTTGTGGAAAAAATTCAAAGCTCTATTTTAACAGCTATTCCACTTTGGAAAAATCAAGTAGTAATCGCAACCACTTTATTACGCCAAAAGAAAGCAATGGAAGCCCAGAAGCAAGTATCTAAGACAACAAACGACTTGCTTACTAAAAATTCAGAGCTGCTCAAGCAGAATACGATTGAAGTAGCTCGTGAAAACGAGGCGGGGATTGTCGAT
This sequence comes from Priestia sp. Y58, assembly GCF_029522095.1. Lineage (NCBI taxonomy): Bacteria > Bacillati > Bacillota > Bacilli > Caryophanales > Bacillaceae > Priestia > Priestia sp. Y58. The sequence continues at coordinate 167,236 of NZ_JAKWFL010000003.1, forward strand.
ATCGAAACATTGAAAAAAACGCAGTCCGATTTGATTACCACGTTAGAAGAAGTACTAAAGATACAAGAAGAAGGACGTACGAAGCGTACCGAGGCAGAATCAGAGCTGTATCAAATGGAAAAAGATTTAAAAACTAAACTATTAGATATGAAATAAAGAAAAAGTCGGTTTACACCCTTTGTAAACCGACTTTTTCTTTGTTTTATGCATTTTGAAGCGTTCTCGCCATTTCTAAAAAAGGAGTTAAATCTCTTTCGGATTTAGGAGCAAAGATCGTTAACCGGAAAGTAGGGTGTTGATTTTGCTTTCGAACGAGAAAACCGTATGCGTTACTTTTATCATCTGATGCTTTGTACGCAGCTTCTATCTCTAAGTTATGATGAATGAGGTGTGTATCAAGAGAAGCCACTTCCGAAAAGCCAGCTCTTAAAATTTCTTTTGTTTCTTTATTGAGCTCCTCTACACTTTTATTTGGTGGAAACACTTCAATCCGCATCCACAAAGCATCATTTTTTTTGTTGTAAATGACATCTTTTCGTGGCTCTTCTTCTGTAAACTCGTATCCTTCTAGTACGTAAAGCGTATAGTTTTGATTGGTGCTTCTTTTAAGATAACCTACATCTGTTCTACTGCTTCCTTTGTAAGGATAGGTGAACTTTTGCTGTGGCAAGCGTTCTTTTGGAATTTCTTCTTGTGTGTTAATAAGCTCTTCACGAAAAGCAGTTGAGCAGCCACTCATCAAACATATAAAGCAAACAAGAAATATCTTTTTTTTCATAGCTGGCTTCCTTATCTATTTTCATTCATGCGTTTTTACTGAGTTAACAATTGAAATTAATTTTTTTTCATCATCAGAATTTTTAGCTGTAACCATCGTGATTTTTAAAGCAGGGTGCCCCTTTGTTTCTCTCAGTACATATAGCTTTGCCGTTTCTTTTTTACTCCGGGATGTAGATGCAAACACAACAGGTTGAATAAATAGGGATGTAGAAGAAATTTTTAACGATTTTCCAAACTGGTCATCAAACAATTCTTTTGAACGATCTAGATATGATTTGCTTGCACTTTCTTTCCCGGAAAGGACTTCAATTCGCATCCACGTATAGGGAGTCTTGGTTGAAAAAAGAATATCTTTTCCATCCTCTTCTTTTTGAAGCGTATATTCACCGGGCAATGAAAGAGAATATCCTTGTTCGCTTACGGTGAGCTGCTGATGTTTCGTATTGCTTTCACTGACTGCTTTAACAGAAGGCAGTATAACCATGGTTGCGCTTATCATTAACAGAAAAGCTAAATAAAATTTTCGCATGTATATATCTCCTATTCAAAACGCTAGACAGCGTGTAGTTACTATAAAAAAATGTTTTCGCCATGTTAGAACCCGTAGGTTTATTTTTGACTTTTTGGTAAAGCTAAAAACACAATCAATTAGTAATGGAGAGAAGACTATGAAAAACCGTAAATCAACTTCTGCAGCTAATCGCCGTCAACAGCGCGTGTGTTTGGGGGATGAACGATTATTTGCAGTTGGTATTAAAGCGTTTATTGACAATACGCATGAATCACACCTAGACAAAAAAGGAGGTCATTGAGTGAAATGGTGCTTGTCAATTATCATTATTGTTTCCATTAATTTCTATGGTATTCAGGCGGATGCTGCAAAGAAGAGCAGATTTTATTATGAAAAAAAAGGAGATATCGTGTGGGAAGTTCCCATGAAAGACGAGAAGTTGATTGCGCTTACATTTGATGATGGACCAGATCCTAAATATACGCCGACCATTTTGAGTTTATTGCAAGAGTACGGTGCCAAAGCAACTTTTTTTGTAGTCGGCGATCGAGTAACGTCGTTTCCCAAGCTTGCTCAAAGAGAAGTTCGTGAAGGGCATGAACTTGCTAATCATACATATAGCCATTTGAAAGTAAGGGGCCAGGAAGTAGAGAGAATTGAACAAGAAATTGAAAAAGCGGATGAACGTATACAAGCTATTACAGGAATAAAACCTTACCTGTTTCGTCCACCTACTGGCTATTATGACGATCGGGTAGTAAAAGCTGCTAAAAATCAGCAGTATACCATTATTCTTTGGTCTTGGCATCAAGATACATTTGATTGGAGAAATCCAGGCGTAGGTAAAATTGTAAGTCAAGTGCTTAACCATGCCAGGTCAGGAGATATTGTATTGTTTCATGATACGGGAGGAGATCGGACCCAAACCATTGAAGCATTAAAACAAATTTTACCGAAGTTAAAGGAAGAGGGGTATAAATTTGTAACGGTCTCAGAACTTTTAAAACATCACCCCAATTATAAATCTCTTTATTTGATGCAACAGCAAAAACAGCACTCCGTTCAATAATCGGGTGCTGTTTTTCTCGTAAAGGCTTTAACCAATTTTTTAACTGGTTTTTCCTTCTCTTTCGTCCCCATCAGACGTATTTTTTTGGAAAAATGCTTTTACTTTATCACGTTTTTTCTTCGAAATAAGAATATATAATGTATCACCTGCAAAAATTTGTGTATTTCCTCTAGGGGTAAGTAGTTTGTCATCTCGAATAACAGCAGTCACTAAAATGTCTTCAGGGAGGTGAAGTTCTTCAAGCGATTTTCCTGATATATCTGCATGTTCCACGAGCTTCAACTCAATCATTTCATTTTTGGTTTTGCCCATCGAAACAAGCTCGAGACTGTGAGGAACCGTCTCTTTTTCACCTTGAGAAAGGTTTAGAAATTTGGCTAAAGGAGCGATTGTTGCTCCTTGAAGAAGAGCGGAAGTTAAGACAACAAAGAAAACGACGTTAAAAATGAGCGTGCTGTTCTCCAAACCTGCCATCATAGGGTAAGTAGCTAATACAATTGGAACAGCTCCTTTTAAACCGGCCCAAGAAATAAACAGTTTTTCTTTGGATGAGTATTTAGCAAACATCATCGAAAGAAATACGCCGAGTGGACGAGCGACAAACATAAGTAAAAGAGATAACAGTATACCCTGCCAAATGATATCTAGCAGTTGATTAGGAAAGACAAGAAGGCCGAGTAAAATAAACATTAAAATTTGCATCATCCATGCAAAACCTTCGTTAAAGCGGACAATTGTGTGACGATAAGTCAGATCTGCATTTCCTACTACCACTGCCATTACATATACAGCAAGTAGACCGCTTGCTTCTACAAATGTGGAAATTCCATAGGTTAAGGCGGCCAATGACAATGTAAGCACAGGGTAAAGACCTGAAGAATCCAAATTAATTCGATTAATAATCCAAACGGATGCTTTTCCAAGTATTAAACCAAGTACCAGGCCGATTCCCATTTGCCAAAAGAAATTAAGGATTAATGAGAGAATAGGAGAGTCCGGATGTTGAATTAATTCAATAATAGAAACGGTTAAGAAGATGGCCATCGGATCATTGGAACCAGATTCTGCTTCTAGCGTGGAGTTTAATTTTTGGCGGATATTCTGTGTCCCTAGTACAGAAAACACGGCTGCAGCATCTGTAGAGCCAACGATTGCCCCAAATAAAAAGCCTTCAAGCCAAGTAACACCTAAAATATATTTGGCAAGTACACCCGTTAAAACTGTCGTAATGAGGACTCCGAAAGTAGCTAATGAAACGGAAGGGCGAACAACGCGTTTAACATCTTTCCATTTGGTCTGCACGCCTCCATCAAAAAGAATAATGATAAGCGCTAATATTCCGAATCCTTGTGTTAAAAGAGCATTGTCAAAGTAGATGTAGTGGCTAACAACCATTCCTACAATAATAAAGAGTACAAGCGAAGGGACTCCAAGGCGAGTAGAGAACTTTGCAGTAAGTACCCCTATGACAAGGAGAATAGATAATAAAAGAATTGAATGGTCTACCGTAAAATCCAAAAAATACACCTCTTTTGTTCAAAATTTTTATGCAAGCAATAAGTGAGGCTCCTCTATAACAATTGTAGCATAATGGATTTAAAACCTTGAGAAATCTGCTTATCAAAAAAAGAGATGCATAAACATCTCTTTTTTTGATCATGTATGAATAACAGGGACAGATTCTTATTTAACATCTTGCTCGTGATAAAGATGAGGAGCTTTAAATGTTGCTTTCTTTTTAACTGAAGAACCTTGTTGGTCGGGACGGGAACGATCGTAAATAGCTGTTCCAACAATCTCAGCCACATCTTGAAGTTTTTCTTTGCTTATTTTATCAAGGTTATCTTCAGGCGTATGATACCAAGGTTCAGACGGACTATGAATAAATAGAGCAGCCGGTATTCCTGCTTCTGCAAAAGGAACGTGATCACTGCGGCCGCCAGCTTGGAATGGCGTAGGTGATCCATTTAATCTTGTACTTGAAGCTTGAGCTAATTCTGTGACAAGATTTGGTGTTCCATCAGCTGTATTCATCACCAAATCTCCCGCATCTCGACTTCCTACCATGTCTAAATTAAACATTCCAACAATACGGTTTTTCTCATCTTCAGATAGCTCACTAACATAATGCTCGGATCCTAGTAAGCCTACTTCTTCAGCTCCGAATGTGACAAATCGCAGTTCTGTATCAGTAGGAAGAGTTTTAAATACACGAGCTAATTCAAGCACCATTGCTGTTCCAGAAGCATCGTCATTTGCCCCAGGCGCTCCGGCCACAGAATCATGATGAGCACCTACTACAATAATATCATTTGTTCCTTTTTTCTTAAAAGTAGAAGGTTTAGTAGCGGTTACATTATAAGAGGTTCGCTCACTTACGACAGCTCCTTCAATTTTTACTGTACCTGAAGGCTTTTCGCCTTTTTGAATAGAAGTAAGAATCTTTTCACCTTCTTCTTTGGTAACAGCAAGAGACGGAATGTAGTTATCATTAGCGCCGCCAAGCGTTCCGTTTAGCTCACCGTCTGTATTATTAAAAATAATGACGGCTGCAGCCCCTTTTTCAGCAGCATTTAATACTTTTTCACCAAAAGTAATAGTGCCTCGCTGAACTAATACAATTTTACCTGCCACATCTTTGTTTGCTAAATTATCTTTTGTACCCAGCCCTCCATCTACAATTTCAGCTGTGACATTTCCATTGGTGCTATAAGTAAAAGTTGTTGGAGAGTAGCTGGTACCGTTTACGCTTAGTGAAAAACTCGCTGCTGGTGTGTAACCGGTAAAGGTAAAAGGCTCTACTGCGCTCTCATAGCCTAGTTTAGACAAACGCTTTTGAACAAATGTAGCAGCTTCGCGCTCAGCTTCAGTTCCTGCCACCCGAGGTTTTTTTGAGAGATACGCAATGTCTTGATAAATTTTCTCAGCATTGATTTTTTTTAATACTTTTTGTTCAGAACTTTGATGGTGAGAAGCATTTGCAGAAGTAGAAGCTTGTGCACTTGTAAAAGATAAAGTCAAACTTGTTGCTACAGCCAAAGAAATCACGGTTTTTTTCATTAAAATCCCCCTAAATTTATCGATGTAGTTGGTACTACTCGAATTTACAATATTAAGAAAATACAAAAAAGAGTATTATTACCTAAATGTTCCAGAGTATTCCGTATCTAAATTCCTATTTTGATAGAGAAAATAATTCAAATAAAATGAAAATGCGGAAACAAATAAAGAGGATAAAAGAAACTGTGTCAAAAGTAATAAAAAAAGGTATTAGATAAGAATAAAAAAATAAGATAAACTAGTTTAAAAGTAAGAAGAATATTCAGAACTTAATTGATGAGACATAGAGAGTATTCACGTAAAAAACAAAGGCTGGTGGGAAATATTGATAAAAAATAGGGAGGGTGTACGAAAAGCAGCGGCGGTAGCGGGTCTTCTGCTTGTAGGGGTGTACATCGTCTTTCAAACAATGGCATTTTTTAAAGGAGCATATGCTCTTAGCAGTTTGATAAAAGATAGTTTACTAGTGGGCGTAACGGCTGGCACGTTTTATTTACTTCATAAGCGTTCGGTTCATACCCAGGTGTCTGATGAACAGTATCAGCTTGCTACATTAATAAATTCAATGCCAGATTTTATTTGTTTTAAAGATGGAGCTGGCAAATGGGTGGCGGTGAATGATTTTGGAAGAGAACTTTATCATTTAAAGGGTATTGATTACAGGGGTAAAACCGATGCAGAACTTGGTGAGCTTGTGCCTTTCTTTCAAGCCGCTTTCTTACACTGTATTTCATCGGATGAAGAAGCTTGGAGAAAAAAGGAAAAGGTACGCACGGAAGAAGCATTTGAAATACCAAACGGCGAGGTCAAAACATTTGATGTTATTAAAGTACCTGTGTTTTTTGATGATGGCTCGAGAAAAGCTCTTATCACGATTGGACGAGATATAACTCAGCAAAAGCTTGCAGAAGCGCTTCTGATAAAAAAGGAAAAGCTTTCTGTAGTAGGCGAATTAGCTGCTGGAATTGCTCATGAAATTAGAAATCCGCTTACGAGTATTAAAGGGTTTGTTCAGCTCATGAAAGAAACAGACCGATCCGCGGTAGGGTATGCTAACATCATGCTTGATGAGCTGGAACGAATTAATGGTATTGTCAGTGAAATGCTCCTTTTGTCAAAACCTGAAAGTGAACATTTTCGCGTGTTTTCTCTTACAGAAGCGGTTAAGTATGTAATGAGTTTAACTTCCCATGAAGCTTTATTGAAAAACATTGACTTCTTATACGATGAACAAACAAACAACGCTAGTGTGTATGGAAATAAAAATCACCTTATTCAAGTATTACTTAATGTTTTTAAAAACGCAATTGAAGCCATGAATAGGCCTGGAAATATTTATATTACAATCAAAACAGCGCAGGATAACCATATTTTTATAGAAGTTAGAGATGAAGGAGTAGGAATTTCTAAAGACCGTCTAGAACATATAGGAGAACCGTTTTTTACTTTAAAAGAAAAAGGAATGGGGCTTGGATTAACAATCAGCTCCAAAATTATTCATGATCATCACGGTACCCTGCAGATTGAGAGTGAGCAGAACAAAGGGACGATTGTTAAAATTCGACTGCCTCTGTATGTCAAAGATACGGCGGTTTTTGCAAGCAAATGAAATGTTGTAAACGAAAAGTAATGAAAACGTCATCCATTTCTTATTGCTAAACGCAGCCGTACATGATGTAATAAAAGAAACGAACATGTCAGGAAGGTAGCAAAATGAGACGTGCAGATCAAAAAATTATATTACCGTATACACCGGAAAATTTAAGAATGCTATTGCTTCAAGTATGTGACGGAGAAAATCCGTTTTCCCATCAGGACCTTACGTATTGGTGTGATAAATATACTCTCCATTATTATGAATATGAAGCGGATGAAACGCAGTGGATGAATGATATGCAGCAGACAGATAATAGGCAAGATCTAGCTAAATCCTATGCTATTGCTAAAGATATTGGCTGGCAGTGGTACTTTTATATGGCTAGAGGAACGACGCTATCTGATATTCAATATGTCGAGCTTCACGAACTAGAATTACCCAGACATTTGTTTGTAAAATGGCTAAATGAATTATATGAAATGTAATCCTATACATGAATTGTAGTACATCCGGTCTGATGAAAGAAAGGCCATCTCTGGTAACGGAGCAAAAGACCACTGAAGTACATACAAGCGTAAAATAGAAAGCTAAGGAAAATCCTTAGCTTTTTTGTTTTGTCAAAATTATTCAAAAAAACTGTCTTCAGGAAAAAATATAAAACCTAGTTGACTTATTGGTATTGTTATATTATAAGTAATAGAGACATAATTTATGGAAAAAATTACAGGGGGAACATCTATGAATAACTTATTAGTCATCCTAAACATCCTCATTATGCTTGCATTGCTTGCGGGGCTGTTTATGATGCAGAAAAAACATGTATCATTTTCAAAGCGTGTGTTTACAGCGCTTGGACTAGGGATTATTTTTGGCTTTGCTCTTCAGTGGGTGTATGGTCCGACTCATGAAGTAACGATGACGACCGCCGATTGGTTTAGCATTGTAGGAAGCGGATATGTTAAGTTTCTTCAAATGATTGTTATGCCGCTTGTATTTGTATCGATTGTAGCGGCATTCACTCGCTTAAAATTGACGAGCAATATTGGAAAGATTAGTAGTTTAATTATTGGGATTTTGCTTGTTACAACAGCGATAGCAGCTGCAATTGGTATTTTTACAACAACGAGCTTTAATTTAGAATCTGTTCAAATCACAAAAGGGGAAGCGGAACTTCAGCGCGGAGAGGACTTAGAAAACAATTTATCTAGTTTAGAAGCAAAAACAATCCCGCAGCAAGTAGTAGAATTATTACCTGCTAACCCGTTTCTTGATTTAACAGGCGCACGCTCAACTTCCACGATTGGCGTTGTCATCTTTGCGGCATTTGTTGGAATTGCGTATTTAGGCGTGAAGCGTAAAAAGCCGGAGGAAGCGGCGTTATTTTCAAAAATTATTGATACGTTTTATGCAATTGTCATGCGTGTAGTGACGCTAATTCTTCGGTTAACTCCTTATGGGGTACTTGCGATTATGACCAAAACAGTAGCAACGAGTGATATTGATGCAATTGTTAAACTTGGAAAATTTGTTGTAGCATCATATGTCGCATTGGCAGCTATGTTTATTGTTCACTTAGTTATTCTAACAATCATCGGTGTAAATCCGATCACATATGTTAAGAAAGTATTTCCTGTATTGGCTTTTGCCTTTACTTCCCGTACAAGTGCTGGAGCATTACCTTTGAATGTTAACACACAAACAAGACAGTTAGGGGTTCCAGAAGGAATTGCGAATTTCGCAGGTTCATTTGGTCTTACAATTGGTCAAAACGGATGCGCTGGAATATATCCAGCTATGTTAGCCGTTATGATTGCACCAACGGTAGGTATTGATCCCTTAACGCCTTCATTTATTTTCACGTTGATTGCCATTGTAGCAATTAGTTCGTTTGGCGTAGCAGGCGTTGGCGGAGGAGCGACATTTGCGGCTTTACTTGTATTATCTTCTATGAATTTGCCCGTAGCGCTAGCAGGCTTATTAATTTCAGTAGAGCCATTGATTGATATGGGGCGTACGGCGCTTAATGTAAGTGGAAGCATGACAGCCGGAGTCGTCACTAGTAAATTAACAAAAGAGCTAGATACAAACGTATACAACGATCAAACCATCTCACCTGAAACAGCAGAAGTGTAAAAGAGATACGTCATCCATAGTTAACATTGTTAACTATGGATTTTTTTTCTTTATCCACATAAAATAGGAAAAAATACTTATGATAACGCTTTCAAAAAAGGTTATAGTGAAAAATGTGTACGTACTTTATTTTACGGGAGGGTTTTCATTGAAACGTAGTTGGACTAGATATGCAATGGTACTGACGGCTTTACTCTTACTAGTAAGCTCTTTTTTTAGCCCGTTTATGCAATCGTTTGCATCTGCAGCAGACGCAACAAAAATCAAGATTCACTATCAGCCTGCTCCAAATGATACAAAGGAATGGGGATTATGGGTTTTTCCTGAAGGAGGAGAAGGAAAGCCTTACGCATTTACGGGGGAAGATCAATTTGGAAAAGTAGCGGAAGTTGAATTACCCGGTGCTTATGACAAAGTAGGTTTTATTGTTCGAACAGAGTCGTGGGAAAAAGATGGAGGAGACCGCTTCGTTTCAGTGGAGAACGGTGAAGGAGAAGTATGGGTGAAAAGTGGAGATGAACATACATATACGTCTCCTCCTGACGGTGAATACCGAGATTTACCGAAGTTTGATAAAGTAAACGTTACCTTAAATTATCATCGGTACGACGGAGATTACAGCGGGTGGAACATTTGGACATGGCCAGGTGATGAAAAAGAAGGCAAGCAAATCGAATTTACGGAAGACACGAATTTTGGGAAGAGAGCGACTTACGCCATTAACAGTGGAAGTGGTAATTTATTTGACAAAATTGGTTTTATTGTACGCCATTCTACTAGTGACAGCGATTGGGAAAATAAAGACGGAGGAGACCGTTTTATTACCAAGGTTGGTAAAGATGGGAATGTAGAAGTATGGATTGTTCAAGGACAAAATCGAATTTATTATGATAGAGCAGGAGTAGATATCACTCGGAAAATCACGAAAGCGACTATGGATACATTTAATCAAATCACCTTAGAAACAAACGTGCCGTTTGACTCTTCTAAGAGTTTAGGAGACATTGAAATTGACGGAGCTCAAATTGAGAAAGTGATACCTTATAAAGAGGGAGAAGACGCTGCTACTACTAAAGTTAAAATCATAACAAAACAGCCTTTGGACGTTACAAAAACGTATAAAGTTAAGCAAAAAGGCTACGGATCAGCTGATGTAGTTAATGGAAATGTCGTTCGCACGAAAGAATTTGACGAAAAGTATGCATATAGCGGAAACGATTTAGGAAACACGTATTCTAAGAAACAAACAAATTTTCGCGTATGGGCTCCAACCGCAAGTGCAGCCAAGCTAGTGACTTATTCGTCATGGAACTCCAAAGCTGTAAAAGAAATTTCTATGACCAAAAGTGAAAAAGGAACGTGGAAAGCGCAGGTAAAAGGAAATCAAGATGAACTAATTTATACGTACAAAGTAAAAATTGGGAACAGCTGGAGCGAAGCGGTTGATCCATATGTACGAGCAACAACGGTGAATGGAGATCGCGGAGCTGTCGTAGATTTGGCTAAGACAAATCCGAGAAAGTGGAGTGCAAATAAGCCGAAATTTAAAAATCCAGAAGATGCGATTATCTATGAACTGCACGTACGAGATTTATCGTCTCAAAAAGAGAGCGGTATCAAAAATAAAGGAAAATATTTAGGTGTAGCGGAGTGGAATACGAAAGGACCAAATGGAGTAAAAACAGGACTCAGTCATATTAAAGATTTAGGTGTGACGCACGTTCAGTTCCTGCCTATTTACGATTATCGTACGGTGGATGAAACGAAATTAAACGAGCCGCAGTTTAATTGGGGATATGATCCAAAAAATTACAACGTCCCAGAAGGTTCATATTCAACAAACCCATATAATCCTAAGACGAGAATTATTGAGCTTAAACAAATGATTCAAACGCTTCATGACAAGCAGCTTCGTATGGTAATGGACGTGGTTTATAATCATGTGTATGCAGTAAGTGAGCATAGCTTTGATAAACTAGTTCCAGGCTACTACTTCCGTTATAAAGAAGATGGAACTTTATCCAACGGAACAGGTGTTGGAAACGACACGGCGTCTGAACGGAAGATGGTTCGGAAGTTTATTGTAGATTCTGTTGCGTATTGGGCAAAAGAGTACCACATTGATGGGTTTCGATTTGATTTAATGGGGATTCACGATACAAAGACAATGAATGAAGTGAGAAAGAAGTTAGATGAAATTGACCCTTCCATTATCGTCTTAGGAGAGGGCTGGGATCTAGGAACCGAGCTTGATGCTAAGCTAAAAGCTAATCAGAAAAACGCTCAGGATATGAAGCGCATCGCTCACTTCAATGATGGTATGCGAGATGGTCTTAAAGGCAGCGTGTTTTTTGATCGTGAAAACGGATTTGTTAATGGAAAACAGGGTCAAGAAAAGCTCATACAGCAAAGTATAGCAGCTGGAATAGATTATGATCGTTCAACTGCCACATATGAAGATCCAGATCAAGTTGTGACGTATGTAGAAGCACACGATAACCATACGTTATGGGATAAGCTTCAGCTGACGAACCCTGCTGACACCGAGCAAACGAGAAAGCAGATGCATAAGCTTGCTTCTTCTATTATTTTAACATCTCAAGGAATGAACTTTATACATGCAGGTCAAGAGTTTATGAGAACAAAAGGCGGAGATCATAATAGCTATCAGTCACCCGATTCTGTCAATCAGCTAGATTGGAAGCGCCGAGCAGCTTTCAGCCAAGAAGTAGACTACATGAAGGGACTTATTGCGCTTCGAAAGCAATATTCCTCATTTAGAATGACGAGTGCACAGGCTATTCATCAAAATTTACGCTTTGTTGATGCACCAGCAAACGTAGTAGGTTATACGTTAAATGCTAAAGCCAATAAAGATAAAGCAAACGAAATAATGGTGATTCATAATGCAAATAAACAAGCTCAAACGGTTCATCTGCCTTCTAACAGAACGTGGAGATTACTTGTTGACGGCGAGCAGGCAGGAACAAAAACGCTCCGTACGGTGAAAGGAAATACAGTAAACGTTTCGCCTCTTTCGACATTTGTACTAGTAAGATAAGTTTTAGATAGCTAGAATGAATGTAGAAAAATTCAGAATATTGTATGTAAAATTGTTGATTTTACTAGATAACATGGTAAAATATTCATTGTTAGCGTTTTCAAAATTCGTGGGGAGGTATGTATTTGATGCAAAATCTTGGAGCGAAAAAAGTTGAAATGAGTCCGAAAGTAGTGGAGTTTTTAAAAGGAGTTAAACAGCTATACATTAACGGCGAGTGGGTAGACTCTGTTTCAGGAAAAACGTTTGAAACAGTAAATCCAGCAACGGGTGAAAAGTTGGCAGATGTAGCTGAAGCAAATCCAGAGGATATTGATCGTGCCGTCAGAGCGGCTAGAGAAGCCTTTGATCATGGACCTTGGACAAAGATGTCAGCGGCTGAAAGAAGTCGACTTATTTATAAATTAGCTGATTTAATGGAAACACATCAATTGGAACTTGCGCAGCTTGAAACGCTTGATAACGGAAAACCAATTCGTGAAACATCAAATGCAGACATTCCATTAGCAATCGAACATTTCCGCTACTTTGCTGGGTGGTCAACTAAAATGGTTGGACAAACTATTCCTGTGCAAGGAGCGTATTTTAACTATACAAGGTATGAACCAGTAGGAGTTGTTGGCCAAATTATTCCGTGGAACTTCCCGCTTTTAATGGCCGCTTGGAAGCTCGGAGCCGCTTTGGCAACTGGATGTACAATTGTGCTCAAGCCAGCAGAGCAAACGCCGCTTTCTGCACTTTACTTGGCTCGACTAGCCGATGAAGCAGGGTTCCCAAAAGGGGTGCTAAACATTGTGCCAGGCTACGGGAAAACAGCAGGTGAACCGCTCGTTCATCATGATCTTGTCGATAAAATTGCTTTTACAGGATCTACTGCTGTCGGAAAAGCCATTATGAAGCAAGCTAGCGACTCCTTAAAGCGTGTGACGTTAGAGCTTGGAGGTAAATCACCAAACATTATCCTGCCGGATGCAGACTTAACAAAAGCAGTTCCTGGTGCGCTTTCAGGTATTATGTTTAATCAAGGACAAGTATGTTGTGCTGGAAGTCGTCTGTATGTCCAAAAAAGCTTATATGATAATGTCGTAGCTGATTTAGTTTCTCAAACGAAATCTATTAAACAAGGAAATGGACTAGCAGATGAGACAACAATGGGTCCGCTTGTATCTGCGCAGCAGCAAAAACGAGTGAAAACCTATATTGATAAAGGAATTGAAGAAGGAGCGGAAGTACTTGCAGGAGGAAACATTCCATTTGATCAAGGCTATTTCGTAGAACCGACTATCTTTGCAGATGTCGATCATTCAATGACGATTGCTCGTGAAGAAATCTTCGGTCCGGTTGTAGCTGCTATGCCGTTTGACGATCTTGATGATTTGATTGCCAAAGCAAATGATACAGCATATGGTCTAGCAGCGGGCGTCTGGACACAAGATTTAAAGAAAGCACACTATATTGCTCATGGTATTAAAGCAGGTACAGTTTGGGTGAACTGTTACAACGTATTTGATGCAGCAAGCCCGTTTGGAGGGTATAAACAGTCGGGAATTGGTCGTGAAATGGGAAGCTATGCGCTTGATAACTACACTGAAGTGAAAAGCGTATGGATCAATATGGAATAATAAGTAAGAATTTTTGTGAAAATCAATAGCATATCTTTATGTGAAAAAGAGTAGTCTTTAGTGGACTACTCTTTTATTTGTTTAAGTCCCGCATTTTTAGAAAAGGAGTGATAACATTGCCGGTTATACAGGGCCCCTCGTCGTATAAGCTTACCGGTCACCTGCAAAAGTTTAGAGAGAACCCCCTGGGTTTTTTGGAAAACTTGACTCAGTATGGAGAAATTGCAACATTTAGAGTTGCGCACAAACGCTTTTATGTAACGAGAGACCCTCAACTTATTAAAGATGTAGTCATTACAAACAGCAAGGCGTTTCAAAAAATTAAATTAACGCATATGTTTAAAACGCTGCTAGGCGAAGAAATGTTATGGACAGATGAAGCATTATATATGAGCCCCATTCAACCCTCACAACTAAAACAACATCTAACTTATAATAAGGAAGCAATCGCAAAAATAATTGAAAAGCATACGGAAACGTGGGAAGAAGGGCAGCTTCGAACGATAGTAAAAGACATAAGACAGATAGTCGTAGCTGTACTCCTTCAACTTGTATTTGGCATTTCGATTGAGGATAAAGATAAAATTCACTATGTTCAAGCGCTTATGAGAAAGAAAGAAAAGTTAGGCAAAATTTATATTCGTCTGCCTTTGCACCAGCCTGACTCAGATGAGCAGCTAGAACAACTCCTTTTTGAACGCGTTCAAATGCGTGTTCAAAACAAAACCGAAGGAAATGATTTACTGCAGTATATATTGAATTCTTGCGGAGAAGACAGCGATGAAAGAGAAATATACGAACAGCTAAATTCTATATTCCTTTCGATGTATGAAATGATTACGCACGTATGCAGCTGGTCTATTTATTTACTGTCTCAAAATACTAGGGAGCACCTTCAGCTGCATAAAGAAATTCAGGCCTATGCTAGCGGCGAATCGCTTTCAACCAAAAATCTGACCTATATGCGCAAAATAATTGCTGAAAGCATGAGGTTATATCCGCCTCTTTGGTTATTTGGGCGTCAAGCACGTGAAGATATACAAATAGATGGTTACAGTATTAAAAAAGGGGAGATTATGTTAATTAGCCCTTATATGATGCATCGCCATGAAGATTATTTTTTAGAGCCAACCGAATTTTTACCCGACCGTTTTGAAAAAGGAGGGTCCATTGATGTCCCAAGTTATATGTATATGCCGCTTGGAATTGAGCATCAAGCGGAAAGGGGCATGGACTATATCACTGAAATAGTAACCATTTTTCTGTCGGAAATGTCAAAACGCTTTTTAATTCAGCTGACTAAGTCCGAATCTATTGCTCCGATGGCGGGCGTAATGCTGAATATGAAAGAAGAACTGAATGTGAATGTTCACAAAGTTCACACGCAGTCTTGAATGAACGGGAATACTTTCCCTCTTTATATCAGGCTGTCAATTTATTGACACATCCTGCATTGAGATTTATCATAGGGTAATATTTGATAGAGATTACTGAAGGATTTTTAGAGGGGACTATGGATAAAACAATTGAACAGTTGGTGTCGCTAGTTGAAACATCATTACTAACGCAAGTTACGATTCAAAGTGAAAGTGACTATGATCCAGTTGAAGTTACGAACAAAACAAAAGAGTGGGTACTAATCGGTAAAGGAAACTATGCCGGTGTGTTTACGCACGAAAATTATCCTGAATTTGTCGTGAAAGTATACGGAAGAGAAATTTATGGTGTAAAAAAAGAAGCGCAAGTGTATAGAAAGCTGGGCGTTCACCCAGCTTATTCTCAACTTTTTCACGAGGGAAAGACATACTTGATTTTAAAAAGGCTTACAGGCGTTACACTGTATGATGCCGTCCAGAGGGGCATAAAGATTCCAGAACAAGTCATAAAAGACGTGAACAAAGCTTTGGACTATGCAAGAAGCCAGGGTTTAAACCCGTATGATGTGCATGGTAAAAATGTCATGATAAAAGATGGAAGAGGGTATGTGGTGGATATTTCTGACTTTTATAAGGAGGGTATTGATAAAAAATGGACAGACCTTGTAAAAGCTTATTACACCTTTTATCCGTTTATTGATAAGTACCATATCCGCTTGCCATACCCGCTGTTAAACGTTATTAGAAAAGCATATCGTCTATATCGTAGAATCAAATCAAAAAGGAGTTTCCGCTAAAGGGAACTCCTTTTTAAGATGAAATACAGCGCAATACATGCTGCTGCTCAAAAGTTGGTTTTAATTTGAATAGAATGGTTTGTAGTATCTCAGATTGATAGACAAATTTTAGCGTATGTTTAAGGGAAAGAGGATGTAAGAAAGAACGTATTCTTTTTTCAGCATAACGTATCACCTGTTCTTCATAAAATAAAGTACGTGCGGAGATTTTAGCGTGAATGTCTTTTGTTAATTCGATTGTAAATTGGATAATCATTAAATCAGTGTCTTTACAGTATTTTTCTAGTAGCATAATATCACCTCCATTTTGTCAACTCATTTACATAATCTTAATATAAAATTTACAAATGTCAATAAAACACGGAAAAATAAATGGTAAGACTGTTCTTTTTATATGTTGAATAAACAAGAACGTTACAGAGGTGAGTAAAGTTGAACATTAACGTCGGATTTGCAATTTTAGCTGATATTGATAATAAGATGACGGCTGCTATTTATGTGGAAAATCAAATTGTAGCGATTATAGCTGGACCTTCAGATATTCTGTATGAAAAGTTGAAAAAAGTGTTTTTATAATAGAGAAAAGCTTTAATTGTAAATATGATTCATAAAAAGCTTAAAAATTTTATGAAATAGTCGAAATAAAAGATGAGGATAAAATACACAAAAAGAAAGAACAGGAAGTTAAGAATAGGAGAATTACGTATGGATAAAACATCTTTTATTGGACTGATTTTAGGAATAGCCTCTCTTATTGTAGGCATGTTTTTCAAAGGGGTTAATCCATCTGTGTTGGGAAATCCGGCTGCTATTTTAATTATTATTGTCGGAACCGTCGGAGCAGTAGTGATTGCATTTCCTTCAAATGAAATCAAAAGAGTCCCAAAACTGTTTGGTGTCCTGTTTAAAGAACAAAAAATGCTGCAGCCCGTTGATTTAGTATCCATGTTTTCTGAATGGGGACAAGTTGTTCGAAAAGAAGGGTTACTATCACTTGAAGCCCAAATTATTGATGTAGATGACCCTTTCTTAAAAAATGGTTTGAATTTAGCTATTGATGGTCAAAGTGCGGATTATATACGAGACGTGTTGTCTGAAGAAATTGATGCTATGGAAGAAAGACATCAAACAGGTGCAAGTATTTTCGCTTTAGCAGGTACATATGCTCCAACTCTCGGTGTACTTGGAGCTGTTATAGGGTTAATTGCTGCGCTTGGGAACATGGAAGATACAGATACGCTAGGACATGCGATCAGCGCGGCGTTTGTTGCTACGCTTCTTGGTATTTTTACTGGGTATGTACTATGGCATCCGTTTGCAAATAAACTAAAGCGTAAATCGAAACATGAAGTAAAGGTAAAGTATATGATGATCGAAGGAGTGCTTTCACTCCTAGAAGGAGAAACACCAAAAGTAATTGAGCAAAAGCTGGCTTCTTATTTGCCAACAGCGGAACGTAAAAAGCTTCTTCAAGAAAGTGAAGTGGGCATAAATGAGTAGACGCAGAAAACGAAAGCATGAAGAGGACCATGTTGACGAAAGCTGGCTGCTTCCTTACTCAGATTTGCTTACACTTTTACTTGCTTTATTCATTGTATTGTTTGCAATGAGCTCAGTGGATGCGCAAAAATTTAAGAACCTTTCTCGCGCATTTAATGAAGCGTTCGTTGGAGGAACGGGCGTGATGGAATTTCAATCTCTGGAGGAATCTGAAGAAGCGGTTCAGCCTTCAAATACCCCTGCAGCTAAAAGTACGGAAAAAACAAATGAAGTGGAGACAGCTCCTAATCAGTCTCCTGCTTCTTCACAATCGTTAACGAGCGAACAAAAGGAGCAAACCATTCGAGAAGCTGATCAAGAAGAGCTTCAGCAAATTCAATCTAAAATTAATGCGTATATTCAAAAGAAAAACCTAACAAATCAATTACAGACTGCGCTAACTGATGACGGTCTCTTAATTTCCATTCGAGATAATGTATTGTTTGATTCGGGAAGAGCGCAAGTTCGAAGTGAAGATACAAAAATCGCCAATGATATTTCAGAACTTTTGGTGATTGATCCTCCTCGTAATATTATTATTAGCGGTCATACTGATAACGTACCCATTCGCAACGCTGGTTTTGAATCCAACTGGGAGTTAAGCGTGATGAGAGCAGTTAACTTTATGAAAGTTATCTTAAAAAACGATAAGCTTAATCCAAGCATGTTCAGTGCAAAAGGATTTGGAGAGTTCAAACCGGTGACATCTAACAATACAGCAGAGGGGCAAGCGAAAAATAGAAGGGTTGAAATATTGATTACTCCTCGTACAATCAAACAGCCGTAAAAGCAGTCCTGCTTTTACGGCTGTTTTTCTATGTGTTATAAAGCTAAGAGTCTTCTCTTTTCAAAGTTTCCTCGTACTAACTTGAGATCCATTCCATCTAAAATCAAGTCAATGAGAGCGCCTTTAAAGACATCCGCTGTTTTTTTCTTATCATTGGACTGCAAATATTGCACCCGATACCACTTGTCTTCAACTTGAAAGTACATAAAACGTCCATGCGTAAAGTCAATCCAAAACTTTGTAGGTTGTCCATTGAGGTTTTTATAAACATATCCCCAGCTTCGGCCTTGGTGAGCGTCCTTCATTTTAGGGCGAGCTGTATTAAATACTTCGTAATATACTTTGTGCTTAATATCATAGAGCATCATATGACAGTCCTCCTATCTATAGACGTGCTAGCAGGTAAAGATATATTTGTATACAACAAGTATACTCAGCTGAAAGGAATCGTAGACTATTTTTTTGAGACAAGCAGAAACGCAGTTAAATGAAAAAGACAGTTTAAATTAGCTGAATCATTCCGCTTTTTTTATACTGTAAGTAAATGCGTTAAATAAGGAGGAAAAAATGAGACGAGTAGGAATAGTAGGTGCTGGAATGGCGGGCCTTACAGCAGCGGCTGAATTACAAAAAGAGGGAATAGAGGTCTTTCTTCTTGATAAGGGTAAAAGTGTAGGGGGACGAATGGCTACCCGAAGAGTAGGAGATGGAAAAGCAGATCACGGAGCTCAATTTTTTACAGTGAGATCCGATGAATTTCAACAAGACGTAAATAAATGGATAGCTGATAGAAAGGTTAAGAAGTGGTTTGGTGACCATCACCCTCGGTATCAAAGTATGAATGGGATGAATGCGCTAGCTAAATATTTAGCTGAAGATCTACGTGTATACGTGAATCGAAAAGTTCAAGCCATTGATTTTCAAAACGGAAGGTATCAGCTGTATACGGAAGAAAATGAGATTTTTGAAGCGACTGATATCATTCTTACACCTCCGTCTCCTCAGGTTATTGAGGTACTTAATAATAGTAAGCTGCAAGCGGACCAATCTATTCTTAAAACACTGAAATTTAGCCCCTGCTTGGTTGCTATCGTGGAGCTTTACACAGAGATGCTGTATAGTGATCATGGTCAAATCACGAATCCATCTAGCACAATCCAAAGAATCGTTAATCATGAGCAAAAAGGAATATCAAAGACGCCCGTTCTTAGCATATATATGAATAAAGACTGGTCAGAAAAACATTTTGATGAGCATGAACATGAGTTGCTGCGGGCGATAAAAAATGAAATAAAAGAATGGATAGGTGCAAATCATATTAAAAGCATTCAGTTAAAGAAATGGCGCTATGCAGAGGTTGAACAAGTTCTTCATCAGCCCTTTGCTAAAATTATGCCGTCGCTACTGGTGGCAGGAGATGCTTTTTTAAGAAAGGAAGACGAGACGAATCACTCACGGTTAGAGAGCGCATATTTGTCAGGCAAATCGGCAGCCGCTGAATTAATGGGAAAGAACATCTAGAAAAAGGAGGGATTAAGAAGTGAAAAATAATTGGATAATGAAACAAACGTGGAAAGATTTACTGTTTATTCATTGGCCTGTAAATCCGGCATTTTTGTCTTCTTTATTGCCTAGTCAGTTAGAGCCTGACACCTATGATGGTCAAGGATGGATTGCACTTGTGCCTTTTACGATGACAGACATTCGATTTAAAGGAACGCCCGCAGTTCCCATCTTTTCACGGCTATATGAGCTGAATGTGCGTACATATGTTACATATAAAGGGGAAAAAGGCGTTTATTTTTTTAGTTTAGACGCAAGCAATCCACTAGGAGTATGGATTGCTCGTCAGTTTTTTCACTTGCCTTATTACCACGCTGCTATGACATTCAACAAAACTCAGAACCATATTTCTTTTCAGTCAGTTCGAACGCACAGAGACTCAAAAAAAGAGCGAGTAAAGCTTACATATAGAGGTATTTCTCCGTCCTGTCGCAGTAGAAAAGGAGAATTAGCTCATTGGCTTACAGAGCGCTACTGCTTATTTACCACTCATCAAGGAAATGTCTACAGAGGAGACCTTTATCATGATCCTTGGGAGCTGCAAAAAGGGGAGTGTGAAATAAGAGATGATTCTATTACTCAGCCTTTTTTGCGTCCGGCGGACAATCGCGATTTAATTGTGCACTATGCGAATCAAGTCACGGCTTATTTTTATCCTTTTAAAAAAGTATAAGTATCAAAACAAAATTAAAAAGTCTTCATACCCTTCTTCTTTAAGCTTCTCTTTTGGAATGAAGCGCAAAGCCGCGGAATTTACTTGATAGTATTCGCTGTTTTCTTCTGTGAAAAGTAAACCCAGATAGTTATCTCCTTCTTTGCTTTTTAGTGCTGTTTCACGCTGCATCGGAACTTTTTTTATATTTCCGTATAAGATAGGGCGTTTGAAAACCGGCCACCCTGTATGGGAAGGGAGTTGATCTGACGTTTTAAACAGTGCTTCTCCAGTTAGAAGGTCAACGTAAATTCCTTGTTTTTTGTTATTCCAATATAAATTTGTAAAAGGGGGTTCGGTTCCGTTTTCCTGCGTAACAAAATATTGCATAGGCGTTAGGATCTTTTTAAGGTAAGAGCGGTCCTTGGGCCAATGCTGCGTCAGAAAATCAGTTCGCCCCGAGCCTTCTTTGTATAATTTATAGTGAAATGCATTTTTTCGATAATAATCCTGCTGCTGCTCTTCTGCTTCGTAAAAAGAAGAAAAAGGTAAAATAGGTGTGACGATAGGGTTCTTAAAACGTCCGCTTTGGGCGAGCTTTCTTTTAGAATCAAGAGCCGCTTCTTTTTGTTTTTCGTTATGATAAAAAATAATGGCTCGATACGACGGTCCGCGGTCTGAAAACTGTCCGGCGGAATCCGTAGGGTCAATTTGCTGCCAATACAGGTTAAGCAGTTCTTCAAACGTAATATGAGAAGGATCCCATACAATTTGTACTGCTTCTACGTATTCGCTTTCCTGTTTAGCTTCAGAAGTGATTTGTTCATCTTTAGCGTAGCCCGAGCGAATACTGCTGATTCCTAGAAGCTGATCAAAAGGAGCGACCATGCACCAAAAGCATCCTCCCGCAAATGTTGCATATTCTTTCACGTTACTTACCTCTTTTCATTGAATGAAATAAAAAATATATTTATGTATTAGAATGTATAAATAACCAGAAAGCGCTTTATAACTAGTCTTGTAAGAAAGCACGCTCTTGTGGTATTATGACCACTGGATAAAAGAAAAATGGCTTATTGTTTACACGAGTATCCTTATTTTATGTTCTTAAAAAGATGCAGTTTATTGTTTAAGCATTCAAAGAAGTACATACGTTCAAGCAGTAAGAGGAACAATTAAAGAATAGAATAAGGACGTTTTACTCTTAAACGATACCACATTCCAGAATCTACATACCAGTTTAGGAGGAGCTAGTTTGAACACAACCCGTTTACCATCTATGTGGGAAATAATGATTGTGCTTGCTTTATTTTTAGCAGTTGTTATTTCATTTGCAACTGTTTTTGATTTACCTATTCAGCTCGCTTTATTTATTTCATGGTTTATTGTTATGGCGCTAGGAGTACGACTTGGGTATACGTATAATCACCTGCAAGGGGCCATTACAAGAGGAATATCAAACGGTTTAGAAGCTATTTTAATTTTATTAGCCGTCGGTACGTTAATTGGAACATGGATTGCTGGAGGAGTTGTTCCTTCTCTTATTTATTTCGGATTAGAGTTTATTAATCCAACATTCTTTTTACTTGCTACACTTATCATTTGCTCTATTACTTCGATTTCAACAGGAACATCTTGGGGAACGGTTGGTACAGCCGGAATCGCGATGATGGGAATCGGACAAGGCTTAGGTATGCCGCTTCCTTTAGTAGCTGGAGCTGTGATTTCAGGAGCTTATTTTGGAGACAAGCTTTCTCCTCTTTCTGACAGTACCATTTTATCTGCGTCAATGGCTCGAGTGAATGTTATTGATCACGTAAAAGCAATGTTAGTGTTGGATATTCCTGCTTACCTCATTACGGCAGTACTATTTACGGTAACAGGGTTTATGTATGGAGGAAAAGATTTTGATGCTGGACGGGTAGAAGGATTAAAATCTTCGCTGTTGGATACATTCCATATCAGCGGGTGGATGCTGATTCCGGCTTTGGCTGTCATTGTCCTTTTAGCATTAAAGAAACCTTCTCTTCCAGCAATTGCGATTGGCTCATTATTAGGAATTATATGGGCAGTTGTCTTTCAACATATGGATGTGGCGAGCGCATTTAATACGGCTTATGAAGGATTTAAAATTAATACCGACAACACATTTTTAAGTGAGCTGTTAAATCGTGGCGGAATTTTAAGCATGGTCGGTTCCATTATTGTCATTATTTTTGGACTAGGCTTTGGCGGGTTATTAGATGAGCTCGGAGTCTTAGAAGTCCTGCTATCTAAATTCGAAAAAATTCTTGTCAATTCAGGAAACGTTACGGCTTCTACTATTTTCGTTGGGTTATTAGGGAATATATTTGGTTGTGCAATGTATGTTTCATTAATTTTAACACCGAAAATTATGGAGAAAAGTTATGACAAGTTAAAAATACAGCGTCTAGTGCTTGCCCGTAACTCAGAAGTAGGGGGAACCTTAACTTCAGGGATGGTTCCGTGGACGGACAACGGTGTATTTCTAGCTACAACGCTTGGGATTTCTACATTCGCTTATCTGCCGTTTATGTGGCTAAGCTTTGTCTCTATTATTTTGGCGATTATTTACGGATATACGGGAAAATTCATTTGGTACGTAACCAAAGAAAAACAGCGTTCTTCTATAGCAAAATAAAAGAGGCTGAGACAACAGTATGTTAGTTGAAAGAAGATCCGAACGATGAATTGAGATTCTTGATGGAGAATCAACTTCGTTCGGATTTTTTTATTGGTATGATAAACGCAGGTTTCATGTATTTCGTTGCTTCTAGCTGTTGATTGGATTGATTTAGTTATGTCTTAATCTCTTTTTGATCAAATCATTTCTGGATATTCGATTTTCCAGTGGACATTTTGAAGGTAAAGCTGAACATCCGCCTTTTTTTTCTGCTTCAGAAGTTTCAGAATATGGCGGTGATGTTCATTCATCACATGTAAAATGGCGTATAGCTCTTTATTGTCATTGCTAAAGTACGTTTGTCTGATGAATCCGTCTTGTAAAGATATAAGCTGTTCTTTTAAGGTCACATTACCGCATCGGTTCAAATATACTCGATGAAAATACGTTTGATATTTTTGATAATCCTGATAATTTTCTAATTCAATTGAAACATCGATTTTTTTAATAAGCTCATCCATCTTCGTAAAATCTTCTTCAGTTAAGTGATCAATCGACAGGGCAGCTGCAAGACCATCTAAAGCACCGACGATTTCAAATACTTCTAGTTTTTTTGGTGTATCAATTTCCTTTACAGTAAACCCTCTGCGCGGTCTGTATTCTAATAGGTTGTCTGAAGCCAATTTAATAAGCGCTTCTCTCACAGGCGTTCGGCTGACATTCAGCTGAGAACAAATACTGGCTTCATTTATTTTGTCGTTAGGCAGCAGTGTACCGTCTTGAATTTGACTTGCTATGTAGTTATATACATGATCTTTTAATGAATGATAAATCATAGGCCCCTTGTTCATTGTTTCCCCCCAAAATAAATATCGCATCAGCCGTTCTTTCTCTTCATGTTATGGTGATGAAAAAGTATAAAAATAGCGTGAAAGAACGTACAGGTGTAAAAGTAATCATATCATATCACTTCATTTAATCTTAGTTAGAATATAAAAAATAGAATTATTGAAATATTTTTTACTATTCATTGTTGTAAAAAATCTGAAAAATGATATAATCGTAAAAAGATTTAAGAAGTGTATATTGTATACAATATACAAAATTCGTACATATCGAAGAAATAGAGCCTACTCCTGCAGAGAAAAGACTATAGAGAATATGTAAAAAAACCAAGTTTTTGGATGGGTTTACTATAAAAAAGGAGGTACATAATGGGTGAGAATACAACATCTATGAATCAGTTACAAAGAAAAATGAAAAGCCGTCATTTATTTATGATTTCTCTTGGCGGTGTTATCGGTACGGGGTTGTTTCTTAATTCAGGCTACACAATTAATGCAGCAGGTCCTGGAGGAACACTCCTTGCTTATTTAATCGGTGGATTAATTATGTATTTAGTCATGATATGTCTAGGGGAACTAAGCGTAGCAATGCCTGTGTCAGGATCATTTCAAGTATACGCTACAAAGTTTATCGGGCCGGGAACTGGTTTTGCGGTTGGCTGGCTTTACTGGCTGACTTGGGTAGTATCTGTCGGGTCAGAGTTTACAGCGTCTGGATTGCTTATGCAAAGATGGTTTCCTGACGTTTCGGTTTGGATATGGAGCGCGCTGTTTGCTCTTTTATTATTTGGTTTAAATGCAACATCTGTACGTTTTTTCGGCGAAACAGAATTTTGGTTCTCAAGTATTAAAGTATTAACGATTATTGTATTTATTATTTTAGGCGCAGCAGCGATGTTTGGATTCATTCCTCTTAGCGGTCATGAAAAAGCGCCGATGCTTTCTCATTTTACAGGAGAGGGCGGTTTATTTCCAAATGGACTTATGCCTGTATTAATTACGATGGTTTCTGTTAGCTTTGCTTTTTCGGGAACAGAATTAATTGGTATTACAGCGGGGGAAACAGAGGATCCGGAAAAGAACATACCTCGCGCAATTAAAAATATCATTTGGCGTACGTTCTTCTTTTTTATTGGCGCCATGTTTGTACTATCTGGGTTGATTTCATGGAAACAAGCAGGAGTATTAGAAAGTCCTTTTGTGACGGTATTCGATCAAATAGGTATTCCTTACGCAGCAGATATCATGAACTTGGTTATTTTAACAGCTTTATTATCAAACGCTAATGCAGGACTATACGCATGTTCGAGAATGCTATGGTCATTATCTGATCAAAAAATGGTCAGCACTTGGTTAGGGAAAGTAACGTCTAAAGGAGTTCCATTTAATTCGTTGCTTATCAGCATGGGAGTGGCATGCCTGTCCTTGCTGTCAAGCGTAGTTGCACCAACAACTGTTTACTTAGTATTAGTTTCTATTTCTGGATTTGCGGTTGTAGCTGTATGGATGGCTATTGCGGCTTCTCACTTTATGTTCAGAAGACGCTATATTAAAGAAGGGAATGATGTATCGAAGCTTGTTTACAAAGCTCCTTTATATCCTATTGTACCTATTTTAGCGTTTGTTTTATGCTTTGCTGCTTGTGTAGGACTGGCTTTTGATGAGAGTCAGCGTATCGCATTATACTGCGGTATCCCCTTTGTCCTTTTTTGTTACTTGTTTTATTATTTGAAAAATAAAAAAGGAAATAGAAAAAACGAAAGTCAGCCTATAGCAAAATAAAAAGCAGAAGACCTAGGTCTTCTGCTTTTTTTGCATACAAAAACACCCTATCCATCCGTACTGGTTAAGTGTCCCGCAACAAGCGAAATTGAATTGGATAGGGTGCGTATCTATATAGTAGAGAAAGAGGAGCCATTTGTCAAACTTATTTAGCCGCGCCTTGTTTAAAAATAGAAGTAAGCAAGGTTTTCACTGTTTTTTCATTTTCACTATGTATAGTAAGGAATGTAAAGAAAAGATATTCGCAGCAGCACGTCGTACAGATCCGTAGAACGCGAAAGAAAGGAGGAGATCAAATGGCTAAGCGGGATGCGTATTTTGATAACGTAAAATTTATCTTAATTGTATTAGTAGTGTTTGGCCATTTGTTAACTCCCTTCATCAATGATAAACAGTGGCTACGAACGCTCTACATATTTATTTACACCTTTCATATGCCAGCGTTTATTTTAATAAGCGGCTATTTTGCAAAGGGATATCGAAAAAAAGGATATATGTGGAAGGTGGCGAAGAAAGTATTACTTCCTTATATTATTTTTCAGCTTATCTATGCGGTATACGACTATAAACTGTATGATGAATCCACATTCGAAGTTTCAGTGTTTCAGCCGGCTTGGTCGCTATGGTTTTTATTGAGTTTATTTTGTTGGAACGCCATGTTGTTCATTTTTACAAAAATCAAATATCCATTAGCCGTTGCGGCAGTTTTAGGAATTATGATTGGCTTATGTGAACCGCTGGAAACAACGTTAAGCCTTTCTAGAACCTTTGTGTTCTTTCCCTTCTTCTTAGCAGGATTTTATATGAAAAAAGAACATTTTAAAAAGTTGACGTCTGTTTCTTGCAAAAAAGTAGCTGGAGGCACTTTGCTGATTATTGCTCTATGGATCCAGTATATAGCACCGGACTTTGAGAAAGAGTGGTTATTTGGTTCAAAATCTTATGCCTCTTTAGGTGTAAATCAATTAGAGGGAATGACCATTCGTATGCTATTTTATAGCATCAGCTTAGCAATGACGATTTCCTTTCTAGCTTTGATCCCTACACAAACGATGTCTTTTACATCTCGAGGTGCTCAAACCTTTTATGTATATCTGCTACATGGGTTTCTGATTAAATATATCCGCCTATCTTCTTTTGGAGATTGGATAGAAAGTGTACAAGGATACAGTATTCTTCTAATTGGAGCTTGTGGAGTGGCGTGGTTGTTGTCGAGTAAATACGTATCTACTATTGCAAGACCTTTAATTGAGCTTAAACCGTTACCAAGGCGCAAAAGTTTAAGTTTAGGTAAGTAATGAGAAATGGAAAAGGAGTTTAACGATGTCTAAAAACAAAATAATTATGATTATTGCAGCCGTTGTGATTATTGCTGCAGTAGCTATTGGTGCCGTAGCAATGAATAAATCAAAGGTGGTTGCTACCGTTGGTGATGAAAAAATCACAAAAGATCAGCTGTACGATGCTCTTCTTGCTCAAGGAGGATCAAGCGTCCTTGATTCACTAATTGAACAAAAAGTCATTTCAAAAGAAGCAGCTAAACAAAATATTAAAGTAACCGATAAAGAAATTAATGCTGAATTAGAAAACCTTAAAAGTCAGTATGGGGGAGAAGATGCACTAAATCAAGCATTAGCATCTAGCGGTGTAAAATTGTCAGAGCTGAAAAAAGATTTAAAGACGAATATTGAAGCAAAAAAAATGGTCGAGTCGACTATTAGTATTAAAGATAGTGAAATGAAATCGTACTTTAATCAAAATAAAGATTCACTAGCTACAGAAGCACAAGTGAAAGCTAGCCACATCTTAGTAGCAGACGAAAAAACAGCAAAAGAAGTAAAGGCAAAGCTTGATAAAGGAGAAGATTTTGCTAAGCTAGCAAAAGAATATTCAACAGATACAGCTTCTAAATCAGATGGCGGAAACCTTGGATACTTCAAAAAAGGCGATATGGTCGAAGCATTTGCCAACAAAGCATTTTCAATGAAGGTAAATGAAGTAAGTGATCCTGTTAAAACAGAATACGGTTATCACATTATTAAAGTAACAGGCAAAAAAGAAGCGCAAAAAGCAACATATGAAAATAGCAAAGCAAAAATCAAGCAAACGCTGCTTGATCAAAAATACCAAACAGAGTATCCAACATGGTTACAAAAGCTAAAGAAAAAGTATGATATTACAAACAAACTTGATTCATAAATAATACCTTAACGAAATGAGGGGATGGATATGAAACAAACAGCGTCTTATAGTAAATTAGAAAAAATCGTCGAACAATTGAAGCACAGAGGTGTACGAGCTGAAATATGCCGGCGTGTTGTAAAGGTGACAGAAACTGTTAATGGATCAAATCCTTCATATTCAAATCAAATCGTTAGGCATTCATAAAGAGTACAAAAGATGCAAACTAGTAGACGGAAGTTTGCTCCCTTACTAAATACAGATAGGAAAAAGTAAAATAAGAAGAGATCAGTAGAGGCAGCTTGTTTCTGCTGATTCTTTTTGTATAATAAAGTAAACAAAAGGATGCAGCGACATGTATCGGATGAAGGAAGGAGTTACGCGGAATGAACGTATTGCTAGCAGAAGATGATTTGCAGCTAGGTGAATTAGTTAGTTATATGCTAAAGAAAAAAGGAGGCTATAACGTCGAATGGGTGACGGAAGGGAATGATGCATATGATTATGCATCTGAAGCGCATTATGATGTGTTGATTCTTGACTGGATGATGCCAAACGGAGACGGAATTGATGTATGTAAACGTCTAAGAAAAGAAGGATACGCGGGAGCTATTCTTATGTTAACAGCAAAAGATGCGGTTCAAGATCGTATACAAGGCTTAGATGCGGGAGCGGATGATTACGTTATTAAGCCATTTGAAATTGACGAGCTGCTTGCAAGGCTTCGCGCTTTGTCTCGTCGTAATTATGCACCAATTTTAGAAGAAGAAGTAGAGATTGCCAGCATGTTATTAAAAAGAGCAAGTCAAACCGTGCAGTTTGACGAGGAGTTTATTCAATTAAGTCCTCGTGAATTTCAACTGCTAGATTTTTTAGTGAAAAACAAAGGACAAGTTCTTTCTCGAGATATTATTTTAGACCGGGTATGGGGATATGAATCAGATGTTTCTATTAAAACGATTGATGCGACGGTTAAACTTTTGCGGAAAAAACTAGAGAAATTCAACAAACAGGATCTTATTCAAAGCATTCGCGGAGTAGGCTACAAAATTGAAAGCTAAACTCCTTACAAGAGCTAAACAGAAAGTAAAACAAAAAGTAAAGCAAGATTTATTCAGCCAGACGCAAAATCGTTTAACATTCCGATATAGCGCATTACTGATGCTGTTTCTGCTATTATTCGTGTTTATTGTTTATGCATTGGTGTATGTGGTTGTATCCAACAGTCAGCAGCAAAACTTAAATAGCATGCTAAAGCAAGAGTCTCGAATTGTCCAAAGCATCTTAATTAAACAAGCGATAAACAGCTCGAATCAGCAGTCAAAAGAAGAGTACAAAAACATTGTCGTAGCCGGTGAAGATCAGTTTTTTTATTATGTAATCAGCCCTGAAGGGGACCTTATTATGGGAAACGAAGCGAGCGAGCGGCTTCGCTCTAACTTACTAGATTTAATTGATGGGTGGATCCCTATTGAAAATGAAGTGAGGAAAGAACGAATAAAAGCCCCGCGTCCTAGTTTCGAACACATTGAAGGAGTAAAAGGGCAAAACGGGGAAGGCAAAATAGATATTGATTTGATGATGGCGGGTGAACCTATTTTTTATAAAGGTCAATTTTTAGGGATGCTTTATATTGGAAAAGACGTTTCATTTCTTTATCAGCTGTTAAAATGGCTCCTTATTATTATGTTAAGCCTTACCGTACTGTTTGTAGGAGTAGCCATTTATATCAGCCGCTTAATGTCAAAACGGGCTATGGTCCCAATTGAAACAGCTTTTCAAAAGCAAAAAGAGTTTGTGGCTGATGCATCCCACGAGTTAAGAACGCCGCTTAGCGTTATGCTTTCTTCTATCAATGCTTTAGAAATGCAGGAGGAAGTAACAGAAGATCCTTTTTCTAAAAAATTAATCAATAATATGAAAGCTGAAGTGAAGCGCATGACGAGTCTCGTCAGTGATTTGCTTACGCTTGCACGCTCAGACTCTAATAAAGTAGAAAAAGCAATGATGCCCTTTGATATTACAGATGCGGTACAAAAGGTAATGGAATCTGTTGAAACTCTAGCGATTTCCAAACATATTGATTTGCAGCTGGATACGCCGGAAAAATTAGTGGTAACTGGAGATCAAGAGCGTCTAACTCAGCTGATTTACATTTTGTTAGATAATGCGATTAAATATACGACTCCTCATGGAAGTGTAAACATTCAAGTGGTTCAGCATGGGAGTGAATGTATATTAAAAGTACGTGATACGGGCGTTGGGATCCATCCAGATGAAAAGGATCGGATTTTTGACCGCTTTTATCGTGCTGACAAATCGCGTTCCCGTCAAATGGGAGGTCATGGACTAGGCCTAGCAATCGCTAAATGGATCGTAGAAACACATAAAGGAAAAATTGATGTAGAAAGTGAACAGGAAAAAGGCAGTACATTTACAGTAAGATTGCCCATGTCACAAAAAGTGAAAAAGAGTTAAAAGAGGCTGTGACAAAAGGGTTTTAGTCGAAGGGAAATCCGAACAAGTTTGATTCTTGATGAGAAATCAAACTCGTTCGGATTTTTTATGGTTAGGATTTCACGTATGTAGTTGCTTCTAGCTGTTGATTGGTGGGTAAGGAGAAGACTTCTGCGGGAAAAGCGAAATAGGTGAGACCCAGCAGAAAGGAAAGGCTCGCACGGAAATCAACAGCAAGGTCAAAAGAATCTATACTAGCTCCTTTATCCAATTTGTTCGTCCATTGATTTAGTTATGTCTCAATCTCTTTTTAGTTAGTGAAAGTGACCAAATGAAAAAGAAAACTTTAGACAAAATGGCGAGTGTAAAAATCAGATAATTCAGTTATATTTACTAGCGTAATAACCAGTCTATGTGTCAGGTTTCTTTACAAGGATAAAGACTTTTTAAAGGAAACAATGCATGATAGAACAATAGCAGACTGCTTCGTTTAATAAGAAGATGGAGTAGTTAAATAAAGGGGAGTTTGATAACATGTACGATTTAATTATTCGGGATGGTTCGGTCGTATTAGAAGACGAAATAGTAAAAGCGGACATAGGTATTAAAAAAGGAAAGATTGCAGAAATAGCGCAAGGTGTTAGCATACCAGCAAAAAAATACGTAGATGCTAAAGGCAAATATGTTCTGCCTGGAATGATTGATATTCATGTGCATTTTGATGAACCGAGCCGAGATCATTGGGAAGGGTTTGACTACGGTTCAGCATCTATGGCCGCAGGAGGCTGCACTACATACTTTGATATGCCTTTAAACGGCGTCCCTCCGACCGTAACAGAAGCAGCGCTGCGGGAAAAGAAAAAGCTGGCTGATCAAAAGTCGGTAGTGGACTACGGTTTATGGGGAGGGTTGGTTCCTGGTAATAAAGAAGAATTAGCCAAAATGGCTCATTCGGGTGTAATAGGTTTTAAAGCATTTATGTCAGAAGCCGGTTCTGAATTTGATTTTTCAGATGACCTCACATTATACGAAGGAATGAAAGAGATTGCAAAACTAAATAAAGTGCTTGCCCTGCATGCTGAAAGAAATGACTTAATACAACAGCTTGAACAGGCTAAACAGAAGCAAAAACAAACGGCTATTAAAGATTATTTAGAAACGCGACCGGTTGTAGCAGAAGTAAACGCAGTAAAGCAAGCACTTGAGTACGGTGAAGAAACGGGATGTCCGCTTCACTTTGTACACATTAGTAGCTATGAAGCAGTGCAGCTTATTACGGAAGCAAAGAAGAATGGAATGAACGTTACGCTGGAAACTTGTCCGCATTATTTACTTTTTACAGAGGAAGACTTTGAAGAAATTGGCGTAACGGCTAAGTGTGCACCTCCTCTTCGCAGCAGGAGTCAAAAAGAAAAATTATGGGCTTGTATTCAATCAGAGGAAGTAGATATGATTTCTTCGGATCATTCTCCTTGCCCGATTGAGTTAAAAACAGCTCATCAGAATGATTTATTTAAAGTGTGGGGTGGAATATCAGGCGGTCAGTACTCTTTGCAAGCAATGATTAGTGAAGGAGCGATCACTAGAGGGATTTCTCTTTCTCACATTTCAAAGCTTGTATCAACCAATCCAGCTAAACGATTCGGCTTATATCCTAAAAAAGGAAGCATTTTGCTCGGATCCGATGCGGATTTGGTTATCGTTGATCTGGATCAAACTGAAAAAGTGACAAAAGAAGGAATGGTTTTCAAACATAAGCACAGTATATATGAAGGAACGGTATTTAATAGCGTTATTTTAACTACCATTAATAGAGGAACGATTGTATACACTAAAGAAGAAGGTGTGTTTCCTCTTCACAAAGGACAAATGGTAAATGGTGAATACGTAAAATTGTAGGCACAGTAAAAAAGAGATGAAAAATAAACCTTTTATCTCTTTTTTTACATAAAAAAATGAGGATGACTTATATTAAAAGTATTACATAGGTGAAAAAAGAGTATCTACTATAACAAAAGAGACATTTTTAAAGAAGGTTTTATTATTTTAAAAAAGTATATTTTTGATTGAGGGAAGCATAATTTAAAAAGAATAAAGCTTCTTTTTAAATATAAAGAAAAATTTCCCAAAAAGAAAAATATTATCTGGTTGTATGAAAAGTAGATAATCAGATGCTTTGTAATCAAGGGTTTTGTATAAAAAATTTTTCAAAAAGATATTTCAAGAAAAGAAATCTTGATTTAAAGCTTTTTATAGGTGCAATTTTATAACGAAAAACCGTATATTATGCACTCATTGTAAAATTCTGATATTGACAGAATCATTTTATAAGAATAAAATTTTCTTGTTTCTATTTTTTTATATCATCATAATTTTTTGACAGTTTTGTCTATGATGGTTTACGGTTGAAAGAGAGGTTAAGGAATATGTCGGTAGAGAGAGAAAAAGTGTATGAAACAGTTCCTCAAAAAGGATTCTTCGGACATCCTAAAGGTTTATTTACCTTGTTCTTTACAGAATTCTGGGAGCGTTTTTCATACTATGGAATGCGTGCGCTACTTGTATTGTACATGTACGATACAATTGCAAACGGTGGATTAGGAATGGAACAAGGAACCGCTTTAGCGATCTTTTCTATTTATGGTTCCCTTGTTTATATGTCTGGAATTATTGGCGGTTGGATTGCAGACCGCATTTTAGGTACGTCTAATACGGTGTTTTACGGCGGTATATTTATTATGCTCGGACATCTAGTGCTTGCGTTGCCAGCAGGTGTAACAGCGCTGTTTATTTCAATGTTCTTGATTATCATCGGAACAGGTTTATTAAAACCAAACGTTTCAAGCGTTGTGGGCGATATGTATAGCCCGACTGATAACCGTCGAGATGCTGGGTTTAGTATCTTCTATATGGGTGTAAATGCTGGAGCATTTATTGCGCCGCTAGTTGTTTCAACAGTAGGTGAAAAGTATAACTACCATTTAGGTTTTGGAATCGCGGCAGTAGGAATGCTTTTAGGTCTAATCGTATTTATGGCTACACGAGGCAAAAACCTAGGTCGTGCAGGTAGACAAGTTCCAAACCCTTTAAAACCAGAAGAACGCAAAAAAGTTTTTGGTACCATTGCACTTGTTGTAGTTGTACTGGCAATCTTTATTGTACTGACTTCTTTAGCGGGTATTTTAACTGTTGAAGGTGTTATTTTATTTGTAAGTATTTTAGCGATAGTTATTCCTATTATTTACTTTGTTGTTATGTATAAGAGCCCCAAGACAACAGCTGATGAGCGTTCACGCGTATTAGCGTACATTCCTCTTTTTGTCTCTGGAGTAATGTTCTGGGCGATTCAAGAGCAGGGGTCAACAATTTTAGCAACGTATGCAAAAGATCATACGCAGCTAACGTATGGTGGTTTTAAAATTCCAGTTGGCTGGTTCCAATCTTTAAATCCGCTATTCATTATTATATTTGCGCCAGTTTTTGCAGCGATCTGGGTAAAATTGGGAAACAGACAACCTTCTACACCAAAGAAGTTTTCATTAGGACTTTTATTTGCAGGGCTTTCTTTCCTTGTTATGGTTATCCCGGCTAGCATTCATGGAAATGAAACGTTAGCGAGCCCGCTATGGCTAGTGCTAAGCTTCTTCTTAGTTGTAGTTGGAGAGCTTTGTTTATCACCAGTAGGGCTATCAACTACAACAAAACTAGCACCTGCAGCGTTTTCTGCTCAGACAATGAGTTTATGGTTCCTAACAAGCGCAGCGGCGCAGGCAATCAATGCTCAGCTTGTTCAATATTATGAAAACATTTCGCAAGTTGTTTATTTCGCTGCATTGGGCGGAGTTTCGGTCATTTTAGGTGTAATTGTACTAATGATTTCGCCAAAAATTCAGCGTTTAATGAAAGGTGTTCAATAAAAAAACCGTCCTTAAGGGCGGTTTTTTTATGATTTATTTGAAAAGATATTCATGAAGGAGGCGTATGTCTGATCGTCTTCACCTTCGTAAAACGCAAGATTTAAAAGTCTGTTCAGTTTGTTTGTTGATTTTTCAGTTTCTGCAATAATTTGATGCATATGAGCAATCTTAGACATGGATCCGTTGCCATGCGCATTTTTGATTTGATTTAATGTTAAATGAAGTGATAAGACCTCTCGGCGAAGAGCTTGTCTTAATTCAGAGGAAGCCGGAATAAAAAAGCGTTTATAAAAATAACTCGCTTCTTCAAAAACCAATTCTCCATTTTCTAGCTCTTTAGCCGCAATTTCTTTAATTTCTTGATCGTCTAATCGACTGGACGCCTCTTCGATAAGAAATCCAAAAATAATAGCTGTATCTGGTTTTAGCATGCAATAACCTCCATTATTATAAAAAAGAACTATGTAGTTTATATGTATAAAGAGAAGAGAAAGAATATTCATAGTAATTTACTAATCAGCATAGACAAAAAAATAAAAATTATTCTTTTA
The DNA here is from genome assembly GCF_029522095.1 of Priestia sp. Y58. Taxonomy (NCBI): domain Bacteria; kingdom Bacillati; phylum Bacillota; class Bacilli; order Caryophanales; family Bacillaceae; genus Priestia; species Priestia sp. Y58. The sequence continues at coordinate 202,160 of NZ_JAKWFL010000003.1, forward strand.
AAGGTAAACTGAAATTATTTTAAAATAAATTTTTTATAATTAAACATTTTTCCCATATTAAAGAACTGTTTTAACTCTCAAAAAGAAATAACCATTGTAAATAAGGTTCTTAATACCTATATAAAAAGAAAATTAATAAAAGATATTAAATTCAGAAATTTCTACCTCTTTATAACTAAAAAATTGCTCTACTAAAATAGTTGACAGCAGAAATAGATAGGCATAAAATATACTATTGTCAAATGAATTAGCATGCTATTCATAAAAAGTTAACGGACATTTGAATAATATGTAATATCCATATAAGATGTTAATTACTTAAATCTAACCAACTTGTATGCTTGTCATACAAGTCTACAGAAAGGAAGATAGTCGTATGCGCAACGTATTTTTTGCAGATAATGAAACAATCGAAACGACTTTACGCGGGAAAGAAATTTTAGGAGCTCCAATGTTAAACAAAGGGGTAGCTTTTACAAAAGAAGAGCGCAAAACGTTAGGATTAGAAGGTTTACTTCCTCCAATGACTTTAACTTTAGATGAGCAAGCAAAACGTGCATATGAGCAATTTTTAGCTCAGCCAGATAACCTTGGTAAGAATGTATATTTAAACGATTTACAAAACCGTAATGCTGTATTATTTTATCGTTTATTGCAAGATCACTTAAAAGAAATGCTTCCTGTTGTTTATACACCAACAGTTGGACAAGCAATCCAAGAGTACAGCCACGAATATCGCCGTCCGGGTGGCGTATACTTATCAATCGATAATGTAGAGGGCATTGAAGAAGCTCTTAAAAATATCGATGCAAATAGTGAAGACATTGATTTAATGGTTATTACAGATTCAGAAAGTATTTTAGGAATTGGCGACTGGGGCGTTGGCGGTATTAATATTGCTATCGGTAAATTAGCCGTATACACAGCTGCAGCAGGAATCGACCCAAGCAGAGTACTTCCAGTTGTTCTTGATGTAGGAACAAACAACGAAAAATTATTAAATGATCCTTTATATATCGGAAACCGTCACGAACGTATCCGCGGTGAGCGCTATGATCATTTCGTAGATCAATTCATTTCAAAATCTCTTGAAATATTCCCTAATGCACTGTTACACTGGGAAGATTTCGGTAATGTAAATGCTCGTAACATTATTAACAAGTATGGAAAAGAAATTCTAACGTTTAATGATGATATCCAAGGAACAGGTGCTGTAACGCTTGCCGCTATTTTCTCAGCAGTTCAAGTGTCTAAAATGCCACTTCGTGACCACCGCGTTTTAATCTTTGGACCGGGTACAGCAGGTATCGGTATTGCAGACCAAGTTCGTGACGCAATGGTATTAGACGGTATTACAGAAGAAGAAGCATACAAAAACTTCTGGGCAGTTGATTTCCGAGGCCTTTTAACAGATGACATGGACGACTTATTAGGTTTCCAAACGCCTTATGCACGAAAAGCAGAAGAAGTGAAGGACTGGAACCGTGAAGAAGACAAAATTTCTCTTTTGGAAGTTGTCAGACAAATTAAGCCAACAATCTTAATTGGTACGTCTGGTGTAGCAGGCGCATTCTCAGAAGAAATCGTAAAAGAAATGGCGAAGCATGTAGAACGCCCAGCTATTTTACCGATGTCAAATCCAACTCCGCTTGCGGAAGCTACTCCTGAAAACTTATTAAATTGGACAGAAGGAAAAGCACTTGTAGCAACTGGCAGTCCATTTGAACCAGTTAAATACGATGGTGTAGAATATGAAATTGGTCAATCTAATAATGCTTTTGTTTTCCCAGGTCTTGGTCTTGGATCAATCGTGGTAAAAGCAGAAGTTATTACAGACAGTATGTTCGCAGCATGTGCACACGCTGTAGCTGAGATGGTAGACAGCAGCAAACCAGGTGCTTCATTACTACCGCGCGTAGAAGAATTACGTGAAGTATCATATAACGTTGCTTTAGCAGTTGCTAACGCAGCAATTAAAGATGGCGTTGCAAAAGAAGTTCCAACAGATGTTAAAGCGGCAGTAAAAGCAGCAATGTGGGAACCAACATACAAAGAAATTAAAGCTTTAGAAACAGTAAATGCTTAATTTTTAGATAGAAAAAGCACAGCTTCTGAAAAAAGAAGCTGTGCTTTTTTTAGTTACAAAAAGAATTCTTAAGTTACATAACGTATATAGTTTTTTGGAATTTGTGTATGATTCTCTATATTAGAACCACAGGGGGTTATGAGATGAATACAGCACGTAAATTGGAAACGTTTACTCAAGATTCACAGCCTGAAAATAAGGGTTTTTGGAACCGAATCAACAATATTAAAGTAGGAGTTATTCCTCTGCCGCTATACGTTTTACTTGCATTAATTGTATATGGTGCGGCCGTTTACAACGAGCTTCCTCCAGATATGATTGGCGGATTTGCGATTATTATGGTAATGGGAATGCTGCTTGGTGATTTAGGATTAAAAATTCCGATTTTAAAAGATATTGGCGGACCAGCTATTTTATCACTGCTTGTACCTTCCGTATTAGTTTTTTATAATGTTTTAAATCCCGCATCTATGGAAGCGGTAACAACTTTGATGAAGACATCAAACTTTTTATATCTTTATATTTCTTGTTTAGTAGCCGGAAGTATTCTTGGTATGAACCGCAAAGTTTTAATTCAAGGCTTTACACGTATGTTCGTACCGCTTGTATTAGGTACGCTAGCTGCTGTAGCTGCAGGCGTAGCTGTTGGGATGTTATTTGGCTACGGAGCAAAACATACATTTTTCTATATTGTTGTACCAATTATTGGAGGAGGGATTGGTGAAGGTATTTTACCGCTTTCACTTGCTTATTCTCAAATTTTAGGTAGTTCAGCAGAATCTTTTGTGTCGCAAATGATTCCAGCTGCTGTTATCGGAAACATCGTTGCTATCGTATGTGCTGGCTTAATGAAACGTCTAGGAGAGAAAAAGCCAGAATTAACAGGTAATGGAGTTCTTGTGAAGACAAAAGGCGGAGATGGCATCTCAGAAGATACAAATATCAAGAAACCAGTAGATTTTTCGTTAATGGGCGCAGGTCTTTTAATTGCATGTAGTTTCTTTATTTTCGGAGGCTTAGCACATAAGTTTTTAGGAATTCCAGGTCCAGTTTTAATGATCGTAGCGGCAACGCTAGTCAAATGTTTACAAGTAATGCCTGCTAAAATGGAGCAAGGTGCTTATCATATGTACAAATTCATTTCTACGAGCTTAACATGGCCGTTAATGGTAGGGCTAGGAATTTTGTATATTCCTCTTGAAGATGTAGTGAAAATTGTTACACCAGGTTATGTAGTCGTATGTGCTGCAGTTGTTATTGCTATGGTAGCAACGGGTTATTTTGTAGGTAAAATGATGAAAATGCACCCTGTAGATGCTGCTATTGTAACCGGCTGTCACAGCGGTTTAGGAGGTACGGGAGACGTAGCGATTTTATCAGCTTCCAACCGTATGTCACTTATGCCATTTGCTCAAGTAGCAACAAGACTTGGAGGCGCTTCCACTGTTATTTTAGCGACGCTTCTTATGAAACTGTTAGGAGTATAAAATCAAAACAAAAAAGCAGCTCGGTTCGTACGAGCTGCTTTTTTGTCTTATGAAATGCTAACAGGTTTTAAGATAAATTCTTCCACAACTTTTGCCACACCGTCATTCATGTTTGTATCTGTTACGTGGTTGGCTTTTTCTTTAATATCTTCAGGAGCATTTCCCATTGCTACGCCAAGGCCAGCAAATTCAATCATGGCAAGATCATTATAACTGTCGCCAATGGCAATCACTTCATCGCGTGTAATGCCAAGCTGTTGAATTAATAAGTGGAGACTTGTCCCTTTTGTGACGCCTTCTTCTGTAAATTCAAGGAAGTATGGTTTAGAGCGCATTACGCTTAGCTCTCCTTGAAGCTGCTTTTGAAGTTTCTTTTCAACGTGAACCAGCATTTCCGGTTCTGCAAGCATGAGTACTTTTACAACAGGTTCTGTAACGGCATCAGTAAAAGATGAAACAACACGGATCGGCAGACCTGTAATGTCACTTTCAATATCCGTAAATTTATTTTCTACTTCGGTTATAATTTCATTTCCCACGTACGTATGAATTAAAACGCCTTCTTCGCGGCTAATATCGTCGAGACGTGCAACGGTTCTCGGCGATAATGTGCTGCTAAATAGCTCTTCATTTGTTAGGCAATTAATGATTTTTGCCCCATTAAACGATAAAATAAAGCTTCCGTACTTTTCTAATTCTAGCTCTTTCGCAATGTGAACCATTCCGTAAGTTGGTCGTCCGGAAGCAAGTACAACTTTCACTCCCGATTCTTGCGCCTTCATTAATGCTTCTTTTGTGCGCGGAGAAATAGTGTGATCATCGCATAACAGTGTATCATCCAAATCTAAAACAATCATTTTGTAAGGCATATTTTTAAATTCCCTTCTTCTACTAGACTCATATCTTCATATGGTACTATAAAAAAACGTTTGATTCAATTTAATGATTTTTTGAAAAAATGAGAGGTATGTGTATACTTTGTTTGAACTCCTCGGAAGTAGATAAAACAAAGAAATTGAGGCATAACTAAATCACTCGAATCTACAGACGAACAAATGGGATAAATGATCTAGTATGGATGACTTGTTACACCGCTGGTGATTTCCGTGCAAGACTTCGCTTTGCCCTCCAATCACCAGCCAGAAGCAACTAAACACATGAAAGGTACGTTCTTCTTATCAATAAAAAAAACGCACTAATAATCGGTAATTTTGATTATTAGTGCGTTTTTTACTTCTACTAAAATACTTTTGTCTGAGCTTCTGAATTAGTAAGCAGCTAGAGTGTGATTAGTTTTCTGCACATCTCCTTCATTGAATGCTTCTTTTAAGAGCGTGTAAGATCGCTTTTTTTGTTCGAAATTTTGAATAGCAGTAAGTATGATAAATTCATCAATAGAAAATTCCCGTTTCAACGCTTGGAGCTTTTGACGAACGGTTTCTTTTGTACCGTATATGACGTTTGCTTCTTTTTCTTCAATTCGATAGCTTTCTTTGGACTGCTGACCAAATTCTTCTGCTTTTTCTTTGGAGCCTAATGTAGCGGACTTCCCATTTTGTAAATGTACTTTAAATATTTTTGTGCTGGATGCTAATGCTTTTGCTTCTTCTACGGTATCCGCTACGATGACGGAAAGCGCAACGACAAGCGAGCGTGCATGGGATGAAACGTGCTGATTATAGACAGAAATCGCTTCTTCCAGTACTTTTTGATCACCATTAATGAATTGAGCAAATACATAAGGAAGGTTTAGAGATGCCGCAAGCTCTGCGCTTGAAGCACTTGCTCCCAGTAAAAACATATCTGCTGCTTTTTGGGGCCTTGGATAGGCTTTTAAACCGTAAAGAGGGTGATCTTCCGGCAGCGTATCGTTTAGGTATTGTTTAAGTTCTATCAGTTTGTCTGTTAAGGACTTAGTGGGCTGAGAGTTTTGTTGCAAGGCTTGAGTAGAATGAGGTAGTCCTCCTGGTGCTCTGCCGATTCCAAGATCGATGCGATTTGGAGATAATGAGGCTAAAACGTTAAAATTTTCTGCTACTTTATAAGGGCTGTAGTGCTGAAGCATAACACCTCCTGAACCAATACGAATATGATGCGTTTTAGCGAGCAGGTGAGAAATTAACACTTCGGGTGATGATCCTACAACATGTTCAGAGTCATGATGCTCCGCTACCCAAAAACGATGGTAACCAAGTTCTTCTGCTAGCTGAGCTAATTGAATGGTATGCTGAAATGCATCTTCAGCACGTTCACCTTCATAACGTGGGCTTTGATCTAAAATACTTAATTTCACTGAAAACACTCCTTAAAGTTGATAAAAAAGGTAAGAATAATTGGGATTAATTTTAGCAAAGGATTTTCCAGATGAAAAGAGTTTTTTGAAAGAAAAATATTTTTTGAAAAATAAGTTGACTTTGCCATTTTGAGGCTATATAGTTGAATCATCAAACAGAAAAGCCGATAAAACAACTTGGATAAATAAGAATTGAGTGAGTATGTTTCAAAGACACTTCACTTTATTCTCCGGTTTTATCAAAGAAACAGTTAAAGCTGATTGGTCTACCAAAGGCTCCTGAGGAAACTCCAGGAGCCTTTTTGCTGTAAAAAGGAGGGGAAAAAAGTGAGCGATGTATGTATTTTATATAACGGAAGCTCCCATAATTATCAACAAATAGCCTCAGTGAAAGATGAGCTAGAAGCTTGCTTAACCTCAAAAGGAGTGCACGCAGAAGCTATCTCGTATCATGATGTACACGCTTTAACGGAGGAAGCTCAGAAAGAAGTAAAGGTATTCATTTCAAAAGTGAACCAAGCTAAAAGTATTGTCGTTCTGTTATCGGGAGTAAATGAAACATACGTAGAATCTTTTGAACGGCTAACAAAAATATTGCCGGAAGATTTATTGTATAAAAAAATACTTCTGCCAATTCTTATTGGTGAAAATGTGAATTCTTTACTAAAAGCTAAGTATGATTTAAAACTTTTAGCGTCTTTTTTAGGTAGACCTTACTGGCTCAGCAGTCTTTTTCTGCTGCATGAATACGTGTCTTTTGCAGGCATCAACAATATGAATGCCAAAAGTCGTTTAAAGGAAGCGGTGGATGAGCTGATTTACAAAGGGAATCTATCTCTTCAAACATTTATAAAATGAGGTGAAGAAAATGAGTGAATTATTTCGATTAGCAACCGTAGAAGATGCTGAAGAACTGTTGAATTTAACGCTTCGAGCATACGAGCCGATTCGAAAGCTAGGAATTAAATTTCCTGCTGCGACGGCAACGATTCAACTTGTAAAAGAAAACATTCAAAACAGCCGCTGCTACATTATAGAAATTAATGGAAAAATAGTAGCTACAATTACAGCAAGAACGTATAAAGAAATAACGAACTGGCCTTTCTTATGGTGGTTTGCGGTAGATCCTTTGGTTAAAAAGAAAGGAGTAGGTTCTAAACTCTTAACGTGGGTTGAAGAAACGGTTATTCGAGATCAACTGGGGGCTCCTGCTGTTACATTAGCTACTTCTGATCGACATCCATGGTTGATTCCTATGTATGAAAGAAAAGGGTATGAACGCTTTTTTGAAGTCGATCAAGGAGAAGAAGGAAAAGGCGTATTCTTAAGAAAGATCTTGCATCCCGAAAGATATGAGTTAGAAAAACACAAGGAGTTACAACAAGCTAATTAATAATTTAAAAGAAAAGAGGAGAAACCATGTCAGTAAAAATTTTATTATGGAATCGAAAAGGTTGTCATCATTGCGAAGAACTAAAAGCATATTTTCATGAAAAAGGCTATCAATATGAAAGTATCGATGTAGAAGGAAAAGATTATTTGCGAGATTTACTTGAAATTAAATACGGTATTCGTCATGTACCGGTCGTTGAAATTGGAGATAAGGGGCAGTTTAAAGGAGTTATTGAAAAAGATTATGAACAAATAGAAAAGTTGATTGAAGACTATTCACCAATCGTTAAATAGCTGCAACATCCATTTTATTCATTCGTTAAAACAATAAATTATTTTGAGACATAGTGAGGGACCAAACACATGAAAAAACTACAGCTGACAGCTATCTTTTTATCACTTCTTTTATTATTAGCCGCTTGCGGAACACCCAATAAAGAAACAGCAGCTAACGCAAGCAAAGATAAAGTGCAAAAAATTATTGTAGGAACGGGTACGCAATTTCCCAACATTTGCTTTCTTGACGATAAAGGAAATCTAACGGGGTATGACGTAGAGCTTGTTAAAGAAATAGACAAACGTCTTCCAAACTATAAGTTTGAATTCAAAACCATGGATTTTTCTAATTTACTTTTGAGCTTGGAATCCAACAAAATTGATTTAGTAGCCCATCAGATGGAAGTGAATGAAGAAAGAAAACAAAAGTTCCTTTTTAATAAAGAACCTTATAATATCTTTCCGCTACATGTAGTTGTAAATGAAAAAAATACGTCAATTAAATCAATCAAAGATTTGAGCGGTAAAAAGGTAATTGTAGGAGCAACGAGTAACTCTGCTAACTTAATCGATAAGTATAACAAAGAACATGGAAATAAAATTGATATCGTTTATTCAGGTCAAGGATCTGATGATACAAAAACGCAGCTAAAAACAGGACGTGCGGACGCTACAATTAGTACGCCGTTTGCAGTTGACTTTGTCAATAAGCAAGCGGACGCAGAGCAAAAAGTTGTAGGACCTGCTATTTCAAATTCAAAAGTATATTTTATGCTTCGAAAAAATGAAACAGGTTTACAAAAAGATGTTGATAAAGCGCTAAAAGAAATAAAAGAAGACGGAACATTGACAAAATTAAGTAAAAAATGGCTAGGAGAAGATTATACAAAAGCAGCTGGAAATAACTAAAGCACTTACTGTGACCCAAGCCTTGAACTTGGGTCCTTTCGCTACCTGTAGAGGGAAAAAAAGGAGAGAAAAAGATGGGAAAAGCATTTGATATAGAGCTGATTTTCACCTCTATTCCTCAATTATTATCTTATTTGCATATTACAATTTGGATTTTGATTGCTTCACTTGTGATTGGCAGTACTTTGGGATTGTTTATTGCCCTGCCTCGTATTTATAAAGTACCGGTGTTAAGTCAAATAGCAGCAGTTTATATTTCTTTTATGAGGGGAACGCCTATTTTAATTCAATTATTTTTAGTTTTTTACGGGATACCTGCCCTTTTACAATTGATTCATATTGACGTTTCAAGAATGGCTCCGCTCGTATTCGTTATTATCACGTATTCACTGAGCACGGCGGCGTCTTTTTCTGAAATGATGCGCGGTGCCATTAATAGTGTAGATAAAGGGCAAACTGAAGCAGCTTATAGTATAGGAATGACCGGAAAACAAACGTTCACTCGAATTGTGCTGCCGCAAGCTCTCGTTGTAGCCTTTCCTAACTTTGGAAATCTTGTGATTGGGTCCTTAAAAGATACGTCTTTAGCCTTTACCATTGGTGTGATGGATATGATGGGAAGAGGAGATACCATTATCGCTGCAACGGCTCATGCAGTGGAGGTATATATCGCACTTGCCATTATTTATTATTTTGTGGCGATTATATTAGAGAAATTTTTTGTGAAATCAGAACAGAAGCTGCAAAAACATGATCAGCCTGTTCATGTATAAAACGAGCTTACTAAAAGAGGTGTAAACATGATTATTGACGTACCGTTTATATGGACAGCATTTGTAGAAATTTTAAAGGCATTACCTTTAACGCTCCTTATTACCATCGGTCCGTTACTAGGCGGGTTGCTTATTGGTATTGCCGTTGCGGCTGTGAGAATCAATTCAGTAAAAATAATAACGCCAATTGCCAACGTATACGTATCATTTTTCCGAGGAACGCCTGCTATTCTTCATATTATGGTTATTTACCTAGGGTTCCCGCTATTTATTAATAAACTATCGAGTTACTATGGATGGGGCTTCAATGCAAACAGCATTCCTATTGTCGTATTTGTATTAATTGCTTTGTCTTTTACAGCGGGAGCTTATATGTCAGAGATTATTCGCTCTGGTTTGTTAGCTGTAGAAAAAGGACAAATTGAGGCTGCGTATGCTATTGGGATGAATCGTTTTCAATCGATGAAACGAATTGTTTTTCCACAGGCGTTTGCTTTGTCTTTACCGAATTTATGTAATATCTTCATCGGCTTTTTGCATACGTCTTCTATCGCATTCATCGTATCGCAAAAAGAGCTAAACGGTGCTGCTAATATCGTAGCTTCGAATAATCTCAAGTTTTTAGAAGCCTATATTGCTGCTGCTCTTATTTATTGGATGCTGACGATGTTAATAGAAGGAATAACAGCGCTGCTTGAACGTAAATTAACTGTTTATAATCGAGGAGGGGTTGTATGATTACACTAACAAATATAAAAAAAACATTTGGTCATAACACAGTATTGGACGGTATTGATTTACTTGTTAAAAAAGGCGACGTTGTGACCATTTTAGGACCGAGTGGTTCTGGAAAGACTACGTTTTTACGCTGCATTAATTTCTTAGAAAAAGCAGATGAAGGAGAAGTTTCGATTGATCAATTTACGGTTCAGTGCCAAAAGCCAAATCGCAAAGACATTTTAACTCTTCGACAAAAAACAACGATGGTTTTTCAGCAATACAACTTGTTCAAACACAAAACCGTTATTGAAAATATTATGGAGGGGCTAGTTATTGTTCAAAAGCTGCCAAAGGAAGAAGCGAAACAACGCAGTTTAGACGTCCTTGAAAAAGTTGGGCTTGCTGAAAAAGCAAATGCTTATCCAAGTCAGTTATCAGGAGGTCAACAGCAGCGAGTGGGCATTGCTAGAGCGCTTGCTTTAAATCCTGAAGTTATTTTATTTGATGAGCCGACGTCTGCTTTGGACCCTGAACTGGTGGGTGAAGTACTGTCTGTTATTCGTAAAATTGCTCAAGAAGGAATTACGATGATCATTGTGACGCACGAAATGAGTTTTGCCCGTGAAGTTTCTAATCACGTGGTGTTTATGGACGGAGGAAAGATTGTCGAACAAGGTCGTCCTGAAGACATATTTTTAAACCCAAAAGAAGATCGAACAAAGCAATTTTTCAAGCGTATTAACCCAACGCATTCTCCTTACTCTTATATTTATGAAAAAACAATCTAATATTTTAATTAAAAACCAACTTGACTCATAGGAATAATAAATATATGATAAAATCATCAAATTAAACAGACCGACTAGATCACTAGAGGTTCTTTGCACAATGTGTGACATTGTGCAAAGAACCTTTTATTTTTTACTAGACTTAAGGGAAGAAGGGTGAACGTAGTGAATAGAGGAGCATTAAAAGCTAAAACAAGCAAAAAACTTATTATAAAAGGCCAGGTTGTACCTGGAAGGCAGCAAGGAAGATACTTAGGGTTTCCAACAGCTAATATAGATACTCATCATGAGGAATTAAAAAATGGCGTGTATGGTGTCCTCGTTCATCTGCGGGGACTTGAACATAGAGGAGTTATGAATGTAGGGGTTAAGCCGACATTTGGATCGGAACTATCTAAAACATTTGAGGTTCATATTTTGGATTTTAATGACGTTATTTATGGAGAGACAGTTCAATGCGACGTAATCTTTCGGGTGCGAGGAGAGAAAAAGTTCCCTTCTATTGAGTTTTTAAAGCATCAAATTAAAGCGGATACGCTGCAAGCTAAGCAAAGATTTCAACATATGGGCTATGTATCTAGTGAAGCTACAGCTTCCAAGCTAGGGCAAGCGAGATATTTAAATCTGCCTGATCTCCAGTTTTTTAATTGGTGCCACAGTCAATTCAAAGTCAATAAAGGGATTTACAATACAATTGATCAATGGTTTTATGACGAAGGAATTGAAAATATTCACCCTAGAAGAGTTCACGTTATCGCTTTTTTACAATTTGCACAAGAAGGAAATGAAAGAAAGACAGAAAAAGAAGGAGTCCTTCGCTTTGGAGCAGGCGGTTTAACTAATCAATTACGAGAATTTATGAATGGATATGAAAAAGGAGAATGGTAATATGACACATCAAAGACAATTAAAGCTAGGGGCTATTATTCATGGAGTCGGAGGAAATATGGGGGCGTGGAGACACCCTGAAATTTTGTCAGATGCCAGCGTTAATTTCGATTTTTACAAGCAGCAGGCTCAAAAAGCGGAAGAAGGAAAATTTGATTTAGTGTTCATTGCAGATGGGTTATATATTAATGAAAAATCGCTTCCGCATTTTTTGAATCGTTTTGAACCTCTTACTATTCTATCAGCACTTGCTTCTGTCACTTCTCATATTGGTTTAGTCGGCACTCTATCGACTTCGTATAGCGAACCGTTTACGGTGGCGAGACAATTTGCTTCACTTGATCATATTAGCAGCGGCCGAGCGGGATGGAATGTTGTCACATCTCCATTAGAAGGATCTGCGCTTAACTATGGAAAAGAGCACCCCACTCATGACAAACGCTATAGAATAGCTGAAGAGTTTCTAGAAGTAACAAAGGGATTATGGGATTCTTGGGAAGATGATGCTTTTATTCGAAATAAAGAAACCGGACAATTTTTTGAGGAGAAAAAGCTGCACCGATTGCATCACAAAGGCGAATTTTTTTCTGTAGAAGGCCCGTTAAACATTGGCCGCTCAGTTCAGGGGCAGCCCGTAGTGTTTCAAGCAGGTTCTTCTGAAAGCGGCAAAGATCTAGCAGCGAAAACGGCTGACGCAGTGTTTACGGGACAAGACAATTTAGAAGAAGCAAAAGCTTTTTACCAAGATGTAAAATCAAGAGCCTTGGCACAAGGACGAGAGGAAAACGAACTTTTAATTTTCCCGGGAATTGGTCCTATAATTGGTAGTACAAACGAAGAAGCCGAAAGAAAATATGAAGAACTTTCTCAATTGGTGACAATTGAACATGCGCTAAACTACTTAGGACGCTTCTTCGATCATTTTGATTTTTCACAGTTTCCATTAGATGAGGCATTTCCTGACTTAGGAGATATAGGAAGTAATAGTTTCCGCAGTACAACAGACAAAATTAAAGAAAATGCTAAAAAATATAAGTGGACACTGCGAGAAGCAGCGCTGCGAATTGCTACACCTAAAACACAATTTATTGGGACGCCAGAGCATATCGCTAATTTGATGGAACAGTGGTTTGAAGAAAAAGGAGCTGACGGCTTTATTATTCATTCAAGCGTTCCCCATGGCTTAGATGACTTTGTTGAACACGTTGTACCGATACTGCAAGAAAGAGGCCTGTATCGTACAGAATATGAAGGGAGTACGTTAAGAAGTAACTTGCAGTTGAATGTTCCTAAAAATCGCTACACACAGGTGAAAGTTAATTGAAGTGGATTCAAAGAGACTCGAAGGAGTCTCTTTTTTAATATTTTTAATATTAAAAATATGGTAAAATTCTTTTTGTAGGTTATTCGTTTCAGTTCATAAGGCCTAAAGGGTTTTGAATACCCGGAAAGGAGTAAAATGGAAAAAAGACGTAAAAGTAAGAAAAAGCGTATGATCATTTCGATATCTTTATCCGTTCTTTTAGTCGGGGGAGGAGCGACAGGATGGATATTGTACCAAAACGGAAAAATTCCTTTTTTATCACAGCAAAGTATAAAGGCAAGTGCCATTGAAGTGAATCAACAAAAAGTTGATAAGCTGGAAAGCAGTGATCAGCAGGCAAAAGATTTTATAGCTGAACATCATGACGTACTAAATGATTTGACGGGGTGGAGTGCCATTGAGCACCCAGACTGGCCTGCCGTACAAGAAGAAGCGACAGCCATTAAAAATACGATTGGCACGATTGAAGTAAAAGATTCTGTTTTAAAGAAAGACTTTCAGCATATGGAGAAGCTCGCTGGACAGCTAGAGCAGACGAAAGATCAAGCACTGTTAAAAGAACTTCATCGTTATTTTCATGACTTAGATGTTGTGATCAATGAAGACGATGGATCAAATACATATTTTGATGTTACCAGCTATGGTAAATCAGTTGTAAAGACTTCTAAATGAGCGATAGCAAAAAGCTTTATACATAAAAGTAGTTTTGTATAACAAACATCTTCGCTTATTCGTGCATATGCTACGGATAAGGAGGAGACAGGTTATATGAAAAAAATTTATTTAGATGCAGGTCACGGAGGGGCAGATCTAGGGGCTGTCGCCAGCGGGCTATATGAAAAAGACTTAGTGTTAGCTGTTCAACAGTACATCATCTCTTTTCTTTCTACTCACTATCAAGGATTTTCTCTTTGTACAACGCGTACAACCGATGTGTTTTTGTCATTAAATGAACGGGTCAACAAAGCCAATGCGTGGGGTGCTGATGTATACTTATCTATTCATATAAACTCAGGTGGCGAAACGGGATATGAAGATTTTATTTATAGCAAAAATATAAATAACCAAACCATTGTGTTACGAAACGATATTCACGATCATGTGAAATTTGTTCTCACTAAATACAATCACTCTAACCGAGGCAGGAAATTGGCTAATCATAGTGTGTTAAGGCGTTCATATATGCCGTCTGTACTAACTGAAATTGGGTTTATTGATACAGAACATGATGCAAAGCTCTTGAAAAATCCTCAATTTCTAAAAGATATGGGGGTGGCATATGCAAAAGGGGTTGCACAGTTTTTAAACTTGGAGCCTAAATCTACAAATCCTTTGGGAGATTCTGACGAGGAAGGTTGTCCAAAGCCTACTTTTTTATATAAACCTTTATGGATCAAAACAACTGAGGATACGGAGACATATAAGGATGCAAATATGTCAGAGAGAACAGGTTATTTAAAAAAGAATACCCTCTTTCAAGTTTATGGTGAAACGCGTGCAGCCTGGGTGATTGATGGAGAACATTTTATTGAAAAAAAAGATACAATCATTGAAGGAGAAACCATCACAACTGCGGAATTAACAAAAGAGAATATGGAAACATTAAAAGTATTTGTGACGAAAGAAAAGTTAGAAACAGCGGTAACCTTTTCCAAAGAAGGAGCTGCAGCAGCCATCATTACACTTCGGGATAAAAAAATCCTGAATGTAAAAGCATTTTTAGATAGAGAAAAATGGTGGTACAAAGCTGAACGGATAAAAAAATAGTGAAAAAACCTGCTTGTTTTTTGAAGCTTTCACCCTAGTAATTTTACTTATTTTTGATAGAATATAAAGAGCTGAATCGTAAAGATGCATAAAGGTGTGATGGAAATGGAAGAGCAACAAGAAGCGATTGATTTAACAAAAGTATATGTATATGAGGAGTTTCCGGATAAAGTTGCAGGCAGATGCGATAACTGTGGACATGTGAAATTTAAAAGCTTAGTAAAAGACTTTATTTTTATCCGTACATGCGCAAAGTGCGGGATGAAAAAAAGCATTTAAATCCCTACTTCTTTATAAAAAACGCTCTTTTCTGAAATGAAAAGAGCGTTTTTTCTCTATTTAACGTATAAATGATCGCTAAGCTGCTCTGAAATAGTCTCTACATCTTCTTGTACATGTTTTTGTTTTTTCATCATTTCTAATAGGATTTCTTCAAGGTTCTGTGAATGGTTTTGCTTATCTTTTGGTTTATGTAAGTACTTTGCAATTTGATGCATATTATTGCTTAGCCGGCTTAGTTCAGACTCAATTTTTCGCAGGTTAACCAATAGTTCCACACCTGCTTCTTTGCCGATTAAAGGAGGCTTAACTTTTCCATCCATAATAAATTTTCGAATGAGAGACGTTCGTTTTAAATTATAGTGTTCAATAAGTTCCTCTAATTTTTCTTTTTCTTCTTCATTCAACTTAATTGCTGGAATGCTGTGTCCTCTCATAAGGTATCTCCTTTCAAGAGCAGTTCTTGCTGCGTTCAATCATATGTAAACATTCTCTTGTCTTTAATAATAGCAACCTTTTCCATGGTTAACTATGGTGAAAAGTTACTAAAATGTCGGACGTACAGTCTGTTAAAAAACTGGTAAATTAAGAAATTTGGTTTAGTAATAGTTGAATTATAGAAGGAATGTCATTATCTACAATATTGCTACTTTATTAAAAAGGCAGCAAAAGGGATGAATGGACCGCCTTTGTACTCAACCATTTTTGAGAGCGCAGCTTTAAAGAAGAGGGATGATTTTTATGATTTTTTCCTCGTACCACATCTTTCCTCCTAGTAACTCTGTCGAATCTTCTAGACTATTGTCTCAAGGGAATAGAAAGAAAGAAGACGAAATGGTTGAGAATGAGGTAAAGTCATATTATGTCTTTATTGACCTCATTTACATACTTTACGGGGGAGGAATACGTTTGAAACTAAAAAAAAGATTAAAACTAAATAAGATGGGGGTAGCCATGATTACGGCTGGTGTCATATGTACAGCTTATATGCCCCTTCATACGCTGCAAAAGCCTGTAGTCGCTTTGGCTGCAGAGAATCAGTCAGATTCTTTGGAGCTAGCATTTGCACAAGCATCTAAAGAATTTGGTGTGCCAGCTTCGCTTTTAAAGGCAATTTCCTACAACAAGTCGCGTTGGGAAAATCATAACGGAGAACCTAGTGCGGCTGGAGGATACGGTCTTATGCATTTAACAGACATCCCTTCTTTAGAAGATGGAAAAGGAAACGGAGCTGCACCTTCAAAACCAGCATATGACAAACAGCAAACGCTCTCCTTAGCTGCTAAGCTGCTTAACTCAGATAAAGAAAGATTAAAAAAAGATCCTGTGCAAAATATTCGCGGTGGCGCTGCTGTGCTAGCTTTTATCGCAAAAGATAAAAATGGAAATGTACCGTCCACTGATCAAAAATGGTACGAAGCAGTCGCAGCTTACAGTTCTTCTCAGGATAAAGAAAACGCTCAAGTATTTGCCAATGATGTATATGAAACGTTGGAAAAAGGAGCAGAGCATACAACGTCAGACGGACAGCATCTTAAAATTTCTCCTCAAAACATAGATATATCGATTCCTCGCACTGAAAATTCCAATACGAATAAAGCAGACTGTCCCGCATCTTTAAAATGTGAATACATCCCTGCTTTTTACGGAAAATTCAGCGAAAGTCCTTCAGATTACGGAAACTATGATATTGCAAATCGCCAAAAATCAGATGTTCGCTATATTGTTATTCATGATACAGAAGTAAGTTATGATGGAACGATTGATTTGTTTGCTAACCCTAATAGAGCCGCTGCAAACTATGTAATCCGTTCAAGGGATGGTCACATCGCACAGATGATCCATAACAAAGACGTAGCATGGCATGCAGGAAACTGGTATTTTAATACGCACAGTATTGGAATCGAACATGAAGGATTCGCCCTTGAAGGATCTACGTGGTTTACAGAAGAAATGTACCGTTCTTCGGCAAGACTCGTACGCCACCTTGCCAAAGAATATAATATTCCGTTAGACCGAGCCCACATTATTGGTCATGACGAGGTGCCAGGTTTGTCTCCTAAGGCTCAATCAGGTATGCATTCAGATCCCGGGCCGTTTTGGGATTGGGGACACTATATGGATTTGGTAGGAAGCCCGGTTGAGCGCCAGCACACAAACAAACTAGCCGTTACGATTAATCCAGTCTTTCAAAACAATCAGCCGGAGGTATCAGATGCACCAAAGCAGCCGGCCAACTTTGTGTATTTGCATCAAGCTCCCAGCAATGATTCACCGCTACTGAATGAGCCTGCAGCTTCAGGGCCGGGAACGAAACAAACGTTAGACTGGGGAAGCAAAGCTGTAACTGGCCAAACGTATGCAGTAGCTGAGACAAAAGGAGAATGGACAGCGATTTGGTACGGAGGGCAAAAAGCCTGGTTTTATAATCCGCATAATAAAAATACAAGTAAAGGTACAGGCATATTATTAACGCCAAAAGCAGGAAAAGAAAGCATTCAAGTATACGGAGGAGCTTTTCCTGAAGCTTCAGCCTATCCTTCTAATATACCGGTTAAAGACATGGTCCCGCTTCAGTACACGATCTCCCCGGAGCAGGTGTACGTGGGGATAGAAAAAGTAAGGAGTGACTATTACTATGCACCCACTTTTACAACAAATCCAAACGATCACAAAATGATTATTGGAAAAGACGAATATTATCAAATTTATTTTAATCACCGCTATGCGTTTGTGAAAGCGTCAGATGTAGAGGTTAAAAGACAATAGAATAGACTGTTAAAAGAAAGGAAGAGACAGGGTGTTTAAGCGGTATGTCTCTTTCTTTTCTTTTAAAAACCACAAAAATTCAGAAGGTTATTGATGATGTTTTCTTGTAATGATTTTCTAGCTTATTATCTTTTTACAAAAGGAAGGAATGTCCCGTGATTATAATTAAGCCTTTAAGTCAGTGTTCTTTTTCTGATGCATTACAAGCATTCAATAAAGGTTTTGAAGATTATTATCTTCCGATTGAGCTGTCACTAGATCAATTCACTTGTAGATTTGGTTTCGATCAGCTATCTGTCGACCATTCTTTTATGGCTTTTTATAATAATACACCAGCTGGAATTATGTTAAATGGAATAAAAAAGGTCAAGGGAAAAAAACATGCTTGGAATGGAGGTACAAGCGTAGCCTTACCTTACCGAAAAATGGGAATTGGAGAAGCCTTACTAAAAGCTACACTTGAGAGATACCAGCAGCAAGGAGTAGTGGAAGCCAGTCTGGAAGCATTTAAAGTGAATGAAAAAGCCATTCACCTTTATCAAAAATACGGATATGAGATTGTAGATACGCTTTTATTTCTAAAGCATAGAGGTAGTTTTCACGCTTCTCTACTTAAAAAGAAGAATCAGCTTACGTATTCGTTAAAGCGAAGGCTTGCAAAAGATATTCGAAACCTACCCTTTTATACATACGACGTTCCGTGGAAAAATCAATTTGACTGTATTCATGATGGAGAATCGTTTATTGCGTTGAATGAAAAAAACGAAGAAGTTGGCTATTTGTTATTTCAAAAGAATTTTTCTTCCATAGGCATCGTGAATTCCGTTACTTTTTATCAAGGAAGCGTTAAGGAACATATCTCAAATTCAGAGGACGTTCTGGGCTTTTTATTAGCAACCATTTTTAATATGTATGGACCAATTGCTTACAATACATATAATGTACCTGAGAAAGGAAATAGCTTACTCGTGAAAATGTTAAAAACATTTGGTTTTCAAGATTTATATACAGATGAAGGAATCAAACTTGAGCAGGTGTTTATGAAAAAACAACTTTAAAAAGCGGCCATGGGCCGCTTTTACTGCATTTCCGTAATTGGATGTGCATCATAAAATTCCTCGATTTTTTCTTGCTGTCCTTCGAATTTTTCTTTCCATACTTGTTTCACGTCATTATAATTCCGAAGATCTATTCCGTAGAAGTCGGTTAACTCTTTTCGAGTAATCGTGATTGTCTGAGGAACAGTCGTATTAATAGTAAAGTGAACGCTGTCAACATTTTGTATGGCAGAAAGTAAGGTGGTTGCGTTATGTAAAAGTATGCGTTTGGTTTTAACAGACGTCCAGCTTTTTTCAAACGTATGCTGATTATCTATTGCAGCGTAATTAATTGCTAAGTAATAAGGTTTTTGCGTATCTTGAAAGGCTATACCTTTTAAATAAACGTGTCCCGGAAGCTTATTTGTAATTTCCTCTACTGAAGCCTCATGTTTTGAAGAAGAAGTATGTTGAATAGAAGAAGCAGAGACTCTTTCGGCAGATAGATTATTATGAGGTGCATAAGCACACCCTGATAGGCAAGTGAGCACTGTGCAAAGTGTAAGAGAAGCATATATATTTTTCATAATGGTAACTCCTTTTGTTTATATCTACTTGTAAAGACGAAAGACCTATATATTTTGTTTCATACAAAATATAAGTTTATTCATTAAAAAGACAGATAATCCAAAATAATAGAAGTTAATAACCCTAATGAAGCAATAAAACCAATAACAGGGCCACCTTCTTCAAAAGCTTCCGGCAACATCGTAGAAGCAACCATTGACACAATTCCACCCCCGGCGAATGAGGCAATAAAACCCATCATGTTTGGGGTAGCATTTTGAAGAAATAGATATCCAATCCAAGAACAAAGAGCCGATATAAAGAAGACAGAAAGCCATAATGAAAAAATTTTCTTTTGCTTATATTGGCTTTTAAGTAGTCCGCTTGTCCCGGAGATTCCTTCGGGTATATTGCTGATAAAAATAGAAACAACAAGCAGCCAGCTAACGTGGTGCTGTTCAATCAAACTTGCGCCAATCATCAGTGACTCAGGTATAGCATCCATAATGGTACCAATAAAAATGGCTAGTCCCGAGCTAGCTGGGACAAGGTGGTCCGAACGTTTTCTTTTGTGAGCGCCTTTTTTAGCTAAAGAGATGTCAAGAAGAGTAAAAAGAGCTGCGCCTGTTAAAAAGCCTAAAGAAGAAGCAATGATTCCCGCTTCTTTTACCGAATCTTGAATGAGCTCGTAAGCAGCAGCTCCTAACAAAACGCCCGTGCCAAAAGCCATAATATAAGCGGTCAACTGTTTTTTTAAAGGTACAAAAATAGCTATAATAGCTCCAATTAATACAGCTGAGCCTGAGACACCACCCCAGATAAGGGCATCTATCACATGAGATCCCTACTTTCTTGCGTACTTATTTGTAGTGTAACCATCTATGTAATTATTATGAAATAAGATAAACGAACTGGAAAAATGTAAAAAAATCACTGATTTAGACCTTAAATAAAATAAGTCTTCTGTATAATTGACAAAATTTTCTTATTATGTCCGTTGAAAGTGAAAAAACCTTGTGATAGTCTGATCAAAAGATATAAATATGGAAAAAAATTCTTTTCATCTGTAGAAGATTAAAAAACTTAACGAGGTCACTTTTAAACGAAAGAAGGAATAAGAGATGAATTCAAAAGCAGTAAAAAGAGAAAATCGCTATGCTAATTTGATTCCTATGCAAGAAATCCAATCCGTTGAACAGCAGCTTTATCCATTTGATATTTATAATAGTCTTCGTCAGGAGGCACCTATTCGTTACGATAAAAGCCGAAACTGCTGGGATGTATTTGATTATGAAACAGTAAAATATATTTTAAAAAAACCATCGCTTTTTTCGTCCAAACGAGCAATGGAAGAGGGCCAAGAAAGTATTTTAATGATGGACCCTCCAAAACATACAAAGTTACGAAACTTAGTAAACAAAGCGTTTACGCCAAGAGCTATTCAGCACTTAGAGGGTCATATTGAAGAGATTGCAGATTATTTATTAAATGAAGTGAGCAGTAAAAAACAGTTTGATATAGTAGAAGACTTTGCTGGACCACTCCCGA
The DNA here is from genome assembly GCF_029522095.1 of Priestia sp. Y58. Classification (NCBI taxonomy): domain Bacteria; kingdom Bacillati; phylum Bacillota; class Bacilli; order Caryophanales; family Bacillaceae; genus Priestia; species Priestia sp. Y58. The sequence continues at coordinate 223,063 of NZ_JAKWFL010000003.1, forward strand.
TTATTGTAATAGCAGAGCTGCTAGGGGTACCTATACAAGATCGAGCACTGTTTAAAAAGTACTCTGATGATTTAGTGAGCGGTGCTGAAAATAATTCAGACGAAGCTTTTGCAAAAATGATGCAAAAGCGTAATGAAGGCATGCTTTTTTTACAAGGGTATTTTAAAGAAATTATCGCTGAGCGTCAGCAAAATAAACAAGAAGATCTCATTTCGCTGCTTTTAGAAGCAGAAATTGACGGCGAGAAATTAACAGAAGGGGAAGTACTGGGATTTTGTATTTTATTACTAGTAGCAGGCAATGAAACAACCACAAACTTAATTACGAACGGAGTCCGGTATATGACAGAAGACGTAGACGTGCAGAATGAAGTTCGTCAAGACATATCGCTAGTGCCGAACCTGGTGGAAGAAACGCTTCGCTATTATCCTCCTATTCAAGCGATTGGACGCATAGCTGCTGAAGATGTAGAACTTGGAGAGTGTAAGATTAAAAAAGGGCAGCAGGTAATTAGCTGGGCAGCAAGTGCAAATAGAGATTCAGCTAAGTTTGAACGTCCTGACACTTTTGTCGTGCATCGTAAAACAAATCCTCACGTGAGCTTTGGGTTTGGCATCCATTTTTGCTTAGGGGCACCGCTTGCAAGAATGGAAGGGAAAATTGCTTTTACTAAGTTACTAGAGAAAGGCGAGTTTTTAAAAGTTGAGAATCAGTCTTTAAAGCCAATAGACAGCCCTTTTGTTTTTGGCGTAAAAAAATATGAAATTGCTTTTGATAACGCTTGAAAAGCGAGCGCAAATTATGCGCTTGCTTTTTAGCGTTCAGTGTTCCATTTTTGGTCCTCTGAAGGGGACGTGTAAGTGTCCATTGAAGAGATAAGCTGCTCGGGAGTATCAGAAATGTTGATGAGACGAATAGCAGAATCCGTAGAAAACCCTTCATCTACGGCATGCTGAACCATTTGCATAAGCGGGTTGTAGTAGCCGTTCACATTTAATAGCCCTACTGGTTTTTTATGTATACCAATTTGAGCCCAGCAAAGAGCTTCAAACAACTCTTCAAATGTCCCGAAACCTCCAGGAAGCGCAATATAACCATCAGCTAACTCGTGCATAGTTGCCTTTCGCTCATGCATGCTCTCTACTTCGATGAGTTCTGTCAGCGCGGTATGAACAATTTCACCGCTAAACAAACCGCGGGGCATAATGCCGATGACTTCGCCTCCATGCTGAAGCATTTCATTTGCGACTTCTCCCATCAGGCCCATTCGTGAGCCTCCGTAAATCAGCCGGTAGTTTTTTTGGGCCATGTAGCGCCCTAGCGAGACGGCGGCCTCTTTATATTCTGTTTTTATTCCAGCGCTTGATCCTGCAAACACACAAATTGATTTCAATTGATTCACTCCTTTGTTTCTTCTCTATATAAGTCTTTTCTGTTTGTGAAGAACAAATTCCTTCTTAATAATTTATGAATTTTCACAATGTCATCGCTTGATTATTCTAAAAACTTTGCTTATAATCAAAGCGAAACGTCTGTTTGAAAGCGTTATCTTTTGCTTTTTCTTTTAATGGAAAAGACAGTACGTATAGATCTACTTGTAAGATAAGTAGATAACATGAACTTATAGGGAATTTGACTGTTTTAAACGTTTCGTTTAGTAAGCATACGTACTTGCAGGATTAGGACAAGGGGGATATGGGGATATGATGAACAATTTAATACGCACATTAATGGTACAAACACCGACCGTACCGGGAAACTTAGGAAGAGTAGCGACAGCTATTGGAAATGTTGGAGGAGATATTGGGGAGGTTGAAACCGTTAAAGTAGGACATAATTACACCATGAGAAGCATTACGGTTCAAGTAGAAAGTGAAGACCAGCTTGAGGAATTGCTTGAAGCGGTTCGCAGTTTAGAAGGCATTACTTTACATACAGTATCAGATGAAGTTCTTCATGCGCATGAAGGCGGTAAAATTCAAATGAAAAGCAAAATGAAAATTGAGTCGATCGCTGACTTAAGAAGAGTATATACACCGGGTGTAGCAAACGTTTGCCGTGCTATTCAAGAACAGCCTGATAAAGCTAAAATTTACACGAGCATTGGAAACACGGTTGCGATTGTAACAGATGGTACCGCTATACTAGGATTAGGAAATATTGGTCCCGTTGCAGGAATGCCCGTTATGGAAGGAAAAGCTGCGTTATTTGATCAACTTGCCAATGTAAACGCTATCCCTATTTTATTGAATGTAAATGAGCCGGAAGAAATCATTCAAACGGTTAAAAATATTTCACCGGGATTTGGCGGTATTTTACTAGAAGATATAGGGTCGCCTCACTGCTTTGAAATTGAAGAACGTTTAAAAGAAGAGCTCGATATTCCAGTTATGCATGATGATCAGCACGGAACAGCGGTGGTGACACTAGCAGCAGCTATTTCAGCTTGCCGCAGCACAGGTGTGAATTTGAAAGAAGCTAAAGTAGGGCAGATTGGCTTAGGAGCTGCCGGCATCGCTACTTGCAGAATGTTCATGGCTTACGGTGTCAAACAGGTGATAGGAGCTGATAAGTCTCCTGAAGCGAATGAGCGCTTAGTCAGCTACGGTGGAAAAGTAGCGGATTCATTAGAAGAGCTTATGGAGAACTGCGATATTGTTATTGCGACAACAGGTGTACCTGGCTTAATACAAAAAGAATGGATCCGAAAAGGCCAAATCATTCTAGCACTTTCTAATCCAAAGCCAGAAATTGAACCTGAAGATGCTCTTGAAGCAGGAGCTATTTACGCTACTGACGGAAGGTCAGTGAATAATGTACTTGGCTTCCCAGGTATTTTCAGAGGAGTGTTAAATGCGGGGGTGCGCGATATTACGCATACGATGCTGGTAGCTGCAGCTGAAGCCATTGCGAATTCAACGCGTCCAGGCGATTTAGTTCCTCATCCTCTTAATCTAGCTGTACATGAAGCAGTATCTGAAGCAGTTGAAAGAGCAGCTGTTGTACACGGAGAGAAAGACGGCGTTTATCGATAATAAACAAGGCTGCCTCGAAATAGGCAGCCTTGTTTGTTTTTTATCAAAAAATAATAAGAAAATAGCAAACTATGAAACTTTTTTCCTTTTTTAACGTAATATAGTAATAGAAATAGTAAAAAAGGTAGAGAAAGGAGTTTTTATGGAGTTTGAACATTTAAAGGGCAAATTGCCCCTCGAAGCTAAAAAAGCAATGCGCTGGCAATCCATTTTTACGCATAGCCTGTGGCTTCTTGCAACAGCGGGTTATTTTCTACTCGTTCATTTTTTTGATTGGTGGTCAATTATTGGATGGATATCAGCTGGACTATTAGTCGTGAGCTTTATCATATATACAATTATAGCTCCAAATGTATATATGAATGTATATTCATATGAAGTCACAGATACTCAAATTGATGTACAAAGAGGGCTATTCATCTGGTATCATACGAAAATTCCGCTTGTGAAAGTGCAGCACGTTGAAACGTTGACAGGGCCAATTTTTCGAAAATTTGACTTGGCATCTGTTAAAATCATCACAGCAGCTGGAAGCGTTGAAATTCCTGCACTTGTACAAAGAGATGCTGAAGCACTGCGAGAATATATTGCTAGACTAGCAGAGGTAGATGATGAAGATGAGTAAGCGGCTGCATCCGTTATATATTGCAATAGCATTTATTGAACATATAAAAAATAATATCCTGCCTTTTGTGTTTGTATTTATCGTCAATCGGCACCTGTTGTTTACATATTGGTGGGCAACGCTATTAGCGGGAGGCGTAGTCGCTTTATTTGCTTTTTTTACTTGGAAGGAATTTCGTTATGAAGTAACGGAAACGGAAGTGCGTCTGTATAAAGGGATTTTTAAAAAAGAAAAACGATTTATTCAACGAAATCGCATCCAATCGATTCAGTTAGATCAGCCGTTTATTTTTAGAATTCTTCGCTTAGCCCGGCTTCGTATTGACACGGCCAGCAGCGGTACGGATGCTGAAATTGATTTATCTGGTATTTCACTAAAAGAAGCGCACCATCTTAAAGATACATTAAAGCTGTCAGGGAGTCAGCCGGAAATAACAGAAAAAAGTCCTGAACGTACGATGAAAGTGTCGGTGAAACAGCTGGCGTTAGCTGCTGCGTTTTCCGGGAATTTTGGCTATATATTTGCTGCTCTTGGTTTTCTCTATCAGTATATTGATACGTATATCAACCGCTGGGTGAAGACAGCTTACGAAGAAGTGATTCATCAATCGATGCTTGGTTTATTTGTATTAGTGGCTGTAATTGTGGTGCTTGCTTATTTGCTGTCTATCGTTTTATATGTGATACGATTTGGTGGTTTTACCGTAGAACGCTACGATCATTATCTACATATTAAATACGGACTGTTAAATAAGAAATCCCTTACGATTCCTTTTCATAAAATACAGGCTGTTACGATAGAGGAAGGGTTGGTTCGACGCTTATTTGGATGGTCTTCCGTTTCGTTAAACGTCGTAACCTCTGATTTAAAAGAAAAGGTCTATTTGCACCCGTTTATCCAGCAAAAAAAGATTGCAGCGTTAATGAAGGTATATGTGCCGCACTATGAATATATAAAGTGTCCAAGAAATACAGCAATTCAATATGCGTGGTATCCATTACTAGTACCGGTCTTGTTATTTGCCGCGGCAGGGATTGGCATCAGCTTTTGGAAATCCATGTTTGTGTGGATTATTGCTGTGCTATGCCTTGTATACGTACTTATTCACTGGGGCGGCTATCGTCAAGGCGGCTTAATGATGAACGATGTATTTGTCAGTATTCGATCGCAGTTTTTAACACGAAAAACAACGATTATTAGAAAAAAGAAAATAGAAGAAATTGAGGTGTTTGCAGGCACCTTTTTATGGAAAAAAGGATACAGAAAAATAAAAATTGCAACTATGGGTACAAGCGGCAGCTATAAGTCGGGATATTTTCCATTTGAGATTTGGCATCCTATCTTTCTGCAAGTTACTTCGTCTAAAAAGGCATGAAGAACATCATTGTTCTCCATGCCTTTTGACGTTATCTATTCATTAAATTTTTTCCCTTGCTCGTAATAGCTATTCATCACTTCAACTGGCACCATACTGCCTCCAGTTGACCATACAAGGTGAGTAGCTTTTGACATATCGTTTTCTAGTCCTTGCGCTTGTATATAGGAAGACCCGTTTTTCATCAGGTGGAGAGGTCCTTGTAGACCAGCTGCTGCTGAAGGTTCTATATACATATTTTCACGATTGGCTAGCTCATAAATAAATCGGAAAAGCTGATCATCTTCTACGGTATAAATTCCGCTAATAAGCGATTTTATCGTTTCGCCTACAAAGCTAGATGGCCTTCCTACAGCTAGTCCATCGGCAGCTGTTGCGTTATCAAGTCCAATATCCGTAACGGAAATGCCATCATGCAGCTCGGTCATTAATCCAAGCAGCATGCAAGGAGAGTGAGTAGGTTCAGCAAAAAAGCAGTGAACGTGATCACCGTATATTGCTTTTAATCCAAACGTAATACCGCCAGGACCTCCGCCCACTCCGCAAGGTAAATAGACAAATAAAGGGTGTTCGGCGTCTACTTGAATCCGCAGCTCGGCTAGCTGCTTTTTCAAACGTAAAGCAGCGACGGAATAACCGAGAAATAAATCTCTAGACTGCTCATCGTCAATAAAATGACAGGCGGGGTCTGCTTCGGCTTGCTTTCGTCCTTCTTCCACGGCTTTTCCGTAGTCAGACTGATATTCAATAACGGTTACACCTTTAGAACGAAGCAGATCTTTTTTCCATTTTTTAGCGTCCGCTGACATATGGACGGTGACGTTAAAGCCGAGAGTAGCGCTCATAATACCAATGCTTAAACCTAAATTACCCGTAGATCCTACTGCAATAGAATAAGAAGAAAATAACTTTTTACATCGGTCTTCAGCTAGAAGAGCGTAGCTGTCTTCCTCGGTAAGCAGTCCTTCTTTGATAGCAAGACTTTCAGCAAATTTTAATACTTCATAAATGCCGCCTCTTGCTTTAATAGAACCTGATATGGGAAGATCATGATCGCATTTCATCAGTAATTTTCCTTGCAGCATGTTATTCATTTGTTGATTTAAATAGTCTTTCATGTATGCAATTTCTTGAAGAGGTGATTCAATGATTCCTTTTGATGCTTTCAGCTCCGGAAAAGCGATTTGAAGAAAAGAAGAAAAGCGATTTGAAGAAAAGAAGAAAAGCGAGAAAGACGTTCTTTTGCATCTTTTATATCTTTGGTATGTAAAGAAAGAGAAGAAAGTGCTTCTTGAGCAGGTTTTATATAAGGATTTATCCAAAGTATTTCCTGTTTATTGATTAAAGGTGTTAATAAAGGATATTCATGCATCCATGTAGCAAGGGGTTTTTGGTGAAATAAATGTGTCGTCATAAAGGCTCCTTTCGCAATATGTTATTTCCTTTATATGTATAGTATCAAGAATAAAAGAAGTTGAAAACGAAAATATCAAAAAATAGAAAGCAGAAAGCGCATTTTAACCACCTCTTGTATACTAATAAAGATAATCTATACAACTGCATAGAAAAAAGGAGATGAATTCATGGCATTTTCAGGCGATGATAGCAGATGCCCTATCTGCGGAGAGAGAAATAACTGTGCTTCTGTACAAGGTAGAGAAATAGAAAAGTGTTGGTGTATGCAGAAAGTTTTTACCCCTGATCTATTTAAACAAATTCCTTTAGAAAGCAGAGGAAAAGCGTGTGTATGTGTCAAATGCGTTGGGAGACAGAAGAAAGAAGGTGAGGATTAACTTGAAAAAAGGAATTATTTCATACGGTGAGGCATTTATTGATTATATCGCTAAAAACGAATTTAACACCAGCTTTGACTCTTTTTTAGGAGGCACAACCGTTAATGTAGCAGTCGGAGTTCAGAAGTTAGGAGCAAAAGCATATTATATCTGCAAGTTGGGCAGTGATGAAACAAGTGATTTTGTAAGAAAAAACCTTTTAATTGAAGGAGTGAATCAAAGCGGCTGTGTAATATCGGAGATTAAAAAAGTTTGTGAAGTGTATGTACATAAAAGTAAAGAAGGAGATCGTTACTTCCATTCCTACATAGATTCTACACCTCATGAGCAAGTGTGTAAACATGAGCTGCAGGAAGCTATATTTGAGCAGGCAGCGATTTTTTATTTTGGATCAGGTACGTTGTTTCATCCGATTTCCCAGGAAACTACAAAAGAAGCTGTGAAGCTCGCAAAAAAACATCGTATGCTTGTAGCGTTTGATCCAAATATTCGAATGAAAAGATGGGAAAGTGAAGTAGCATGTAGAAATATCGTGACACCGTTTTTGTCCGAAACAGACATTTTGAAAATCTCTCAAGATGAGCTCCTATTTTTGATGAATTCAGCAGACCTGACAGAAAGTCTAGAAAAACTGAGAGCGTATCATATTCCGTACGTATGGGTGACTCAGGGAGAAAATGGCGCAGTAGCCGTTACTGCAAATCAAACGCTTCATGTGAGTGCAAATGGAGTGCAGGTAATAGACACGACGGGAGCGGGTGATGCGTTTATGGCAGGAATTTTATGGTGTGTTCACGAAAAAGGATTACCTGAAAGTGAGGAGTCACAGAAGCAGTACACAATGTTTGCTAACGCGTTAGCTGGAGCAGTTTCGGCAAGGTACGGAGGAATGATTTCGCTTAAAGCAAAAGATGTATCTAGTATAAAAGCAGGTAGCTGATAGCTACCTGCTTTTGAAAGTTTGTTATTTAAAAAATGACAGTATAATCATAAGGGCAAAAATAATCGTAAGATGGTTCAATGAGAACACAAACATTAAAGTAGCCCATTTTGTATCTTCTAATTTTTTAAATCCAACAATCCCAAGAAGCATCCACACTAGTGTTAAACCGAACATTGTAAATGCGATAATTTTACTAAACGACAAAAATAAGAAAGATGCCGCTAGTAAAATAACTAGATATACAAGCGTTTGGACTTTGGAACGACGGATACCTTTTACTACAGGAAGCATTGGTACACCTGCGGCTTTATATTCCTCAAGTCTTCTAATCGCAATAGCGTAGAAGTGAGGAGGCTGCCATAAAAACATAAATACAAACAATCCAATGGCTACCGGATGAAATAAGTCTGGTGAAATAGCGGCCCAGCCAATGATTGGAGGCATAGCTCCAGAAATACTTCCGACTTCGGTATTATAAATAGTTGTACGTTTTGTAAGCATAGTATAAGGCACTACATAAAAGAAAAATCCTAAAATACCCATAATGGCGGCCATGTTAGAAACTAAAAATAAAATGCCTACACCGATAACAAATAAAGCCAGTCCTAACCATAGAGCAAATTTAGGGTTGACGGCTCCTGTTACCGTCGGTCTGTCTTTCGTACGTTTCATGATCGCATCAATATCACGGTCATAGAAGTTATTAACTGCCCCAGCTCCTCCTACGACAAAGGATGTCCCAATTAAAGCCAAAATAATGATAGGAATTTGTGTCACAAAGCTTAAGTCATTAACAGCAATTGCGAGACAAAGCCCAGCAACCATTCCTAGTGAGTTCGATTTAATAATCCCAGTTTTTATAATAGCACTGATTACTTCCCGGGAAAAATACTGATTGATAGGAAGTGATTCCTTTGTGATAACTTCGGTATTTTTCACAGCAATTCTCCTTTTTGAGCTTATTCCTAAATGAATAAACCTAATCTTTATTAATCAACTAAACTATTTTAACAAAAAAATATCGTAATTACATCAAGGTTGCTCGTAAAATTTGTTAACATTCCTTGAACTTTTTAAAAAAACAAAGAATAATGTCGAATTACCAATTAAAAATAAGTACATCCTTTATTATAAGATAAAAATGGAGGGCTTAAAAATGAAAATTTTGACTATCTGGTGAACTTTTAACGAGCAAGAAACTCGAACTTAATCGTACCATATTTATTGGTAATTGCAATCACATAGTATGTGATGAAAGAAAAGATGTGGTACATTAAAGAAAGAACTAATAAGTTTATTTACTATGTCTTATTCACAAGGAGGATATATGATGCCAGATAAATATGCTAGCTTCTCTGAACTTGCCTCTCATGAAGTATATAACCAAGACTACAAAATTCAATTCGAAATCAGACCTTCTAACATTATTATGCTCGCGATACACGGCGGAGGTATCGAAACTGGAACAACCGAACTTGCTGTTGGGCTAGCAGGAAACGAATACTCGTACTATATATTTGAAGGGTTAAAGAAATCAGGAAATGCCGATCTTCATATCACCTCCACTCATTTTGATGAACCTCATGCGCTAACTATTATATCGAAAGAAGACTATGCCGTATCTTTTCATGGATACAATGATAAAAGTGAAAAACACACTAAAATCGGCGGTGCTGACAAGGCATTAAGATCCAAAGTGTATGAAGCGCTTATTTCCAAAGGTTTTAGTACAGAAATTTTATCAGATCAAGACCCGTTTTCCGGTACAAGCCCTAGAAATATAACCAATAAAACAGCTAGGCGGATGGGTGTGCAAATTGAGATAAGTAAAGCCCAAAGAGAAGCTTTTTTTGCAACTAACACGAGAAATGAACGTAAAAATTCGAAAACCCAGGAATTTTTTGAGTATATATCAGCTATTAGAAGTGCATTTCCTCTTAGATAAGTCAGATACGTTTAGTATTTATTAAACAGGTTAGATTTATTACGGACATGTTTGTGGTATACATATAGTAACTACATATACTGGAGGAGATAATGATGAAAACATTTGACCAAGAAGATACCCTAGAACGTCTTAAAGCCTCTTATCGATATTTAAAAAGCGTAGACGTACGGGGAATCAGCACATTAGATGATCAAAAACGAGCGGAAGCTGTGCAGTTAATTGAAGAGATTGGTCTTAAAATATCAGAAATGCGTGTGAAAGTAGAGTGAGAAAAAAGAGAAGGACATCTGTCCTTCTCTTTTTCAACAACTATAAACAGGAGATTGGCCATGAATGAGCAATATTATGACGCTTTATTAAATATAAAAACAACGGGAGAACAAAAGGGATTCAATGATTCATTTCATTACCATCGTTATGAACCCACGCCTTATAGTGCATTAGAAACACTTTTCACTCAGTATGAGCTAACAAGCCGCGATAGAATTGTCGACTTCGGGTGTGGAAAAGGAAGGCTAAATTTTTATGTGAACTACCTGTGCAATGCCACCGCTGTAGGGGTAGAAATGAACGAGCACTTTTATGAGCAGGCCATAGATAATCAGAGGCGCTATTTAAAAAAAGCCAAGGGCCGCAAACATCATATTCATTTTCAATGTTGTTTAGCCCAAGAATATAAGATTCATCCGCTAGACAACTGCTTTTATTTTTTTAATCCTTTTTCAGTTCAAATTTTTATCCAAGTAGTGAACAATATTTTGCTTTCGTGGGAAGAGAATAAACGCGAGATTGATTTGATTTTGTATTATAGTTCGGAGGATTATCTTCATCACCTCGAAAAACATCCTTCTTTCATTTTAAAAGAAGAGGTAATGCTGCCAGAGTTGGATCGTAAAAACCCATATGAACGGTTTTTGATTTATAAAGTAGCTTATTAAGACGAACTATTTACTGTTTGATAAAGCTGTATCGTGCCGGTTCTATTTAACAAATCAGCAGGAAGTGGAAAAAGACCTGCTGATTTTATTTATAACTTTTTAGAAATTAAAGCATAACACTTTATTATGTAAGCGCTTTCTGTTATAATGAAATTAGGTTGGATAGCATGCGTGGCTATCGGTGTACTCAGCGCAGGCGGGGCTAGTACAGAAAGAGAAGGCTACATACAGGTTAATAAACATTTAATGGATAGAAATAAGAACTCTCAAACACAAATTTATTAATTTGTATGCTAAATCGTAAATTAACAAAAACGGCATTTATGATAAGGTTTTAGAGAAAAGAACCCAGCATATACTGTATAAGCAATTTTTTTACTCTAAAAAAGGGTAAAGAAATTGCTTATTTATTTTTAAATAAGTGTACAGCTGTTCAGATTTGTTTTGAGATATCTAGCGTTAGTGTATAATAGTAACAAGTACGAAAAGTTGACATTGTGAATTGATTAAAGGGGATTTAAAAATGAGTGAACTAAAAATAGATGATGTGGCGAAGCAAAGCGGTTTAACAAAACGTACGATTCGTTATTATGAACAAATTGGACTGATGCCAGCACCTCCAAGAAGTGAAGGTGGATTTCGTCTGTACACCGAAGAACATGTAGAATTTTTAAAGAAAATTACGAATGCCAAAGAAGTCATGGGTTTTTCACTTCAAGAATTACAGGAATTTCTTGCTTTAAGTGATACTCTTGAAATACAAAAGATGGATTATAGGCAAGTGAAAGGAACAAGTCAACAAAAAGAAAAGTTAGAGCAAGTGTTACATACGGTAGAAGAACAGCTCAAGCTGATTGAACAGAAAAAGAAAAATATCTTAAAAGTAGAGTCTGACCTTCTGTCACTGAGAGATCGTGCTAAGACTGCAATTGTAAAATTTGAGCAGGAAGAATTATAAAAAGCAGGCGCATTCACCAGAAGAGTGCGTCTGCTTTTACGGTTTTTATAGGGCATTGATTTACGATTGTGAAGTGTTTTCTTCTAGCTGTACCCCTAAAAGAAGTAAAATAGCCTGTATCCCATCGGCTTTTCCACTGTGAAAGCTTCTTGTTTCAGCATCCAAAGCTTCATTTACAGATTCCATCATATTTGATTCGTACAAGTCTAAAATTAATTGTTTTCCTTCGGGACTCAAATGCAGCTGCCCGCGTTCCTTCATTTTAAACTTCAACTTCTTCAACTCCCTTTCCCATAATACTATCAGTATACAAAATTAATAACATTTACGTAAACGTTAATTTTTGTATATGGACAGAAGAACGTATTGAGTATAGGTACTAAGTGAGGTGAGAGATACTAATTATCCTTTGCTTGTTTTAATGTTTGTCAGCTTATAGCCGCAAGCTGAGCATGTGTAGATAACGTTTTGATTGGACTGAGCAGTTAAAACGGTAGCAAGCTCTTTTTGAGAATGACAGTTAGGACAAATAACAACAGGGGATTTCATGTGATTTTCTCCTTTTCTTTTTCATAGTCAAATTTTATTTTATGTAAAGTTTATTCAAATATCCTTTGTGCTATCAAAAACGACGGAAGACATGTAAAAAAGCATTCTCGCTCAAAAGAAACGGGAATGCTTAAGGTGAGTTTAAAATCCGTCCTGGCTTGCTGTAAATGGAATGTTAAGTCTTCTTTCTACATTGCGTAAGCGCTGATTTAATCTGTTTATACGATCAGTATGTCGCTCCACAACGCGATTTAAACGAGTAATTTCTCTGACTTGCTCCTCATTTTGTCTCTCAAGGGCACGAATTCTTCGTTCAAATCCTCCAAGATTTTGAAGCTGCTGTCTTTCATCGTATTCTTCATGCTGTGGTACGTAAGGGGGATAGTATTGTTGAACTGAGTAATCAACTTGCTGAGGAATGTATCCAGAGTTGAAATAATAAGGGTTCATTAGGGCACCGCTCCTTTTACATAGTAATTTCAAATCAAACACGATATAACGTATGCGAAGATAAGAAAAATGCTATAGGCACATACCTAAAGACATTCTGTATTTAAAAAAGGAAAGTATTTTTAAAAGTCAAAAGGAGATAGCCGGTCTCTTCTTGAATATGCAAAATAGAAAAGCTTCTTTTTTAGACACTTTATTTAAGAAAGAGGGAAAGTGACTAATGGCTCAAGGAAAACAAAAACCAGCACCTAAAATAGAAGAATCAAAAGCTCCGCCTGCAAAGAAACAAAAGTCGAAGAGCCGAAGCACTAAAAAAGCGCAGCCTCCTGCATCGCCCTGGGTAAAAGCTGCTTCCACTTTATCTAACATTGATTTCATTCGTTTGTTTCGAGTGCTGTTTCTTGCTTTAGTGGTTGCTTTTATTGTGTATCAATATATTTTACTTACAAAGGGAATCTTCATCAAAACATATGCGGCCCTTTGGCATCATCACAAAATGCTCTTGCTGGCTGGAGTTGCATTCATTACCTATACTTCTTTCGTTTTTTACCTTGGCTACCGCACCGCTAAAAAACGGTAGAACTGCTCTAGGGGGCGAATAGCATCTATTCTTTAAACAAACCTTATATGTATATCAGCATAGAGGGGGGAAGAAACGTGGACAAGCAGCGAGCAAAACAAATTGCTGATTCACCCGTTATGGCTAACGTTACGTATAACGATACGGCCGTTTATATTCAACATGTAAGCGAAGAAAATGATATGGTAAGAATTTATCCGCTAGGTCAGCCAGAAAATGAACAAAATGTTTCCGTGAGCCAATTAGTAGAGAATTAAGGTGGATAAATAGAGCTGGTTTTTCAGTTAAATAAAAGCCAGAGAGCTATGTTGTACTCTCTGGCTTTTATTTATTCTTCCCATTTCTTACTGCTGATTTTCTCAATAATTCCGTGCAAATCATCGGGCTTATGAAACTCAATCGGAGACGCGCCTTTTTCAAACAGAATCGATTCGGCTTCAATTACAGCTACGTAGCGTCCATTCACTTTCGCTAAGTGAATATTTTCCCCGAAATCAGCTAACAGTCCCTTAATCTCTGTTTCACCAAGCTTCATTTTTAACTCTGCATCAGGCGTATGCTCGACGATATGAGCAGCAGCTTCCATGACTTGATGCGTATCTAAACGTTCTTGAAGCTCACGCTTTTCACTTGTTGCCCACAGTTCCATGTCCGATTCAAACTGTTCAAGTTCTACGCTTTCTGCTTCAAACGTTTCGCTGACGTGTTCACGCACCATATCCATCACTTGTGTTTTCATAATCTCAGGCATCGGCTCATTGTAGTCAATGAATTTCAAAAAGTCTTCAAAATAACGGGCGTGAGACGCTTGATGGATGACAAGTTCGCTTTCTTCGACCATGCCTTCTTCAGGCATGTATGGGTATTGAATAGATTTCATGTTTTTAGTAGTAATCGCCATTTCTACGTGACGAATAAGGGTTGATTCATCTGAAATTGAAGCCACTTTTGGTTCGAAGTCACATTTTAAAATAAACACAAAAGCATGATCAAAATATTTTCTTGGAACAGCAGATACAACTAAAAATGCTCCTCCTCGAACGGCTGCAGTATCAAGGTATGCATTGATAAACTGTTCGCTATTTTCTTCAAATTCTTCTTTGGTTGTGGCAAAACGAGTGCGGTGAAATAAATTATAATTAGGGTTTGAGTCGAGAGCGTGTCCTGGTTCAACTATAAAATACCCGAGCTTTGTAGGCACTTGTTCTGCTTTGGGGTGTCGCTCTACTTTGCGCTTTACAATTTTTTTAAATTCACCGTCTAAAAAATCTTTGATGGAACTTTCTTCATATTCTTCTGTATCAAGCGTTTGAAAATGCTTATATTGTTTAGAAGCTTGTTCTTCTTTTCCTTCTACTTGTATTACGTAAAATGATAAAAAATTAATTTTAAAATCCATAGCAGTCACCTTGTTTCTTTTTAGTCAGTTACTTCAGTATAAGAAAGAGTCCGGTAAGCGTCAATGCCTGTTAGCTTTAGGGGAAGAAGATCTATTTATACAATTGATCAGCTGAGGAATAGTGTATAAAGCAAAGAATAAGAGAGGCAGGGGGCCTCTCTTATTTATACTGCTCCAACCGTTCAAAAAAGGTTTTGACAAACTTATAAAAAATTTTATCAGAAGGTGCTAAATCACGATTTCGAGGAATAATCATCCCGACTGTACGCTGAAGCTGCGGCGTATGAATAGGAAGTTTAGTTGTAAAACGAGGAGTCGTTTCAGACACTGTGCTTTCAGGAAGAAGCGTGACGCCGATTCCTGCGGATACAAGACCTTTAATCGCATCTAAATCTTCTCCTTCAGATGAAATATTGGGCATGAATCCTGCTTGTTTGCAAGCGTCAAAGGCCATTTTATGTAAAATGAATCCTTTTGGAAATAGCACAAAATCTTCATTTCTTAAATCCCGCAGCCGAATGTTATCCCGTTCAGCGAGCGGATGATGAGAAGGAACAAGGGCTAAAAGATTTTCAGTGAATAGAATATGCCCTTCTATACTCTGGTCCTCTACAGGTACAGGGCCTAAAAAAGCGATATTAATATCTCTTTTTTTAACCGATTCAATTAAAAATTTATACGAACCTTGTCTAAGATGAAAAGCAACATTTGGGTGTTCTTCTTTAAAGGCTGATATAATAGTAGGAAGAAGGTGACTAGCAAGGCTTGTTGGAAATCCGATTTTAATCGTTCCTCTTTCAGGATCCAGGTATTCATCAATTTGTTCTTTCGCATAGTCAATAGCTTTCATAGCCGTCTCCGTATGCTCAAGAAAGACTTTTCCTATTGCTGTTAACTTGACATTTCTTCCTTCGCGTTTGAATAAACTAACACCTAGCTCAGACTCCAGATTCGCGATTTGACGGCTGATCGCTGATTGAGCTACATGCAGATATTCTGCCGCCTCAGATACGTGTTCTCTTTTTGCAACTTCCATAAAATAGCGTAATTGACGCAGTTCCATAGGCATCCTCCATCTATATATATCAAAATTAGATTAGTTTTATCTAAATTATATATTGTTTATATTGATTTGAAAACTTACAATGTAAACAGGTGATCTTAAAAAGATAAAGAAAACGAACGGGGGAGAAGAAGATGACATACAATCAAATGCCAAAAGCTCAAGGTCTCTACCGTCCTGAATTTGAGCACGATGCATGTGGAATCGGACTATACGCTCAATTGAAAGGCGTAGCGTCACATGATATCGTTAAAAAAGGACTAAATATGCTTTGCCAGCTTGACCATCGAGGCGGACAGGGAAGCGATCCGTTAACAGGAGATGGAGCTGGATTAATGGTACAAATTCCACACGCGTTCTTTAAAAAGACATGCGTTGAATTGAACTTGCCACAAAAAGGTCGTTATGGAGTTGGAATGATCTTTTTCTCAAATAACGAAGACGAGCGTCGAGAAATCGAAGCTTATATTAATAAATTAATTGAAGAAGAGGGACAAACGTTACTAGGTTGGAGAACTGTACCTGTAAATGTCGGAAAAATCGGAAAAGTTGCAAAAGAAAGCTGTCCGTACGTGCGACAAGTATTTATTGGGGCAAATGACAGTATTCAAGATGACTTAGCGTTTGAACGCAAGCTATATGTTATTCGTAAGCAAGCGGAAAATTGGGCGCAGGCGCGTCAAAACCGTTTTTATTTTACGAGTCTTTCAAGTAGAACAATTGTGTACAAAGGGTTATTAACGCCTGAGCAAGTTGATGCTTTTTATCTTGACCTACAAGATGAAGATTTTACTTCAGCGTTCGCTTTAGTGCATTCTCGCTTTAGCACAAACACGTTCCCAAGCTGGGAAAGAGCACATCCAAACCGTTATTTAATTCATAATGGTGAAATCAATACGCTTCGCGGTAATCAAAACTGGATGAGAGCACGTGAACAGCAGTTTGTTTCGGACGCATTTGGTAAGGATTTGCCGAAGGTTCTTCCAATTTTAGATGCTGAAGGAAGCGACTCATCCATGTTAGATAATGCGCTAGAGTTCTTTGTATTGGCCGGCCGCAAGCCAGCGCATGCAGCGATGATGCTTATTCCAGAGCCTTGGTCTGAGAATCCGCACATGTCAAAAGAAAAACGTGCTTTCTATGAGTATCATAGCGCATTAATGGAGCCATGGGATGGTCCGACTGCTATTTCGTTTACGGATGGAAAGCAAATCGGTGCTATTTTAGACCGTAACGGTTTACGTCCAGCTCGCTATTACGTTACAAAAGATGATTACATCATACTTTCATCAGAAGTAGGCGTCATTGATGTTGAAGATGAAAATGTATTATATAAAGATCGTTTAAGCCCAGGTAAAATGCTTCTAATCGATTTAGAGGAAGGCCGAATTATTTCAGACGAAGAAATTAAATCTGAAATGGCACAGGCTGAGCCTTATCAAGAGTGGTTAGATGAACAGCTGGTAACGTTGCCAGAAGTGCAGGGAGAAAAATCTGAATACTTCGATGATTTGGTCATTCGCCAGAAGTCATTTGGCTATACGTATGAAGATATTCATAAATATTTAGTTCCAGTTATTACAGAAGGAAAAGATCCGCTTGGTTCAATGGGTAATGATACTCCATTAGCCGTGTTGTCTGATCGTCCTCAATCGCTGTTCAATTACTTTAAGCAGCTGTTTGCTCAAGTAACAAATCCACCGATTGATGCTATTCGTGAACAGTTGGTTACATCAACAATGACATTGCTTGGTGCAGAAGGGAATTTACTGCATCCAACTAAAGAAAATATTCATCGAATTCAGCTTGAGACGCCGGTTTTAACAAACGACCAAACTCATCAGCTGAAGTCTGCCATTCATCCAGATTTCAAAAGTGCTGTTATATCTGCTGTGTTTACAAATGATTTAAAAGCAGATCTTGATCGCGTATTTGCTGAAGCTGAAGCGGCAATTAACGCCGGTGCTAGCATTCTTGTTCTGACAGACCGTGAAGCGGGAGCTCAATCTGTAGCTATTCCAGCTTTATTAGCGGTCAGCGGGCTGCACCAGCACTTAGTGCGAAAAGGAAACCGTACAAAGGCGAGCATTGTTGTGGAAACAGGAGAAGCGCGTGAAGTGCACCATTTTGCAGCGCTGATTGGTTACGGCGCAGACGCAATTAATCCATATCTTACTTTTGCAACATATCAAAATGAAATTAACGCCGGTACGTTGAACGTATCGTATGACTATGCTGTTGAGAAATATGTAAAAGCCGTTACTGAAGGTGTCGTAAAAGTAATGTCTAAAATGGGTATTTCAACGGTGCAAAGTTATCGGGGCGCACAAATTTTTGAAGCAGTTGGAATCAGTGCAGAGGTTATCGAGCAATATTTTACAGGTACTGCTTCGCAGCTTGGCGGTATCGGTTTAGATGTTATTGCAAAAGAAGCGAAAACGCGTCATGACAATGCTTATGTTGAAACAATTGAGCAAACGTTAGAATCAGGAAGTGACTTTCAGTGGAGACACACGGGCGAGCATCATGCGTTTAATCCAAAAACAATTCATACGCTGCAGTGGGCTTGCCGTAAGGGAGATTACAGCTTATTTAAAAAATTCTCTGAATCGGCTAATGAAGAACGCATCGGTTTCTTGCGCAACCTGTTCTCGTTTAATGGAACGCGTTCATCTATCTCCATTGATGAAGTGGAATCAGTTGATTCGATTGTAAAACGTTTTAAATCAGGTGCTATGTCGTTTGGCTCTTTAAGTCAAGAAGCTCATGAAACATTAGCGATCGCAATGAACCGTTTAGGAGCACGCAGTAACAGTGGAGAAGGTGGCGAGCATCCTAGCCGCTACACTGTGGATGAAAATGGAGATAATCGCCGCAGTGCGATTAAACAGATTGCTTCTGGCCGTTTTGGGGTGAAAAGTCACTACCTTGTGAATGCGGATGAGCTTCAAATTAAAATGGCACAAGGTGCAAAACCCGGAGAAGGCGGTCAGCTTCCAGGAAACAAAGTATATCCATGGGTAGCAGATGTGCGTGGATCAACGCCAGGAGTAGGCTTAATTTCACCTCCTCCACATCACGATATTTACTCGATTGAAGATTTAGCACAGCTTATTCATGACTTGAAAAATATAAACCGTGATGCACGAATCAGCGTCAAACTCGTTTCAAAAGCAGGAGTAGGAACGATTGCTGCCGGAGTAGCAAAAGGAGTAGCGGACGTTATTGTTATTAGCGGCTACGACGGAGGTACAGGAGCATCTCCAAAAACAAGTATTAAACATACGGGACTACCGTGGGAACTTGGCTTAGCAGAAGCTCATCAAACGCTTATGTTAAACGGTCTTCGTGAAAAAGTTGTGCTTGAAACAGACGGGAAATTAATGACGGGTAAAGATGTAGTCATGGCAGCACTTTTAGGAGCAGAAGAGTTTGGTTTTGCTACGGCGCCTTTAATTGTTTTAGGCTGTATCATGATGCGTGCGTGTCACTTAGATACATGTCCAGTTGGAGTGGCGACGCAAAACCCAGAGCTTCGTAAAAAGTTCCTAGGAGAAGCGGATCACATCGTTAACTATATGAAATTTGTTGCACAAGAAGTGCGCGAAATTATGGCTGAACTTGGATTTAAAACAGTAGATGAAATGGTTGGACGTACAGACGTATTAAGCGTTAGCGAACGTGCAAAAAATCACTGGAAGGCGCAGCACTTAGACTTAACAACTCTTTTATATCAAGCTGAAGGTGTACGTACCTTTAAAACACCTCAAAACCATAAAATTGACGAATCTCTTGATATGCAAAAAATCTTGCCTGCGGTACAGCAAGCAATCGAGCATAAGTATCAAGTTGAGTTAGAACTGCCAATTTCTAATATTAACCGTGTAGCTGGAACAATTGTAGGAAGTGAAGTTACAAAACGTTACGGTGAGAAAGGTCTGCCAGAAGATACGATTACTCTTCGATTCACTGGCTCTGCAGGACAAAGTTTTGGTGCATTTGTTCCAAAAGGAATGTCTATGTATCTAACTGGAGATGCAAATGATTATATCGGAAAAGGTTTATCAGGAGGTAAAATTATTGTTGCTCCACCTAAGGAAACAACAGCTGTGTCAGGCGAGAATGTTATCGTCGGGAACGTTGCATTTTACGGTGCAACAAGCGGTGAAGCCTATGTTAGCGGGCTAGCAGGGGAACGTTTTGCAGTTCGTAACAGCGGTGTGAACGTAGTGGTTGAAGGAATTGGCGATCATGGCTGTGAATATATGACTGGCGGACGTGTTGTCGTATTAGGCGATGTAGGTAAAAACTTTGGCGCGGGAATGTCAGGCGGTATTGCTTACGTATTTGCTGATGATCAAGAATCATTCAAAAACCTTTGCAATAAAGACATGATTGGGTTTGAGAGCTTAAAAGGCGAAGAAGCAGAAGAAGTGAAAGAGATGGTTTCAAATCATCTGAAATATACGAACAGCCATAAAGCAGCATTTGTCTTGGAAAATTGGGAGCAATCACTTTCAAAATTTGTAAAAGTGATTCCGAATGATTATAAACGCATGATGAATCGCATTGAAGAGCAAAAAGCAGCTGGACTAACGGAAGAAGAAGCAGCTATGAGTGCGTTTGAGGAAAATGCAAAACAAGAAAAGAAAGCATCGGCAAAACAACAAGAAGCGGTAGCTCAGTAAGAAAGGGGAGAGTACGATGGGAAAACCAACAGGATTTATGGAAATCAAACGTGAAAAAGGGAAGGAACGTGACCCGTTAAAACGTTTAGGTGATTGGAAAGAGTATGCTGCTCCTTTATCTGATGAAGCGCTAAGCCGTCAAGGGGCACGATGTATGGATTGTGGCACACCTTTTTGCCACATGGGAATGGATATTAATGCTTTTACTTCTGGATGTCCAATCTATAACTTAATTCCAGAGTGGAATGATTTAGTTTATAAAGGACGCTGGAAAGAAGCTTTAGAGCGTTTAATGAAAACGAACAACTTCCCGGAGTTTACAGGACGAGTTTGTCCTGCTCCGTGTGAAGGTTCCTGTACGCTTGCTATTTCAGATCCAGCCGTTTCGATTAAGAATATCGAACGCGCTATTATTGATAAAGGCTTTGAGAATGGGTGGATTACTCCGCGAATTCCGGAGAAAAGAACAGGCAAAAAAATTGCTGTTATTGGCTCTGGGCCAGCAGGCTTAGCAAGCGCAGATCAGCTGAACCAAGCGGGTCATTCAGTAACGGTATATGAAAGAGCAGATCGTGCTGGCGGTTTATTAACATATGGAATCCCAAATATGAAGCTAGATAAAGAAGTAGTGGAAAGACGTGTTCGTTTATTGACGCAAGAAGGTATTGATTTTGTAACGAATACGGAAGTTGGAAAAGACATTACTGCTGAAGAGTTAAAAGAACAATATGATGCTGTAATTTTGTGTACAGGAGCTCAGAAGCAAAGAGATCTAGTATTAGAAGGTCGTGAAGCAAAAGGAGTTCACTTTGCAATGGACTACTTAACAACTTCAACAAAAAGCCTTTTAGACTCTAACTTCAAAGATGGTCAATTTATTGATGCAGAAGGAAAAGACGTTATTGTTATTGGAGGCGGAGACACGGGAGCTGACTGTGTAGCTACTGCTCTTCGTCAAAAATGCCGCAGCGTTGTTCAGTTTGGTAAACATCCTCAGCTTCCTGCTGAGCGTACGGCAGATAATATGTGGCCTGAATATCCACATGTATTTAATCTTGAATATGCTTATGAAGAAGCACAGGCAAAATTTGGGGACGATCCACGTGAATATTCAATTCAAACGAAAAAAATCGTGGCAGATGAGCAAGGCAATCTAAAAGAACTTCATACGGTTCAAATGGAAAAAATAAAAGGTGAAAATGGACAGTACATCTTTACCGAAATTCCAGGAACAGAAAAAGTATGGCCAGCTCAGCTTGTCTTTATTGCGATTGGGTTTGAAGGTCCAGAGCATCCGGTTCTATCAGCGTTTGGTGTTGAAACGAAAAATCGTCGCGTAGATGCAGCGTATGGAAATTACAAAACAAATGTTGAAGGTGTTTTTGCTGCTGGTGATGCTCGTCGTGGGCAAAGTTTAATCGTATGGGCTATTCATGAAGGTCGTGAAGTAGCTAAACAAGTTGATAGTCATCTAATGGGAGCAACTGTATTACCATAACAAAAAACCGCCACAATTGTGGCGGTTTTTTGTTTATCTAGGATTTGGCACTTCATTTCCTCTACGTAAATTTTCAAATGAAACGGTTAAAATCGTGTTGGTAATTCGAACTTGTGAAGCGGGGGAAACGGTGTATAAGTTAAAAAGTTCAAATATCCAGGGGTCACGTTTTTTCAGCTGTCGCGCGGCTTTTTCGACACGTTCGTTAATAGATCCGCTGTAATTGTTATAGTTATCATCAACAAATCTTACAATGGAACGAAATAAGTATTCTGTTAGTTTGCTATCCATCCCGCCTCGTTGAGCATCTCTGTAGATGGACTGATACTGGCGTTTTAAAATTTTCATCACTCTGTCTACATCGCGTGTAGATCTAACTTCCTCTTCCTCATGCAGGATATAAGAAAATAAGTCTTCATTGTATCTATAAGGTTCTAAATAATTTTCATTCGTAGTAGGAACCACTGAATGGTAATAGCGCGGCATATAGGGGTAAACCCATTGACTGTACATGAAACATTCACACCTTCCTCGTTCATTTCCCATTAGTTTATGCACTAGCGTGCTAGCTGCTGCATGTTTGTTTTAAATAAAATTTAGGAGTTTGATAATAGGACCACCCTCTAAATTCTTGATAAGTCGATACAAAATAAATGTAAATCGGTGTATTTAGCAAGTCGGGATAATGTTGAAAAAACGCTTGGTCTCCGTAAAACATTGCTTCTAAAGCAAGGGGGAGTTCACGACGGAAAATCTGATAACGAAGCTGCGCCTGCTCGCGGCTGAACTCACCTCCGCTAACAAAAACTTCGCCTTGAATAACTGCTTGTCGGTCTGTTACGTGAAGAGCAGCCAGTACTTCATCACGCATATTTTCATCTATCGCCTTGTTGTTATATGAGCATCCGATGCTTAAAAAAAGCTGACCGGTTGTATCAGAATGAGTAAGAGTATATTTTCTTCCGGAAACCGGATAGGAGGAAGTAGCAGGGGGAATAAGAGTCGTAGAAAGTTTTGAAGAATTAAACGAACTCATAGTCATTGACACTCCTTTTTTTGAATAAATTTCAATATTATACGGCGCTATAGGATCAGTTGTGATAAATGTCTACTTTCTTTCTGTAAGAAAGGCGTTTTGATGTACTTTTTGAGAAATAGATGGTAATATTTAGCTAAAATTATGCGTGTACAGTCCCCAAGAGTGTCTTCAAAAGCAAATGTGAATGGAGGTTATCACTTGAATATCACAACGTTTGACGGTAAGTATGGAAACTGGCTAACGACTAAAAACCCTCTTCAATTTCAAGCAGCGACTGCCTATGGGAACATTGGGCTGGCTCCTATCTATTGGGGAACAAAAGAAGAAAAAAATGGATGGTATTACATGTATCAGCCTGAAGAAATAACGGGCGTTCAAGTAGAAGGTGAAGTTGATGGTGGTAAGTTTCTCATTCGAATTCCTGATGATTGGAATGGAAAGTTAGTTATGTCAGGAGTCCCAGCTACCCGAGATGAGAAATCAACGGATTTACTATTCAGCGACTATGTGTTGGCAAAAGGGTTTGCGTTTGCTGCTTCTGATAAAGGAACTCAGGGAGAAGAAGTGAGAGATGATCCATTTGCTAAAGCAAAGAACGCTCTAGTCAAAGAAGAAGACTCTATTAGAAAATGGCATATTCAATACCGAGAAGTGACAAAAATAGCTCAGAGATTTTTGTTTGAAAATTATCGTCACAAACTTCAAAAAGAAGTGACAGAATATTTTGATATAAAAACGTATGCGTTAGGCATTTCTAACGGGGGTTATGTTGTTCGCTATGCTTTAGAAAACGATGGAAAAAATGGAGAGCCTCAGCTTTTTAATGGAGGCGTTGAATGGGAAGGGGTTATGTGGCGAGCTGATCACGATAACTTGATTACTTCCTTAACACCTGTTGTAAATCATGCGGAAGAAGCACTGTACACGGTAGGTGAATCGCAAAAAGAAGCTTTGCACCGGTTGTATCAAGCAGGATTGCCAAAAGGATCTGAATTTTTATGGCCATATCATGACCAGTATTATTGGTTTTTAACGCTTAATATATATATAGATGAGTTTGACAGTCAAGCACCCGGAAGTATTCCGTGGCAAAAATACTTAACGCTTTTTGAAAACGGAGTGAGAGATCGCTCGTTAGATTCTATTTTTGAAAAATATGATTATCGAGAAAGACCGCAAGATGTAAAGAAACGCGTCCGTGAAATTGAAAATACAGGTGATATTTCCGTTCCATTGATAAGCATTACAGGGTCGTTAGATGCACTTATTTTTCCGGATATTCATGCTTATCCTTATGAACAACTAGTAAAAGATTCTGGTAAACAGCACCTTCATCGTCACTATGTAATTGAAAATGGAAACCATATTGATAGCTTAGTGTGGAATCATCAAATTGATCCAGATCGAAAGCTTCAGCCTCTTCTGCCTTATGTGTATCAAGGATTTGAACTGCTATGTGATTGGGTGGAGAATTTTGAAGAACCTCCGAAAAATAAGAAAATAAGTGCGCCTCTCAAGGAAATGCATGTAAAGGATCTAAAAACAGAGGAAGACGTGCTGCCGTTGACTACAAAGAAAAGCATATCAACAGAAAAATAAATCGTTCAAAACCGTGCCGAAGGTGCGGTTTTTAATTTGGAAAAGCAATGTTTGAATAAAAACACCTTTGGTGAATGCAAAATATTATAGTACGATAAGAACGGAATATACGTTATTTGTTATTTATTTTCATCTATTTAAAATAAAAATAATAAAAACATTGAACAAAACCGAACTTTTGTGTTAGATTAATAACTATAATTCGTACATTTATTAAATGGCTACAGTTGAAAGGAGCAAAAAACATCATGACAGCGAAAGTAATTAAAGGAAAAGAAGTAGCGCAAGAACTGCGCGCCGCATTAAAAGAAGAGGTAGCTCAATTAAAAACAAAAGGCATCGTTCCTGGTTTAACTGTGATTTTAGTAGGAGAAAATCCTGCTTCGCAATCATATGTAAAAGCAAAAGCAAAGGCTTGTGAAGAAATCGGTGTTGCGTCTGAAATTATCAAACGTGACGTAACGATTACGGAAGAAGAGCTTTTAAACGAAATCCATCACTTGAATGGAAATCCATCTGTTCATGGTATTCTTATTCAACTTCCATTACCAAAACATATTGATGAAAAGGCAGTATTAAATGCTGTATCTCCTAAAAAAGATGTAGATGGCTTCCATCCGGTAAGCGTAGGGAATATGGTTATTGGCGATGAGTGCTATTTACCATGTACACCACACGGTATCGTGGAGTTAATTAAACGTTCAGGTGAAGAAATCTCAGGTAAACACGCGGTAGTAATCGGACGAAGTAATATCGTGGGTAAACCAGTATCTATGCTTTTACTTCAAGAAAGTGCAACGGTAACAATTGCTCACTCTCGCACAAAAGATTTATCTGCTTTAACAAAACAAGCTGATATTCTTGTATCTGCTGTGGGACAACCTAGACTTATTAAAGCGGATGACATTAAGCCGGGTGCCATTGTAATTGATGTAGGTAACACAATGGAAAATGGCAAGCTCGTTGGTGACGTTGATTACGAAGCGGCTTTAGAAGTAGCAGGCTATATTACACCAGTACCAGGCGGAGTTGGTCCAATGACAATTACTATGTTATTGAAAAATACGGTAGACGCTGCTAAAACAATTAACAACGTAAAATAATAAGAAGTTAAAAAGAGGCTAAGACAAAGGTATTTTTGTTGAACAAAGATCCGAACGAGTTTGATTCTTGATTGAGAATCAAATTTGTTCGGATTTTTTCATTGATAAAGTCAACATAGGTTTCATGTATGGAGGTGCTTCTAGCTGGTGATTGGAGGGCAAGGCGAAGACTCCCAAGAAAAGCGAAGTCCTGCGCGTAAATCAAAAGCGGTGTCACAAACAGTCCAGATCATTTATCCCATTTATTTGTCTTTAGGTTGGACTGATTTTATTATGTCTCAATCTCTTTTTTTGCTTCAGTAATGGAATGAAAGCTAAAAGAATAGAATGTAACAATCTGTATAGAAAGAGGAGGAAGCGATGGTTACGTTACCTGCAACGGTATATTCTCAGCAAATAGTGAAGAAGAAGTTAAACGTTTACTATCCAGTTGTTCATTTGACCAATCAAGCTGTTCAGCATAGCATAAACAGTAAGATCTTGCAGCGCACGAATGAATTAATTCGTCAGCAGGGATATGGAGAAAATCCGGATACAGAAGAAACGGGTTATTATGAGTTGAAAACGAACGAGCGAAATGTGCTCAGCTTAACGCTTGTTAATTTTGCTTATTCCGGGGGAGCGCACGGATTGACCGTGGTAGTTCCGTTAACGTTTAATGTGCTGACTGGAAAAACGTATCAACTAAAAGATTTATTTAAAAAAGACAGTAATTACGCGAGTGTTCTTTCTAAAATAGTAGGAGAGCAAATAAAAGAGCGCGATATTATGGTTCTTGGAGAATATAAAGGAATTAAACCAGATCAAGATTTTTATATCGCCGATAAATCACTTGTACTATTTTATCAGCTGTATGACCTGGCTCCTTACGTATATGGAATTCCTTACTTTCCAATTTCTATCTATGCTATTCAAGATATTATTGCAGATGAAAGTCCACTTGGACAAATGTTTGGATAAAGTTATAAAAAATTGCGGTGCGGCCGTACGTATCTTTTTAATTCGGCCGCTAACTGCTGACGAAGCGAACGAACGCTAATCGCTTCAGCAATATCTTTTGCTACAGGAAATACCCCAACATTAGTGATATGAACACGAAGATAACCCTCATACAAGCATCCCTGCTCCGCATGCTTGATTTTGGTGCGTACAACAGCTTCTATTTTATCGTTTTCATTTTGCAAAGGGTAAGAGTCTGTAATATGAAAACGAAAAGAATATTCCTCCATCACCATCATCCTTTTTTTCTATGATATGTACTAGCATACTATACAAATAGTGAATCAGAAAAAATAAATGTGTCAAAAAGACAAAGCGCAAAGCAATCAAGGAAGCAGTTTCTTGCATGTAATGATCACTATTTGTGAACGATAACAGAAAAAGACAAAAAGCTGGAGTTGCGATGATAAAAATAGCAGTCAAAGGATTACTTATTATTTTATCTTTATATATTCTGTATGTGGTTATAACAGCGGTGGTTCTCTTTTATGTACCTTTAAAAACAGGAGAGGAAACGACCTCAATTAAACCGGCTAGCTTTTTTGGTCACAGGGAGTCTACGGATCGAGTGAGACTTCTTGAAGATGGTTATGAGGCAGGAAGAGTTCGTATTCAAATGATTCAAGAAGCTGAGAAATCGATTGATATTGCTTATTACTCAATAGGAAAAGGAGAGTCAACTGATTTAATTATGGCCGCTCTTTTTAAAGCAGCTGATCGAGGCGTCCATACTCGCGTTCTTTTAGATGGGATAGCTAACGGCTTACGAGGAAATCGAAGAGGCGTGCTCTATGCATTAGCTTCACATCCTAATATTGAAGTGAAGTATTACGAACCGTTTCAATTGTTTAAACCTTGGGCGTGGCAAAATCGTATGCATGACAAAATAATGATTGTAGACGGGAGACTAGGTATAATAGGAGGACGGAATATAGGGGACAAATATTTGGCTAAAAAGCCTCCTCCAGACTTCGTCTATGATCGTGATGTCTTTATTACAAACAGCAAACATAAACAAGATAGCGTCATCACTCAAATGCAAAATTATATAAATGAATTATGGGCTCATCCTTACACTAAAAAAGCTTTTTATCATCTCACGCAGTACCAGGTCGATCAGGGAAAGAGGATGAAAGCTTTGCTGCTGCAGCAATATGATAAAGCTAAGCAAGTAGGAGAAACGTTTGCGACGCCTAAGATTAAGTGGAATGCTTCCACCGTTCCTACAAAGCGTGTTTCTTTTATTCATAATCCAATTGAACGCTTTAATAAAAGACCTTTTATGTGGAAAACGTTTATTAATCTGGCAGAAGCAGCTAACCGCTCTGTTCTTATTCAAAGTCCTTATGTGGTGCCAACCAATGCGATGAGAAAGTATATAGCAATGAAAAAGAATCCAGCTGTTCAATGGACGCTACTCACAAATTCAGTTACATCTACGCCCAATGTGTTGGCTTTTTCCGGGTATATAAGTATGCGTGATACGATTATGAAGACAGGTGTAAAGCTTTACGAATACCAAGGACCTTATTCGATTCATGCAAAGTCTGTGATTTATGATCAAAGACTCAGTGCCGTAGGCTCTTTTAATTTAGATTCCCGTTCTACATTTTTGAATAATGAATCAATGGTCATTATCGATAGTCAGGAATTTGCAAAAAAGCTGACGATGGCGATGGAAAACAAAATGGATAAAAGTATCCTTATTGCTAACCATAAGCGATGGATTAAATCTCCTGACATCCAAAAGAAAGAAGAACCTTTTATGAAGCGAACATTACTGTACACCCTTGCAAAAGTAACGAGGTTTTTTAAGGAATTTATTTAAACGAGTGACGATATAATAAAAAAACAGCCAATGAATGTTCATTCATTGGCTGTTTTTTATTATATCCTAAGAAGAAAGAAGTTTTGGTTCAGGAGGCGATGTTAAAAGCATACATTAAAGCGAATCTTTAAAGTGAAAGGAGCGATTTCATGTCTTATGAAGAAGATGAACGCAACTATGAAACGCCGTCGATGGTGACACACGTCGATCCTTATGTATATGCTACACTGCAGTCTGTTCAAGGGAAGGATGTTGTGATTGAGACGGTAAGAGGAAGTGTAAGAGGCAGAGTGAAAGATGTGAAAATTGATCATGTTGTGATTGCAGCTAAAGGCTCCACCTTTTTTGTTCGAATTCAGCAAATTGTGTGGATTATGCCCGAATAAGTAATGAACAGTAGAGTTATCTCTGCTGTTTTTTTATGTGGAAAACATACTTAATTCTTCATACTTAATTCTTATAGAGAGAATGAAACAACCTTTTGGACACATACAAGTAAATAGACGGATTTACGTTTTAATTTTATTTACATGTATCGAAATAAGTCAATATCTAATTATACTAGGTTGGGGGAATGTGCTGTGTTCAAACGAATAGATAAGTTACTCATCGATTTACCCGAATCCAAAAACCCAGATCCAAATGCGGCTGCTGCCGTTCAAGAATTGTTGGGCGGCAAGTTTGGAGAAATGTCAACGCTGAATAATTACATGTATCAATCATTCAATTTTCGCTCCAAGAAAAAGCTAAGACCGTTTTATGATTTAGTAGCAAGTATTACTGCAGAAGAATTTGGACATGTGGAACTTGTGTCCAATACAATCAATCTTATGCTGCAAGGAACAACATTTCCAGGGGACCCAAACATTGCACCACTACAAAATGCGAAGAACCTTCGAAATACTTCTCATTTTATTGAAACCGCTCAAACAGCGTACCCTTTTGATTCGATGGGAAGACCATGGACAGGGAGTAACGTGTTTAACAGCGGAAATTTAATCTTAGATTTACTTCATAATTTCTTTTTAGAATGCGGAGCACGTACACATAAAATGCGTGTATACGAAATGACGGATAATCCCGTAGCTCGTGAAATGATTGGGTATTTATTAGTACGAGGCGGAGTCCATGTTATTGCCTACGCAAAAGCACTCGAAATAGCAACGGGCGTGGAGATGACAAAGCTTATTCCAATTCCTAATTTGAGCAACAAGGCATTTGATACAGCAAGGAAATTTGAAGATCAAGGAATTCATCGTCGACTTTATACGTTCAGCGACGGCGATTACAAAAAAATAGCTCAAATATGGAAAGGTACGCATCCCGAAGATGGCAGTTTATTAGAAGTCATCGAAGGAACGCCTAACGGAAGCAGCATTCCTGATTTAGATGACATACCAGAAGAGTTTGCTCCTGGCATCGGTCCGGATGAATTTGCAGAAATTGCCCGTCGTTTGCAGCAGTCTGCAGGAATTTCAGACTATAAAAAATAAATTCAGTGAAAAATTTTCCACTATTCTCTTTTACTTATTGGAGACCACAGGTAATATAAAGATAGTAAATGAAAAAAGGGGCGGGTACGTGCAGGCAGCTTTATTAATAAAACCAGATGCAGCTTATCGAAACGCTTATATGAGTTTTTATCATGAATGGAAAGCAAGTGGAGAAAAAATGATTCCATGGGTAATTGCTAAAGATCCTACTCATTTTGAAGCAATGATTCAAGAGTTGTTAGATGCAGAAAAAGGGATCGGGTTAAAAAAAGGATATGTACCCGATTCCACCTACTGGCTAATGCATCACGAAAAAGTAATAGGCGTAGTTAATATCCGTCATGAGCTAAGTGAAATACTTCGAAACAGCGGAGGACATATAGGTTATGGTATTCGGCCTAGCGAAAGACAAAAAGGATATGCGAAGCTGCTACTGAAGTTATCTCTTCAAGAAATTAAAAAGCTGGGAGTTCAACGGGCATTAGTTGTGTGTGATGATTGGAACACCGCTTCTCGTCGAACCATTTTGGCAAACGGTGGTGTACAAGACGAGGATTATATAGAAGAGGACGGGGCTATTGTTCAACGCTTTTGGATTCATACGGATAAAATGGCATAAAAAAGAGATGAATTTTTTAATTCATCTCTTTTCTGCTTAGTCATATTGTTTTAAAGCTAACTTCAGCCGCATATAGGTATACATAGCGTATGCCTGTCTTCCTTTTAAACTGTACGGATTTGCTTTGGAGCAAAGACACTCAAGAAATTGCTCATCACATGAGCGGCATGATCCGTAATCTTCATAGCATAAATCATGGTATTTACAGCAGCAGTCTACATCATTTACGGGGCATCCGGGACCACTGCATCCGGGGCCACACCATTTATAGCCGGGGAAGAGGCAGGGCGTGGCTTTCCGTTTGTTCGGAACAGACATAATCATACATCCTTTTCAATAGTCTCTTTACATTAAATGCAATAAGAAGAAAAGGGACAGGGACAAACACCTTGCAGCAGCAGCCTAATTTTCATGAATTTCTATTTAATCGATAAATGCGTCATTCATCCGCATTAATAGTTTGCCAAACAGCTCCTTTTCTTCACTGGACCATTTCTTCAACATACTATGATAGCGTTCAAGACGCATTTGCTTATCAGTTTGCAGCATTTGTTTCCCGCGTGTTGTGATGTCAAATAGGCTGACTCGTCCATCCGAAGGATCAGAGGAGCGAGAAATAAGCTTTTTATTTTCTAGAGCAGCTGCTTGTCTAGAAAGAGTTGAAATGTCGAGTTTAAATGCTTCTGCCAGTTCTTTTACACGAGCTGGTCCAAATTCATCTAATTGCCGCAATAATAAATAAGCTGATCTTTCTAGGTTTCCTATTTTATTTTCAGAATTATCAAGATAGACGGCTCGTCTAATAAAGGTAGTAAGTTCATATTCAATCAATTCAATTGAATTCTTTTTTTGCATCATAATCGCCCCTTACAAAATCATTCATTGACAAAGAAATATATACTTGTATAATACAAATGTATATATATATAGTTGTATAGTACAAGTAAAAATAGGTAAAGTAAAGGTGTTTATATAGTTAAATGTTAGACAACATGACAAAATAAAGAGAGGAGGACAGCTGTTCTTTATCTATAGGACAGTGACCTATAATGAAAGTGATACGAATCATTTTACAAATTGCGATTCTTTATGCTTTTTCTATGATTGGCGAAGCTGTTCACCATGTGCTTCACCTGCCTATTCCAGGCAGTATTATAGGCTTAATTTTAATGCTCATTTGCTTAACGTGCAAAGTTGTTCCCATCAAAATAATTGAAGACGGAGCAAGTTTCTTGTTATCTTTTTTACCGCTATTATTCATACCAGCTATGGCAGGTGTGATGAATTATCCTTCGCTTCTTTCAAGCAGCGGAGCGGTTCTATTTTTAATTATTGTGCTTAGTACGATTGTTACGATGGCCGCCGCAGGGACTGCTAGCCAACTTTTGGAAAAGAAATCGAACAAACGAAAGGAGAAACAACAGTGCAAGAATTCTTTATCGCGGTCTTTATAATCGTAGCTACAGTTGCTTTGTATCTAGTCATGGCAAAAGTATACGTGCGGTTCTCCTATCCGATTCTTATTCCTGTTTTAACTACAACCATATTTGTTATTCTTCTTTTGCTTGCTTTTCATGTTTCCTATGATGAGTATATGATTGGAGGCAAATGGATTAATTCACTTCTAGGACCAGCTGTTGTTGCATTAGCGTATCCACTCTATAAACAGCGTGAGATGCTAGTAAAATACAGCGTTCCTATTATTGGAGGGGTATTTGTAGGGTTATTCGCAGGCATGATCAGCGGACTTGTGTTTGCTGAAGTATTTGGCATTGATCGAAGCCTGATTTTATCCATTATTCCTAAATCTATTACTACCCCGGTAGCGATTCAAATTGCCACAGGACTAGGGGGCGTTCCATCGATGACCGTGGTATTTGTTATGATTGCAGGCTTTTCAGGGGTAATCCTTGGACCGCTACTTTTAAAATGGATTAGGATCAAAAGTTCTTTAGGAAAAGGCATTGCACTAGGCAGTGCTTCTCATGCCCTAGGAACTTCTAAAGCATTTGAATACGGTGAGCTAACGGTATCGATGAGTTCAGTATCAATGACGTTAAGTGCTGTATTAGGATCGGTTTTTGGACCGATTGTTGTCTGGCTATTCCAAGTGTAAGGTGAGGTAAAAGAAAGTGAATATAAAAACCAATCCTGTTCCAATTGGAACAGGATTGGTTTTTTTTATAAAAGCATAAATTTTGTCCGCATCAAACTTTAAGTTGTGCAGCTCTTTTTCAGGTACTATAATAAAAAGAAAGAAAATTCATAAAATAACCGCTTTTTTGTTATTTTTAGGAAGGCTAGTCAATTTTCGAGTGAGTAAGTAGGCTTAGTCAAGGTTATATACGCAGTAAAAATAGCAGAAAAGAGGAGCTGAGCGTATTTTATGAAAGAGGAGCTCGTGTATATAGGAAAAAAGATTCTTGAACATAAATATAGCTTGTCAGAAAAATTAGCCGAACGTTTAGATGCTACACATACGCTAAGTCTAGAGGAATTGAAAGAAAAGGAAATTTTGAAGTGGCGAGTGTTAATTATGGAATACTTTGGAAGATCTCTATTTGAAGAACAAGAGACTTTACTTAAACTTGTTAAAGAATGGGCACTAGAAACGGGAAAATATGCAGTGGAAAAAAATATTCCTTTAGAAAAAGCACTAGGTATCCTTCCAATCTATCGCAGCGTTATTTGGGATGTATTTACACGAGAACTAGAGGAGCATCAGTTTGCTGCAATTACCATGCTGCATGTCAGTGAACGAATTGATCCACTTTTAGATACGGTAACATGTGTTTTTGGTCAAATTTATGACGAGCATAATCGATATATGATGAATCTAGCTTATACGTCACTAGAAGAACTTTCAGTTCCGCTTGTACCTGTCACAAAAGGGATTGCTATTATGCCGATTATTGGAGAAATTGATACCCACCGCTCGCAAGTTATTATGGAAACTTGCTTAAAAAAAGGGACAAGCCTTCAATTATCTTATCTTATTTTGGATATTTCAGGTGTGGTGATTATTGATACAATGGTAGCAGACAATCTTTTTAAAATTCATCGATCTCTTAAATTGGTGGGAGTGGAAGCTATTATAACGGGGATACGACCGGAAATTGCCCAAACGGTAGTGAAACTAGGAATTGATTTTAATCAAATTAAAACAGAAGCAAATTTAGAAGCGGCGCTTTTAAAAATTGGGTTTATACGCCCTGAAGAACATAGCCGCGCGCATGTGTCATCACGGCGAATAAAATGACCGGCTATGAACACGCGGAACCTGTGTTACATATGTAGAGATCCATTCTTCTAAACGTCGTAGGAAATATGGATTTCAGCAGATAGAAAGTAAGCGCATAGTAAAAAAGCGGATGTTAATTAACATCCGCTTTTTTACTTAATAAATGCCATATGCCATGGCAGCACAAAAGCATAAACGAGGAAGTATACCACGATTGAATAGATAAAAAACCAGCCGTTTAAATGCATATAGCCACTTTTAATCATTCCGTATTCTATGAGTAGTGAACCAGCGCAAAAGAGAAGTGATAAAACCCATTTATTTTTAGCTGTTAAGTAAGTCAAAAATAAAATGGAAAGGGAAGGTGGAATAAACGTATAGCTTAGAATATCTCCAAGTCCTGTAACTTTTGGATCTCCCAAATCAATCATGTTAAAAACACGCGTAATGATAACATCACAAAGCCATCCGACAAATCCAACTGCGCTAAACGTGATATAAAAATCTCGCCAAGTTAGCTGTCGTTTAAATAAAACAAAGGCAAGAATAAATAAACATAAACTAACGGTAATCGGAAACCACAAACCATGTGCAGATAAGTCTAAATGCTGAATTGCTTGCTCCAACATTGTTCACCTCAAAAGGAAGAGTTAGTGTTGAAGTTAGCCTATGTTATGGAAAGTATTTTATACATTTTCTACGCGTTGCGCGTATATTCTTCTCGCAAGATTGAATATAACTTTAAGTCTTGATGAGCGCCCTTAATAAACATGGCTTTTCGAATCGTTCCTTCATAAGACATACCGATTTTTTTCATCACTTTCTCAGATGCGGCATTCTCAACAAAGCACCTCGCCTGAATGCGGACCAAATCCATTTCTTCAAATCCAAACGCAATTACTTTTTCAGCTGCTTCCGTAACAAATCCCTTATTCCAATATGCTTCAGAAATCGCATAGCCAATTTCCGCAATGCGATGAGTGGGGTTCCAAGTGACAAAGTCAATGGTGCCAATACATTTTTTCAAGGCTTTGATTTCCATAGCCCAAGGAGAAATGGATTGGTTGCTGTACTGCTTTAAAACGAAGGAAACAAACTCTTTTGTATCTTGAAGCTTTCGGTGCTTTTCCCAATTTACATATCTGCTTACCTTTTCATTTGAGGCATATTCAAACATGTCACGCACATCTTTTTTGGTAACTTTCCGCAAGCGTAGTCTTTCTGTTTCTAGTGTGGGTAAATTTCCGTATATATCTTTTACTTGAATCATAAAGTTGTCTCCTTTCTCGGCAAGAAGTGGATGAAGTGTTGATAATAATGTTTCATAGAAGCTGCAGCATCCAAGAAAGATGCTTTTCATTTCATGTACTTGATTCTTTAATTGTAAAATATTTCATTGCTGAGCGTAAGAGGTCAAATAGCTTTTTAAAAAAATAAAAACATTATTTTTACTGTTCATAATCAGTTCACATAAGCTTGTTAGACTAAAGTCAGAAATTACGAAGGAGTGAAATGAAACACATGAACAGTGAAGTGAAAGAAGAACGGACTTCAAACAAAAAAAGAATAGACTTATTTTTAGTTCCCATTGTTTTAATTGCAGCGTTTTTGAATTTATTTAAAATTTGGACAGATGAATACGCCAACGCTTATTACACGGCAGCTGTCAAAAGTATGCTTCAAAGTTTTCATAATTTCTTTTACGCATCTTTTGATCCAGGAGGCTATGTAACGATTGATAAGCCGCCGGTTGTGTTTTGGATTCAGACAATTAGCGCCAAAATATTTGGGTTTCACGGATGGAGCGTCATTTTACCGCAAGCCTTAGCGGGCATCGGTTCAGTTCTTTTACTATACGTACTCGTAAAACGTACGTTTGGCGTATGGGCTGGGAGGTTTGCTGCTCTTGCCATGGCTCTGACGCCAATTGTGCCCGCGGTAAGCCGAACAAATAATATTGATAGTATGCTTGTGTTTACATTATTAGTAGCAACGTGGATGTTGTTTCGTGCTGTGCGTACGGCTAAATTTGGCTGGGTGTTAGCGGCTTTTGCGATGATTGGTGTTGCATTTAACATGAAAATGCTTCAAGCATACATGGTTTTACCAGCATTCTATGTTTTCTATGTAGTGGCAACCAAAATTACGTGGAAAAAGAAAATTGCTTTTTTAACAACAGCAACTGCACTGATGCTCGCTGTTTCTGTCTCGTGGGCAGTTGTGGTAGATTCAACTTCTGCTGATAAGCGGCCTTATATGGGAAGCAGTCAAACAAATTCAGTTCTAGAGCTTGCTTTTGGATATAACGGTATCAATCGTTTAACTGGAAATACAAGCGTGACGGGAAGCAGTCATAAACAACCTGCTCAAACTCAGCAGCAAACAGCAAGCAGTGAAACAAAACAAACTAGTAATTC
This sequence comes from Priestia sp. Y58, assembly GCF_029522095.1. Lineage (NCBI taxonomy): Bacteria > Bacillati > Bacillota > Bacilli > Caryophanales > Bacillaceae > Priestia > Priestia sp. Y58. The sequence continues at coordinate 259,243 of NZ_JAKWFL010000003.1, forward strand.
AAATGCTGATTCTTCACAAAGCTCAAATCAAAGCAAGAGCAGCTCTTCTAAAAAGATGCAGGCTCCAGGTGGAGGAAATCAAAACGGAATGTTCAACACGGGGAACCCTGGTCCATTCCGACTGTTCCAAAAAGGGTTATCAGATCAAATCAGCTGGTTATTGCCATTTGTAATCTTTTCAATCGTGGGTCTATTTGCAGGAGTGAAATTTAAAGGGCCTTACACGACAAAACAAAAAGAAAGTTTATTTTGGTTAGCGTGGCTGTTGCCAGTGGCTGTCTTCTTTAGTATCGCAGGATTTTTCCATCAGTATTATTTAATTATGCTGGCACCTCCAATCGCAGCATTTGCAGGAGCGGGAGCAGTAGCTTTATGGAGTATGTACAAACAGCGTGGCTGGAAATCATGGCTGTTGCCGGGCGGTATTTTAACAACAGCAGCGCTTCAAGTATATATTATGTCTCCTTATGTCAGCTCAATCGGCGTAGCGCCAATTGCAGGTGTAGGGGCACTGGGCGTCATTTTAGCTCTTGTTTTAGCTATTCGTAAAGAGCGTAAAAATTCTGTAACGAATTATTTAGGAGTAGCAGCAATGGTTGTCTTGCTTGCAATGCCGGCTTACTGGGCGATGACACCAATTATTTATGGTGGAAATAGCATGCTTCCAGCAGCAGGTCCTGATTCTTCAAGCGGTATGGGAGGACCTCCAAGCACAGCTACAAATAGCAAACAGTCTGGCTTTAACGGCATGCAGCCTCCAGGAAGCTCTAGCAGCAGTTCATCTTCAAACAATCAAATGCAGCCGCCAACCGGTTCATCGAACGGCGGTCAAATGCAAATGCCGGGCGGTTCGTCCAATAATGGTCAAATGCAGCCGCCAAGTGGATCGTCAAACAGCGGTCAAATGCCAAATAGCTCTTCAAGCAAATCATCATCTTTAAAACGAAAAAGTGGAGGGATGAACGCAGAAGTAAACCAAAAGCTACTAAACTATTTAACAAAAAATAACACAGGTGAAAAATATTTATTTGCCACAACGGATTCAACTTCAGCTGCGCCTTACATTATTAAAACGGGTAAGCCAGTCATGGCAATGGGAGGATTTAGCGGTTCAGACCCAATTCTAACGGTGAGTAAATTAAAAGCCATGATTAAAAAAGGTGAAGTGAAATATTTCTACTTGTCTGGAATGGGCAAGGGAGGTCAATCTGACGTTATCACGTGGATTAAAGAAAATAGTAAGGAGATTCCTTCTTCCAAATGGCAGTCTACTTCATCAAGTTCTCAGCAAGGGCCATCTGGAAACGGAACACTATACGAAATAACGCTTAAATAAGGAGGGCATGAACATGAGTTCAATTGTTAAATATTCTATTGTTGTTCCTGTCTACAACGAAGAAGAAGTGATACATGAAACCTACCGCCGTCTCACAGAAGTGATGCGTTCAACGAAAGAAGCTTACGAGCTTCTTTTCGTGAACGACGGCAGTAGAGATCGAACAGCAGAAATCATTAAAGAGTACAGTGAGCAAGACCCAGCGGTTGTTTTATTAGATTTTGCCCGTAACTTTGGTCATCAAATTGCTATTACAGCTGGTATGGATTATGCAAGAGGAGAGGCGGTCGTTGTGATTGATGCTGATTTGCAAGATCCGCCCGAATTGATTTTAGAGATGATTGAAAAATGGAAGCAAGGGTTTGACGTTGTATACGCTAAGCGTACAAAGCGAAAAGGAGAAACATACTTTAAAAAACAAACGGCTGCTATGTTTTATCGTTTCTTACGTGCGATGACCGATATTGATATTCCGCTCGATACAGGGGATTTTCGTTTGCTAGATCGCAAAGTATGCAACCAAATGAATAGCATTCAAGAAAAAAATCGCTTTGTTCGCGGATTAGTAAGCTGGGTTGGCTTTAAGCAAATAGCAGTAGAATATGAGCGAGACGAGCGTTTGGCCGGGGAGTCGAAATACCCTTTGAAAAAGATGCTGAAGCTTTCAATGGATGGCATTACATCTTTTTCCTATAAACCATTAAAGCTAGCTAGCTATGCTGGTGTAACTCTATCTGGTATCGGTTTTATTTATCTTTTAGTGGTGGTGTATTTGAAGTTATTTACAGACAGCACCATCACTGGGTGGTCGTCATTAATTGTCATTCAGCTATTCTTTAGCGGCATCATTTTAATTATTCTTGGGATGATTGGAGAATATATTGGCCGCATCTACGATGAAACAAAAAATCGTCCACTCTATATCGTCCGTGAAAAGTATCAGCTTGAAACACGCAAGGAAGTATCACTTCGTGACTAACAAATGGATATCTTTTATTAAATTTGCGTTAGTAGGAGTTGTAAATACACTGATTGATTTTGTAGTATACGCACTTTTAACAACAATCGGTGTTAACTACATACTAGCGCAGTGGATTTCATACAGTGCGGGCATTTTAAACAGTTATGTCATGAATCGCAAATGGACGTTTGAGAGAAAAGAAAAAAGCAGTAAGCGTGAAGTGATTTCATTCGTGATCGTAAATTTGATCACTTTATCCCTAACATCATTTCTGTTGACTGTTCTCTATAATAAATGGGGTATACCGCTGCTAATCAGTAAACTTTTAATTACAATCGCAAGTGTCGGTATCAACTTTATTGGTACTAAATTATTTGTATTTACTACTAAAAAAGAAAGAGGGATTCATATATGATGATAAAAAAAGCAGTTATTCCAGTAGGCGGTTTAGGAACTCGATTTTTGCCAGCGACAAAAGCGCAGCCGAAAGAAATGCTGCCAATTGTCGATAAGCCTGCTGTACAATATATTGTAGAAGAAGCTGTGAAATCAGGCATTGAAAGTATTATTTTTATTACAGGACGAAACAAAAAATCAATTGAAGACCATTTTGATAAATCAATTGAGTTAGAGCAAATGCTTGAAGAAAAACACAAGTTTGACATGTTAAAAGAAGTACAAACGATCTCATCAATGGCCAGCATTCACTATATTCGTCAAAAAGAGCCGTTAGGACTCGGTCATGCTATTCTTTGTGCCGAACAGTTTATTGGAGATGAGCCGTTTGCTGTTCTTCTTGGAGACGATATTATGACTTCTGAAGAACCTGCGCTCAAACAGATGATCCAAGCGTATGAAACGAATAATCAATCAGTTATCGGAGTTCAAAAAGTGGATGTTGAAGAGGTATCAAAATACGGAATCATTCAGCCGAAAAATAAATCTGGCAGCCTTCATGAAGTGAATGACTTGATTGAAAAACCATCGATAGAACAAGCTCCGTCAACTATTGCCGTTATGGGCCGCTACATTTTAAATCCTTCTATTTTTTCTTATCTAAAAACGATTGAAAGAGGGGTAGGAAATGAATTACAATTAACAGATGCACTGCGTGTGGTATGTGAAAAAGAGCGATTGTTTGCTCTTGAACTGGAAGGGCAGCGCTTTGATATTGGAGATAAGGTAGGCTATATGAAAGCGATGGTAGAAGTTGCGTTAAAGCGCAGAGATTTACGTCAAACGTTTTTATCGTATTTGGAGGGAATTGTAGAAAAAGAACAAGCAAACAACTTCAGCTAATAAGAGTTAATCAGTTTGTTCATATTCAGTTCATATTTGAAGTATAAAATCATTGTATGATCTTATGCGGCTCTCTGTTTGGTATAAACAGAGAGCTTACTGTGCGTAAAAGCTGGACAAACTTAGGAATAGGGAGAGACATGTATGATTCAAATATTAGTTGCAGATGATGATCAACATATTCGAGAGCTGATATCATTATATTTAGAAAATCAAGGATTTAAAATTATAAAAGCAGCAGATGGTGAAGAAGCGTGGGCGAAAATGGAAGAGTTTCGAATTGATCTAGCGGTCGTTGATATCATGATGCCATTTAAAGACGGATGGGAACTAACAAAGGAAATTAAGGAGTATTTTGATATACCGGTTTTGATGGTAACAGCTAGAGGCGAATCGCATGATAAACTAAAAGGATTTGATATCGGAACAGACGACTATGTCGTCAAGCCTTTTGATCCTCAGGAAATGGTTGCTCGTGTAAAGGCGCTTTTACGCAGGTACCGAGTAGAAGCCAACAATGTAATCTATATGGGGAATATAAAACTAGACCGTACCAAATTAGAGATGAGTGCAGGAGAAACAAGCGAACAGCTGCCGTTAAAAGAGTTCGAATTACTGTTCACGCTCGTTAGTTCTCCAGGAAAGATTTTTACTCGTGATCAGCTTATTCAATTAATTTGGGGATATGATTATGAAGGCGATGAGCGCACGGTAGACGTTCACATAAAACGTCTGCGAGAGAGGCTTAATCATATGAAAAACGTCGGTATGGAAATCAAAACAATTCGCGGACTAGGCTATAGAGCAGAAGGGTGTTAACGTGAAATCAATTTATGTAAAGCTGGTTCTGTCGTTCATCATTACAATTTTATTGAGCGTTGTGATTACCGTTGTCGTTACGACATTTCTTAGCAAGCAGAAGCTCGAAATGCGATTAGGTCAGGATATGGTGAAGATGGGAGAAGATTTTATCGATTTGTACGGAGCAGAAGACTCCGACAAAGCTGCAAGGTTTTTATCTAATTCATCATTCATTCATTTTTCGTTTATTATTATTGATGATCAGCATAAAGAAAAAGTATTAGGACAGCCAGGACCGCCTATTCCAATTACACCGAAAGAAGTAGATCAAGTATTAGACGGGAAGCGTTATTCTAATTTAAACGAGGAAAAAGGTGATCGTCCACAGCCAAACGTAGTGGGTCTTCCTTTTAAAGAAAATGGACGGTCGTATGCTCTATTTATTCAGTCTCATCCACAGCGGCAATTTTCAGTTATTCAAGATGTTCAAAATATTCAGCTTATTACGATTTTATTAGTAGGTATTGTATTGTTTGCATATGTTTCAACGATTATTATTAAACCGATTAAGCGTCTCAGTACAGCGATGAAAGTTGTCGGACAAGGCGAATACAATGTGCAAGTCGAGCACGCAGCGAATGATGAAATTGGTCTGTTAACTAAAAACTTTAATCAAATGACTAAAGAATTAAACAAAATAGAAACGATGAGGCAAGAGTTTATTGCTAGCGTTTCGCATGAAATTCAATCACCGCTGACCTCTATTCGCGGTTTTTCAGCGGCACTTAAAGATGATATCGTCAGTGAAGATAAAAAGATACAATATTTAACGATTATCGAAAAAGAAAGTACAAGACTATCTCAGCTTAGTTCCAATTTGCTAAAGCTTGCTTCTCTTGACTCTGAACATCAAACGCTAATGCTGCAGCACTACCGGTTAGATGAACAAATCAGGCATGTAGTCATGGCTTTAGAACCTCAGTGGACAAAAAAGAACATAGAAATTGACCTTGATTTAGCCAATGTTCAAATGGAAGCAGATAAAGATTTGTTAGAGCAAGTTTGGCTAAATTTAGTAACAAATGCTATTAAATATACGCCTGAACATGGATTTTTGAAAATATCCATTTCTCTAAATTCTCTAAAAAACGAAGAAATAGACGTGAAAATAAAAGATAATGGAATTGGTATTGCCGAAGAAGATCAAAAATATATTTTTGAAAGCTTTTATAAAGTAGATAAATCCAGAACGTTAAAAGGAAGCGGGCTTGGTTTAGCTATTACCAAAAAAATTGTTCGACTGCATGAGGGATCCATACATGTAGAAAGCAAAAGTGATCAAGGAAGCACCTTTACTGTAACATTACCTATCCAAAAAAATAGGAATAAAAAAGACTCATCTGTGTAAATTCATACAGATGAGTTTTTTATTAGGTCAAAGATATAAAAAAATTTAATAATATCTATTTATTTTTTTAATCCCTACTTGACATATAGGTAAAGTGTAAATAATATAGATAGTATAAATCTTTTGAAAAAATTGGGATGCTAAAGAAGCTGATCGGTCAACCGAAGGCTCATACTTGTTCGCTACTAGTGTGGGCCTTTTCTGTACATTGGTTGTGGTCATTAAAATCTCAATCTTCAACTGAACATATGGGGAGGATTACCATGTATTTATCTTCTGCACATTATACAAGTACTTATAGATGTTGTTCCCTTTGTTTATTCAACTGCAACTAAAATATAAATTTATCTATGAATAGGAGAATGATAAAATGGCTTCAATTACACAAGAAAAATTAGATTATATTGTTAAATTACTAACTGAAATCAACTATGGATCTGTACTAATTACTCTTCACGACGGACAAATTACTCAAGTGGACAGCACGGAAAAAAACCGCTTTTTAGCTAAAAGCAAAGTAGCAAGCCACAAATAAGCCTATTTAAATACGTATTTAGAGAAACTGAAGGGCCGGCCTAGATAGCGAACGCTTGACGGCGGGGCAAGCAAGTGCTGTATTAAATATAGAAAACGTGCGTATTCGAAGAAGAATTGACTTTCTTTCCGGTCAAAGATTTAGAATTTTTCGAATTAAAATTGAGTTATAGGTTGTATGAGTATGACGATGAGAAGTGTAAAGCTGCTAAAGCAGCTTTGTACTTTTTAAAATGATAAAGATCTGACAGTTTCATTCCTGTGCTGATCGGATTACCGAAGGCTTCTGACCTGTGTTAGGAGTCTTTTTTTATTCTTAAATTAATATAATAGGAGGAGAAAAGATGGAAAATTTATTACGAGCAGCGGTGCGGCAAAGAAAACAATACCTCATTGAAGAGTTACTCAAAAAAGGGATTTACAAAAAAGAAAATCATCATCTTTTTGAACTCACACTCTCTGACTTAGAAAAAGAGTATCAGGCACGCAGTAAGTAAGGAAAATACGCAAAAAGAACTAAAATAAGTGTAAAAAAGATTAAAAACCTAGTTGACTAATAGGTAAAGTGTGTTTATTATAAAAACAAGAATAAATTGTCTTTTCAGAAATTATTTTCTTTTTATTCTTACTAATAAATTTAATAAGAATAATTTAAGAGCATATACGCTGATCAGACTAACTGAAGGCTGCTTCTCTTTTCAAAGAGATAGCGGCCTTTTTGTATTTTTTTATAAAAAGGGGAGTAAAACATGAAGAAAAAAGCAGTTCAGTTTTTAATGGTGCTGACAGCACTGCTCGTGGTGCTAGCAGGTTGCGGTAATGGAAAATCTACTGAAACAGCAGGAAAAGATAGTTCTGCGAGTAAAAACGATTCAAAAAAACCGGTAGAACTTTTAAACGTTTCCTATGATCCTACACGTGAGCTTTATCAGGAGTTCAATAAGAGCTTTGCGTCTTATTGGAAAGATAAAACAGGGCAAGACGTCACGATACAGCAATCACACGGTGGATCTGGTAAGCAAGGCCGAGCCGTTATTGACGGTTTAGAAGCGGATGTAGTAACGCTGGCGCTTGCTTACGATATTGATGAAATCGCTCAAACTCGCCAATTATTAAACAAAGACTGGGAAAAAGAATTGGCTCATAATTCTACACCATACACTTCAACGATTGTTTTTTTAGTTCGTAAAGGAAATCCAAAAGGAATTAAAGATTGGGATGATTTAACGAAAAAAGGTACATCTGTTATTACGCCAAATCCAAAAACGTCTGGAGGCGCGCGCTGGAATTATTTAGCTGCATGGGCATATGCGAAGGATAAATATAACGGCGATAACAAAAAGATTGAAGACTTCATGAGTAAGCTTTATGGAAATGTCGAAGTGTTAGACTCAGGTGCACGCGGAGCTACCACTACCTTTGTAGAACGAGGCATTGGAGACGTGTTAATTGCATGGGAAAACGAAGCTTACTTATCGTTAAATGAGCTAGGAAAAGATAAATTTGAAATTGTAACACCGTCATTAAGTATTTTAGCAGAGCCACCTGTTGCTGTAGTAGATAAAGTAGCTGAAAAGAAAGGCACGACAAAGGTAGCAAAAGCATACTTAAAATACCTATATACAGAAAAAGGTCAGGAAATCGCAGCGGAAAACTACTATCGTCCTCGAAATAAAAAAGTATTAGAGAAACACAAAGATCAATTCCCTTCGCTTAACCTAGTCACTATTAAAGATTTTGGCGGCTGGAAAAAAGCTCAAGAAACGCATTTTAATGATGGGGGAACATTCGATCAGATTTATCAGCCAAAGTAATATGATTCATTAAAAAAGTAGAACGAGGAAGATACGAATGGTGATTCGTATCTTCTGTGTACATGTATCTTGAAAGCAGAGAGAGGTGTAAGACGTGAGCGTGTTACAACGACAGAAGAAAAAGAAAAGCATCTTACCTGGATTTGGGCTTTCTTTAGGTTTTACGATGTTTTATGCAAGTATCCTTGTGCTTTTTCCGTTAGCTATGATTTTTTTTAATACGGCATCTATGGGATGGAGCGACTTTATTAAAACTGTTACAGACCCTAGAGTAGTAGCATCATATAAATTAAGTTTTGGAGCAGCATTTGCAGCAGGCATTATTAATGTTATTTTTGGAACCATTATTGCATGGGTATTAGTGAGATATCATTTTCCTGGAAAGAGGTTTATTGACGGGCTTGTAGATTTGCCGTTTGCTTTACCAACGGCTGTTGCCGGCATTGCCTTGACCACTCTTTACGTCCCGAAAGGATGGATTGGTCAATTATTTACGTTTAAAATCGCATTTACGCCTATCGGAATTATTATCGCTCTGACGTTTATTGGTCTGCCGTTTGTCGTCCGAATGGTGCAGCCAGTATTGCAAAACTTTAATGCAGAGATCGAAGAAGCATCTGCTAGTTTAGGAGCCAGCCGAATGCAAACGTTCAGAAAAGTTATTTTTCCAGAGCTGGTGCCTGCTATTCTAACAGGCTTTTCTCTTTCATTCGCAAGAGCGCTTGGAGAGTATGGATCAGTTGTTTTTATTGCTGGAAATATGCCGATGAAAACTGAAATTACGCCGCTTATTATTATGACAAAACTCGAGCAGTACGATTATGCGGGCGCTACTGCTATTGCATCAGTCATGCTCGTTGTATCATTTTTTCTGTTATTACTTATTAATATTATTCAATGGTGGACAAATCGCAAATTTGTACATAGTTAAGGAGGGATGACATTGGCAGGACATGTTCCAATGCAGCATGCAAAAACGACTGTTAAACTTAATCATTCTAGTTTAAAAGAGCCCAAAGTCGTCCAGTGGCTGCTTACATTTATTGCACTGGCTTTTTTAGCTCTATTCTTAGTGCTCCCGCTCATCACCATTTTTATGACAGCTTTTCAAAAAGGGTTGGAAACGTATCTAGCTGCGATTACGAATCCGGATGCTTTAGCTGCTATTAAACTAACGTTAGTTGTTGTGCTGATTACCGTTCCGTTAAATGCCGTTTTTGGCGTGGTAGCTGCATGGTTAATTACGAAGTTTGATTTTAAAGGGAAAAATATTTTAATTACGCTTATCGATTTACCGTTTGCCGTTTCGCCTGTTATTGCTGGATTGGTTTTTATTTTATTATTTGGTGCACAAGGATTATTCGGAGAATGGCTGTTTAATCACGACATCAAAATTGTCTTTGCTATTCCCGGTATTATATTAGCTACCCTTTTTGTAACGCTTCCGTTTGTTGCTAAAGAATTGATTCCACTCATGCAAGCTCAAGGGTCAGCCGAAGAAGAAGCATCGTTAACGTTAGGAGCCAGCGGTTTCAAAACTTTTTTTCTAGTGACATTACCTAATATTAAATGGGGCTTATTATATGGCATTATTTTATGTAATGCGCGTGCAATTGGGGAGTTTGGAGCTGTTTCCGTTGTGTCTGGGCACATTCGAGGAATGACTAATACGATGCCTCTTCATATTGAAATTCTCTACAATGAATATCAATTTGCAGCAGCGTTTGCGGTAGCATCTTTAATGTCAGTTTTAGCTATATTTACATTGATTGTAAAAAATATTATTGAGTGGAAAGCCAAACATATTTAAATAGGAAGGAGCTTATGAGATGAGTATCCATATTAAGCACGTATCAAAAAACTTTGGTGATTTTAAAGCGCTGGATTCTATTAACATTGATATTCAAACGGGTGAATTAGTAGCTTTACTCGGTCCGTCCGGTTCTGGAAAAACATCTTTGCTTCGCATCATTGCCGGTCTTGAACACCTTGATCAAGGAGCTATTTTATTTGATGGAAAGGAAATTACGCACGTAAATCCAAAGGAGCGAAATGTAGGGTTTGTTTTTCAACACTATGCTTTGTTCAGGCATATGACTGTGTTTGATAACATTGCGTATGGTTTAAAAGTACGACCTAAAAAAACAAGACCTGCTAAAATAGACATTAACAAGAAAGTAACCGAGCTGCTGCAGCTTGTGAAGCTAGAGCCGCTTGCAAATCGCTATCCTTCTCAATTATCCGGCGGGCAGCGTCAGCGAGTAGCACTTGCTCGAGCGTTAGCAGTGGAACCAAAAGTACTGCTACTAGATGAACCTTTTGGCGCTCTGGATGCAAAAGTTCGTAAGGATTTGCGCAGATGGCTGCGTAAATTGCATAATGATTTTCATATTACGAGTATTTTCGTTACGCATGATCAAGAAGAAGCTTTAGATGTGGCCGATCGTATTGTTGTGATGAACAACGGTAAAATTGAGCAGATTGGAAGTCCTGAGGAAGTATATGATCATCCTAATAGTCCATTTGTGTACGATTTTTTAGGGAACGTCAATTTATTCAAGGGTCGCATTCATAAAGGCAGACTAAAACAAGGAAGCTTTGAAATGGATGTTCCAGAATTCAGCGGAAGAAATGAAGAAGCAGCTGTTGGATATGTACGACCTCATGATATTCACCTTGAAAAGGTAAAAACAAGCGCAGATGCTGTTTCTGCAACCGTTAGCCATATTCATGTGATAGGTCCTATTGTGCAAATTGAATTAAAAAGAGAAGATGCAGAAGAATTTTTAGAAGCTGAATTGAGCAAAGAGCACTATAAAGTCCTCAGCCTTCAAGTGGGAGAGCAGGTGTATGTAAAGCCTAAGCAGCTAAAAGTATTTATTCCAGAAGATTATTCTATTTAATAAAAAGCGTAAAGGGTATGCCTTTGCGCTTTTTATCTAACAATAAATTAGTATCAGATATTAAAAGTAGGTGTTATAATTAAGTATCAACTGATTTGAGGTGGAGAAATGATACAATCAAAAGCTAGAATCGCAGGAATGGGGACGTATACACCAAAGCAAAAATTAACGAACGACCATTTAAAAGAAATGGTTGATACAAGTGACGAATGGATTGTGCAGCGCACGGGAATGAAAGAACGGCGAATTGCAGGGGAAGGTGAATACACGTCCACGCTTGCCATTCAAGCCGTTAAAAATTTGCTTAACCGATATGCTGTAGAAATAGAAGATGTAGATGCAATTATTGTTTCGACAACAACGCCGGATCACTTTTTTCCTAGCGTAGCATGTCAGGTTCAAGAATACTTTCATATTGAGCAGGCTGCAGCATTTGACTTAAGTGCCGCATGCGCTGGGTTTACATATGGCCTTCATGTGGCGAACGGCTTAGTGACGTCGGGATTTCATAAAAAGATTTTAGTTATTGGTGCCGAAGTCATGTCGAAAATTACAGATTATACGGACCGTGCCACATGCGTGCTGTTTGGTGACGGAGCGGGAGCTATGCTTGTAGAGTACGATGAGCATAATCCAAGTTTCTTAGGATGTCACTACGGAACGGACGGAAGCGGAGGGGTAAATTTATACCGTTCTAACTTATCTAACACTCTTTTAGGAAAAGAAATTAACTCGAGCGGGAATTTAGTTCAAAACGGGCGTGAAGTATATCGCTTTGCCGTCCGAACGATTCCAAAAGGAGTAGAAGCATTATTAAAGAATACTTCCATTTCTCTTTCAGATGTAAATTGGTTTATTCCGCACAGTGCAAACCTTCGGATGATTGAAGCTATTTGTGCTAAAACAGGTGTTTCAATGGATAAAACGTTAACGAGTGTGCAATACTGCGGAAATACATCTTCAGCTTCTATTCCGCTTGCCTTGAACGAAGGAATAATGACAGGAAAAGTACGGGATAATGACCTTCTTATTCTCTATGGGTTTGGAGGAGGATTAACGCACTGCGGCTTGTTAATTAAATGGGCGTGTAAAGAAAAAAGCTAAAAGGCGATGCCTTTTAGCTTTTTTGTCTTTTACTGCTAAGGAGAATTCGATAAAATGGAAAAAGAAGTAAAGGGGTGTGCATATGAATCACGTTTTATACATTGAAGACAATGAAGAAATTGGATTAATGATTCAAAATGAGCTTAAAAAGCAAAACTATGAAGTTACTTGGTTACAATCAGGAGATATCGCCAGTCAGTTTATTAAACAAGCGGATATTGTCATTTTAGATGTAATGCTTCCTGGGTTAGATGGATTTACAGTGGGAAAAAAGCTTAAAAAACTAGCACCTGATGTCCCAATTTTAATGCTTTCAGCTCGTACAGCTCTAGAAGATAAGATCATGGGACTAGAGTTTGCCGATGACTATGTCACAAAGCCGTTTCATCCAGAAGAGCTGCTTGCAAGGCTTGAAGTATTGTTAAGAAGATTTTCAAGAAAGAAAGAAGAGCTTATTGTAAAACATTTGCATATTTCAATGATAGACTATCGCGTGATGAACAGAGAGACAAGTGAAGAAATTAGTTTAACAGGTAAGCAATTTCATATTTTTACTTATTTCCTTCAGCATTTAAATCAAATTTTAACAAAAGAACAAATTTATGAAGGGGTATGGAAAGAGCGTTATATAGAAGGAGATAAAACCTTAATGGTACATATTCGCTATTTACGAGAAAAATTAGAGAAAAATGCAGCTAATCCTGAAATTATTGAAACAATACGAGGGATTGGGTACAGGGTGAAGCAATGAACGTTACACAGTCTCTTATCACGAAGTATATCTTAATTATGATTGCAGCTGTACTAATTATACCGGTATCATTTTTTGCAGGCTCATGGCTGATCACCGTCCCTTTTATGCATATTCAAGGATTATTAAATGAAGAGTATAAAGGAAAAAGCTACTACGAACAAATGTGGAATGAAGAAGCCCAAAAGCTAGAAGGAGCAAATGAGAAAACAATTAATCAAAAGCTGAAATTATTAAAAGAAAAATACCCTGAAGCTTCAATGTTCTGGGTAAACGAAGCTGGACAAACACAGCTTCCGCTTCCTTATCATGAATCCCTTCCGAAGCAATGGTCATCGTCTTATACGGCTGAATTTATAAAAAAACGATACGGAAACGATCCGTATACGGTTATTACCTTTATTGGAACAGATAAAAAGCAAGGTTTTATGGTCATTGAAGTGCCAGAAAAAGCCGTTGAGCCCCCTATTCAAAGGCTAGACCCAGCCTACTATAATATTTATTTAGGATTTGTTTTTATCATTGTGCTTTCTTTTATTGTATTTTCTCTGTTCTTTTTTCTTCGAATTCGAAAAAGACTGCGAGTGTTACAAGCTGCTATGAACAACAAAGGCGAGCAAGGAATTCCTTTACCTGTTGTATCTGAGTCCACGGATGAAATTGGTCAGCTAGAACAATCGTTTAATCAAATGGTTAAACAGCTTCATGAAAGCCGGGACCGAGAGCAGCAAGAAGAACAGCTGCGGCAAGACTTAATTATGAGTCTATCGCATGACTTACGAACACCGCTCACGACTGTTCGAACGCATATTTATCAGCTGAAAAACGAAGAAATGGCCTTGAACGTTCAACAATCTCTTGAGGTAATTGATACAAAAGTAGAATTTGTTAGTGATTTAATAGATAATTTATTTTCCTATACGCTGCTGTTAAATGGAAAATATCCATATCGGGAAGAGGAAGTTGATATGGCTCGATTTCTTAGAAAAAGCATTGCGCAATGGTATCCACTATTTGAAGAAGAGAATATGGAAGTGGATATTCAACTGTCTTCTCAGTCCATATATTGGCGCGGAGATGTTCAGTGGTTAGAAAGAATAATAGATAATTTATGTCAAAATGTCATTCGTCATGCCAAAGAAGGTAACTTTATTGGCTTTCGTCTTGTTCAAGAGCATGATTTATCTTCTCTTACCATTTCTGATAAAGGGTCAGGCTTTAAAAAGAATAGCCATACGAAGCAAAACGGTGTAGGTCTAGCGATTGTGGATGCGATGATTAAAGAAATGGGGTTAACGTGGTCAATTCATTCTACAAAACATGGAACGGATATTCAAATTGTGTACAAAGCGAGTGATTAATTCACTCGCTTTTTTAAACAAATTTTAACCTTTCTTTTCCGTCCTCTTAACTTTAGCTGTTTATAGTAAAGGAGAGGTGATAAAAGTGGAAATTGTTAAAACGACTCAGCTGATAAAAGTATTTAAAGGAGCAGAAGCTGTAAATGAAGTGAATTTATCCATTAAAGAAGGAGAAATCTACGGGTTTTTAGGACCTAATGGAGCAGGGAAGACGACAACGATCCGAATGCTGCTCGGGCTAATGAAGCCAACGAGCGGGGAAATTGAGCTGTTCGGAGAAAGAATAAAAAATCACAGGCAGCATATTCAAGCCTTAAAAAAGATAGGTTCACTTGTAGAGAGCCCTTCCTATTATGCGCATTTAACTGCAAGAGAAAATCTAGAGGTACTTCGTAAAATACTAGGTGTATCTAAAAACAGAGTGGATGAAGTACTAAATATTGTAAAATTAACAAAAGAAGCAAATCGTCCAGTCAAAGGCTTTTCTCTTGGGATGAAACAGCGGCTTGGTATTGCTTCTGCACTCCTCGGAAATCCTCGTTTATTAATCTTAGACGAACCAACCAACGGACTGGATCCTGCAGGAATTCAAGAAATTCGTTCGTTAATTAAAGAAATGCCAGGGGAAAACGGAGTTACCGTATTGATTTCAAGTCATTTACTCTATGAAATTGACCATTTAGCGACTCAAGTAGGTATTATTACAAAAGGAAAGATGCTATTTAATGGATCGATTGAATCGCTTCGCAAAAAAGCTAAGCATCAAGTGGCATTTACAACGGGAGAGATAGAAAAGGCTAAAACAATACTATTAGCAAACGGGTTTGTACCTACTATCGACAAACATAGTCTTCTTTTAGATTATATTGATCATGAGCAAGTGGCACATCTTGTTTATCAGCTTGTGCAAGAAAATGTCTCAATCTACCGAGTTGAAGAAAAATCGAAATCATTAGAAGATATCTTTTTAAAGCTGACGAGCGAGGAGAATAGATATGTTCACAAAAATACTGCAGGCTGAGTGTATAAAGTTAAAAAGAAAATGGCTCTGGTTTTTACTATTTTTAGGTCCAGCGGGTGTAATTGGCTTAACGCTAGTTGATTATAGCGTTCGATATGAATATTTAATTCAGCAAAATCCGAATGTGTGGGAAGGTCTTTTGCATGAACTAAACATCACGCTTCCAATAGCTTTTTTACTGGGAGGAACGATTCTTGCTTCAAATGTAGCGCATATTGAATATCATAGAAGCTCATGGAAGCAGCTGCTGAGCTTACCTGTGAGCAGACTGAGTGTTTATACAGCAAAATTTGTAGTAGTTATGTTTATGCTACTTATCGCTTCTGCTGTTCTATTAATCGGTATAATTGGGTTAGGATGGTGGTTAGGATTTGGTTTTCCGTCTTCTTGGAAAAATCTCTTTGTGTATACCTTTTATCCTTTTTTTTCTGCCATTCCATTTGTAGCTATTCAAATATGGTTATCTATGCTTTTTAAAAATCAAGGCCGCTCTCTTGCACTAGGTATTGTGATGAGTGTGACGATGAGTGGTATGAGAGAATTACCAAGCTGGTTTTTCTGGCAATGGCCAATGCTAGCGTTTTCTGACTATCGAAATATGTACATGATAGCAGGTGTAATTATCGGTATTTTCTTATATGCTGCAGGCGCCTTGCACTTTATCAAAAAGGATGTGGCCTAAATGTTTTTGCAATTATGTAAGATAGAATGGTTTAAATTGTTTAAAACAAAAGCCTGGACGTACCTTTTTGTGAGTCCTATTCTAATCGCTATTATCCTTTTTGTAGGTGATCAGGCAATGCCAAGCGGGAGAATGAAATGGGCAATGGCAGATGCCTTGATTGCCAATGTTCACGGATTGCTGTTTTATCCGTTAATTGGCGGGTTAGTAACATCCTTCATCTGTCGGTATGAACACGAAGCGGGAGGGTGGAAGCAATTATTATCTCTTCCTGTGACAAGGACATCGGTATACGGAGCAAAATTGATTACAGCAGCAGCTTTCATGGGAATTCTTCAAGTGCTTGTATTTGTTGTTTTATTAGGAGTTAGCATGTTAAAAGACTATCCGAGCGCTGTGCCGTTAAAGATGATAGCTGGAAATATGCTAGGCGGATGGGTTGCGGTGTTGCCCATTCTTGCGTTTATGCTAGCTGTGTCGATGGCATGTTCTAGCTTTGGAGCATCTTTGACAGTCAACGTCATTTTAACACTACCGAATTTATTCGTTGCTAACTCTGAACGATTTGGCCCCTGGTACCCATGGACTCAGCCGATGTATGGAATGTTAGGTGTAACCGGAAAAGCATCATGGGGGTTGATGCTGACTACACAGAATT
This sequence comes from Priestia sp. Y58, assembly GCF_029522095.1. Lineage (NCBI taxonomy): Bacteria > Bacillati > Bacillota > Bacilli > Caryophanales > Bacillaceae > Priestia > Priestia sp. Y58. The sequence continues at coordinate 275,876 of NZ_JAKWFL010000003.1, forward strand.
TCTTAGTGGTTGTTATAAGCAGCTTTCTGCTTTTTGGAGCAGCAGGTTTGCTGTATTTTCAGCGCAAACATATATAATAGAAAAAACCCGCTTTTTTATAGCGGGTTTTCAACTGGCTTTTGGAATGGTAAAACCTACTCCAAAGACGTCGCGTACATCGTGTACGACCACAAAAGCTTGTTCGTCGACTTTATGAATAATACGCTTTAATTCTAGCAGTTCTTGTTTGTTCACAACTACGTACAATACGTCTTTTGCTTCTTTTGTATAGCTTCCATGAGCAGAAAAGACAGTAACGCCGCGCTGCATCTTTTTATTGACTTGTTCGGCTACTTCAGCTGAACGGTGTGAAATAATAGTGATTGCTTTGCGAGGGTTGAGACCTTCAATGATATAATCCAGCACCTTCGTTCCGATGTAAAGAGAAATAACCGTATACATCGTCTTTTCTCCACCGATGACAAAATAAGCGCTTGCTACAACTAATAAATCAATTGCCAGCATCGTTTTGCTAATATTCCAGTCTAAATATTGATTAGCTAAGCGGGCAATAACTGCAGAGCCTCCGGAAGTTCCGCCGCCTCTAAACACAAGTCCGAGTCCTACACCAGCAAAAATACCAGCAAAAATAGCCCCCAGTAGCGTATCGTCAAGAGGATTTCCCAGTCCTTCAGTTATATGTAGGAATAGAGATGTGAAAATAATACATATAATTGTGTAAGCAATCACACGTTTGTGAAGCAATTTGTATCCGATCAGTACCAGCAAACCGTTTAATATAAAGTTTGTGATACCAGGAGACCAGCCTAGTACATAATAGGTAATCATTGTTACACCGGTTACGCCGCCTTCTGCTAATTCATTTGGAATAGCAAAGTAATTAATGGCCAGTGCAAAAATGAGGCTTCCTAGAATAATGAGGATAATTTCTTTTATTTTATTAATCATGAACGTTACCTCCAATCATCAAAAACTCCGAAAACACAGTCATGACAATGTATTATACCAACTCTAGAGGCTGAATTAAAGATGGGATATTATTATTTTTTAAAAAATCAATTTCTGCTATCAACATAAAATCTTTTGACAGTTTTTATGGAGTATGAAAAAATAAATTGTTTGCTTTTATTTTGATTAAAAAGTTTTGCAATGAGAATGTTCGTTCGGTAAAATAGAAGCAAGAGTCAAGGGGGAGAATGAACGTGTATCAAGATGAATTAAAACAGTATGCGAAGTTAGTAATGCCCGAGCATTTAGAGAAAATGAAGAAAATGTACAGTCCCGAGGCACATAAGCAGTCCTTAGGGTTGAAAAAAGAAAAGATTGAGCATATTGAAAATGTCATTATGAACAGTTACTCGGAGCATCATCCAGTAACGCTTCACGTCTATGAAGCAGGACATATTCAAAGGTATGAACGAGTGACGATTGATAAAGTCTCGCTGCAGTCGAATACGCTGATGGTCACAGGCCCTTGTTATACATATTCGATTCGAGCGGATGCAGTAATTGAAGCAAATGTATGGAAAGACGAAAGCTACTCTAGCTAAGAGTAGCTTTTTTGTTCGTTTTGTATCTTTTTTTTAACGCATGCATACAATACATAAAAGCATATTCTGCGAGTAGTAACTTCTAGCTACTAGGAAATCTTAATTAAAGAAGGGATTATTGTATGCAAAATGAAAAAACTCAAGTAAGAGAAATCGAATTAACGCAGTTCATTAAGAAAAGACTCGTTCGTTTTATCTCAAGTTTAGCTATTTCTTCTGCCCTTGCTTCCATATTATATATGCTTCTGTTTTTATTTAAATGATGGGTCACTTCGAGTTGTCCAAAAAGGTGGACAACTTTTTTAGTGTGTAGGCTTTTATGAAGTCAGGACAAGCTATACTCGATTCAGTCAGAAAAATTCAACCGGTCAAGAAATAGTCAAAAACAGTCATAGCTAATTAGTTGCAAGAAAACCTTTACATATAATGAGAAAAGTAGACAAATTCTTGAATTACCAGCATATTTCCTTTTATATTAACTATTATTAAACCAAATGCAAATCTAATTGTTTGTTCAAAAAACTTTATTTTGTAATTAAAAAAATGAATGTTTTTGATTTTTTATGATTGATTTTGAATGTAAACCGTGATAAAGTAAGTACATGAAATAAATGAAAACGCTTTTTTGAAAAAGGAGCTAGAACATGTTAACGCCGGAGAGACATCAACTAATCTTAAAACTTTTAAAAGAGAAAGAACTTGTAAAAGTGCAAGAGTTTATCGAAGTTACAGGCGCTTCGGAATCCACAATTAGAAGAGACTTGAGTCAACTAGAAGAAGAGCAAATGCTCAAACGTGTTCACGGTGGCGCTTCGCTTATTCGCAGTAAACGAATCGAACTGAGCGTTATCGAAAAATCTGCTAAAAATGTTCAAGATAAACGAAACATTGCAGAGTATGCGGCTTCCATTATAAATGAAGGTGACTGTATTTTTTTAGATGCAGGAACTACAACGTATGAAATGATTCCTTTTTTAAAGCAAAAAGATGTAGTTGTCGTGACAAATGGTTTAATGCATTTAAACCCGATGCTAGAACAAGGTATCACCCTCTATTTAATTGGAGGATCGGTTAAACATAAAACGGGCGCTTTAATTGGCAATGGAGCCCTTTTAAGTCTTGAACAGTATCGTTTTGATAAATGTTTTATGGGAGCGAATGGGATTCATCATCAATACGGATATACAACTCCTGATCCAGAAGAAGCATTGATCAAGCAAACGGCAATGAAGCTGTCTAGAGAATCTTATATTTTATCAGATTCCACTAAATTTTTTGAAACAAGTTTTGCGAAAATAGCCGATTTACATGAAGCAAAAATTATAACAAATGACGTACCTAGCGATGTACTTATACAGTATGCAAACAAAACAGACATAAAGGTTGTGAAATCATGATTTATACATGTACGTTGAACCCATCCGTTGATTACGTAGTACATGTTTCAGCATTCGAAGAAGGCGGGCTTAACCGCACAACGAATGAAGCCAAGTTTCCAGGAGGAAAAGGCATTAACGTCTCTCGCGTTTTAAAGCGATTAGGTGTTGATAATAAGGCCCTCGGTTTTGTAGCCGGCTTTACAGGAACTTATATCGAAGACTACTTAAAAGCGGAGAATATCGAAACAGCTTTTACAAGAGTTGAGGGAGATACGCGCATTAACGTAAAGTTGAAAACAGAAAAAGAAACAGAAATTAACGGTCAAGGACCTGCTATTACAGACGAAGCGCTTCAGTCTTTATTGACTCAAGTGAAGCAAATGACTGAAGGCGATATCTTCGTATTAGCAGGGAGTATACCGAAAACGCTTCCAAGTTCTGTGTATGAAACGTTAACTGAACTAGCAGCGGCGAACGGAGTAAAAGTAGTAGTAGATGCAAGTGGAAAAACTTTGCTAGACGTCGTGTCTCACAAGCCGTTTTTTATCAAACCAAATCATCATGAACTTGCAGAATTGTTTGATGTAGAAGTAAACAGTGCAGAAGATGCGCTGGTATACGGTAAAAAACTCGTGGAACAAGGAGCGCAAAACGTCGTTGTATCCATGGCAGGAGATGGAGCACTTCTTATTAACGAAAGCGGTGTCTACAGTGCCACAGTCCCTAAAGGAACAGTAAAAAATTCTGTTGGAGCTGGAGATTCACTTGTAGCTGGATTTATTGCTTCTTATGTAAAACAAGGGGATTTATTAGAAGCCTTTCAAACAGGAGTTGCTTCAGGAAGTGCCACAGCATTCTCACTTGAATTATGTACAGCAGAAGATGTAAAGACGCTTCGTGAACAAGTGTCAATCACAAAGGTAGAGTAGGGGGAACCGAGAATGAGAATTACAGAACTATTAAAAAAAGATACAATCATTCTTGATTTAAAAAGCAAGTCAAAAGCTGATGTTATTGATGAGTTAGTTGGAAAATTAGATGAAGCTGGTCGCTTAAGCGACCGAGCTGGCTATAAAGAAGCAATTTTAAACCGTGAATCTCAAAGCACAACGGGAATTGGGGAAGGCATTGCTATTCCACATGCAAAAACAAGCTCGGTAAAAACACCGGCCATTGCATTTGGACGCTCAACAGAAGGTATTGATTATGAATCATTAGACGGACAGCCTGCACACCTATTCTTCATGATTGCAGCGAGTGAAGGAGCGAATAATGCTCACTTAGAAACACTATCTCGTTTGTCTACGTTATTAATGGACGAATCGTTCCGAAAAACGTTGCTAACAGCATCATCAATTGATGAAGTCATCAAAGCAATTGATGATAAAGAAACTGAAAATGAAGCGCCGGAAGAGGAAGTAGATACAGCTTCAGATCAATTAGTGCTTGCTGTAACGGCTTGCCCAACGGGAATTGCCCACACATATATGGCAGCGGACAGCTTAAAAGCAAAAGCGAAAGACATGAATGTCACGCTCAAAGTTGAAACAAACGGTTCCAGCGGTGTTAAAAATGCGTTGACGAAGGAAGAAATTGAAAACGCTACCGCTATTATCGTTGCAGCTGACAAGCAAGTAGAAATGGAACGTTTTGCAGGTAAAAAAGTCATTCAAGTTCCAGTAGCTGAAGGAATTCGCAAGCCGGAAGAATTAATTAACCGCGCGTTAAAAGGAGACGCTCCTGTATACAGCGGCGGTGGCAGCAAAGAAGGCGGAGAAAGTAAAGGATCAGAGCGTACAGGGTTTTACAAGCACCTAATGAGCGGTGTATCCGCAATGCTTCCGTTTGTTGTAGGGGGCGGGATCTTAATTGCCATTTCATTTATGTTTGGCATTCACTCAGCAGAGCCGAAAGATCCAACGTACAATGCATTTGCAGCGGCGCTAAAAACAATTGGCGGAGATAATGCATTCTTCTTACTAGTACCAGTACTAGCAGGGTTCATTGCAATGAGTATTGCTGATCGTCCTGGTTTAGCTCCCGGTATGGTTGCAGGTCTTTTAGCAGCTTCTGGTGGAGGTGGTTTCTTAGGTGGTTTAATCGCTGGTTTCTTAGCGGGTTATGTAGTAGTGGGATTAAAGAAATTATTCAGCGGTTTACCGCAAGCGCTTGATGGAATTAAGCCAGTTCTTCTCTATCCGCTATTTGGGATTTTTATCTCAGGATTGATTATGCTTTATGTTGTAAATGAACCAGTTAGTGCAATTAACAAAGGATTAACGCACTGGTTAAGTGGATTTGGTACAGGTAACTTAGTATTATTGGGTATTATCTTAGGTGGTATGATGGCTATTGATATGGGTGGTCCTATTAATAAGGCAGCCTTTACATTTGGTATTGCAATGATTGATGCTGGAAACTATGCACCACACGCAGCGATTATGGCAGGCGGTATGGTTCCACCATTAGGTATGGCTATTGCGACAACTTTGTTCAAAAACAAATTTACTCGCCAAGAGCGTGAAACAGGTAAAACGTGTTATGTAATGGGTCTTTCATTTATTACAGAAGGTGCGATTCCATTCGCAGCAGCTGACCCAGGCCGTGTTATTCCCGCATCGGTTATCGGTGCTGCAGTAGCAGGTGCTTTAACAATGATGTTCCACATCGGTTTACCAGCACCACACGGCGGCGTATTCGTTATCGGAATTGTACAAGGAAATCCTCTTTTATATGCACTAGCAATTTTAATTGGTGCAATTGTAACAGCGGTCCTTGTAGGTGTATTAAAAAAGCCAAAAGCAGAATAACAAAAAAAGACTGATTTTACACGATGTAAAATCAGTCTTTTTTTGTGTTTTTGTGGTAGACATTTGTTCTTTATGAGAGTACAATTACGTTAGTATTCCTTTAATTTTTAGAAAAGTTAGATAGATAAGCTTTTCTACTTGATAAAATATGGTACAATAATCGAATATTAAAAACAAAGTAAGGAAGTGTCTCAAACATGAAGGTTGCGAAGTTTGGCGGGAGTTCAGTTGCAAGCGCAGAGAAATTTAAACAGGTTGCGCATATTGTAACGTCTGATAAAGAGAGAAAGCTGGTAGTTGTATCAGCTCCGGGTAAGCGATACGGAGAAGATACAAAAATGACAGATTTGCTAATCGCACTTTCTGCCAAAATACAGCTTGGAGAAGATTACGTCGATGAGTTTGGGCAAGTAATTGATCGCTATCGTGAAATCGTTGTGGACTTGTCTATGCCAGAAACGATTATTACTGACATTATTACGAATTTACAATCACTTATTGATTTACATAAAAACGATCCATTTCGCTTATTAGACTGTCTAAAAGCAAGTGGAGAAGATAATAACGCAAAGGTAATGGCTGCTTATCTAAACCATTTAGGTTTTGAAGCTCATTATGTAAATCCAAAAGAAGCAGGTATTTTTGTTTCTGATGAACCCGGAAGAGCAAGAGTGCTTCCACTGTCTTATGAAAAATTACCGCAGCTAAGAGAGCGTTCAGGCATTTTGGTGATTCCAGGATTCTTTGGCTACTCTGAAGAAGGGAACATGGTTACTTTCTCGCGCGGTGGGTCAGATATCACAGGCTCAATTGTAGCAGCGGGAGTAAAAGCTGATTTGTATGAAAACTTTACCGACGTAGATGCTATTTATAGTGTAGATCCAAGACTTGTGGAAAAGCCTCATGAAATGAAAGAAGTAACATACAGAGAAATGCGTGAACTATCCTATGGAGGTTTTTCTGTCTTTCATGATGAAGCGCTAGAGCCGGTTTATAAACTAGGCATTCCTGTTTGTGTAAAGAATACAAATAATCCGGAAGCAAAGGGGACATTCATTGTAGCTGAGCGTCCTCACGGAGATACGCCGGTGGTTGGAATTGCTGGGGACAAAGGTTTTTGCAACATCCACGTGAGCAAATACTTATTAAACCGTGAAATTGGTTTTGGTAGAAGATTGCTTGAAATTTTAGAGGATGAAGGTATTTCATACGAACATACCCCTTCAGGAATTGATAATATCTCTGTCATCATGCGCGAGCATCAGCTTACGCCAGATGTGGAAAAACGTGTATTTGCTCGAATTGAAAAAGAACTTGAAGTAGATGAAATCTTTATTGAACGTGATCTTGCTATGGTTATGGTAGTAGGAGAAGGAATGAATAGCACAGTAGGAATTGCTGCAAAAGCTACAGAAGCTTTTGCTCGTGCTGAAGTGAATCTTGAAATGATCAACCAAGGTTCTTCTGAGGTAAGCATGATGTTTGGTGTGAAAGCAGACGCTTTAGACCGTGCTGTTCAAGCTCTTTACAATACGTATTTTAACAGCATGTACAGTATTTCTTATTCGAATGTAAAATAAACAAGACGAAAAACCCCGCTTTCTTTTTAGAGAGCGGGGTTTTCTAGTGAAGGCGTATAAAAATTAAATTTGTGGACATAAAGGGAAGGAAGAGTGAAGTCAAAGGAGGAAATACAGTGAAGAAAAGACCCTTTTTCATATTCTTTTCCCTTATAGGTATGAGCGTACTTTCAGCTTGCCACAATGATGATGCGGCACCGGCGAGAGAAGCTCAAAATAAACAAGGCGTGACGAATGGCGGAACGCCGATGAGCTATGATAATCAAAGTGAAAACACGTCTTTTAACTTTTCAAAATTTGATTTAGAAGTGGACTACAAGGGACTTAATAATGATTATGAAGCCGACTATGAAAACGAAAATGATGAGATAGAAGCCAAAGTGGATGATAATATTAACGATGAGCACTTGAACGGAGACAAAGCTTTTAATAAATTATCTTCAAAATTTAAAAAGTTAAATTTTGATCAGCGCACCCCCGATGAAGATGTAAAAAAGGAAGTAATCGATGCGTTTGGTCTAAAAAAAGATTTTCAGTCGTTTGAATTAGAAGTTCGTTTTTCAAACGGAACGGAAAAAGAATACAACTTTAAACAAAAGTAAGACGTTAAAGCAAAGTATTTTAGTTGAAAGAAAATCCGAACGATGAATCGAGGTTCTTCATTAAGAATCCAACTCGTTTGGATTTTTTCATTGGTAAGGTGAACGTATGTCTCAATCTTATTTTTGATGTCTAAAAAAAGGAAAATAGTGAAAGGATGGTGATAAATAAGAAAAAGGAGGAATCACGGATGCAAAAGTTGATAATGAACGGATGTGTAGTCTTTATCTTATTACTGCTGGGAGCATGCAGCATGGTAAAAGAGCAAAATAACGCTCATGAAAACCACTTGGAAACAGAGGAAGCGAAAGAAACAAGCGAAGTATCGGTAGAACCTATTAAAGTGGATTTAACAAATACGTCAGGCAAAAGAGTAGGAGAGGCTACCCTGTCAGAAGCAAAGAACGGCGTGCACATTAAATTAACTGCTCAAGGTCTTTCACCGGGAAGACATGGATTTCATATTCATGAAATAGGAAAATGTGAGGTGCCGGATTTTAAAACAGCGGGTGCCCATTTTAATCCTTTTAAACGTGAACACGGCTTTAAAAATACAAAAGGCCCGCATGCAGGTGATTTGCCCAATCTAGAAGTTGCTCCAAATGGGAAAGTAGATACAGAAATTTTTGCTTCTCTTGTCACGCTGCAAGAAGGAAAGCCGAATTCTCTTTTGGATATGGATGGATCAGCATTAGTGATACATGATAAAGTCGACGATTACACAACGGATCCTTCAGGAAACTCAGGAGATCGGATTGTTTGTGGAGTGATTACAAAATAGGCCAAAAAGCTGTGAAATCATTCACGGCTTTTTTATTTCAGTAACGAGCCGCTTCTAAATTGCGGTGAGCTTCTTTTTTTTGCACAATAGAAGAAAGAACTAAAGAAGGTGAAAACATGCATAAGCAAGTTGTCGTAATAGGCGGAGGAATAGGTGGGTTAACAGCGGGAGCGCTTTTAGCTAAACATGACTATGAAGTGACGGTTTTAGAAGCTTCTCGAGAATGGGGAGGCTGTGCAGGGAAATTTCAGCGCCATTTGTATACGTTTCCTGTTGGAGCGACGCTTGGAATGGGATTTGAGCACGGAGGGATACATGAGCGAATCGGCACGTACCTTGGCCTAGAAATTGAAAAGGTTTCTCTTGAGAAAATCATGAAAGTTCATCTTCCTCATCGTACACTGATTTATTATCAAGACCGGTATCAGCATATTTCCTATCTTCAAAAACAATTTCCTCATAAAGCAAAAAATATTAGGAGCTTTTATGAAAATGTGTTTAGAATGGCAAAAGAAATTCGCAAGCTTATGCAGTCTCTGCCGGTTCTTCCTCCTCTGACAGTAGGTGAGTGGAGCAGGCTGGTAAGTTCGTTGAATTTTGGTTCTGTGAAGCTGTTGCCTTATTTTTATCAATCGTTTAGTTATTTACTAAAAAAACACAGCTTGTTAGACGAAGCGGACTTTCTTCATTTTGTTGATGGTCAATTAATAGACAGCATGCAGACAACGAGTGAGAACTGTTCAATGCTTATTGGATGTTTAGCGTTGGATATTTATCACGAAGGAGCTTTTTATGTGAATGGCGGCTTATACAAAGTCGCAGAAGCGCTGCAAAAATCGATTAAAGCCAACGGAGGAAAAACGACTCTAGGAAGGAAAGTAGTAAAGATAGAGCGTGATAATGACGGGTGGATCGTGCATGATCATAGAGGTAACCGTTACCGTGCATCAGACGTTGTATGCAACGCCCCGGTTCAAAGCTTAAAGTCTTTGCTGCATGATGAAGATTACCAACATATTCATAAGCGGGCAAAAGAAAAAAGCGAGCTTCCGCAGTGGGGAACGTTTTCGATGTATTTTGCCATTGATGAAAGAGATCTGCCGCAAAAGGTAGAGTTGTTTCAGCAAGTACTTCAATCCGAACAAGGGGAAATGACAGAAGGAAATCATTTATTTATCTCAGTCTCTCATCCTGATGATCGTTTTCGAGCGCCTGAAGGCAAGCGTACAATTACAGCGTCTACTCACATTGATCTTAGCAAGTGGAGTAATAAAGAAGCCTATGACCTTCAAAAACAAGTTCTTGAGAAAAAAATGGTAGCAGGCATTAAAACCATTATTCCTAGCATTGAAAAAGCAGAGCATCAAATTTCGGGAGCTCCTAAAGCATGGGAAAGGTTCACTTCTCGCCCAAACGGCGGAGTGGGAGGCTTTCCGCAAACGTTAGATCATGCCTTGTTCAACAGTATTTCGCATCGATCTGGCTTACAAGGACTGTGGTTATGCGGAGATACAGTGTTTCCAGGAGCGGGAACTATAGGCGTATCGGTAAGCGGCTATCATGTGTTTCAAAGTATAACGTCTCACCGCCATACGTTACCTTAACATTTCTTACATACAAACTACTATTGTTCATACCATTAAAAACACCGGCCCCATTACCATAGGGCCGGTGTTTTCAGGAGAGAAACAGCTTCCACCACTTCCGTTTTCGCTTCATATCAGCAGCCGCGGTTTGTCTAAAGGTTTGGACAAAATCACTAAACATCTCTTCGCGTTCAGCTACGCTTTGACGATGAAGCTTACGTTCTTTCTCCATTTCTTTTAAATAATAGACTCGTTCCTCATTCATTGAATCAATTAAATCACGAAGCTCTTCTGTCGTATTAGTTGAAGAATTATTTAATTTTTCAACCATAAATTTTACTTGATTCATCGCAACGGTGGAGTTGCTTGAGAATCGGTCTAATAAATACTGCATTTCTTTAGAGGATTCATCTGCATTCTCCATGACATCTTTCATGAACAGGCGCATATCCTCAGTTTTCTCTTCAGCGATTGTTGAATAATCTTCAATCAAAGAAGTGACTTCATCAAACGATTTTTCGTTAGAACGGATAATTTTTTTAGACATATTTTCTACATCTCTTGCGCTGCGTTCTGAAGACTCAGAAATGTATGCCCCGACCGACTCCACCATTTCTACAGTTTGGGTAGCACTTTTTTCAAGCTCTCTTTTTACTTCTCCGACAATTTCTTCGCGAACTTCATTTCGCATACCTTCTCGCATTTCTTTTAACAAATCAGCTTTAAATGTATCAAGTACCTCAAACACATCTTCATAGCGGCGAACAGCTTCTACTAATTCCCCTTGAAGCAGTTCTTTTTCATTCACAACAAGGTCGTTTGGTTTTGGCTCTTCAATAGAAGCAGAAATAGCCTGCTTTTCTTCTTCAGTAGCTAATCGTGCTTCAGGTATAGGAGAGGTCTTCTCTTGCTTGTTTTCTGAAATGCTTTCCTGCTTTTCGGCAGCCTTTTTCTTTTCTTGCTTCATTTGTTTATTGGAATGTTCTTGAAAATCAATGACGTTTTCTTTTTTAGCTGTTGTTTTCAACTGTGGCGGTTCTTCTTCTTTTGAAACCGCTGCCTCTGATTCCATCACTAAATGTTCCTGCTCTTCTTGTTCCTTTATCAGCAGCTGAACATATTCTTTGACTTCATCTAACGTACATTGTTCATCAAACAGCTGTTTAATATCATTAAATAATTCAATTTGTTCCTCTGTATAGACACGGGCCCCATCTACTCGTTCAATTGTTAAATAGCTGCCCAATAATTTTTCCCATTGTTTTAGCGTTTTCTTCTCTACCTCTAATTGATCACTTACTTTTTTAATTGTATATGTCTCCATCATTTTTCATTTCCTCCCTTATCTATTTTCATCCAACTATGTAATGGATTATTTGTTGTATGTTGTATTCACCATATCTTCACTTGTTTTCCTGCTAGGTGACAAAGGTTGTCAAAACTAGACGACATTAGCCTTCTATGTAAAGAAAACGCATATTTTGTAAAAAAATGTACAGAAATACGCAAATGGAAAAAAAGGAAAACATAAAAGAAAAGAAGAGTATAGAAAACAGTTGACGGGAAAAAATGAATCCTATAAGATAAGTTTAAATGTTTAAGTTCTTGAACATATAAACATAAGGAGTGAACACTATGTCACAGCATTATGCGCTCATCACCGGTGCGTCCGGAGGAATAGGTGAAGAGTTAGCTTATCAATTCGCAAAGGATGGGTATCCTGTAATTTTAGTTGCCAGAAGCGCTGATAAACTAACAGCGATTGGAGAGAATTTAAAATCTACTTATAATATTGACGTGATAACGTTTATTAAGGATTTATCAAGAGAAGAAGAGATACAGTCACTATATGAAGAACTTAAAAATAAAAAAATGCACGTTGACTATTTAGTGAATAATGCTGGTTTTGGACTATACGGCAAATTTATTGAAACAGCTTTAGACGACGAGTTAAACATGATTGACTTAAATATCCGATCATTAACTCATTTAACAAAATTATTTTTACCGGATATGGTTAGACGAAATCACGGTAAAATTTTAAACATTGCGTCCGTTGCTGCATTTATGCCGGGTCCGCTTATGACGGTGTATTATGCAACAAAAGCGTACGTATTGTCTTTCACAGAGGCCCTTGAAAATGAATTAAAAGGTACCAATGTAACGGTAAGCGCTCTATGCCCGGGTCCAACTAAAACTGGTTTTAGCGACCGCGCCCAGCTAAGCAACTCCAAGCTTTTTCAAAGCGGTGCAATGGATGTAGAAACAGTTGTTAAAGTTGGCTATAAAAAATTTATGAAAGGGCAGACGGTTATCGTACCAGGAGTGCAGTTTCGTCTCGCCACGTTCATCCCGCGCTTTGTACCAAGAAAGTGGCTTACATCCGTTGTCCGAAGAACACAAGAAATTAAATAAAGGGGAATCTATATGAGTGAAAAAGCAGTCGAGTTATTTCGTGCCAGCATTCCTATTTTTCAGGCGCTAAGTGATTCAGCAAGACAAGATATTATTTTGCTGCTCGCCGAAAAAGAGCCTTTAACCGTAAATGAAATTGCAAATGAGTCTACGCTATCAAGACCGGCAATTTCTCATCATTTAAAAATTTTACGCGATCAAAAGCTTGTGCAAATTGAGCAAAAAGGGACGCAGAGATATTATTCACTAGCTTTAAGTGAGGCAGTTGAGCTATTAAAAAGCTTGCTTGCTACAGTTGAAGCCGAATGTTTATAGGGAGATGAAAGTGATGAACCACGAGCGATTTTATATCACAGATGAAACGGTCATTGAACATATTGTCTCTACACAAAAGCAGTATTTCTATGCGCAAAAGACAAAGAGTATCAACAGCCGTATTCAAGCGCTGAATAAGCTAAGAGACGCAGTCAAACAAAACGAGCAGAGAATTATGGATGCTTTAAAACAAGATTTAAATAAATCTGAAGTAGAGGCCTACACGTCGGAAATTGGGATTTTACTAGAGGAAATTCGATTTACGCTTAAACATCTAGCAAAATGGATGAAGCCTAAAAAAGTAAAAACCGCTTTAACACATGTGGGCTCTAAAGGGAAAATTGTTCCTGAACCGTATGGAGTCGCGTTAATTATTGCTCCGTGGAACTATCCGTTTCAATTAGCACTGTCTCCTTTAGTAGGAGCGATTGCGGCTGGAAACACGGCAATTATAAAACCTTCTGAATTAACGCCTAGCGTATCTCGCGTTATACAAGAATTACTGGCTGAAGCTTTTGACCCAGCATTTGTGACGGTGGTTGAAGGGGCTGTAGATACGACAAGTCTGCTTTTAAAACAGCCCCTTGATTATATTTTCTTTACGGGAAGTGTAAATGTAGGGAAAATTATTATGCAAGAAGCAGGGAAGCAGCTTATTCCCGTCACGCTTGAGCTAGGCGGAAAAAGTCCGTGCATTGTACATGAAGACGCAAACCTAGATCTTGCAGCGAAGCGAATTATGTTTGGGAAAGGGATGAATGCAGGCCAAACGTGCGTTGCTCCTGATTATTTGCTTGTGCATAAAAAGGTAAAAGCGCAGCTTGTAGAAAAACTTCGCAAAGCAATTTCTCAATTTTACGGTAACAATCCGCTTGAAAGCGACCGCTACGGCCGTATTGTCAGTGAGCGCCATTTTACTCGGCTAGTTGAGTTTTTAAAAGACGGAAATGCTATAGTTGGAGGCGGGTACAATAAAAACACGCTAACAATAGAACCTACGTTGTTAAGTGAAGTAAGCTGGACATCAGATGTTATGCAAGAAGAAATCTTTGGGCCTATTCTTCCTATGATTGAATATGAAACACTAGACGAAGTCATTCATAAAGTTCAAGAAAAAGCTAAGCCGTTAGCTCTTTACTTATTTACAGAAAGTGAAGATGTGCAAAACGTCATAACGGAGCGCCTTTCATTTGGAGGAGGCTGTATAAACGATACGCTTATGCATATCGCTACGCCATATTTGCCGTTTGGCGGAGTAGGAGAGAGCGGCACGGGTCAATATCATGGAAAAGACAGCTTCCGGACATTTTCTCATTTTAAAAGCATGCTGTCTCAAACAACCAAGTTTGATTTGTCATTCCGCTATCCTTCGGAAAAACAAAGCTTGAAAATGATCAAAAAATTACTGAAATAAAAAAGCCTCCTGACAGGAGGCTTTTTCGTTATTTTGAAAGTGAAAGCTGAGAAAGCGGCCATTTTTCTTGGGTATATGCCATTTCCCAAAATAAATACTCCAGTTCACAGCTTTTGATGAAGTGGTCTTTCATACGGTTACGTTCTTCTTCAGTCGCTTGTTCGGCGAGTTCATCAAGCTTGTTACAAAACCATTGTGTTGTGCCATTCATTTCTTCATTATTATAAAACTGAATCCATTCATAAAAAGGGTGAGAAGGAGATGGATTTACTTGTTCTGTAATGCGCTGGCCAATTTCAACGTACGTCCATGGGCATGGAAGAAGCACTGCAATGATTTCCGCTAAGCTACCTGTGTGCGCAACACTTGTCATATGGTTAATGTAGTGGCTAGCCGTCGGTGAAAGCGTCTCAGTGTGAAGATCTTCATAACGTACGCCTGCTACTTCACAAAAATTATTGTGAGGGTGTACTTCACTATGTAATACCGTAGAAATGCCGGCATTAAAGGCTTCCATTTCAGTACGCGTGCGGCATTTTGTTAAAGCAGCGCCGTAAATGCGAACAAATGCTGTTAAGTATTCGTAGTCTTGAGAAACGTAGTGAATCAGCGCTTCTTTTGGCACGTTTCCTTCAGCAATTCCTTTAATAAAAGGATGGTTAAAAATGGCTTCGTAAATATAGTTTGCTTCTTGTCTTAATTGAGATGAAAATGACATCAAAATCCTCCTTTAATATGAGGAAGTCACAAACAAGCACATAAAGGAAATAAAAAACACTCCGTTTATAAACGGAGTGGCAAAGGACAGTAAAAAAACTGAACATTGCCACTTTCCTACGCTGGTATGAGCCAGATCAGGTTCAAAGGGATCAAGAAAACTTGTCTCAGCCGGTGGGCACCCCTAGTGGACTTCCTATTAATCTATGTTTAACTTACCATATATTCTGAAAAATAGAAAGAGTTATAGGAAAATGTGCGCTAACCGTTTTTATTTTTTAAAGAGGAAATTTCTTAAAGCTATTTTTAATCATTTTTGTTTAAAAATGCATATTTTTAGGGAAGAAGAGGTATTAATGAAGGGAAGAGCCGTTTTCGTCTCCGAAACATTCCCATATAAATAGAAGAAAGGAGAGAACAAAATGGCGAAATTTCGTTTGTATGCTATATTAAATGCAGTAGGCTTGGCTATTACACTGCTTGTGAATTATTTAGCAAATGCCATTCCAATAGGAGGCAAAACAACGGGGGAAGCTTCTGCGCAAGTTCCTACCTTGTTTACACCAGCGGGCTATGCCTTTGCTATCTGGGGCGTTATTTATTTGTTATTAACCATTTGGGTTATACGCCAATTTTTTGCAAGAGAAGATCAAAAGGAAATATATGCACGTATCGGCATTTGGTTTTTTCTAAACTGTTTGTTAAATAGTGCGTGGATCTTTATTTTCCAAAACGATTACTATAAGTTATCCCTTTTAGTTATGCTCTTTATTTTAGGCACATTAATGATTGTGTATTCCATTATTCAGCATTCTCGGATGACGACATGGTTTATGCGTCTGCCGATTTCGCTTTATATTGGATGGATTTCTGTTGCGACTATTGTCAATGTGTTTGTTGTATTTCAAGCAAATGGAATACAGCACTTGCTTGGCCTGAGCGAGTTAGCATGGACGGTTATTATGCTGCTGGTAGGAGCTGTGCTAGGCATTATGTTTACATTAAAAAACCGAGACGCTGTTTATCCGCTTGTTTTTATTTGGGCTTATATTGCCATTGCAGTGAAGCAAAGTGGAAATCAGCCAATTGTCATTACTGTCATCATTTCGGTTGTTTTACTAGCAATTGCCATTATTGTGGGACTGATTAAACGCTATAGACGCTTTTAAAAAGAAGCTCTAGCTTTTGTAAGCTAGAGCTTTTTATGATGCTCTTTTGATTGTAAAAAAGCAGCTGTAAAAGCAATTAAGCTAATTAAAATACCAAAAGGAACAACAATTGGTACGAATGATAAAATAAATGTCATAAGTATAACCTCCATGTTGCATCGGTGTATAATGAAAAATTCAACTTTTTTAAATTGAAGTTCCGCTATTATAGTATGCTAGGCTTTATGTTTGGAGCCTATATGTTTAGAAATAAACGAAAAAGGCAACATACGTTACATACAGGTTATATAGGAGGAGTTAAAATGGAAACATATTTAGTCGCTTACACAGATAAAGATGATATGGAATATAAACAAGTGACGTGCGAGAGTTATGAAGATGCAGAGCGTACGGTCCTTCGTTTAGAGAGAGAAGGGCATATGCATATTGAAGAAATTTCAACTCAAGAAGCCTACCGTGGAGATGAATCATCGTACAGAGAATAAATTTTGAATAGAAATACCAACCTTAAAATGAAGAAGCAGCTGCTTCTTCATTTTTTCTATTCTATATAGATATCGTTTTATAGAAAAAAGTAAAACGGGAATGATTTTCTTCTGCATTTATGGTACAGTACTAATCAGGTGAGTTTTGAGTTTAGAAGAGGAGAGAGTAACATTATATGAGTAAAGGAAATCAGTGGTCTTCACGCCTCGGTTTTATTTTAGCATCTGCTGGGGCAGCAATTGGTCTAGGAGCGATATGGAAGTTTCCATACGTAACGGGAACCAGTGGCGGTGGAGCATTTTTTGCGTTGTTTATTTTATTTACGATTTTTATTGGATTGCCGCTTCTGTTGGCAGAATTTATCATTGGAAGACATACGGGAAAAGAAGCGATTAGTGCTTATAAGGCAATTGCTCCAAAATCCGCTTGGGTATGGATTGGCAGGCTCGGAGTACTCAGCTGTGTCGTTTTGCTTTCCTTTTACAGCGTCGTTGGCGGCTGGGTGATTTTATATACGATTATGAGCATAACCGGTATGCTAAGCGGAAAAGAGTACGGCCCGTTGTTCAATGCCGTCATTAGCCAACCTTATGTGGTATTAGGTGCACAGGCGCTGTTTTTATTAATTACAGTGTTTGTTATTTCAAAAGGCGTACAAAAAGGAATAGAGCGTGCTAATAAATACATGATGCCGCTGTTATTTATCTGTTTTATCATTATCGTGGTGCGTTCTTTAACATTAGACGGAGCAATGGACGGAGTAAAGTTCTTTTTAAAACCGGATTTTTCAGCCATTACAGGGTCATCTGTTCTCTATGCGCTCGGTCAGTCGTTTTTCTCGCTTTGCGTGGGATTATCCTGCATGGTGACATATAGCTCTTATTTAGGGAAAAAAGTAAGCTTGACGCGTTCAGCTGGCACTATTGCTATTTTGAACTTGTTTGTTTCGCTGCTGGCGGGCTTGGCTATTTTTCCAGCCGTTTTTTCGTTTGGATTAAAGCCAACTGAAGGACCTGGACTTTTGTTTGTGGTCTTGCCAACAGTATTTGAGAAAATGCCGTTTGGTACCGTCTTTTTAGCACTGTTTTTAATTTTATTTCTATTTGCTACGCTTACGTCTGCTTTTTCACTGCTGGAAATTATCGTAGCTGCTTTAACCAAAGACGATCAGACAAAACGAACTCGCTACGCTTCTTTATCAGGGATTCTTGTGTTTGTGGTAGGTATCCCATCAGCACTTTCGTTTGGTGTACTAAAACATGTCTCACTTTTTGGCAGAAGTATATTTGACGTAGCTGACTTTTTTGTGAGCAACTTAATGCTGCCTCTTGGAAGTCTAGCCATTGCGATTTTTGTGACATTTAAAATGAAAAAAGAAGCCGTGTATGAAGAGTTTATTTCAGGAAGTACAAAAGGTGCTAAATTATTCAACGCATGGTTCTTTCTAGTTAAATACGTATTGCCTATTATTATTATAGCTGTTCTATTAAGCTTACTTGTTGCATATTAAAAAAAAGCACTCATCTGAGTGCTTTTTTTGTTTATTTTGCAAAAACGTGATTTCCGATTGTAGTCGTAACCTGTTTTTGACGAAGCCATTGGTCGCTTGTTTTATCTGGATTAAAGAAGAATAACGAACCTTTTCCTTGACCTCTAAAAGCTAGTGCTTCATTTACAGCTTTTTTTGCTTCAGCATCCGCTGCTTTATTAATTTCACCGTTTTGTACAGGTGTAAACTGTGTACCTTGATAAATCACATCATGAATAGAGTCTGGGAAAGAATCGCTATCCACGCGGTTTAAGACAACTGTTGCTACAGCCACTTTGCCAGCGTAAGGTTCGCCTTTTGCTTCCGCTTGTACAAGGCGAGCTAACAATTCTTTATCACTTTCGCTAATAGAGTTAGGGATTGTTAATGTTTCATTTGCATTAATAGAGTCGGTAGATTTGTGATTTGCTTCTTTTAACTGTTCAACCGTAACGCCGTATTCAGCGCCAATCTTGTAAAGAGTCTCTCCGGCTTTTACGCGATGGGTTGTTTCAGCGGCATTTGCCCCGTGACTTATGCCGAACATAGGAACTGCCAGTGCTCCAATAATTGCTAGTTTCTTAAACATAAAGTAAGTACCTCCTGAAATCCTTTTGAACGCCCCTTTTATCACGGATCGGTGCGTGCTGTGCACCGAACTTTATATGTACGTTTCAAAGATTAACAGGTGTCAATACATCTTGTCACTGCTTAAAACATACCAATCTAGGAAGAAATTATAATAGTTAACAGATAATTTGAAAAATACGTTGACTGATAATAAAGGAGTGAATTATAATGAACGAGTAAATAGTTAACCGTTTAACTGGAGAGATTTTATGGGAGAAAAGATAACGATTCGTGATGTAGCAAAGCATGCAGGGGTGTCTGCAGCTTCAGTATCTTACGTCTTAAACGGAATTAACAAAGTATCCGATGAAACAAAAGAGCGAATTTTAACAGCGGTAAAAGAATTAAACTACGAACCAAATTTAACCGCCGTTAGTCTTTCGAAACAAAAGTCAAATATGATTGGCGTTATGTTCCCGCTTACAGATGATTCACTTTCTACTATATTTAAAGATAACCATTATTACAGTGAAATGATTAGTGGAATTGAATATGTAATCCGCAAGCATGGTTATGATCTAGTCATATCTGGAGCGAGTAGCCCAGCTGATTGCTTAAAATGGATTCGAACGAGAAATATTGATGGTCTTCTGTTTTTAGGAGCCTTCCCGCATCGATTGTATGAGAAAATGAAAGCGTTATCGAATCCGATTGTGCTAGTAGATACATACGAAAGGTACGAACGTGATTATCATCATATTTCTGTAGACGATGAGTATGGAGGATATCTAGCTACAACACATTTAGTGAATTTGGGTCACAAAGAAATTGCCTTTGTTGCGCATCACCTCGTCAATAGTCCAGTGGATAAAAAGAGGTATATAGGCTACGAGAAAGCATTAAAAGAAGCGGGCATTACACCATCAAAGACGTTTGTTTTTGAAGTGAACGAAAGTTCGTTTGATAACGGTTACAATTTAGGGAACAAGCTGCTGCAAGATCATAAGGATATTCGGGCGGTTTTTGCATCCTCTGATACGCTGGCGCTTGGAATTATGAAAGCACTGCAAGAAAAGGGGAAAAAAATTCCGCAGGACTACTCAATCGTAGGGTTCGATGACATAACGTTTAGTAGCTATGCATCTCCAAGTCTAACAACCATTCGTCAAGATGTATTTAACAAAGGAGTCGTCGCCGCGACGTCTGTTATTCAAGCAATTGAACACCGTTTCAGCACGCTGCAGCATGTGAAGTTATCGGTTGAACTTATTATTCGAGATTCGACTGCTAAGCGCGGGTGAATCACAGTAAGTTAACCGGTTAACCAAAGTTTAGCATTTATGAAAAAAGGGGATATAAGTTAGCATTCACAAAAAAAGGGGATATGAAAATGATTAATGTTACAGTATGGAATGAAAATCGTCATGAACAGAAAAATCCGGTTGTAAGAGAAATTTACCCTGAAGGCATTCACGGTGCCATCGCTTCTTTTTTAGAAGAAGGAGGGTTTCGTACGCATACCGCAACATTAGACGAAGTAGAACACGGGTTGACTGAAGAAGTATTAAATCAAACGGATGTTTTAGTATGGTGGGGTCATTTAGCACATGACGAAGTGAAAGATGAGATCGTTGAGAAAGTAAAGCAGCGCGTGCTAGACGGTATGGGGCTTATTGTCTTACACTCAGGTCACTTTTCTAAAATTTTTAAAACGTTAATGGGCACAAGCTGCGACTTAAAATGGCGTGAAGCAGATGAAAAAGAGCGCTTGTGGGTAGTAGAACCGAGTCATCCGATTGTGAAAGGTATTGGTGAATTTATCGAGCTTGAGCGTGAAGAAATGTATGGAGAGCACTTTGATATTCCAGCACCTGATGAACTGATTTTCACGAGCTGGTTTGAAGGCGGAGAAATTTTCAGAAGCGGCTGCGCGTACAAACGCGGAAACGGAAAAGTATTTTATTTCAGACCTGGACATGAAACATATCCAACATACCATAACAAAGACATTCAGCGTGTCATTATGAATGCTATTAAATGGGCGAAGCCAGCAGAGAGAAAACGTCCTGTTTACGGCAATGCGCAACCGCTTGAATCAATCGCTGTTAAAAACTAATTAATAATGCTTAAGCAAAGGGGATAGGAAAGATGGCAAAAGTAAAAATTGGCGTTATTGGGTGCGGAAGCATTGCGCAACACCGTCACTTACCAGAATATAAGATGAATGAACAAGTAGAATTAGTAGCAGTTTGCGATATAAACACAGAACGTGCAAACAGCGTAGCGCAGCAGTACGGTGTAAAAGCTTACACAAACTACGAAGAACTTTTAGCAAGCGGTACAGTGGAAGCAGTGAGCGTATGTACGCCCAATTATCTTCATGCGCCTATTTCGGTGGCAGCGTTAAACAGCGGAGTTCATGTCCTGTGTGAAAAGCCGATGGCAACATCAGAAGAAGAAGCGAAAGCAATGATTGAAGCAGCAAAAACAAACGGTAAAAAACTAATGATCGGACATAATCAGCGCTTTGTAGCTTCTCATCAAAAAGCTCGTGAACTTATTGAAAAAGGGGAAATCGGTAAAATTTACAGTTTCCGTACGGCTTTTGGCCACGGTGGCCCTGAAGGTTGGAGCGTGGACGGAAAAGACAGCTGGTTCTTCAAAAAAGACGAAGCGTTTATTGGTGCTATGGGGGATTTAGGCGTTCATAAAACCGATATGCTCCGCTACATATTGAATGAAGAAATTGTAGAAGTCGGTGCATTTGTAGAAAGCAATGCAAAAGACTTTGCAAATGTAGACGACAATGCTGTGTGCGTATTAAAAACGGAAAGCGGGATTATCGGGACGCTTGCGGCAAGCTGGGCTTACAATGGAAAAGAAGATAACTCCACGATTGTTTACGGAGAGAAAGGGATTCTTCGTTTGGAGGACGATCCGACGTATTCATTAGTTGCACAATATGCAACGGGTGAAGTGGTGAACTATGAATTAGGAAAAATTCAGTCGAACGATGAAGGCGGACAAAGTAATTCTCACGTCATTGAGCAATTTGTAGATGCAGTTGCAGAAGATAAAGAATCTCCTGTTCCTGGTGAAGAAGGATTAAAATCACTTGCTGTTATTTTAGCAGCTTTAAAATCAAGTCAAACGAAACAAATTACGCGCGTGTAAGAGGTGAAAAACGTGAGAATTGGCATAATCGGAGCAGGAGGGATTGCTGTAAGCAGGCATATCCCGGCATTCAAACAACTGGGTGATGAATGTGTGATTTGGGGGCTTAGCGATATTAACAGTGAAAGAGCCACAGAGGTAGCCAATGAGCATAATATCCCTCACGTATTTGTTGATTACAAAGATATGTTTAAAGAAGTGGATGCTGTATGTATTTGTACACCGAATAAATTTCACGCCGAGTTTGCAGTAGAAGCGCTAAAAGCAGGCGTTCACGTCCTATGTGAAAAGCCAATGGCGATGTCTAAAGAGCAAGGTGAAGAAATGCTTGCTGCTGCTAGAGAATCAGGTAAGCAGTTAGCGATTGCGTATCATTACCGATTCATGAAAGAAGCACAGGCTGCGAAAAAAATGATGACAGAGGTAGGGCGCCCATTAGTTGCACGTGTCAGAGCAATGCGTCGCCGAAAGGTTCCCGGTTGGGGGGTATTTACGAACAAAGATCTTCAAGGAGGAGGCAGCTTAATTGATTACGGCTGCCATTTGCTTGATTTAACGCTTTGGCTGATGGGAAACCCAAAGCATACTGAAGTACTGGGAAGTACATATAATGACCTGAGTAAAACGCCTAACCAATTAAATCAATGGGGAGCATTTGATCATGAAACATTCGGCGTGGATGATCATGTAACGGCCTATATTAAATTTGAAAATGGAGCGTCGCTTCTTTTAGAAACTTCTTGGGCAGCTAATATCGAAGATGATGAAGAGCACGTAAGCATATCAGGGGTAGAGGGCGGTTTAAGCGTGTTTCCGTTTGAACTATACACGTCTAAAAACGGTATGCTCATGAACAGTACGTCACCTTGGATAGATGGAGAAGATGATTACAGCCTAAGTCAGGCTAAAAATTTCGTTGAAGCGTGTAAAGGAAATGCTGAATTAGTGGTAAAGCCACAAGAAGCGCTTCAAGTCTCAGCTATTATTGACGAAATATATCGCACAGGGGGAAATTAAAATGAAACTTGGAGTATTCACGGTCTTATTTGCGGATCTTTCTTTTGAAAAGATGTTAGATAAAGTAAAAGCAGCAGGTCTTCATGCTATTGAAATCGGAACGGGGGGCTATCCGGGAAACAGTCATTGTCCGTTAGATGAGCTGCTTGAAGATGAACAAAAAAGAGAAGCCTATATGAAGCAGATAAAAGACCGCGGACTTACAATCAGTGCATTTAGCTGCCACGGCAATCCTATTTCGCCTGAGGCAAGTTTTGCAAAAGAATCTGACGAAACGCTTCGCAAGACCATCCAACTAGCATCACTAGTAGGTGTTCCAGTGGTTAACTGCTTCTCTGGAACAGCAGGAGATCACGAAGAAGCGAAGTACCCAAACTGGCCTGTTACTCCTTGGCCTAACGAGTATGGAGACGTATTGAATTGGCAGTGGGAAAATAAGCTTGTTCCTTATTGGAAAGAAATTGGAGAACTAGCGGAGGAGCATAATGTAAAAATTGGTTTAGAACTTCACGGTGGATTTTTAGTTCATACTCCGTATACGCTGCTAAAGCTTCGAGAAAAAACAAGTCCAGCGATTGGCGCTAACCTTGATCCAAGTCATTTATGGTGGCAAGGAATTGATCCGGTAGGAGCTATTAAAATTTTAGCAAAAGAAAATGCCATTCATCATTTCCATGCAAAGGATACGTACTTGGACCAGGATAATATTAACATGTACGGCCTGACGGATATGCAGCCATACGGAGAAGTCCAAACGCGTGCATGGACGTTTAGATCCGTAGGATGTGGACATGATGTAAAAGAGTGGTCTGATATGATGAGTGCACTTCGCACATACGGATACGATTATGTAGTCAGCATTGAGCATGAAGATCCAATCATGTCGATTGAAGAAGGATTTAAACGCGCGGTTACAAACTTACAAAGTGTATTAATTGAAGAAACTCCCTCACAAATGTGGTGGGCGTAAGCAAAAAGAAGCATCTCTAAAAAGAGGTGCTTCTTTTATTTTCGTTAATAAATCAATTCGCCTTTTGTTCACCTGAATTTCGATACAAACGGGTGATTGGTAACCCAAAAGCGCCAAGGGTAATCCTTCGCTTCACCAGAATTATCAATGCCAACGCGAGGTCCGGCGGAAATCTCTGAAGGAGTGAAGCCACGAGCAATATAAAGAGGAGGGCTGGTTAAATCATGACCGTACAAATCCATTGAAACCCCTAGTGCTTTTGTTAGTTTCCCAGGACCGTTTGTCCAATTTATTTCATTTTCCATCCCTCGACGTCTATTTTTCATCAAATTTTTTCCACTAAATGGCTCAATAGCTCGAATGAGGACGCCTTCTGGACAATCGATGTCGTTGCTTACAACATTGAGTAAACAATGTGTATGCATTGTATGCGTATAGGCATGACCAGGAGGACCGAACATTACCTCCGTTCTTTTTGTGCGCCGATTATTAAAGCTATGAGCTGCTCGGTCGAAAGGCCCTTTATAAGCCTCAGTTTCTACAATAAAACCAGATGCAGTTCCTTCTGCCGTTTCGTGAACAAGAAGACATCCTAACAGCGACTGAGCTAATTCAAGTGTAGGCTGTTGATAAAATAAAAGAGGAAGTGGTTCAATCGCTAAAAGAGAACGCGTCATTTGCTGTAGTCCATCCTTTCAAAACAGAGTCATTCACGCTGTTATGCGCATCTTTTATTATGATGTTTTCTTTGTGATTTTGCAAAGGAAGGCACTGATTAATACAGTAATCTTTCTTACCCCACGTTCAAGTATTTATCATGATTCAACTTACTCTATGAAATTATTTTATTTTAAAGAATGGTTTCGTTTTGCACGTATAGGGGGAATATTTTACTACAATACTTCGCTTTTGCTTCTAGTATGATATACACAGTTCATCCATATTTTACATACTTTTAGTTTTAAAAAATAGTGATCCGTCTTTTCTTTATTTTCGTTCTACACATGAAAGCAAAATAAAAAGATTGAATTGTAGAAAGTTCTTTATAAATGGAAATAAAGAAAAAATATCTTTCAAAGAGTATTTAAGGGATTTTAGAACATATTAAAAATAAAATTTATACACTGTGAGGAATAGCTATGAACATCCACTTTGATACATTAATGAACTTATCAATTAAACATATTTTTGGGCCTGCATCTCAAACGATCAACCGTCTAACATATCATTCAAAGCAGGTTCACGACGGATCAGTATTTTTTAGTATAAAAGGTGAAAATGAAGATGGACATCAATATATTAAAGAAGCTATAGCTAGAGGAGCCGTAGCAGTCTTTGGGACAAGCATTGAGGAGCTGCGTCTTTTGAGCATTCAGTATTCTCACTGTACGTTTTTAGCTGTTGACGACGTTCGCAAAGTAATGGCTTCTTTTTCTAAAATGTATTTTGATTATACGGATGAAAAAATTGAGACAATTGGCGTTACAGGTACAAATGGTAAAACAACCGTGGCAGCTTACGTAAGGTCGCTTTTAACCCTTTTAAAATTGCCGACAGGATCGATTGGCACGACCGGCATTTGGTCATCAAAGAAGAAGTTAGTTTATAAAAAAAGTACGCCTACAACACCTGAATCGGTAGACTTGCATAAAATTTTTTATGATTTGTATACAAAAGGCGATGAAGCGGCGGTGATGGAAGTATCTTCAATTGCGATTGATCAGCAGCGAGTAGAAAATATTTATTTTGATGTAGCCATTCACACAAATCTTTCAGAAGAGCACTTAGAGTATCATAAAACGTTTGAGCACTATAAAAAATGCAAGATGAAATTATTTCAGCAGGCAAAACATGCTGTTATTAATATAGATGATCAGGACATGGGTAAAGACTTAAGCAGGCTATTTGAAGGACCTAAAGTCACGTATAGCTTATTAAATAATGCGGAGGCAACTCTGCAAGCAAAAAACATTACTGTCAAAGAAGGGGGCTCTTTCTTTGATTTACTGTATAAAGGACAGTCATACAAAGTAGCAGTGCCTGTATATGGCGATTACAACATTGCTAACGTGCTAGCCGCCATTGGTACAGCTCTTCACTTTGAATACCACATTGAGGATATTATTAGTGTGCTTCCTCAATTGGAAAGTCCAGAAGGGCGTTTTCAAGTGATAGAAGGTCCTAATAACCAAAAAGTGATTTTAGACTATGCCCATACGCCTGTTGCCCTTACGCGTTTAGTAGAAGAAGTAAAAAAGATGGAGTATAACCAGCTAATTGTCATGATTGCAGGAATCGGCATTCGAGATTTTAATAAAATGCCTAAAATGGCGCGTGCCATTGAAGGAAAAGCCGATGAAATTATCGTAACGGTTGATCATCCAGGTCATCATGATCCGAACGTAATTGTAGATCAAGTGATGACAGGTTTTTCAAATCCAAGCGCAAGTAATATTCACTGCGCCCCTACTCGAACAGAAGGGGTATTAAAGTCGCTTTCTTTAGGAAAGCCGAATGATATTATTTTACTTACAAGCGGCTGTATTAACGGCGCTCAGCTTGTAAAAGGAAACGAAATTCCGCATTCCGATGAAGAAATTATTGCCTCTTACTATGCATCGTTAAGCAATATTTCCTAATACTCTTCTTCATTTATCGAACGAACGTGTAGAAATTGAAACGGCATACGAAAGAAGGTCTCTTACTATTTTTAGAGACCTTCTTTTTGTATCAAAATTATAGGCTGTTTTCTCGCTGTGTTTTTGGTTCTTCAATTTTTACATCATGTTCTTTAGCCAGCTTTTTAATAGCTGCATTGTAATCGCGTATGCCTTTTCGTGCTTCATCAAGCATAGCGTTTGCCTCAGCAATAAGGTTGCGGTCCTGCTTTTCTAAAGCGCTGACAATTTTAATGAAAGCATTATACTGGGTATTTGCAGCCTTTATATAGCCTTCATGAACCTTTCGAAGATCGTCGGTTTCTACATCGATGTTTTCCAGTTCATCAACAAATTTACGATAGGTAGGAATGACTTCACTCGTCATCGTATCATACATCACCGCGTCACTTGTGTAGTTAGCGCCTGTAACAGAATCGTATGCGTCAATCGCTTCTTTTTCAAGCTGAGCAGCTTTTTTTAAATCTTGATTGTTATAGTCGATTAAATCATCTTGAACAGGATCACTAAAGCAGGCGGATAATAAAAACAAAAGAGGGACAAGACAAAATAAAACCTTCTTCAATGAATTTCACCTCCGTTTAACAATGTATGAAACATCTGCTTGGCAAAGTCGGTTTTAATAACTGAGAAAAAGAAGGGAGTGTATAAAAGGATTTTTAAAGGTTGACAGTGAATTTATTCATAAGTCGGTTTGTGGTTGACCACCCTTTAGTAGCAGGAAGGAAGAGAAGATGATTAAAATAAAAAGAGACCAATTAACAAACAATGAAGTTATTGAACTAGTAAGTTCTCACCTTCAAGGAATGAACTTACATTCACCTCCTGAAAGTATTCATGCTCTAAATATTGAAAGCTTAAAACACCGTGATATTACGTTTTGGAGCGTGTGGGAAGACAGCCAGCTAGCAGGGTGCGGGGCTATAAAAGAGCTAGATGAGCATCACGGAGAAATTAAATCGATGCGAACGGCCACGGCTCATTTGCGAAAAGGAATTGCTAAAGAGCTGCTGCAGTACATAATAAATGAAGCAAAAAAACGAGGGTACCGACGCTTAAGCTTAGAAACAGGATCCGCACCCGCTTTTGAACCGGCTAGAAAGCTATACGCCAGTTTTGGATTTTACGAGTGTGAACCATTTTCTACCTATAAAGAAGATCCATACAGTGTATTTATGACAAAGAAATTGAATGATTGATTAAAAGAGGCTGGAACAAAAGTATTTTAGTCAAAGAAGATCCGAACGATGAATCAAAATTCTTGATAAAGAATCCAGCTCGTTCGGATTTTTTATGGTGATGGTGAACGCAGCTTTCATATATGTAGTGGCTTCTAGCGCTTGATTTAGCTATGTCTCAACCTCTTTGTTTTTTGTTTTGTCATAATTCATATAAAAGGTATAAACTAGGTTTTCTCACTAGACAAAAAGGATTTTCCTATGTAGTATAGGTGTCAGATAATACAAAACGAATGTTCAGTATAAATAATAAATGTGCGGGGCGGTGGAAATAGCTTGAATAAAAAAAAGCTTCAAAGTGAACAAACCAAAAGAAAAGTGGCAGATGCCGCTAAAGCATTGTTTTCTCAAAAAGGCTATAAAGCTACATCTATTGAGGAAATTGTAGAAGCTACGGGAAGCAGTAAAGGGAATATTTATTATCACTTTAAAAGTAAAGAAGGGCTTTTTCTCTATTTAATAGATGAATGGGATCTCGAGTGGGAACGAAACTGGAAAGAAAGAGAGTCTCTTTACAAAACAACAAGAGATAAGCTTTTTGGAATTGCGGAGCAAATCATTTTAGATGATTTAAATCATCCTCTTACGAAAGCCGCCGATGAGTTTTTTAACAATGAGGAAAAGGGCAGCGATATCGAAGAGCGAATTGATGAAATGGTGAAACGGCACGTGGATTTTAACCGTGAACTTTTGCAAAAAGGCATCGATGAAGGTGAGTTTTCTCATAAAAATGCAGAGCAGCTTGCAGTGATTTTAGAAGGGCTGTTTGTTGGAATGAGCCGCATGTCTCGAAAAACGAACACGGAAAATGCCCTGCAGCTTTACCATTCAGCAATCGATGTATTTTTAAACGGAATCATACCAAGGTCTTCTTAAATAATCGGGGATGCTTATTGAGGTAATGAGTAATCCCTCATTATTTTGTATTTTTATAGACCGAACGTTCAGTATTTTTTAATCAGGAGGTTTATATGTCATTATTGTTAAGAAATCGAGCGGCGATTTTGCTGCTCATGCTAAATATTTTTATTATTTTTACAGGAATTGGTCTCGTTATTCCAATTATGCCAACATATATGACAGAGCTTCATATCAACGGAAGCGTGATGGGGCTTTTAGTAGCGGTGTTTTCACTAACTCAATTTCTGTTTTCACCTTTAGCAGGGCGGTTATCAGATTCGTTAGGGAGAAAGAAAATTATTGTAGCGGGAATGATTGTTTTTGCCTTGTCTGAATGGTTCTTTGGTTCAGTGAGTACGCCTCTTTTATTATTTGTATCGAGAATGTTAGGCGGGGTCGGGGCCGCGCTCATTATGCCTGCTGTTATGGCCTATACAGCGGACGTGACGTCTGCTAAAGAACGTGCTAAAGGAATGGGCTATGTGACGGCGGCGATTACAACAGGATTTATTATTGGGCCCGGTATCGGAGGCTTTTTAGCTGAATACGGCATGCGCGTGCCATTTTATATGGCCGCAGTAGCAGGAGGCTTGGCTGCAGTGATTACGCTTCTTGTTTTGCCAGAGTCTCGTCCTGTACAAAATCCTGCTGTTTCAAACAATGAGAATCCAAAAGAAGATCGGCTGCTACTGCAGCTTATGAATTCTTATAAAGAACCTTATTTTTTAAGTTTAATTATCGTTTTTGTGACATCGTTTGGATTATCCAATTATGAAACAATTTTTTCACTATTTGTTGATCATAAATTTAGCTTTACGCCAAAAGATATTGCGTTTGTTATTACGTTTGGCTCTATTGCAGGGGCTGTTGTGCAGGTTACGATTTTTGGATGGATTTTAAATAAGTTCGGTGAAAAAAGAGTGATTTCGTTTTGCTTGATGATGACGGGACTTTTTATTTTACTTACGCTATTTGTGCACACGTACTGGCTTATTATTGTTGTAACATTTATCGTCTTTTTAGCAACAGATATTTTACGTCCGGCAATCAGCACGCAAATGTCGATGATGGCACAAGACGACCAAGGGTACGTAGCCGGACTAAATTCTGCTTATACAAGTCTTGGGAATATTATTGGACCCGTTGTAGCAGGCTTTCTCTTTGATATAAACATTAATTACCCGTACGTATCAGCTGCACTTGTACTGCTGCTTTGTTTTCTTTTATCTTTAAGAGCAGGGAAGGACCGAAAAACAGCTGTGAGAAATCAAGCGATTCAAGAGAAATAACGAGAAGGAAAAAATGATAGAATTTTTAGGGGATAAAAGACCTCCAGTAGCTTACTGGAGGTCTTTCAATGATGCTTTTAGTAAAGCTGTAAGATTTACAACACCACTCAGCCTATAGCGAAGCTTTATTTTATCGGCAAAACAGTGAAATGGTTGCAAATAAAAAAGGTTAATAGTAAACTTTAAACGTAACAAGAATAGTATGGGAGCTTGCGCGGGGCAGGCTGAGAGTACAGGGGCGCCTGTTGACCATTTGAACCTGTTGGATAATGCCAGCGCAGGGAATGTGAGTACATACCAAAGCACTTTGCGCATGCAAGGTGCTTTTTTGTCTTTTTTTTGCAGTGTTAAAACTAAATGAAAAGAGTGAGAGAATATGGATATTAGTAAAATTTCAGCTCAATTAGAAAAAGTAAGAGATACAAGTCCACTTGTTCATAATATTACGAATGTCGTGGTAACCAATTTTACTGCAAATGGACTGCTTGCACTAGGAGCTTCACCTGTTATGGCTTATGCGAAGGAAGAAGTGGCTGACATGGCACGAATCGCCGGAGCGCTTGTCTTAAATATGGGTACACTGACGGCTCAAGAAGTAGAAGCGATGAGAATAGCAGGAAAATCAGCAAATGAAAATGGCGTGCCGGTTATTTTCGATCCTGTAGGAGCCGGAGCAACACCGTTTCGTACAGAAGTAGCACGTCAGCTTGTAGAAGAATTAAATATTGCAGTTATTCGTGGTAACGCTGCTGAAGTTGCGAATGTAGTAGGCGAGTCATGGCTCATTAAAGGCGTTGATTCATTAGAAGGACAAGGAGACGTCATTGAACTTGCTGAGAAAGCAGCGAACAAATTAGGTACAGTGATTGTTATTACGGGTAAACAAGATGTAATCACGGATGGAAACACAACGTATACAGTAGACAACGGTCACCCGTTATTTACGAAAGTGACGGGTACTGGATGTCTGCTAACATCAATTATAGGAGCTTTCGCCGCTGTAGAAAAAGAATATGTCGAGGCAAGCGTTGCTGCTTTAAGTTTTTACGGAGTGGCAGGTGAAATCGCCGCAGCGAAAAAAGGTGAAGAAGGGCCGGGGAGCTTTCAAATTGAGCTGTTAAATCAGCTTCATCTTTTATCTGGGCAGGATATTGAATCATATGCAAGAGTACATCAACGTTAAAAGGAGCCGGAAAATGACAAACGAAGAAATCAAAAAGCTGCTGCCAGTTTATTTTATAATGGGCAGCACTAACTGTACAAAAGATCCGAAAGAAGTGTTGAAAGAAGCAATTCAAGGCGGCGTTACCGTGTTTCAATTCCGTGAAAAAGGCGAAGGTGCCCTAACAGGAGAAGCGAAATATCAGCTGGCGAAGGAACTTCAGCAAATTTGTCAGCAGCACAACGTTCCTTTTGTTGTGAATGATGATCTTGACTTAGCGATCCGTTTACAAGCAGATGGCGTTCATATTGGACAAGAAGATGAAAAAGCTCATATTGTTCGAGAAAAAATAGGAAAAGGAATTGTGGGCGTCTCTGTTCATAATATACAAGAGCTGCAGCAAGCGATAAAAGACGGGGCGGATTATGTAGGAATGGGACCTGTTTTTCCTACTTCTACAAAAAAAGACGCAAAAGCAGTGCAAGGTACAAAATTAATTGAAGAAGTGCGAAACCAGAATATTGACTTTCCAATTGTAGGAATCGGTGGCATCACGCCTGAAAATGCCAAACAAGTAGTAGAAGCAGGTGCAGATGGCGTTTCTATTATTACCGCGATTAGCTTAGCAGCGTCTCCAAAAGAAAAAGCAGCTCAATTGAAAGAAGCGGTAGGAAAATAAAAAAAGCGCACAGTGTGCGCTTTTTTTATTATAGCTGAACAGTTTGAGGAGTTTCTTCGCCTTCATTCATAAAGCGAATTTCGTTTGGCGTAATTTCCAGAACAACATACTCAGGGTCATTTGGACCGTCAAACCATTCTTTCATGTGATTGTTCCATATACGTCCTTTTAATTGATCACCAGTACGAAGAACAGCTGTCCCAGATAATTCTAAGTATTGATCACCATATCCTTCGCCGCTGTAGCCTAATAGTACGTGCACGTTCGGATTGGCTTCGATTTCTTCTGCCTTATGTGTATTGATATTTGTTGGTGTGTAAAGAGCGATACCATCTTCATCGCTGAAAAATGTCATATAGCGAGAGTGGGGTTTGTTGTTTACAACTGTGGCTAATGTTCCTACACGATTTCCTTCTAATACTTCATTTACTTTTTTAGCAATTTTTTGTTCATTCATTTTATCCATCTCCTTTATTACTTTTTATGTTCCTCAATCGAAGATAAATAAAACATACATGTCTAAAAAAAATATAAGTTAACAATAAAATAATTATGTAAACTAATAAATTAAAAAATAAAAAAAGCTAGCTACAGCTAACTAAAAAATAAGCCCGCACTGCCGTAACCCTAAGTGTCTTAAATACCCAGATCTACTAGGTGGGTGCCCTCATAGCCGGGTTTAGCGTCCCAAGAAGGGCGTGCTATCTGCAGCTAAATTTTGAGCTCCCTTTTAACACTCAAAGGTTTAAGACAACATGAGTATACGCACAGCGCAGGTATGTATAACAAATGTAAATAAAATGCCGATATATAAATGTTTTCTAATTAATCAACTTTCATCGTACAAGAAATGATTATAACGGAATAATGAATGGAACGCAAGACTTTTATTTAAAGTTTTTCTTCTCTAATATCTTGGCGGTTATGCAGTAACAAAATAAGAAAAGAACCCGCAACTGGAATGAAACATAAGAGAAGGGAAGGTCGGGATGCTATCCTTTCTTTTGTCATAACGGAGTAAGAAAGCCACGTTAAAACAAAAAAATCAGCGGTCATCACGCTAACAAGCTGTGACTGCATAAAAGCATCTCCATAAGCTTTTATTGAACCTATGGATAGTCCGTATACGTAACCTGCAATCGTGAGTGCTAAGCATAGTCCAATCCATAGACGAGAAGAAATGATAGCAATGAAACGTGAAGGAATACGCGAACGTGTTCGAACTTTTTGTCCTCTCCAATGATAATAGAACAAAAGAGAAAAAGCTCCAAGCCCAAATGATAGAAGAGAAAATGGCCATCCAGGCAGTTTGTACGTATCTTTTTTACAGATCATTACCATAAACAATATTGGGAAAAGTCCTAAAAAAGAGAATACCATAACCACGAGCGGATCTACCTGTTGAAAATTTCCTGTGATAAGTTTTTTAAACAGCAAATCATCAGCGGCGCTTGCTCCCGGAGCTAGCAGCAAGGCGTATAGTACAAGCATAGCCCATACAATGATATACATATTCTCAACTCCTTTTAATTGTTTTAGTATACAAAAACCATTTCAGTATATTTCCCCGCTTTGTGATAAAGGGAAACGCTTGAAACTCTTCTTTAATTAGGTGTAATATTACACTAAAGACATGTGCGTGTATAGAAAGAAAGGGCTGTGAAAATGAATAAACAAGAAGTGATTAAATCAGTATCGGATAAAATACGATTGATTCGTTTAGAAAGAAACTATTCACAAGACAGAATGGCTGAAGTCATTGGTATTTCCAAAAAAACATTGGTTCAAATTGAAAAAGGGCGCACGGAAGCAGGGTGGACGACCACTGTTGCAGTATGCAGTTTGTTTGGTGACAGTGAAATCCTTCAATCGGTTTTAGGAGACGTTCCTTTAGAAGTAGTAGAAATCATTGCTCATGACGGCATATCTTCTCCAAAAGATAAAACGCTCGGAGGAAGAGTATGGTGGAAAGAAATTCAAAAAGAAGGCTCTTTTCGTCTGCAGCAAAATATGATTAGTCAGCACTACCGCATTTTAGATGACCAAGACTATCGATGGTTTAGTTCATTTGATAAAAGCGAAGCGGTAAAAAGGTTTGAAGAATTAACGAAGAAATAAAAACAAGCACTTGTTTTCAAGTGCTTGTTACTGATTCATTAACGTGCCGGATGAAGGGCGGTTGAACCAATTCCATAGCTCTACATCTCCAAGTGACGCGTAGGTGATCGACGGATCATTTTTTAATTTCAGAAGCTTTTTGGTAGGTCCTGTAATCACAACGCCGTACACACCGACTCCATGTTTCTTTACATAAGAATATCGCTGCTTTAGCAACAAATCGGAATGGTCTAGCTGACGAACTTTTTGGACCGTTTCTTCATTATCGGCTAATAGTTTCATCATATTTAAAATGTTCGACTTGCTAGTAGAGTGCGTTTGATTTCCTTTGTGCTCGTAAGGCAAGTCTAAAAACTCTGGAAAGCCAAATGTTGATGTTAAGTCAATTAATGGCTCATCTTTTGTGCTTGTTTTTTGTTCGTTCCCTGTATTAAGCGCGTACCAAGAGGTAGAAAAATCACGGCTGTCGATGGCATTCATTTTTTGCTGAACTTCTTTTAGTGAGTACGTATTATCAAAAGAAATAGCCACTTCGCTTACCGTCCCTTTTGGTAGGTTTTCTAATGCATTCCATGTTTCGCTCGTCCATTCCTTATACTCTTTTGCATGTAGCTTTAATTTTTTTGGATCAGGATAGACAAAAGAAAGGTTAAGATCGTATTTGCCTCCGGAAAATTCTTTTTCTACACCGCTCGTTTTATCAAACAGCTGATGAAATGTAAACGTCCCAATGGCCTGCTCTTCACGTCCAATTTGCTTATAAGCTTCCATTTGCGACTGCATTCGGAAAAAGGACTGTGTATCAGAAGTGGTTTCACGTATATGAACGTTCGGAAAAGCAGATTCGATAGCCGCTTGATTCACGCTGTTTATGTATTCGGTTTTTGATTGATGATAATATACAATAGATAAAAAGCTGCCGATTATCCATAGCAGAACGACAGAGCCAATGACAGTTGTCACATTTGAAAGGCGCTGCTTCCATTTGGCGATATAAATGGACTTTTTGACTTTTTTATTATCCAACATCGTATCGTCACTTAGTGAAGTAGCTGATGAAGTTGGCGGTAACGGTTCATCTTCGGTTAGCAAGTGCTCCAAATGAGCTGAGCATGCTTCACAATTTTCCGTATGTTGTTCAAGTGCTTCTGCTTCTTTGTCTGTCAAAGTGCCGTTTTTATATTTTTCCCATTGATGCTTCATATCTTGACAGCTCATCCGTCCTCTTCCTTTCTTTTTTTCAATTGTTGACGACTACGATACAAGTCCATTTTCACTTTTGACAGAGTAAAGCCAGTCATTTCTGCAATCTCTTCATATGTGAAGCCATGATAATCTCGTAACAGTACAATATTCTGCTTAGCCGGAGGCAAAGCAGATACATCAGAAAGCCAGCCGTCGATTTCACTTTGAATCATCACTTGTTCTTCAGCACTTGGCTGAGGAGTAAAGTGCCATTCTTCTATTTCGACAGCAGGGCGTTTTTTTTCTTTTCGATACCAGTCAATAAAGGCGTGATAAGCAATTTTGAACAGCCAAGGCTTCACTTCCTCGCCTTTATACGTTTCTAAGTGTAAAAGTGCCCGGTAAAAGGTCTCCTGCATTAAATCTTCCGCTGATTCTTTTCTGCGAGTAAGAGAGAGAAGATAGCGCAGCAAATCATGCATGTGCTGTTTATAAATGTGTTCAAAGTTATGCTGTTGTGCCATTTTCTCCCCCTTTCATTTAATCAACGCAATTTGTGGATAAAAGTTTCGGTTTTTTTATCAAAAATCGTATGTAATAGATAAAAGATGCTTAAAATACGATATATAGCTTATCATACTAAAAAGAAAATCATATGAAATTCGACATAATTCCGTGTAATTTGTCATTTTTTTAAAAAACTAAAGGGTAATTGGTGTTCGAAGGAAACAGAAAATGTTATGATAGAACAAGGATGTGCTCTTACAAAAAACAGCTACATACATAGTAAAAAATACAGCGTTTGTTTGCAAAATGAAAAAGGACAAACACATGGTGTTTAACCATGGATGTTTGTGGGAAAATAAACTAAGTATTTTCAACAAAAAGTAAATTAAATTGTGTTTTCACTTATAAAAAACACGGTAAATTGGAAAAGGTGGGGTCATGATGGACGTAGAAAATACACAAGGTACAGAAGAACAAGCACCTAAAGTCAAAGCAGCTAAAGTTGGCGATACGATTCAGCCTAAAAAAGGCGACTATAAAGGATTTAAAGGAATTGTTATGGTAGTGCGAGACAATTCGGTTATCGTAGATTTTGGGAAAGATGCTGAAACGGGCGAATCCATGAAAACAGTCGTTAATCATAAAAACTATAAAATCGTAAAAAAGTAGGTGAATAACCTACTTTTTTTTACTGAATATATGTCTAAAGACGGCAATTTTTCTATCGGAAACCTTAGAGAAACGCATAGGTAAAGCAATTCTTTGAGAAGAAGAATGTTTTTTAGTAAACTATAGAAAGTATGCAGAAAGAAAGGATTTTTTGTTATGTCAATTCAATTATCACAATTATCATTACCAAAAGAGGTTCTTTCGCTTTTAGCGAATCGTAAATATGAAAACTTGTCCGATGCTGATCAGCTATTAATCGGAAAAGGCGGCTATACAGCAGAAGAAGCAGATATTTTAGAAGATGCCATTATTGCCTTGTCACTAGGGAAAAACGTACTTTTAAAAGGGCCAACAGGCTCAGGTAAAACAAAGCTTGCCGAAACGCTGTCCCATTTATTTTCTCAGCCGATGCATAGCGTTAACTGCTCGGTTGATTTAGATGCAGAAGCGCTGCTTGGCTTTAAAACAATTTCTGAACAAGAAGGGAAAACAGGTATCGAGTTTGTAGAAGGACCTGTTATTCAGGCAATGAAAAAAGGCCATTTATTATATATTGATGAAATTAACATGGCGAAACCTGAAACGCTTCCTATTTTAAATGGGGTACTTGACTACCGGAAAATGATTACAAACCCATTCACTGGAGATGTGGTGCGCGGTCAGCAAACATTCGGCGTAGTAGCGGCTATTAATGAGGGGTATGTTGGTACTGTCCCATTAAACGAAGCGTTAAAAAATCGTTTTGTTGTCATTGAAGTGCCATATATTCAAGGGAGCAGCTTAAAGCAAGTTCTAATGTCTCAGTCTCAGTTAAAAGACGAAAAATTAATTGATAAATTTGTCACGCTCTCTGCAGATTTAATTACTCAAGTTCAAAGCGGCCATGTATCAGAAGAAGCTGCGTCTATTCGTGCGCTTATCGATACGTGTGATTTAGCTCTTTATATGCCGCCTCTTCGCGCGATTAAACGCGGTATTATTGAAAAGCTAGAAGATGAAAGGGAAAAAGCCGCCATTCAAAATATTGCTGAAACATTATTTGAGTAAGGAGTGGCGCTATGCGATTTATTAAATTTAACGACAAAAATGTAGATTCCTTTCTCTATATGGAGCTGGCAGATTTAACGAAAACATTAACAAAAAATGATGAAATTGAAGTAGAGTATCGCGTTTCTTCTTATTATGATCCTGTACACGGCATTATTTATCTCAGTCACTTTTGGGATAACCGTCCAGAAGAAGACAAAGTGTATGGCTTAAAAAGTGATGTGTTTTTAAGAAGTATTGGAAGCTATAGGCATTCAAACTTCAAAGAAATTAATGCATATTTAAAGAAAATAAATAAAACCTCGGTACCTAGCTTAGCTAAGCAGCTGTTTATGCTGTTTGAAGATATTCGTTTAGAAGAAGTATGCAAACGCGGACGTCCTGGAACGAAAAAAGCCTTCGCCGTCAGAAGACAGCTCTATAGAAAATATTTTGCTACACAAATGAGCGCAAATCTAACAAAAAGCGTGTACACGGATGCACTTTTTAACGGCATCTACTTGCTATTGACGGCTGAAAATCCGTTTGAAGAAATTCCTTCAATGAGTGAATCGATTAACTTAGCGATGCCTTTTATTCGCAGACAGCTAACAAATGTATATGAAGCGAAAACAACAAAAGACGTATCGCGCATCTGCCTTGAACTCGTAGATGTTTTTGATGATATTATTGAAAAAGATATGCTTAATACTTATTTCTTCTTGGCTGAACTTCAGTATGATCAGTTAGAAAAAGGGTTAACATTTGAAGATTTAAAACGCAAAGATTCATTAGTGAACGATGATATTTTAGAGCATGAAAAAGACGGAGATGAAGACATTCACGAAGAGAAAATGGAAATGTGGCATCGAGAGACAAGCGAAGCGACGCAAAGTTTTCTACAGTTTGATATGGATCAAGGCTCAAAAACAGACATGCTAGGCGATGGTGTTCGTGAAGGCGACGATGGAGATCAAGCAATGGGCATGGTGCAAGGGTCTTCTCAAAAGACATCGCGCAACGATTATTCTCAAATGGAAGCCATGGAGCAAACGCACCCAGAAAAAGACGGAGAAGCGGATTATGAGTATGGCAAAGAAAATAAGCATGCCTATGCTGTTTTTGTAGATTCTAAACTTCCGAACGATGATCACGTTGTTCAGTATGACGAGAATAAAAAAATCATTGCATCGTATCAAAAGAAATTAAAGCAAATGATTGAAAAAACGCTTGAACACAAAAAAACGCTGCCTAGAAGCGAGCTGCACTTTGGCCGATTAAATAAAAAGCTTCTAAAACTATGGACAGATGACAATCCTCGTCTGTTTTATAAAAAAGACGAAAATTCTGCGCAAATTGATGCCGTCTTTTCTCTTTTAGTTGACTGTTCTGCGTCGATGTACGATAAAATGGATGAAACGAAGCTTGGAATTACGCTATTTCATGAAGCATTAAAATCCGTTATGGTGCCTCATCAAATTGTAGGGTTTTGGGAAGATACAAATGATGCCACCGAAACGAGCCAGCCTAACTACCTGCAGACGGTTATGGACTTTCAAGCATCGTTAAAGCGTAAAAGCGGTCCTGAAATTATGCAGCTTGAGCCTGAAGAAGACAACCGTGATGGATTTGCCATTCGCCATATGACACGCCGCTTGCTTCAGCGTTTTGAACAGCAGAAGTTTTTACTTGTGTTTTCAGACGGTGAACCAGCCGCTATGGGATATGAACAAAATGGTATTGTAGATACGCACGAAGCGGTATTAGAAGCACGCAAGCACGGAATTGAAGTCATCAACGTCTTTTTATCCAACGGGGAAATTGATGAAGGACAAAAGAAAACCATTCAAAATATGTACGGGAAATATAGTATTCTAGTACCAAACATCGAAGAACTTCCCGATGTGCTATTTCCTTTACTGAAGAAATTACTTCATAAAAGCATTTAAAAAAGTCGAAGCATATTGCTTCGACTTTTTTTGCTATTGACCGTTAAAGAGGAGCGAGGTAAGTTAAATATATATGAAAAAGAGAGAAGGAATGGTAAGTGGAAGGAGTTCAAACGTCATCTAGAAGAGCATGGGGGCTGCTGCTTGTAATCATTGGTGCCACAATGTGGGGAGTATCTGGCACGGTGGCTCAATATTTATTTCAGCATAAGAGTTTTAACGCAGAGTGGCTGGTCGTCGTTCGTATGTTAGTATCCGGGTTACTGCTTTTGGCAATAGCCTCTAAGCAGCGCAATATTTTTACAATTTGGAAAACAAAAGAAGAGAGGACTTCGCTGCTTTTATTTGGTGTAATCGGTATGCTCGGCGTGCAGTATACATATTTTGCAGCTATTGAAGCAGGAAACGCTGCTACAGCTACAGTGCTTCAATATACGTCGCCAATATTTATTATTGGCTATTTAGCCGTGCAAGCAAGAAAATGGCCGGTGAAAGTAGAAATGATTTCTGTTGCGCTTGTCATAACGGGAACATTTTTTCTTGCAACAAGCGGAAATTTTAACGAGCTGTCTATTACAGGATGGGCGTTGTTTTGGGGGATTGGGGCAGCTGTGACGTCTGCTTTTTATACGCTTCAGCCTAAACGTCTTCTTGCGAAATGGAGCTCAATTGAAGTAGTAGGCTGGGGAATGGTGATAGGCGGCGTAAGTTTTTCATTTATTCACCCGCCGTGGCATATAGCCGGTGAGTGGTCGCTATTGTCGCTGTGTGCGGTGTTATTTGTAATCATCTTCGGAACGCTCATTGCATTTTATTGCTATTTGGAAAGTTTGAAGCATATTAGCGCTTCTGAAGCCATTGTTCTTGCTTCAGCAGAGCCTTTATCAGCAGCGGCACTCTCTGTTCTATGGCTTCATGTGACGTTTGGATGGACGGAATGGTTAGGTACGATTCTTATTATCGCTACGGTATTTTTACTTTCTCAGCGGAAGCCAGAGGTAACATCATAAGTAAAAAGGACTTTCAAATGAAAGTCCTTTTTATTTTTATAGAGGTTTTAGCGTAAACGTGTTTGTATACGAGCGGTTAGCATATAGTGTGTAATCAGGGTGTGTTTTAGCTCCCCAGCTGTCGTCTCCGCCAACGCCCATTTGCTTGTAGTTAACCCGTACGGTTACTGAATCGCTTGACGGCAATTTGTAAAAATGATCGTAAGCCTCCAGTTCAAAAGGTGAGTAAGGTAAAGCATTCAGCTCGACTGTTGGCAAACCTTTTAGTAAAAAACCGCGCCCTTGATCGTCTGTAATAGTGGCCCATCGAACGTCCGTTTTATTTCCGCATTCTTGAGGGCGTAAATACGGTGTGACTTGCTTCTTTACACTGCCTTTATGAAGGCCAAGCTTAGCGCCAGTTTTACGGTCCCAATAATTTTCATGAGGTCCTCTTCCGTACCACGTTAAAGAATCAAAAGTCGCATTCATCGTAAACAGCATGCCGATTTCAGGAATTTCAGGCATTGTCTCAGAAGATGCTAAGGATTGTTCAATTTTCATTTCACCATCGTTATATAGCGTATACGTTACATAGCAAGAAGCAAGAGAGTTATCTAAAGCTAGTTCAACCGAAATGATAACAAAGTCAATTTGCGGCTGAACGGTTACTTTTTTCACGTGCTGCTCTAAGCTTGCTTGACGCCACGTTTGACATCTTTCATGCAGTTTATTTCCGAGGTCATTATCGGTTACTGCACGCCAAAAATTCGGACGGAAACCTGACGCAAGCAGCTCGGTGCGCTCATAGTTGTAAGAAATAAACTGTCCTTTTCGCTTATCAAAAATAGCCGTGAAGTTAGTTCCAGTAACCGTAAGCGTTTGTTCATTTTGTTCAACGGTTAAAGCAGGATAAACAGCTTTAACTGAAGGTACAGCGGTTTTAGCAGGCAGTACAAACTGTTCGTACGCCACTTCATATCTAGCTGAAGCCCAAGCTGTATCTTTGGACAATCTGAGAGAAAGAGTTAAAACAAATTCATCAGTTTCATTTTCTTGCTCATAAAGAGGATAAGAAAGCGTCAGTTCGTCTGTACTATCAGGAGCTACATTTAAAAGAGACGCATGTTTTTCAAGTAGTTCACCGTTTTTTTCAACAGTCCAAACAAAATCATAGGCGTTCAAGTTTGTAAACAGGTGTTTGTTTTGAACGGCAAATTTTCCTTTTGCTGCGTCGACTGCTGTCCACTTTACGGGCTGATAGCATTTTTTTACTTCTGCAATTTTCGGGCTAGCTGTCCCATCAGCAAAGATTAAGCCGTTTCCGCAGAAGTTGCCGTCGTTAGGCGTATCGCCAAAATCTCCGCCGTAAGCTAAGTAAGAAGTACCG
Source organism: Priestia sp. Y58 (assembly GCF_029522095.1). NCBI lineage: Bacteria > Bacillati > Bacillota > Bacilli > Caryophanales > Bacillaceae > Priestia > Priestia sp. Y58. Next base: position 317,716 of record NZ_JAKWFL010000003.1, read on the forward strand.
TCTTCTGCTGTTGTTTGAAGAGCTTGATCTTTCCAGTCCCATATAAAACCGCCTTGCAAGATTGGATATTGATCAAACAGCTCCCAGTATTTGTACAGATTTCCGCAAGAATTACCCATTGCATGGCTGTATTCGCACAAAATGTAAGGTTTTTTCGGATTCATTAGTGCATAGCGCTCTACATCTGCTGGCTTAACGTACATCGTGCTTTCTATATCTGAAGCATCATAGTCGCGATGATGGAAAATTCCTTCGTAATGAACGAGTCTCGTGGAATCTTTTTCTTTAAAAAAGGTATACATATGCTGAAAGTTTTCTCCGCCAAATGATTCATTGCCAAGCGACCAAATAATAATAGAAGGGTGGTTTTTGTCACGTTCGTACATCGAACGACAGCGATCTAGTACGTTTTCTTTCCATTCTGGCTTGCTTCCTGGAACGGCTTTTTGTTCACCTTCTTGTAAATAAGTCCACGTTCCGTGCGTTTCTAAATTGGTTTCATCAATCACGTACAGTCCGTATTCATTACATAGTTCATACCATACTGAATCGTTAGGATAATGGGATGTACGCACCGCGTTAATATTATGCTGTTTCATCAGCAAAATGTCGTGAAGCATATCTTCGCGCGTGATGCCTGCCCGGCCTTTTACTGAATCAAATTCGTGGCGATTCACTCCTCGAAGTACAATACGCTTGCCGTTGATTGTCATAAGACCGTTCTTTAGTTCAAACGTACGGAAGCCGACTTTACAGCTTTCTGTTTCAATAATAGAACCAGCAGAATTCTTTAAGCTGAGTACAAGCGTATACAAATTAGGACTTTCTGCGCTCCATTTTGCAGGGCTTTTAATGTGTGTACGCAAGGAGACTGTACGTTGATCGCTTACACTTAAATTTGTTTGCAGCGGAGCTTGTAGTACTTTTTGGCCATTCGCGTCATACAGCATGATTTCAAATGTTAGATCTTGAGTATCGTGCTGAAAGTAATTTAAAATATCAGCTGAAACGATAAGTTCACCATCTCGGTAGTTGTTATCAAGCGACGAACGAACGCTAAAGTCATAGATGTGGACCGGCGGAGTAGAATAGAGATACACATCTCGGAAGATGCCGCTCATTCGCCAAAAATCTTGGTCTTCAAGCCAGCTTGCATCACTCCAGCGATATACTTCTACTGCTATAGTATTTTCACCATCGTGAAGGTAAGAAGTTATATCAAATTCAGCTGGAGTAAAGCTGTCTTCGCTGTATCCAACAAACTCACCGTTAACCCATACGTAAAAAGCAGATTCAACGCCTTGGAAGCTGACGTACACGGGCTGATCTTTCCATTCTGATTTAGGTGTAAAAGTACGGACGTACTGACCGACAGGGTTATATTTAGTCGGTGCAAAAGGAGGTTCGAGCTCTTCATTTTCAACCCAAGGGTATGTCACGTTTGTATATTGAGGATAGTCATATCCTTGCAGCTGCCAGTGTGAAGGAACTGAAATAGAGTCCCATTTCTTATATGAAAATTCAGGAGCGAAAAAGTTTTTAACGCGGCCATCTGCATTTTCAGCAAAATGAAAGTACCAGCTGCCATTTAAGCTTTGATAGTAAACAGAAGATTTTCTATCATTTTTTAAGGCCTCTTCGACCGTTTGATAAGGCATGAGTAAAGCGTGTGCTTTTGAACGGTTCAATTGAAAAATCTCAGGGTTGTTATTCCATTCAGGGTATCCGTTTGCAGGTGCTGTATAATTAAATTTCTTGCCGGTTTTTAACATGTCGATCCCTCATTTCTAGATTACTAGGTTATTAGTTTATATGAAAATGATAACGTTTTCTGAAAACCTTATCAATCTAATTATTTTCATGATAATATAACTATATTCACATAAAAAGGAGGAAGTAATGTGGACCGTATGTACTTTCCGGCTCTTTCAGATGAAGATATGAAACTGCCATTTTATGTTACAAGCGCTGGAAGCTGGCGACATCAAACGTATATTAAACGTCAGGGAGAGTTTCCTGATTATCAATGGATTCAATGTATAAAAGGAAGAGGCGAGCTTCGTGTAAATGACGAGGTTTATATTATAAAAGAAAATGAAGGAATGTTTCTGACGCCGCACGTTCCGCACGAATACTATCCCGTTACGAGCGAATGGCAAGTATGCTGGGTTTCTTTTAACGGAAGTGTGATTGATGATATCATGCTTTCTCTTCAATTTATTAATTCGGGAAAAATCGTCCTTACACATGCTGAAAGTCTTTATAGGATGCTACAAGAGCTAATGAATCGATTAGAAGAAAATCATACCTCTAGCACCATGCAGTGCTCTGAACTACTATATAGCGTCATTTTGAAACTTCGCCAAGACAGCGTATATATAGAAAGCAAAAGTCGCCTGCAGCAAATTACTCAGCTAAACCCAGCCCTTCGTTATATCGAGGAATATTATCATCAGCCGTTAACGCTAGAAGTACTGGCGCAGCAGCTCAACGTAACGGAGCAGTATACGTGCTTGCTTTTTCAACAATCTCTTGGTATCCGTCCATTTGAATACGTAACGCGCGTCCGAATTCAAAAAGCAAAGAAACTGCTGCTTAAAAACAGCCAAATCTCTGTACAAGATATAGCAAGACAAGTAGGGTATGAACATCCTAGCTATTTTATCAAGCGCTTTAAAGAACAAGAAAACGTGACCCCAACTGTTTTTCGGAAAATGTATTTTTCATAAGTTACATACAACAGGGTTTATCTAGGTCATAAGACATGAAGTGCATGCTAGTTATTCCGTATGAGTTTTAAAAAAGAAATTAAATGTAGTTTTAAGTGAAAACGGGGAGGAAAAGTAGAGAGAAGAAACAAAAAGGAGGGATAAACGTGTTTGGGTTAAATGATCTTCCAAAGTTTGTGTGGTCATTCTGTCTTGTATTGCCACTTGTATCATTTGTTCATCAGCTGGGGCATTCCGTCATGGCAATTATTTTCGGAGGGAAGGTCGATTTTACTATTGGGCGGGGGAAAACCATTCTTAAAATGGGGAAGTTTAAAATTAAGTCAGTCTATTTTCTAGACTCGTTTTGTAAATATGAAAATCTTAAGAACGATAGTCGCTTTTCCCATGCAGTGGTGTATGCGGGTGGTGTACTGTTTAATTTACTTACTATTTTTATAATAAATGGATTAATTATGGCTAATATTCTGCCTGAAGATATATTTTGCTATCAATTTGTTTATTTTTCAGTCTATTATGTTATTTTTTCACTGTTGCCAATTCAATATACAGAAACATCTGCAAGTGATGGACGTGCTATATATAACGTATTACGGTACGGGAAAACGTGTGATCCAGATTAAAGGCTGTGTGTAGCAGCCTTTTTTGGTGCCTTTTTTCTGTTTCATTTAAATGAAAAAAGGAAAACTTTACGAAAAGAAAATAGTAGCGGATAATAAAGATATTACGCTATAGAATGGAAGAAAGGAGAGGATTCATACGATTATTGAGACAGAGCGAATGACGCTGCGAGCTATGGCCGAAAGCGATGCAGGCAATTTAATGAAAATATTTGAAGATGCTGAAACCATGAAGTATTATTCTTCTACTAAAAATGAACAAGACACATATCGCTGGATTCAATGGATGAAGCAGCATTATCAAACATATGGCATTAGCATGTGGGTCGCTGAGGCTAAACAGAATGGAGAGTTTCTAGGGCAGTGCGGCATGGTTCTTCAAAAAGTAGACGGAAAGGTAGATCCAGAGCTTGGCTATTTATTTTTACGCAGCTGCTGGGGAAAAGGCTATGCGAGTGAAGCAGCAAAAGCTTGCCTGCATTACGGACTTAATACGCTGAAATTTCAGAAGATTATATCATTAATTGATCCGGCCAATTACCCATCGATTAAAGTAGCTGAAAGAATTGGCATGAAAAAAGAAAAGCAAGTTAACAAATGGGATAAATCATTATTCTTTTATAGTGTATATAATGAAAAATGAGAGTAAAGGAGTGTTAGCATGATCAACATTAACAACATTTCAGTAAAACGAGCAGAAAAAGAAATTTTAAAAAGCGTGTCGTGGTCAGTGGAAAAAGGGGAACATTGGTGTTTGCTTGGATTAAATGGTTCCGGAAAAACGACGCTTTTAAATATCATCAACGGATATATCTGGCCTACAAAAGGGGAAGTAGAAGTTCTTTCAAGGAAATTTGGAGAAACAAATCTGTCTGAGCTCAGAAAAGAAATTGGATGGGTAAGCTCTTCGCTTCAGCAGCGGTTTCGAGATGACGATACGGTTGTAGAAATGATTTTAAGCGGAAAATTTGCATCTATTGGGTTATATGAACAAGTGGAGCAAAAAGATATGAACCAAGCCATAGAATTAATGAAGCTGTTAAATTGCGAAGATTTACAAAATCAGGCCTACGGAACACTTTCTCAAGGAGAGCGCCAGCGAGTACTAATTGCCCGAGCTCTTATGGCTTCACCAAAGCTTTTAATACTTGATGAGCCATGTACAGGTCTAGATATAATGGCTCGAGAACAGCTTCTTCAGCTGATTGCAAAAATGGCAGAGCAGCCAAAAGCTCCTACGCTTATTTATGTTACTCACCATGTAGAAGAAATTTTGCCTTGCTTTACCCATACGCTTTGTATGCGGCAAGGAGAAGTGTTTTCTTCTGGAAAAACGAAAGACCAGCTCACTGAGCCGCATCTTTCTAAATTTTTTAATCACTCCGTAGAGATTCAGCAGCAGAAGGAACGCACTTGGCTGTCATTAAAAGAACCGGTAAAAAGCTGAGCTAGCGTCGAGAAACCTTCTTACATACCATGGGAAAAAGAACGCTGCTTGCAATGGAAACCAGCTCATTGTGGAGATAATGTTTACATGCTACATAAATAGTGGTGCTGCAAATAATATCAATTAGTAAAAAAGCAGCAATGTCATGTTTATCAATGGTTACAAATACAAAAGAAGAGGAATCATAAGTTGTCATCGTTGGCTCCTTTGGTTATATCGTTATGTTACTTTATTCACAAAAGGCTTGGGCTATACGAACTTTTAAAGAAGTACGATGATGACAGCTGATTCTCTTTTCTACAGCTGATAATATTCTTGTTCAAGTATACTCATGATAAGATCTGTCTGAAATGCCTCTTCAATAAAAGCACCTTCACGCTCTATTCCTTCTTTTACAAAACCGCATTTTTCATAACAAGCAATGGCTCTATGGTTGTATTCGAGCACTCGTAAATCGACTCTGTGCAAGTGAAGGTGTTCAAATGCGTACGCAAGTACCAATTTTGTAACTTCAGTGCCGAGCCCTTGGTTCCAAACGGAAGAATCAAATAAACCAATTGCATACCGTGCGCGCCGGTCGTACTCGTTAACGGTCAGCCGAGCCTCTCCAACAAAACGCTGCTCATATTCAATACACCAATTCAGCTTTTGAGACTTTATGTACTCGACGTGCCGCTTGGCATCTTGTAATGTAAGAGGTTTTAAGTTTCGGGTATCGCCTCCGTACATACGAATAAGTTCTTTTGTTTGTTTGCATGCTAGATAGTCATTTACATCGCTATCTTTTGGTTTTCTTAGTATCACATTTTTTCCTTTTAAAAGTGGTGAAACATTATTCATTTGATGCATCCTTTCTTTCCTAACATTAAAAAGGTATTCCACTTCTTTCCTAAAAAACCTGCTTTTATGTATAAAAAGAAATTGAGACATAACTAAGTCCATCGAATCTCAAGACAAACAAATGGGATCAATGTGCTAGTATGGAGGGCTTATTACGCTGCGGTTGATTTCCGCGCAAGCCTTGGCTTCCCATTAACTGCTCTACATACATGAAGCCTACGTTCACCCTAGAAATGAAAAAATCCGAACGAGTTGGATTCTCAAGCAAGAATCTCGATTCATCGTTCGGAATTCCCTTCAGCTAAACTACTTTTGTCCCAGCCTCTTTACGAAGAATGTTTTTTTGCATAGTGGGCAAGTGCAAGAAGAGGAAAAATATCATTGTAGCTGTGGTACTGAATATAAAATTGTCCAGGAAGACCAATTCCCGTGGGGTAATGAGTTTGCTGCGCTGTAAGATTTGGGTTCAGTAAAAATTTAATTCCTTTTTCAACGGCTCGATCTTTTAATGGACATATTGTCATTAAAGCATCGAGAGCCCAGGCCGTTTGAGAAGGGGTGCTAAACGATAGTGGCACATATTTTTTTAAAGAAGCGCTATAGCATGATTCTCCGAACCCGCCGTCTTCTTGCTGAATGCTTTTGAGCCAGTTGATAGCTTTGATGATACGCGGATCAGAAGCAGAAACCCCTACAGCACGGAGTCCTGTAATAGCGGCCCACGTTCCGTAAATGTAGCAAACTCCCCACCGGCCGTACCAGCTCCCATTATCCAATTGGTGATCAAACAGCCATTTTACTGCAGCTTTAATCGAAGGGTGGGATTTATTCATACCGGCAAAGTTTCCGAGGCACTCAAGCACTCGACCGGTTAAATCGGCAGTAGCCGGATCCGTCGCTGCATCTTTTGCATTTTCAAGCGGCAGATAAGTAAATAAAATAGAGTCGGTATTTTTTTCAAATGCAGCAAAACCCCCGTCTTTGTTTTGCATGGACAGCAGCCAGTTAATGCCTCTTTGCCAAGACTCCAAATAATCTGTATCGGTTTGCGCTCTTCTAGAAAGAGCTCTGATAGCAGCAGACGTATCGTCTAAGTCAGGGTTATTCGTATTAATATCGGAAAATCCCCAGCCTCCAGGTGCTGTATTTGGGTTATGAAACTGCCAATCTCCAAGCTTTGTATGCTGTCTTTTCTTTAAGTAGTGAGTTGTGCCTTTAATCATGGGATCTTGCTGCGGTACACCTGCTTCCTGTAGAGCGTAGGAGAGCAGCGCGGTATCCCAAACGGTTGACGTGGAGTTTTCTACGTGCACGTGGCCGCTGCATGTACTAAGTAGTGAACAAATACCGTCAATTGCTTTTTGGATCACAAATGAATCTTTTTTGTAGCCAAGAGCTAAAAGACCGTAAATCATAAAAAAAGTAGAGGTGGCGTAGCTGTAGAGTGTTCCATCTTTTTCAATTCTTTCTAGCATGTAACGCTCAGCTGCTTGATAACCAAGCTTGTGGATGTAAGAAGGTAAAGAAGCAAGCTGTTTTAAATGGTCGACTAAAAAAATAGAAGCGCGTGATTCTTGAGCAGTTTCCTTCGATTCCTGTTTCTGTTCTCTTACATCTAAATGAGAAAGAGAAGGTGTATGCCTAGAAGTAAGTGAAAATTTTTTGTTTCCCGCTATCATCATCGGAACGAAGTGAATTCTGGCATAGGTGCTTAATTCATAAAAGTTAAGCGGTACATAGGTAGGCACGAGCAAAAGAGAAAGCGGGAGGTAAAATAGCTTTGGCCACTCGTATAAGCCGTTCACAGAAAGCATCCATCTTGTAAGAAAATGAGCGCGCGAAATGCCTCCAGAATCTATAATATATCTTTCTGCTTTTCGCAAGATCCGGTCGTTTTTTTGGTAATAACCTGAATATAAAAGAGCTGTATAAGCTTGAATAGTGGCGGATAAGTTATGTTCTTCATCATCAAACAACGTCCAAAGACCATCTTCATTTTGAAGGGAAACGATCCGTTCGGTTAATTGTTTAATCAACATTTCTTTATCTAAATCAAAGGTGCGAAGAAGCATAATTAAAAACGCATCAGGCATAACGCCTGTTTCAAAACAGTAGCGAAATGACCCGTCATTTTTTTGTGTTGGGCGCAGATAGGCGATTCTTCGCTGAATCTCTAGCTGAACTTCCTTTAGCAATATGATCACCTCTTATGATAATGCTTTTCAATCTTTCGACCTGTTTCTTTATAACTGTATTCAAAGGAAGAGAGTTCTATGAGAGGAGAAAGTTGCAAAGAATAGAGCGCTTGCTGCACAATAAAGGTACTGGAAAATTGGAGTGATAGAAGTGAAAGAAATACAGGTAGAAGTCATTCAAGGACGAGGCTCTTACCGAGAGCTTGGTAAAATGCAAGGGGAATTACATAAAGGAACAAAGTTGTTTGAAAATCATCATAAAAGAAGAAAACGTTCATTACGAAGTTATCAAACGATAGCAAAAGAAGCTCGTCATTATTACGACTTATTTGCTCCGGGACTGTGGGGTGAGCTAGTGGGATTAGCAGAAGGCTTAGATTGGCCTCTTGAAGACGTTATTCACGAGTACAGCGGGTATCAGCAAGAGTGGAAAAAAACGGGATGCTCGGCTCTTATGCAGCACGGCGTGTATGTGCGAAACTACGATTATCATCCTAAAACGTACGAAGGTCGATTTTTGCTTTTTCAGCCAAATGAAGGATATGCAAGCGTCGGGTTTGGAACGAGAATGATTGGGCGAATGGATGGAATGAACGAAAAAGGATTAGCAATTGGCTATCATTTTGTTAATCGCCGCCGTCAAACGAATGGATTTATTTGCTGTACGCTCGCTCGGTTTATTTTAGAAACATGTGAAACGACAGAAGAGGCTGTTGCTATTTTAGAAAGGGCACCGCACCGTCATGCGTTTAATTATTCCATTTATGATCGCAGCGGACAGGGAGCAGTAGTCGAAGCATCTGGACGAGGCGTTCATGTACAAAGAGGGACGATGATGGGGTGTACGAACCATTTTAATCAGCTGGTCGAAGAAAATCGTCATCATTTGGTAGAGTCAAAGGAAAGGCTCGATCATATTCGAGATCATATTGAAAAAAAGCTATCGCCTCTTGAAGCTTTCTCTTTATTTAATGAAGATGAATACGGTATTTTTAAAGAAGATTACCGGAATTCTGCTGGAACGCTTCATACAGTAGCATATGTACCGGAGACGCTGCAAGTCATTGTGGGGATTGGACAAAAAGCAAAACCTCTCATTTTCTCGTTTGAAGATTGGGTGAAAGGAGAACAATTAACTATAACGAATATAAAAGGAACGGTAAATACAGATGAACCCTTTCCGTTTCAGTAAGGAGCAGCATAATGAGAATTGTAACGAATCAAGAGATGTATCAAGTAGATGATTATATGATGAATACAATTGGGATGAGTGAAGAGTCCCTTATGGAAAATGCCGGGCAGGCTGCTGCAAACGCACTGAGTGAGCGAATCGAAAAACATGAAAACATAGGGCTGCTTATAGGAACGGGAAACAATGGAGGAGACGGCTTTGTTATTGCCCGTGCTTTGAAGTCAAAAGGCTATGAAGTTGACGTCTGGGTAGTTCCTGCACGGGAAAAAATAAAAGGCGCGGCTAAAAAAGCCATGATCATCTATGAAAATGCTGGGTTCACGTGGCAATCGGCGGGAGACGGCTTTTCTGTGAAAAAGTATACGGTCCTTATTGATTGTTTATTAGGTATAGGCGTAAAAGGCAGCATCAAATCTCCTTATGATAACATTATAAAAAAAATAAACGACTCTAAGGCTTACATATACAGCATCGATGTCCCAAGTGGAGTAATGGAACAGAAGCAAGAGCTTACGGTACGTGCAGATGCTACGATTACGCTTCAGCAGCCGAAAGTCACGGCATTTACATACCCGAGCAAAGAAAGCTATGGTGAATTGATTGTAGTAGATATCGGTATTCCGCCGCTAGCAATTGAAAAAAGCTCATCTCTTAAAGAGGTATGGTCAACTCAGCATATTAAGAAATCTTTTCCCATTCGGAATGCTTCATCCAATAAAGGTACACACGGAAAAGGAATCGTAATAGGAGGGTCGCTCCAAACACCCGGAGCGCCGATGCTAACGTCAAAAGCAGCGCTCACAAGCGGAGCGGGACTTTTAACGCTTGCGCTTCCGAGCGATATTCATGCGATTGCAGCTGCTCACATGCTGGAAGTGATGTATAAACCATGTCCAAGCAAAGATGGCTCTTTTGCAGGCGAGATTCCTTTAGAAGAAGGGAAGTATGATGCAATTGCAGTCGGACCAGGGCTTGGGAGAACGAAAGAAACGAAGAAAGTCGTCGAACAAGTGCTTCACCAGCCGATTTCTGTTGTAGTGGACGCCGATGCTCTTTTTCATCTTCCCCATTTAGAAAAAGAAGTAAAAGAAAGAGAACATGCCACGATTTTAACACCTCATCCGGGAGAAATGGCAAGGCTCGTGAACACAACAATCGCCGAAGTAGAAGCAAATCGATTTTCAATATCTAGACAATACGCAGTAGAAAATGGGGTGTACCTTGTATTAAAAGGTCCAAATACGATTGTTACAACACCGGATGGAAAACAATACGTAAATACCACTGGAAACGCGGGACTCGCAAAAGGTGGAACGGGTGACACGTTAACAGGGATCATCCTCGCTTTTATTATGCAGCAGGATTCTCTTCAAGAAGCAATCAGTAATGCGGTATATGTGCATGGAAAAGCAGCGGATGTGCTGCTCGATCAGGGTCATACAATGATAGATATGTTAGCAAGCGACGTTATTTCTGCACTTCCGGCAGTCTTCGGGCAGCTGAATGAGAAGTGATTTCTTCTGGATTATTAAAGTTTGTTGACAAAATCCTTCAAAAAGTTGTCAAAACTCTGTGTAAATGATAACGTTATTTTACGTAAGATTTTACATAGAAAGAAAGTGATGTTGTGTACTACTCAATGAGACCAAGAGGCATTCATTTAGCTGTGCCTACACTTTTCTTCCTTATTACAGTCGTGTTATTTGCGATGATGCAGTTTGGTTTTTATTTGGATTCCAGCATTCTTCGTAAAATTTGGGTCATCATTATGGCTTTATTGCCCATTGCTGGACTAATCACGGCTATTAAAGGTAGAAGAGGGAGCGCAAAGCCGTGGTTAATTATAGGGAATGTGATTCTTATTTTAACCGTTACAATAATGAGCGTACAGGCTATTATTTATTAAACAAAAAAACGTGTTCGCCAAACAGGCGGACACGTTTTTATTAGGAAAGAGAAACGATTTGCTTTGTTACATAGGCAGCTTCTCCTGCGATTACCACACCATACGTATTCTCTTTTTTTGTAATTTCTACATGAACGAAGCCATCTCTATCTATTTCCTGTCCTTGCTCAATTACAAATTGCCAGTGGTCGTTTTCCTGTTGATCAACATACGTCGCATAATAGGCGCCCATTACGCCAGAAGCTGTTCCCGTTACAGCATCTTCTACCGTACCCGAAAATGGTGAAGAGAAATGTCTTCCGTGCATATGAGCTTCTGAGTGAATCGTTTCAAAACAAAAGGGATGAATAGATGCTTTTGGCATATCAGTTAAAATATGAGGGAAATCTTCTTGATTAGGCTTCATCTTGTTACAGGCATCTAAACTTTTTAAAGGTACAATAAGCGTCCAGTTTCCTGTACTTCCATATACAATAGGAAGTCTTTGATCAAGGTCATCAATATGAAGATTAAGAGCTTTTGCCAGCTTTTCTTTTGAACCTAAAAACGGATGAAACTGCGGAGAAGCTTGAGTCATGGTGATAACAGGTTGTCCGTTTCTGCTCTGTACAGTCATAGGCAAAATTCCAGCATTTGTTTCCACTGTAAATGTAGTCTTTTGAAGTTTGTTTTTACTATGTAAAGCATAAAGAGAAGCGACAGTCGCATGGCCGCACAAATCTGCTTCTTGTCCGGGCGTAAAGTATCGAATTCGTAAATCAGCGCGGGAAGACTTCATGATAAAAGCCGTTTCGTTAAACTGTGCTTGATAAGCAATCTCCTGCATTTCTTCAGTCGAAAAATCATCTCCGTTAAACACAATTCCCGCAGGATTTCCTTTATTAGGGCGCGTGCTAAACGCGTCGTATTGATACACAATCGCTTCTTTCATAAAAATCCCCTCCATTTTTATATCATTATATGAAAGCTATAACCACCGTTATTTAGAATAAAAAAGCAGCAGTTTTTACATGCTGCTTTTCACTTCGCAAAACTATTCTTGCATCACGGCAGTTATTCCTTCTTTTCTAATTTCTAGCATATGAGTCGCTTTTTTATCAATACCTTTAGCTGTATCGGAAGAAATGACGCCCACGCTGCTTAAGTCATAAGCAAGACTTGTAACAAGCAGCTGCTCTCTTTGTGCTAGTGTGCCGTATGTAAGTGCAGCGGTTTTAGCTTGAATGCCACCCATATTTAATTCATCAGTAGAAGAAGCTGCTTCTTTTTTTGCGGCTATTGCTTCTTGATAAAGAGAATCATATCCTCCAAATCCTACTTGGGCAATTAGAAAGTTATAAATGTCATCGGCCGATTTTTTAGAAGGCTGAGAAAAAGCTCTTTGAAATTTATTGCGCGGTAAAAAGTTTAGTGCCGCCTGTCTTCCGTCTTCATAAATTTTTTCTTGTATTTCTTTAGTAGCTTTTTCGTCGTTTTTTTTCTGTGCTGCATCTAGCTGTTTGCGATATTTTTGAATAATGACTCCGTCCTGCTGATTGTTTCCCTCTTTGAAAGTAGCTGCGGCTTGTGGAACATCTGACGTTGCTAGAGTCTCAGCGGCGTTCTCTGAAGAAGAAAAGAACGTATTTTTGACAAAAATAAGTGCAAAAATCAGCAAAATAAACCATAAAAACCTGAATTTCTTAAACAAAATGTTCACCTCTATATAATATTTCTAAATTATGTAAAAAAACATGGACCAGTATACAACAATTTTAGTGTTTTTTTACACATTTACCCAAAAATAAGAAAATAGTAAGAGGTGGTTTTATTAATCTAATAGATATATAGGTTCATTGTTATAGTTCTAAAGAAACCATTGATCTATTTGTACTGATTTACATAATCAAATATGTTTTTGCTAATAAGGCTTAAAGTGACAAGAATAAAAAGCGTTCGGACGTACGTCACGCCTTTTGATAGAGCGACGTTTGATCCCACAAAAGAACCAACGATCATCGCAAACCCCATAATTAATCCGTAAGAAAATACAACAGAATCAAAATATAAAAATACAAGCAAAGCACCTAAATTACTGCCGAAATTTAAAAATTTTGCGCTGCCTGCTGACTGCAGGAAATCAAATCCCATAAATAAAAAAGCGAATAAAATAAATGAACCTGTGCCTGCTCCTAAAAATCCATCGTAAAAGCCAATAATAAAAATAAGTGCAGTAAAGAAAATAAGTTTCTTAATAGACAGCGGCTTATACGTGGACGTAGTGCCCCAGTTTTTTTTGAAGATTGTATAAATAGCAACTAAAACAAGGAGAATCAAAATAACAGGTTTCAAAAAAGCAGAGGATAGAAAATGAACCGTGATTGAACCTCCTAAAGAGCCAATAAATACAAAAGGAAACCATTTACCTACAACGCGAAAATCGACTTTTCCGGATTTGACAAATCGAATGGTACTCGTTAATACGCCCATCGTTCCAGCTAATTTATTTGTAGCTAAGGCAGCAGCGGGAGGCAGGCCTAAAAATAAAAGGGCAGGCGTTGAAATTAAACCGCCTCCGCCAACTACAGAGTCGATGAACGCAGCTAAAAAACCAAAGAGTAAAAGCAAAAGAACAATCTGTAAACTTAATTCTTCCATAAAGCACCTTCCTCATGTCATAATATATAGTGACTACTTAAATAGTAACTATATAAAAAGCAGTTGTAAATATGTAAATGATGAAAATTTCAAATAACTTAAAAAACAGGGAGGTTTCCTTTATGGAAAATATTATTCAACAGCTGCAGTCGCTTGGATTTAATCAGTATGAATCAAAGGTATATGTGACGCTTGTCAAAAAAGGATCTTCCACTGCTTATAGCATTAGTAAACATTCAGGTGTGCCAAGAGCGCGTGTATACGATATTTTACAAACACTAGAGGAAAAAGGCATGGTGTTAAAAGAAGAGAGTAATGATGGCACCCAGTACACATCGTTGCCCGTCGATGCTTTTTTGCATTCGCTGCAAAAAAAATGGAACGAAACGTATGAAGACGTTAGCGAAACGCTTAAACGTCTTGAAACTGCAGAGTCTGTAGAAGAAAGCCGGGTTATGACGATGAAAGGAGAAACAGCCATTCTTGCTTTTTGTGAGTCGCTATTGTTAAAAGCAAAAAATAAAATTGTCATCTCGCTTTGGCCCGATATTTATAATGAGTTGAAGCCTCTTTTATTACAGCTAAGGGAGAGTGTCACACTAAAAGGAATTGTGTTTGAACAAGATGAAGCGATGGAGGAATTTGACCGGCACCGTCATACAAGCTATACCGAAAACATTGGGAATCAAAACTGGTTTATTATATCTGTTGACAGCAGTGAAATGATTTATGGTCACAAAGAAATGGCGTACTATACAAATAACGCAGTCAACATTAATTTACTTGAAAATTATATTTGGCATGATATTCTCGTTAACAGACTTGTAGAAAAAAGTGATAGAGAAATGGACAGGTGGATCGAAAAGGAAAGAGAAAATTTTTTTGCGTAGAAAAGAGACTTAGACATAACGAAATCACTTCCATCTAAAGACGAACAAACGAGGTAAATGATCTAGTATGAATAGCTTGTTACATCGCAGTTAATTTCCGTGCAAGGCTTCGCTTTCCGCGGGCGGCCGATGAGCCTCCTCGTCGCTTACGCGCCTGTGGGGTCTCATCTGTTCCACTTTTCCCGCAGGAGTCTTCGCCTTGCCCTCCAATTAACTGCTGGAAGCAGCCACCATGCATGAAAGCTACGTTCACCTTACCAACAGAAAAATCCGAACAAAGTTGATGTTCCATTAAGAGTCTCGAGTCCTCGTTCGGATCTTCCTTCAATTAAAACATTTTTGTTACAGCCTCTTTATATTAAAAAGTTTGGGCAAGTTTTTTTGCTTCTGCTATTCCTTTTTCTTTAATTTCTTGGGCTTTATCTGGCATTGCGTTATGCCCTTCCACAAAAATACCGTCTAACGAAGGTACTCCGAAGAAATTCATCATAATCCCAATATAACGATGCCCCATTTCCATATCAGCTGCAGGGCCTTCAGAATAAATGCCTCCGCGCGCTTGAATGTGAAGCGCTTTTTTATCCGTCAATAGCCCAACCGGACCTTCTGCCGTGTATTTAAATGACTTACCTGCTACGGCTACAGAGTCTAAATAAGCTTTCATAACAGGCGGAAACGAAAAGTTCCACATAGGCGTTACAAAAACATATTTGTCCGCTCCTACAAACTGTTCGCTCAGTTCTGCAAGGCGATTGACCTTTTCTTGTTCGTGAGAAGAGAGTTCCGAGCCAGACTGAAGTTTGCCCCAGCCGCTAAATACATCCGCATCAATATGAGGGATATTTTCTTTATAAAGGTCAATATGTACAACTTCGTCACTTGAATTGTGCTCTTTGTAAGCATCGATAAATGCTTTTCCAGTTGCCATACTGAATGATTGAGACTCATCGTGAGGATGAGCTGTAATATAAAGTACTTTTGCCACGTCTTATCATCTCTTTCTTGTTTGAAATAATGTACTGTCTTATCGTTATCACTCTCATAAAAAACTATACGCGCTTTGTCAGGTAAGCTAAAAAAGAATGCAAGAAAGGGATATCTATATAGAAAATAATGGTATAATAAATATTTGAATATTCTCATAACAAGTATGTCTAACAGAAGTAAATAAGAGGTGTCGAGATGACAGAAAAATGGATAATCGTTACGGGTGCAGGTTCTGGAATTGGCAAAGAAATTGTAAAAGAGTGTGTGTCGAAGGGCTATTCAGTTATTGCTTGTGATATTAACGATGGAGCTTTGAAACAGCTAGCTGAAGATACAAAGGGCCATATTGAAACACACGTAGTAGATGTTAAAAAAGGAAACGATGTAAAAGATCTTTTTTATCAAATAAAAGATAAAAATTTGTATGGGTTAGTTAATAATGCGGGCGTATATTTAGGAAAAAATTTATTGGACTATGAAGAAAACGAAATAGATTTTGTGATGGACATTAATATTAAAGGATATATTTATTTTTCCAAGTACTTCGGCGAATTATTAATGAAAAAAGAAACGGAAGGAGCGATTATTAATATATCCTCCGTGTCAGGAATGGAAGGAAGCTCCGATGCTATATATGGAATGTCTAAAGCAGCAATACTAGGATTAACCAAGAGCTGTGCGATGAATTTTTCTCCTTATATCCGGGTGAACGCCGTAGCACCTACAATGGTAAATACCGATATGATGAAAAATATTCCAGAGTGGCGCAAAAATGAATACATCGCTCATCAGCTGATTCCAAGCTTTGTTACGCCTCAAGACGTGGCAGATACGGTTCTTTTTTTACTGAGCCCTCAAGCAAAACATTATACAGGAGCCACTTTCGATTTAAATAGCGGATGTTATTTACGGTGAATACTCTTTCAAAAGGAATGGAGACATTAACTACATCAATCCAAAGACGAACAAATGGGATAAATAATTCAGTATGGCGCTTGTTATACCGCTGTTGATCTCCGTGCCAGACTTCGCTTTCCGCGGGCGGCCGATGAGCCTCCTCGTCGCTTGCGCTCCTGTGGGGTCTCATCTGTTCCGCTTTTCCCGCAGGAGTCTTCGCCTTTCCCTCCAATCAATAGCTAGAAGCACCTACATACATGAAACCTACGTTCACTATCACCATGAAAAATTCGAATGCACTTAATTCTCAATAAAGGATTTTAATTCATAGTTCGGATCTTCCTTCAACTAAAATACGTTTGTCCCATCCTCCTTTTTGTTTTCTTAAGAATTCTTAAGAAATTTACTTAACGTTTCTTTAGATTTTTTTTCTATTCTAGAAAGAAAGAGTAGAAAGAAGGAATAGAAAATGAATTTAGCTTTTATGTATCAATATTTTCACCAGCCGCGAACGGTAGGAGCACTTTTGCCAAGCTCTACGCACTTAGCGGAAAAAATGGTAAAAGGGATTGATTTTGAACATGCAGCCTGTATAGTAGAGTACGGGCCAGGAACCGGAGTTTTCACCCGTGAATTAATAAGAAGACGAAGCACTCAGACAACTTTGCTTCTTATCGAATACAATCGGCATTTTTACGAAAAAGTAAAGGAACAAGTAAGGAATGAAAAAAATGTGTATGTGATACACGGATCCGCTGAACATGTTCAAAAGTACTTGATACAGTATGATATTCCAAAAGTGGATTACGTACTATCAGGTCTTCCTTTTGCTTCTTTAACGTCTGAAGTGTCGGACTGTATCTTGCAAAACACGCGCAGCGTATTAGCCGATGAAGGGAAATTTATTACGTTTCAGTATACGAATTTAAAAAAACAGCTGATCCGCTCGTTTTTCCCGCACATTAAAGTTGAAAAAGAGTGGAGAAACGTTCCTCCCGCATACATTTTTACATGCGAAAAGAATGAGATATAAGGAGTTTGTACATGAAAGACAGAATTTTAATTATAGATGACGATGAGCAAATTCGTAATTTAATTGCTATTTACTTAGAAAATGAAGGATTTGAAGCGCTGAAAGTTTCTAATGCTGTATCTGGCTTGGCGCTTTTAGAAGAACAAGAAGTAGATTTAATTATATTAGATATTATGATGCCGCAGATGAATGGAATCGACGCTGCTTTTAAAATACGTGAAGAAAAAAATATGCCCATTATTATGCTTTCGGCTAAGTCAGAAGATATGGACAAAATTTCTGGTCTAACAGCAGGCGCAGATGATTACTTAACGAAACCATTTAACCCACTCGAGCTCATCGCACGAGTCAAATCACAAATTAGACGTTATAAAAAATACAATGAACGTACTGAGCGTGAAATTATTCAAATCGGCGATTTGGAAATCAACCGCAGTACCCGTCTCGTCTTTGTACGCGGCCAAGAGATTCGTTTAACGCCAAAAGAGTTTGATATTTTAGAGCTGCTGGCACGCAACAAAGGAACAGTGATGAGCATGGGGAAAATATATGAAGCAGTGTGGCAAGAAGACGCGTTTAAATCCGATAATACTGTAATGGTCCATATCACAAAAATCCGTGAAAAAATTGAGGATAATCCCAAAAAGCCCATTTATATTAAAACCATATGGGGCGTAGGATACAGGATATGAGAAGAATAAGTGTAAAACTTCTTTTTGCTATCATTATAAGTTTTTTGGCTACCAATTTAATTTTTATTTTAATTGCTAGGCTTGTTTTGAGCAGGTATATACAAGAAGAGAACATGAATGTTTCTGCATATAATTTATTGGCATTTGGGCTTATTTTTATTGCTGTTGTAATCTTTGTTTTGGTTTTTTTAATACTTATTCGTTCCCATATTCGTTATCTGAAAGAAATCTCTAAACAAGTTCAAAAAATATCAAATGGAGATTTAGGCGCAACCATCCATGTGCGAGGAAAAGATGAACTGGCTGAGCTAAGTCAAAATATTAACAAAATGTCTGCGCAGCTTCGTACAAAATTTGATCGTGAACGAGAGCTGGAGCAAGTGAAAAATGAGCTAATATCCAGTGTATCTCACGATTTGCGTACGCCGTTAACATCCATCGTTGGATACCTAGATTTAATCAAAAAAAGAGAAAGTATGGATGATGAAACATTAGATAGCTACTTATCCATTGTTGATTCAAAAGCAAAATACTTAACTGATTTAATAGAAGAATTGTTTGACTATACAAAATTAACGAGTCCTGATCTTCAGCTTCAACGAAATGAGGTCGATATGAAACGTTTGCTTCAACAGGTAATAGGAGAGTACGAGCCAATTTTAACAAGAGAAGGCATTGATGTTCAGACTAACTTTGCTTGTGAATGGAATGCATTTATTGATGTGGAAAAAATGGTAAGAGTATTTCAAAATTTGCTTGAAAATGTCAAGAAATACAGCAAAAAGCCTTCCGTATTAGAGGTGAATCAGGAAATTGATGAGGATTCGTTGGTAATTTCCTTTAGGAACAGCATTAACATCAGTGAAAAAATTGAGGTAGAAAAGTTATTTGATCGATTTTATCGAGGTGATGAATCAAGAACGGACGCGAATGGTTCAGGTTTAGGACTGGCTATTGCAAAACAAATCATTCAGCTGCATCAAGGGAAGATACGAGCAGAGCGTCAGCATAATAAGCTCACTTTTTTGATAAAGCTGCCGTTAACACAAGAAAGCCTTAAGAATCACTTGTAAAGATTCTTAAGGCTTTTTGCGACTATTTTGATGCCGTATTCAAATTCTGCAAGCGTCGCATAAGAAAAAGATATTCTGGTATGCTGTGATGTCTCATGGTCATACAATGCGCCTGGATTTAAAAGAACTCCTTCGTCGAGACAGTGCTTAAATAACTTCCGCATCGAAACAGGCTTATGCAGCGTAAGCCAAAAATAAAAACCTCCGCTCGGAGCATTCCACACAGCGAGATTCTTCAAATACTTCTCTAGAATAGCCAGTGTTTGCTGAGATTTTTCTTTTAATTTATAGCGTACGCTGGCCACATGCTTGTCATAAATTCCGGTTTTGAGAGCTTCAGCAGCGGCCCATTGAGATAAGGAACTGGCTCCGTAGTCAACTTGCATTTTAAGGTCAGCTAATCGCTCAATTACATGTTCAGGCCCTACAATCCATCCAATTCGAAATCCCGGACTGAATGTTTTAGAGAACGTTCCTAAATAAAGAACCATTCCATTTTTATCTTGAGCTTTTAATGAAAGCGGAGGCGGTGAATGGAACCAAAGCTCTCCGTAAGCATCATCTTCAATAATAGGCAAATGCATTCTTTCACACTGGCGAAGCAGTGCTTGGCGCCTTTGTTCACTCATCGTTACATTGGTGGGGTTATGAAAGTTCGGTATTGTATATAAAGCTGTGCCTTTTTCTTTTTCGTGCTGGTCTTTTAATGAAGCTAAATGCATTCCTTCTTCATCTAATGAAACGCCCGTTATTTTCATTTGTGCGGACTGAAATAATGGTAGAGAATAAAGATAAGAAGGCTTTTCAGCTAATATATTGGCACCTGGAGGCAGCAGGCCGATTGAAATTAACTGAAGGGCTTGAAGTGAACCGGATACAATTAAAATAGATGAAGGAGACGTTTCAATGCCTCGTTTTTTTACATGATTCACTAACTCTTGTCTGAGCTCATCATTTCCTCTTGGGTGCTCGTAGCCCAAATGTACGCTTCCATGGTTAATTCCGCTAAATAGTTCCGAAAGCTGAGGGGAAGGAAGCAGGTCAGGTGCTAACTCTCCAGTTCCTAAACGAATAATGCCCGGTTGAAATTCAGCTTCGTTAATATGGCGGATAGTGGGAGAATTTGGTTGGTATATTCCTGCTTCTACATACGAATTCCAGTTCATGTGAGAACCTGATGCTAGTAAGCTCCACGTATTGTTAATGACCTTGGTGCCACCGCCTTTGTTTCCGCTGAGCAATCCTTCAGCAATTAAGTTTTCGGTTGCTGTCACCACCGTGCTTCTATTTACAGAAAAGCTAGCAGCCAAATGGCGCTGCGAAGGAATTTTAGTTCCAACAGGCCACTCTCCATTTATGATTTTCTCTTTCATATATTCTTGAATTTGTTTGTGCATTGGCTTTTTATCAGCCGGATTTGGAGTCCAGTTCATGTGAGACCACCTTTTTATAATTTGGTTGGTATTATAAATCAAAACTTGGATGGAGACAACAGGGGATGTCAATTGTAGGATAAAAGAGAAAGGAGAGAGCAACATGTTTATAGTGGTTATACATGCTTTGTTGTTAGCATTCGGTTTGATTTTACCGTTAGGGGTACAAAATGTGTTTGTTTTTAACCAAGGAGCAAATCAACGAACGATCAAACAGGCGCTTCCCGTAGTGGTAACGGCTTCTGTTTGTGATACGTTTTTAATTCTAGTAGCAGTGCTGGGAGTTTCAGCAGCAGCCGCGGCTTTTTCATTTTTTCAAACGCTTATTTTTGGAATAGGTCTTCTTTTTTTAGCGTATATGGGCTTTGTGACGTGGAAGAGCGAACCTTCAAAAACGTCATTAAAGGAAGGGATGACGCTAAAAGCACAAATTTTATTTGCTGCTTCTGTATCTCTGCTAAATCCCCATGCGCTGATGGATATTATGGGCGTAATCGGAACAAATTCTCTGCTGTACAGCGGAAAAGAAAAATGGATTTTTACGCTCGTTACGATATCCGTTTCGTGGATATGGTTTTTATCCTTAGCTTTTGCAGGAAAAGCAGTAGGGAAAATGGATTCGAATGGGAAAATAATGATTTGGGTGAATAAGGCTTCTGCATGTATGATTTGGGGAGTAGCTCTTTACATGGCAAAAAGTATGTTTTTTCAGTAAAATAGATGCTAAAAGGAAAGTTATGTAATAGAAAGAAGTACTTTTTTCTAGAAAGCGAGGGGGAAAGATGATTCAAGGAATTAATCATATGTGCTTTTCTGTGTCAAATTTAGAACGGTCCATCACATTTTATAAGAAAGTGCTAGGAGCAGAACTTTTAGTGAAAGGAAAATCCACCGCTTACTTTAGTTTGAATGGACTGTGGCTGGCGTTAAACGAAGAAAAAAGTATTCCTAGATCAGACATTCAGTATTCGTATACTCATTTAGCATTTTCTATTTCCATTGAAAGCTTTGACCAAGCAAAAGAGCTGTTAAAACAGCATAATGTAAATATCTTACCTGGAAGAAATCGTGACGAGAGAGACAAAAAATCTATTTATTTTACGGATCCTGACGGTCATAAATTTGAATTCCATACCGGTACGCTCCAAGATCGTTTAGCGTATTACCAAGAAGAAAAGCCTCATATGACATTTTATTCGCCAAAAGAGTAGTATTAAAATAGTTATATAAGGTTACAGTTTTATTACATTCGCATTCCTCGCTCAGTTATCATTAAATAAACGATTCTGTTGTGATATAATGGAAAAAAAGTGAGGAGGAGGAAGAATGTATACCGCAAAACAGGTGAAGTTTGGTTCGCATATTGTGATAGGCGTACTTTTCGGCATCCTAGCTGCAATGTTAATCGGCACTTTTTATCAAAATGTACCAGGTGTATTACCGTACGGGATGATTAGCGGACTTGCAGTAGGACTCGTAGCAGATACATATTATACAATCAAAACAAAAATAAAGGTTATCTAATATAGTGTAGTACTATTCTCAGGAGAAATAAAAGATTTCTTTTGAAAATAGTACTATTTTTATGAAGACAAATAAGAATGCATCGTTACTACCATCTATAGTCGAAGTTGTTATTGCTTTAGCGAGGTGTTCCGTAGTTTGTTGAGTCATAATTGTAACAAGTATAGCGGTACCAATTGAACCTGCAACTTGACGAATTGTACTACTTAAAGCTGTACCGTGAGAAATTAAATGTTAAGGTAATTGGTTCATATCTGCAGTCATAGTCGGCATCATAATTAATGCACCGGGCAATCATAGTAGACCGGATTAAAACGGCGTAAAGCCTCGAATTCTTTGTAGATAGATTGTCAGCAGTAACTTTGTATTTTTGAAATTATTTAGGATGAAACATAAAAAATTATAATCAGATTTGTTGAAAATCAACTCGAAAATTATTAATTTAATTTTCTGAAACTTTTCTTCGTGCTAAAACGTATAGTAAGTATAGGGAATGTTAATTTAAATTCCTTTTTGCGGAAAAACGTTTAATATACAGTCGAAGTATCTGTTAGTTCTGTTTTGTGTAAAAGAATGTGGAGGGGATAGTTATTAAAAAACTTGCGATTTTACTTGTTGGAGGGTTTTTATCCTGCGGAGGATATATGCTGTATTACGCGACGCTAGGTGAACTAAAGAAGAAAAAGGGGGTATTAAAATGACAATGTGGCTGTGGGCAGGCGGATGTATAGTGTTTTTGTTAGCAATGGGTTACATTGCAGATCGTGTAGCAATAAAGAGAAACATTGAATTTAGTCCGGAGGATGGAATTGAAAATGCTACAGATGCAGAACAAATATATGTGGAGAACTATTTGAATGAAACAAAAAATACAAATAATAATATACCGCTTTAATAGATATAGATAAAAGGCTTATCCGCTGCTACTTGCATTAGGGATAAGCCTTTTTGTTTTATACTTAGTTCCAAACTTCGTCTAGAGTATCTCTAAACAATTGATCTAATTCATATGTAGGGTCATCTAATTCTACAGATAAAGTTCTGACGTATTTGTCTAAACGGTCAATTTCTAAGTTTGAAAATTCATTAATAACATTGATACATGGTTCTAAATCTAACTCATCCCCACTAATTTTCCGCTTTAACAGCTTGCTAACCTCTTCTTTTAATTCTCCTTCTGGTAACAGTTTCTCTAAGAGAATAGGGAATTCTAGCGGAGGAAATTCGTTATATTGTTCAATCCACTTAGCAGCTAACACAGGTCTTAAAACGTAAAAATATTTTTTAATTTTTACTTCATCACCTTGCAAATACTCTCTAAAGTTATTTCTAGCCATATTTAAATAGTGATATATACAAGAAGTAGGAGTAAAGATGTTAGAATGTAGTTCTTTCATTTTATCAAATGTTGAATACGCCTTGTAATATACAATGTTTGATTGCATCCATTCTAGTAAAGGTGGGTTTGACTTTCTAAAAAGTTTTAACGTCTTAGTTAAGTCCCAGCCGCTAACATCTAAGAGATCATTAATAGGTAGCTCTATTACATCTCGCTTTTTACCTACACCGATTGGATCAATGCTTAAATATTTATTCCTCTTATGAATATAAATAAATCTAACATCATAATCGCTATCTTTAGATGGAAAGTCCCACGCTCTACTTCCAGATTCACAAGCGTATAATACTTTTACGTCGAAATCTTCTTCAATTTTCTTTAAAGCTGCAACAATTGTTTCTTTCATAAGCCAACCTCATTTTCTTTTAATGCTTTCTATATACAAATTATATTTCATAATGGATGGAAAATGGTAAACAAATAAAAGAAGCTTCCTTTAAGCCTCTAAAAAGCTATGAAAATATAGAGAGTGAAAAATTATATCACTCAAAAAGCACTACATCCAATCCGTTTCTGCGGTAACAGGTTAGAAGCGTATACAGTTCCGCACGGTGATGATATAAATGAGACTGAATTTCAAGCAGCCATTCAAAGCGCGTATACGTGCATCCCCAATAGGATGTTTGCGGTGAAAACAGTTTTCGTTCGTCAAAAGAAGAGTAGGCCGCTTTTAGCTGATTGAAGCCATCTATTAAAGCTGTTTTGAGTTCAAGCTTTGTATAAGCTGGATGCTGCAGATAAAAGTCATTCATTTTATCTGCAGAGTAGCCTAAGGAAATATAATAGTCTGCAATACAAATGAGACATAAATGCTGCAGCAGCTCTTGAATAGACCGCTTGTGAGGGAGGGGACGATAAGCAAGCTCTTCTTCTGTAACGTCATTAATGATTGCGGTTAGGGAATGGATGTTAACGTTTATTTGATTAAACACCATCTCACAGTACGAATTCATGCATTCACATCCTTTTTATTCAAATAAATACCGCAGTTTTTGATCCAGCCAGTACGCTGATTTTTCATTGTTATCGAGCTTGATATAGCAATCGACAATTTCATCATAAATGAATTCCTTTTCTTCTACTAAATCAATAAATTTAATGAGTAGAAATACGGCTTTTGAAACTTTTCCATTTTCACAAAGCCATTCTTTCATCCAGATTAATAGATCAAGAAGAATAATCTCTATTTTCACTCGGATATCAAGGAACCAATCGTCATAAATCGTTGTTAAATAATGAGGAACTAATTGGTGCAGTCGCTGTTCAGCTTCCTTGAATTTCAGCGCTGGGTCAGACTGTTCGGTTATCCACTGAAGGTCAGTTAGTAAATCTAATCCATCGCTTGACACATCTGCATTTAAAGAAATGAGCTGCCTGTTAACAAGTAAAACCGGCTCTGAATTTTCTGCGTTCAATAATTTTTTTAAATGAGACAAGTAGACGCGTAAATTCTTTTTGGCGTTGCTTAAAGGCATTTCGGGCCACAGCGCTTCGCATAGCTGTTCTCTGCTAATAGAATGATGAAAAATAAGATATAGTAAAATTTCTTGAGCAAAACGTTTATTCCAGCCTTCTGTAATAAGCTGGCCATTTACATAGACTGAAAAAGAGTACAAAAAATCTACTTTAAGAGAGGGTGTATGTGCATGAAAATCTTTTTGTATATCTATAGCTGTGTCACTTTCCCAGTTCTTAAGTATTTTCATAGGATCATTCTTTAAAGAAGGCAGTTGTTGTGTATTACTTTTAATAAAATCTATGATGATTTCTCTGATTAAAGCTGTTTTTTCTTTTACTAGAAATAAAGAGTGTGCGTTAGGTATGGTCATATGACTGTAGTTTTTTAAAAACATCGTTTTTGAAATCAGATACTGAGATGAAAACAGCAAATCATTTTGGCCAGATAAAGTGAGTACAGGAAGTGAAATACTAGTCAACTCTTGAAATAGATTGTCTGTAATAGATAGTTTAAGAAAGCGGAAATATATCCCGGGATCCATTTTTTTTAGTCTTTCAATTATCTGTTGTATGTTTGTAGGTTCTAAACTCTCTAGTTTTCCTAGTTCGAAAATTTTATCTACCGGTATTTGGTTTTTACTTTCTTCGTTGTAACATCTCTTAATCTTTTGAAGGGTGCTGTCTGAATATAAAGGAAGAGACAATAGTATCAGTCCTTCAATAAGAAATTCGTAGCGGGCAGCAAATTTAACGGCAATTTGACCTCCAAATCCCACTCCTAAAAAATAACATTTTTTTATATTTAACGTATGTAATAAGAGGAAAAGATCTTCAATATGAGCCTCAAACGACAAATTCCCTGCAGTAGAGGTACTATTGCCTGTTTCTCTCAAATCGTATTGAATAACACGATGATGTTGGTTTAATTCCGCAGTAATGGAATCAAAAAGCGTATGATCAGTGATAACAGAATGAACCATCACAATGGTTTTTGTCTTATCAGTGAATACGGGCGAATGAACTTCATAGTAAATTTTTTCTGTCGCCGTATGCAGAAAAGGCATAAAAACAATCCTCCTAGTGTCTAACTGTAGCGTTTGTGTAACGGTAAAATTATTATGATAAGAATAGACAAAAATTTCAAAAAAATGGGTGCTTTTTAGTAATTAAAAAATGTCTAATGTTCTAGTAATATCCATTATACTGTAAAACCATAGTGAGAAATAAGGGAGAATGCCCAAAAACAGAAAAAAGAGAACGTTATCAATTTCGAAAAAAGAAGAAAGGAGGAGAATTATGAATTTTAAAGATGAAAATACGTTAGACTTAGAATGGGTTATGCTCATAATGGAAGCAAAAGAAACAGGTATAAGCATCGAGGAAGTTAGACAATTTTTACAAAGCATTAGTTCAAATGTTTAGCCGATACAATGATAAGGGAATAAATCGTTCCCAAGTATAGATAACCTTTATAACCAGCCTCAAGCTATTTTCACTAGATGCATAATCACCCTTTTTTAGATGTATAATCACCTCTTTATGGTAAGAACGTTTATTTATAATGCACGGTAAAGTGAAATTATGGTATTATTATCGATAAGTAAGCATTAGTAAGGGTGATTATAATGACAATTGGCCAACGTATTCGAGATCTCAGAACGAAACAGGGAATATCGCTAACAGAACTTGCAAACCGAGCGGGTGTTGCTAAATCGTACATATCTTCAGTAGAAAGAGGAATTCAGCTCAACCCATCTATTCAATTTCTAAACAAAATTTCTACCTCATTGAACGTGAGTATTGATAGATTGATTCATGAGCCTATGGATAAATCTGAATCGTTGGATATTGATGATGAGTGGCTTGAGTTAGCAAAAGAAGCAGCGGAGTCAGGAATAAGCAAAGAGCAGTTTAAACAATTTCTTGAATTTCAAAAATGGCAGCGGGCAAAGCAAGATTAACTTCGCGGAATATACATAAAAGAGAACTTACATAGAACAACTGCTGAAAAATCATGATTGTAAAAAAGAGATTCCATTTATCTATGGAATCTCTTTTTTTAGGCTTAAGAAGAAATAAAATGGGACGAGAATTCTTTTTCTCGCTGAAACTGAATACGTTCAAGAGTTATTAATTTAGGCTTTCTTTTCTGTTCAAACTGTCTCAATGTTTCTGAAATCTCTTTGTTTTGATAAAAAACTTGATGCAGTAAGTCAGACAGTAAGTCAGCATCTTTTAATGACTCGTTTAATCCAAAAGCGCCAGTAGGAGTCATCGTATGCGCAGCATCCCCTAATAATAACAGGTGATGCTTTGACCATACTTCGCTTATGCTGCTTTGCACAGAAAGAAGCGTAAAGTCTGACCACGACGTAATAAACCTTTCTATTGAAAGGTTTAAGCTAGGGAAAGCGTCTATTAAACGCTGAATAAACGGTCTAAACGATTGTTTTCGAAGAGCAGGATAGCTGCCTTTTTCAATATTCCATCCGATTTGAACAAAGCCTTTTGCTTGAGAAAAAAGCGCCACCTGCTGCTGTTTTACAAGTGCAAATTTAATAGAAGGCTCCCAATTGGCTGGTGCAGGAATTTTTGCCCAAAGCAAATCGTATCCATGATTGTGGATATTGTTTTTTATGTGCGCGAGTTTGCGAACAGTTGAATATCGACCATCTGCTCCAATAATGATTTTACTTTCAACTATTATTTCACCCCGGCCTTTTTGCTGAGCTTTTATTCCAGTATATTGTCCTTTTTCATTCTGCATTAGCTCCGTTACTTTTGTGCCCAGCATAAGCTTGTAGGAGGGATGGATGCTTGCTTGGCTATTTATAGACTGAAGGAGATGCTGCTGTGGAACATGAATTCCTGCATGTCCAAGTTCAGATTCTATCGTTTTGAATACATGTCCATCCTTCCAGTATTCAACCCTAGACATTCGAAGGAGGCCTAAGCTTTCAATTTCTTCAAATATATGATGTTTCTTAAGAATCATTTCTCCATCTTCATTTAAATGTTCGCCTCGAAATTCTTTTCCAAGCGTATCAGAGCTCTCTATCAGTATAGTTGATATATTTTGTTTAGCCAGTAGATAGGCTAGTAGAGCACCGCCTGGCCCGGCTCCTATTATACACACATCTGTTTGATAGTTCATTTTCTTCACCTTGTTTGTTATATGCAATTAAGTTACTTTTAGTAAGTATATTAACTTTTATAAATGTTAATGTCAACTTTTTTATAGCTTTTCTTCTATGGAATTCGCTCTTTGGTCAAAACACAAATAAGGTTTTACATAATCAAAGTCAAAGATTAAGTTTTATGATAAACTAAAATACACAAATTATTTTGAATAATTTGTATAAAAAGTAAAATTTCAAAATTGTTGAGAAAAAGCACGGTTGGAAAGCTGCAGGATTTTTAGCAAGAAGAGTAGAGAGTGGCTCTGAAAATTCTAGCAAACTCCAATTTCGACTGGAGGATGATTATGACAAAAGTAGAACATTATATTCAAACGTTGGGTAACAGTGCAGATTTGCTAACAAAAAAGCAGACAAGCATTTACTTCGAAAAACTTTCAAACACCTTTCCTTTTTTAACAATCATGCAAATTAATTGGAGAAAAGTATTAATTAAAAAGTCCGCCCGGCGTATTGAAGAAATCAAAAAATGGCTTCAAGAGATGAATATAAAAGAGCATCAGGTTGTTTTATTCTGGAAACGAGCGACTAAAGCTGTAAGCGTCGATTTAGCTCAGGCTTTAACGTTTTTTCAACAAACAGCTGATCTTACAGAAGAAGCGTTTATTTACTGTCCGTCTGTTGACTATGTCATTGAATATTTTAAAGACGGTAAAATGATGATTGGTTTAGCAGCACGCTAATTAAAAGGGAAAAAAAGCTGAGGGAAGAGGGGAATGAGAACTTCTTCACTCGGCTTTTTATGCATATAAACTCTAAAAAATACGAAACATAACGTTATTTACAACATAAATTACCTTCTCTTTATAATTAGTGGGAAAAGTATTGACATTTTCCATAAAACAAATACAATTAACATTAATCATATTGTTAATTGTAAAAAGAGTGATCAGGAGAAATGCTGAATGTCGAACAAAAAAGAAATGACGAATCAAACGAAAAAAGAATACCCTAAACCCTATGGCTATACGTCAGATATTGCTGTATTTACGATTGTGACGGAAGAAAAAGAACCATACAAACCACCTAAAATGAATTTGAAATTAATGCTTATCCAGCGAGCAATGCTAAACGCAGAGGGAGAAAAGAACAGCGAAGCAGGAAAGTGGGCGCTTCCCGGCGGATTTGTCCATCCTGATGAATCAGCTTTTGAAGCAGCTAAAAGAGAGCTAGAAGAAGAAACGGGCGTAAAAGATATTCATTTAAAGCACTATGGTATCTATGATGAGCCCGGCAGAGATGATAGGGGATGGGTCATCACAAACGCACATTATGCAATTGTGCCAGAAGATAGTCTAATAAAACGAAAAGCGAATGATGATGCTGCTCGAGTTGAATTATTTAAAATAGATGAAATCTTTTCATTGCCTTTAGCTTTTGATCATGAAATCATCATTCGAGATGCAATCAAGGAAATTAAGAAAGATTTATTGCAAACGACCATTGCTCAGAAGTTTCTGCCTTCTCAGTTTACATACTCTGAACTGCAGACTGTGCTGCTTACCGTAACGGATGATGCGGCGATTAAAAGTGATCAGGCGTTTGCACGAAAAATAAGAATGCTGCCATTTATTGAAGAAGTAGACGGAAAAACAACGACGAGAACGTCTAAAAAGCCAACAAAGCTCTACCGGTTTGTTGAGATGAATGTGATGAAGCCAATCTATACAGCACGCTATTAAAAGAAAAAACTTTCAATTCAAATAATTAACAATATGTTAACTGTTAATTTTTACTTATGAGGGGGAAACATAATGAAAAAAGCACTGATTAACATCGATTATACAAATGATTTTGTAGCTAAAAACGGAGCTTTGACATGCGGAGAACCAGGGCGACACATTGAAACATCCATAAACGATATCACGCGTCAATTTATTGAGCAAGACGAGTATGTCGTGTTTGCCATTGATTTTCATAAAGAAAATGATTCCTTGCATCCAGAATCAACGCTGTTTCCGCCTCATAATATTGAAGGTTCTGCAGGAAGAAAGCTATACGGAAAGTTAAATGATTTATATAACCTGTATCAATCAAAGGCAAATGTAGAATGGATGAATAAAACGAGATACAGCGCATTTGCTGGAACAGATCTGGAGATTAAACTGCGAGAAAGACAAATTACCGATGTCTACTTAGCAGGTGTATGTACGGACATCTGTGTACTTCATACGGCAGTAGATGCCTATAATAAAGGATTTGCTATTTATATCTATGAAAAAGCCGTAGCAAGTTTTAATCAAAAAGGTCATGAGTGGGCGCTTGAACATTTTAAATCTTGCCTCGGGGCAAAAATTATTTAAGGACATAAAAGTGGAGGAAATCAATGAATATGTTTACAGATGACAGCGTAATGCTACACACGGATTTATATCAAATTAATATGGGAGAAACGTACTGGGAAGATAACATTCATCAAAAAAAGGCTGTTTTTGAAGTTTTCTTCCGCAAACTTCCTTTTGGGAATGGGTATGCTGTTTTTGCTGGATTAGAAAGAATTATTGAATATATTAAAGCATTTAAATTTAGCGAATCAGATTTAACCTACTTGCACGAAGAATTAGGTTTTAAAGAAGATTATTTAGCTTACTTAAAAGACCTTACATTTACGGGAACAATTCGATGTATGCGTGAAGGTGAGCTTGTGTTTCACAATGAACCAATTTTACGTGTAGAGGCACCATTAATTGAAGCTCAGCTCGTAGAAACAGCGATTTTAAATATTGTGAATTACCAAACGCTGATTGCGACGAAAGCAGCTCGAATCAAACATGTAGTAGGCGATCAAGTAGCAATGGAGTTTGGAACACGACGCGCTCAAGAAATGGATGCTGCTATTTGGGGAACAAGAGCAGCCTATATTGGCGGATTTGGTGCTACTTCTAACGTGCGAGCAGGAAAGAAATTTGGAATTCCAGTTGCAGGAACGCATGCCCATGCCATGGTGCAAGCTTATAAGGACGAATATATTGCATTTCATAAATACGCTCGTCGCCACAAAAACTGCGTGTTTCTAGTTGATACGTACGATACGTTAAAATCAGGAGTTCCCAACGCCATTAAAGTAGCAAAAGAATTAGGCGATAAAATTAATTTTACAGCGATTCGTTTAGACAGCGGCGATTTAACATATTTATCTAAAAAAGCTCGTCAAATGTTAGATGAAGCAGGGTTTACAGAGACAAAAATTGTTGCTTCCAACGATTTAGATGAAGATACGATTATGCATTTAAAGTCGCAAGGAGCACAAATAGACATGTGGGGAATTGGCACGAAGCTCATTACTGCATATGATCAGCCGGCGCTTGGTGCAGTGTATAAACTTGTCTCTATTGAAGGAGAAAATGGCGAGATGATGGATACGATTAAAATTAGCGCAAATCCTGAGAAAGTGAGTACTCCAGGGTTAAAGCGCGTATATCGTATTATTAATAATTTGAATGGAAAATCTGAAGGGGATTATATCACGATGGAAGACGAAGATCCTCAAAGCGAAGAACGTTTAAAAATGTTCCATCCTGTTCATACGTTTATCAGTAAATTTGTCACAAATTTTGAGGCAAAAGAACTCCATCATGATATCTTTGTAAACGGAAAGCTTGTGTATGAAACAGAAGAACTTCAGGAAATTCAGCAGTACGTAAAAGATAATTTAGAGCTGCTTTGGGATGAATATAAGCGCACGCGCAATCCTGAAGAATATCCAGTAGATTTAAGCGAAAAATGTTGGGGAAATAAAACGCGTCAAATTGCGTACGTAAAACAAAAAGTAGCGGAAGCCCTAAATAAAAAATAGTAGGGAGCTGGGGACATGTCAGATACGCTTGCTTATTTTCAACAGCTAAACCCTGATAAGAAAATAGATAAGCTTTTAGAAAAAGGAGCGAAAATTGGAATTTATGGTTCTTCTTTTGATCCGGTTACCAATGTTCATCTTTGGACGGCATCAACGGTTGCGCATCGAAAGAAGTTAGATGCTATTATCTTCTTGCCTTCATCGCACAAACGGACAGATAAAAAGCTCCAAACGTCCGATGAACATCGTGTAAATATGGTTAGCTTAGCGATTAAAGACAACCCGAAATTTTTGCTCGATACGTATGAGCTAGACGTATTGCCCGGCTATCATTACACATACTACACTATGGAGCACTTTAAAAAATTGCTCCCACACGCTGACTTATTTTTTATTATGGGAGCCGATTTACTGCAAGATATTGGTGAGGGCAAGTGGAAGAAAGCAGATGAACTTATAAGTGAAAACCAGTTTATCATCATGGCAAGAGAGGGAATAGACATGTTGAAAGCTATTAGTCATTCTCCTTTGCTTCGAAATTATGACGACGGGCGGTTTCAGCTTCTTGATAAGGGGCTAGCGATGGAAATCAGCTCTACTTATATTCGTCAAGAATTTGCCCGAGGCGGAGAGCCAAGATATTTAATGCCTGATCTCTGTTATTTTTATAGTAAAAAACATGGATTGTATCAGTAAGAAATCTACATATAATGGAAGGAGAGCATGTATCATGTCAGACATGCAAGAAAAAATAAGAAAAGAGCTACATGTGAAATCTGAAATTGATCCAGCACAAGAAATCCGTGCCCGCGTTGATTTTCTAAAAACCTACCTAAAGTCAGCAAATGCAAAAGGCTTTGTATTAGGTATAAGCGGAGGGCAGGACTCTAGCTTAGCTGGACGATTAGCGCAGATTGCTGTAGAAGAATTGCGAAAAGAAGAATACGAAGCAAAATTTGTAGCCGTTCGCTTGCCTCATGGCACGCAGCATGACGAAGCAGATGCGAAGGCGTCACTAGAATTTATTAAACCTAATGAAACATATACATTTAATATTAAAAACACGGTGGAAGCATTTGAAAGTTCGTTTACAGGTGCGACAGATATAGCGCTGTCTGATTTTCATAAAGGAAATGTCAAAGCACGTACGCGTATGATTGTACAGTATGCAATCGGAGGAGAAAACGGCCTTTTAGTTATCGGAACCGATCATGCAGCAGAAGCAGTAACAGGCTTTTTTACAAAATACGGAGATGGCGGAGCAGACGTGCTGCCTCTAACGGGATTAACAAAACGTCAAGGAAAAGCATTGTTAAAAGAATTAGGTGCAGATAAGCGATTGTACGAAAAAGTACCAACAGCTGACTTGTTAGATAATAGTCCTGGTCAATCTGATGAAACGGAACTGGGAATTTCTTATGATGAACTAGACGATTATTTGGAAGGAAAAGAAGTATCACAAGAAGCCGCTGGAAAAATTGAACAGCGCTATCGTATTACGGAACATAAACGTCAGTTACCGGCTAGTATGTTTGATGAATGGTGGAAATGAGAGAAATGCCCATATTAGGGATATCTAATATGGGCATTATTGTGAATGATTTCTTTCATAAAACAAAAAATTGGGGGGAAAAGTGTAATTTAACGAATTGTTTTCTCATACACACTTTGTTATTCTTACGCACTTTGGTATAATGAAGTGCTTTTAATATTATTGAGGAGGAACATTTTTTATGGCAGTTGAAGTAGGTAGCAAGGTACAAGGTAAAGTAACAGGTATTACTAATTTTGGAGCATTTGTAGAATTACCTGGAGGTCAAACTGGGCTTGTACATATTAGTGAGGTAGCTGACAGCTATGTAAAAGACATTAATGACCATCTTAAAGTTGGTCAAGAAATTGAAGTGAAAGTCGTTAATGAGAAAGACGGAAAAATTGGATTATCGATTAAAAAAGCAATAGATAAACCTGAAAGACCCTCATCTTCTTATTCACAACGTCCGCCACGTCAGGCAAGAAATAATGATAATCGTTCTAAAAGCAACTTCCAACCTAAGGAAAACTTCGAACAAAAAATGGCGCGTTTCTTAAAAGATAGTGAAGATAATTTATCTACACTAAAACGCAGCACTGAGTCAAAACGAGGTGGCAGAGGCGGAAGACGCGGATAAATCCCTTCCACTTTAACTACTTTATTATATAGCTGAAGCAAGCCAGTAAAAATTGGCTTGCTTCTTTTTTTAATAGCTTAAGTACATACGATAGAAGAGTAAAGAGAAGGTTAGTTACTTACTTGGTTGTAAAGTAGATGCCAATAGTGACAAGAGATGAGAGAAGATCAAGGATGAGTAGGATGAAATTTAAATCTATCATAATCATGCCTCCCTTTTTGCGAGCGTTGACGTTAGTATCTGCACGAACTACTTTTATTATTCGTAATTTTTAAAAATTTCATTTAATTAAGTGCGATATTTCATATTAAATTAAACTATGTTCTAAATAATAAGTTATAAGATAAAAAAACGCTCATAAGAACAATTTTCTTAAAATAATAAAAAACCTTATAGGTAATCGAAGAGAAAGTAGGAATGAGTCCCTGATAGAAATAGCTAAATTAACAGAAATTCGTCAGTATTCTTGTATATTCATCTAATCCATTCATAATTTTAGGAATAAAAAAGTTATGAAAAGACGATAAACAGACAAAATTCTTCATTTTTTGAGCATTAGTACTCAGTTTGCAGGAATATACAAAATGATTCAATAGACTCAAGGATTTTATAGTAATATATAGAACTTCCATACTATTCTAATTTTTAGCTCACAAGCTAAGTAAAAGATGCGTATGTTCTGGGGATGAAGACATACATAGTTGCGTGAATTATAGAGAGAAATGGAGAGGACAAAACGATGAAAAAAGTATCAATTCGGGCTGTATTGAGTACAGTAGCATTTTCGGTTGCTTTATCTTCTTTTGCAATGGGAGCATCTGCTAACGGGAATTCAAAGCCGGCTCTTGAACCATCACTAGTTAAAATTCAAGGAGACTATAATTTAAAGTCGGCTAAAAAAGTAAAAGTTATTGTGGAGTTAAATGAAGAGTCTGTAGCGGAAGCAAAGAAAAAAGGAGTAGCGCAAAGTAAAGGAAAGATTAAAAAAGCGCGTGACGAAGTGAAAAAAGAGCTTTCAAAAGCTTCTAAAACTTCAAAAGTAAAGCGTGAATATGACCAGGTGTTTTCCGGATTTTCAGCGGAACTTCCCGCTAGTGACCTTGAAAAAGTAGCAAGTTTACCGGGAGTAAAAGCTATTTATCCAAGCGTTGAATATCATACAACAGAAGTGAAATCGAAAGAAGTGAGCGCCGAAGAATACGGTTCTGAAATGGATAAAAGCATTTACTATGTAGGAGCAGATCAAGCGTGGAAATCAGGATATACAGGTAAAAATATGACCGTAGCCGTTATCGATACAGGCGTTGATTACGACCACCCGGATTTAAAATCAGCGTTTGAGAAATATAAAGGATGGGATTTTGTCGACGATGACAAAGACCCTCAAGAAACGCCGGCTGGAGATCCAAAAGGCGAAGCGACAACGCACGGTACGCACGTAGCGGGTACAATTGCAGCGGACGGGAAAATTAAAGGGGTGGCTCCTGATGCTCATTTACTTGCTTATCGTGTACTAGGTCCAGGAGGAACGGGTACAACGGAAGACGTGATCGCCGGTATTGAACGTGCGGTAGAAGACGGGGCGGATGTAATGAACCTGTCGCTTGGAGATACGATTAATAATCCGGACTTGGCAACGAGTATTGCGTTAGATTGGGCAATGGAAGAAGGGGTAGTAGCTGTTACATCAAATGGAAACAGTGGACCAGCTAACTGGACAGTAGGCTCTCCGGGAACGTCACGTGAAGCTATTTCAGTTGGTGCGACTCAGCTTCCTTACAATTTGTATAAAACGACATTAACTGTAGATAACGCAAGCTATGCTTCTGCTGAAGTAATGGGCTTTCCAAATGACAAGGCATTACTGGATGCAAGCGGTAAAAATTATGAATTTGTACCTGTCGGACTAGGAAAACCAGAAGACTTTGAAGGAAAGGATGTAAAAGGAAAAGTAGCGGTTATTTCTCGCGGCGACATCGCGTTTGTAGATAAAGTTGACAATGCGAAAAAAGCCGGTGCTGCTGCAACGGTCATTTACAACAACGTAGAAGGAACAATCCCTGATATTCCAGGTACATCTCTGCCAAGTATTCGTTTATCAAAAGCAGACGGCCAAGCTTTGGTAGCTTCTTTAGCGAAAGGATCCGTCACGGGCTCTTTTACTGCAACCTTTAATCAGACGGTCGATGAAACAATGGCTGATTTTTCATCTCGCGGACCGGTTGTAGATACGTGGATGATTAAGCCGGACATTTCGGCACCGGGAGTCGATATCATCAGTACGGTGCCAACCAATGATCCAAGCAACCCTCATGGATATGGATCAAAACAAGGAACAAGTATGGCGGCACCGCACGTAGCAGGAGCAGCAGCGTTAATTTTACAGGCACATCCAAATTATAAAGTAGAAGACGTAAAAGCATCTTTAATGAACACAACAGAACTTCTTCGTGACCGCAATGGGCTCATTTACCCTCATAATACGCAAGGTGCAGGAAGCATGCGCGTAGTAGATGCAATTAAAGCGAAGACGCTTATTACCCCAGGAAGTCACTCGTACGGTGTCTTTTATAAAGATAAAGGGAAACAAGTAGAAAAACAAAGCTTTAAGATTAAAAATCTATCAAATCACAGTCAAAAATACTCGGTCAAAGTAAAATTTAAGAAAAGCCATCAAGCAATTGACGTTAAATCAACAAATGATTTAATGATTAATGCAGGGAAGACACAAAAAGTAAACCTAAATGTAAAAGTAGATGCAGGGAAATTGTCTCCTGGCTATTACGAAGGGACAATTACCGTAAGTAACAATAAAGAAACGTATGATGTTCCAACGATCTTATTTGTAAAAGAGCCGGACTATCCTCGCGTTACTTCTGCTTATGTAGATGTACTTGGAAATGGCTCATTTGAATACGGCAGTTATTTACCAGGAGGAGCAGAGAAGCTTAGCTATTACATTTACGATGCAGCCCTAGAAAAAGGGGAATTGTTAAGTTCGTATACGAATGTAGGAAAAGGATTCTCTAGCGCAACGTGGGACGGAAAGATTAATGGTGAAGCTCTTCCAGCGGGAACGTATTATTTATACGCAGAAGCAGTGAAAGCAGGTCGGACGACAGGTTCTTTAGGAGAATTCGAAATTAAATAAATAAAAAAAGAGTGCCAGTCTAACTGACACTCTTTTTTTATTGAGCCGTATATCCACCATCAATCACAGCAGCTTGGCCGGTTACGCCTTTTGCTAAATCACTTGCTAAAAACATTGCATAATCTGCAATTTCATCA
This sequence comes from Priestia sp. Y58, assembly GCF_029522095.1. Classification (NCBI taxonomy): domain Bacteria; kingdom Bacillati; phylum Bacillota; class Bacilli; order Caryophanales; family Bacillaceae; genus Priestia; species Priestia sp. Y58. Next base: position 355,120 of record NZ_JAKWFL010000003.1, read on the forward strand.
ACTGCAAGCAAGCGTTTTTGAGGAACAAGAGGATAAATGACTTCTTCAAGTACTTTTTCAAGCGCTACATTTCGCGTACGTGCCAAATCTTTTAATTGATTTTGTACAAGCGGCGTATCAACATAACCAGGGCAAATCGCATTTACCGTAATACCGTGCTCTGCACCTTCAAGAGCAGCAACTTTCGTTAAGCCAATCACGCCGTGCTTAGCGCTGTTGTATGCCGCTTTTCCTGAGAAACCAATCAATCCGTTAATGGAGGACATGTTCAAAATGCGGCCGAATTTTTGCTTTTTCATAATAGGAAACGCATGCTTAGTCGCAACAAAAGGTGCAACAAGCATAATTTTCGTTAAAAGTTCAAATTTTTCAGTAGGAAATTCTTCGAGCGGGGAAACAAATTGCATGCCGGCATTGTTAATCAACACGTCAAGGCGGCCATATGTTTCAACCGTTTGAGCAATCATTTGTTCAATATCACTTTCCTTTGTCACATCTGCTTTAATGCCTAATGCTTCGTAGCCTTTTGTCTTCAATTTGTCTGCTGCTTTCTTAACTCCATCTTCATTTAAGTCAGTTAAGACAACAGTCGCTCCGTCTTCAGCGAAGCGCTCACCAATTTGATAACCAATACCTTGAGCTGCACCTGTAATTAACACAATTTTGTTTTCAACCATCGTTTTTTCCCCCTTATATGTAGATGATATAAAATCGCTTACTTTTCCATTTTATCAAAAATTATCTTGATTTAGCGAGTTTTTTAACTGTACTTTACGCGAAAAGAATGGGTGTGGGAAGGTGTGTTTACTACCTTTACTTCCACATTGCTAACAGAAGCGAACGGTGAGGGACCTTTTTTAACTTCTTCAATAAATTTTTGGATGTTACTTTCTTCACCTTCAGCATCAATTTCGACTTTTTGATCGTCTCGATTTCGTACCCATCCGTTAATGGAGCATTCCATTGCCTTTAGCTGCGTATAGTGACGGAACCCAACCCCTTGAACGCGTCCGTCTACAATCATATGCACATGTTTTTTCACTGTTCTCACCTCGCAGGTAATTTTCCCTTTTTTATAAAAAAGAAAACAACTACAATCTTAACTTTCACTGTATAATAGAAAAAGACATTGTAAGACTTTAACAATTATAATGTAGATTAAATTAAGAAAGAAGGGTTATGAATGCAAGCAGCAGCACGAACGCAGCAAGCGCAGCCGGCAACGATTTATCGTATTTTATTTGCTATTAGTTTAGGACATTTCCTAAATGATTGTATGCAGTCCGTTATACCGGCACTTTTTCCTGTCCTTGAAAAATCGATGAATTTAAACTACACGCAAATCGGCTGGATTGCCTTTGCTTTAAACATGACGTCATCGATCATGCAGCCGGTATTCGGCGTATTTGCCGATAAGCGTCCCTCGCCATTTTTATTGCCAATTGCAATGTGTTTAAGCATGATTGGTATGGTTGGGCTCGCTTTAGCGCCAAATTTTTATTTTGTGATTATATCTGTCTTATTTGTAGGATTTGGCTCCGCTATTTTTCATCCGGAAGGTTCTCGCGTAGCATATATGGCAGCAGGAGGAAAACGGGGGCTGGCGCAGTCTATTTATCAAGTTGGCGGAAATACAGGACAGTCGATGGCTCCGCTATTTACGGCATTTATCTTTATCGGACTTGGTCAGTTTGGAACGATTTGGTTTACGCTAATTGCAGGTATCGGCGTAGTGGTTTTGTACAGCGTGTCTAAATGGTACAAATCGGAGTTAGCTACTCGTCAACGCCTGAAGAAAAAGCAGTCAGATGCTTCATTTACGATGAACAAGCAAATTATTTTTGCGGTTGGACTTTTAATTTTTCTTGTTTTTGCACGTTCATGGTACGGGGCAGGCATCCTTAATTTCTTTCAGTTTTATATCATTGAAAAATTTAATTTGCCTATCAAAAGTGCTCAGCTTTACGTTTTTTTATTTATGATTGCAGGGGTATTTGGAACATTCTTTGGAGGTCCGCTTGCCGATCGTTTCGGAAAACGAAATATTTTATTATTTTCTATGTTAGGGTCAGTACCGTTTACTTTATTACTCCCCCATGTTTCTCTAGGAGTGGCAGCACCTCTTTTAGTACTAATCGGCTTTATTCTTCAGTCAAGTTTCAGCGTTACGGTCGTCTACGCTCAGGAGCTGATGCCAGGGAAAATCGGCTTGGTTTCCGGCTTAATTGTAGGTCTTGCTTTTGGAATGGGAGCTTTAGGAGCTGTTGTATTCGGTAAATTAGCTGATGTCTTCAGCCTTCAGTTTATTATGCTGTTTTGCAGCTATCTTCCAATTTTAGGACTGCTAACATGGCTGTTACCGAGCGATAAGCGTGTGAAAGAAATGCACGAAGCAAAATAAGAAAAAGAAAAAGCAAACGCGCCTTAGCGTTTGCTTTTTTTATGAGAGTGAAGCAAATTTCAAGACGGATTCATATTTTTCTCCTACAATAGAGACAATAGAAATTGAAAATCGAAAGGAAGAATCACCTATGATTAAGCTAAGCGTATTGGATCAGTCTCCTGTTTCAAGCGGATCAACACCAAAGGAAGCGTTAAAACGCACGGTAGAGCTGGCTAAATTAACGGAAGAGTTGGGCTACCATCGCTTTTGGGTAGCGGAACATCATAATACGAACGGTCTTGCAGGCTCATCTCCGACACTTTTAATGACGCACTTAGCTTCTCACACGAGCCGAATCAGAATTGGGTCTGGAGGAGTCCTTCTTCCTCAATACAGTCCGTATAAAGTAGCAGAAGACGCTCAGCTGCTTGAAAATCTGTTTCCGAATCGAATTGACTTAGGTCTTGGACGGTCACCGGGAGGAGATGCGCTGACTCGGCTAGCGCTGACAGATGGAGTCCGTAAAAGCCTCAATGAATTCCCGCGGCAAATTCAAGCGTTAAAAGGACATCTTGAGCACAATTTGCCGTCTGATCATCCGTATTACGGCGTGACGGCTTATCCGTTAAGTGAAACAAAGCCGGAACTGTGGCATCTTGGCATTAATAAAAGAGGAGCAAGGTCGGCTGCTGAGCTGGGCATCTCTTTTACGTTTGGACATTTCATTTACTCAGTTGGTGGACAAGAAGCCATTCGTCATTATAAACAAGAATTTATCGCTTCTTCGTATCAATCACAGCCTAACACCAACGTATGCGTATTTGTTGTATGTGCAGAAACAACAGAAGAAGCCGAGCAGCATGCCAAAACGTTAGATGATTGGTTGTTGAAAGTAGCTAAAGGCGGAGATACAACGGTGTCATCCATAGAAGAAGTGCGCAATCGTTCTTATTCAGAAGAAGAGCTCAAAAAAATAAGCAACAATCGTCCTCGTATGATCGTAGGAAATCCAGCTGAAGTAAAACAAGGATTAATCGGGCTGCAGCAAAAATACGATAACGACGAATTTTTAGTGATTACAAATATCCATGATTATGAAGCAAAAAAGAAGTCTTATGAACTGCTTGCAGAGCTATTTCCTCAACCCTCATCTTTTTAAGAAAAGATGGGGTTTTTTTATGAAATTAAATGTTAGAATATTTAAAAAGGAGGAGTGACATGCACGTAGATCAAAAAAGTGTAAGCAGCCAAACTAATAAGGTAACCTATACACATATTAAAACAGGAGGGCCTCGCATTTGCTTTATGTTTTCCGGTCTGGGCTATACGTACGAAAAGCCGCTGTTGTATTATGTAACGATGCTGATGTTAAAACACGGAATTGACGTGGTTCAGATTCACTATACATATTCAAAAGAGCTGATGACAAAGTCTACAGATGAGATTGCAGACGTTATGATGAAAGACATTGACTTAGTGCTGCAGGACGTTTTATCTCATAATGACTATAAAAATATCATATTTGCAGGAAAATCGCTGGGTACCATTCCGCTGATTCAGCGAGTTATGAAAGATGAAGTCTACAAAGATGCAGTGATGCTTTTACTGACGCCGCTTTTAACCAGACCGGAACTGTTTGAAAGTTTACTAGAAAGCACTCATAAAGGTCTTATTGCAATAGGAACTCGTGATCACTATTATACTGAAGAAGTTTATCAATTAAAAACAAACACAATGAATATTGAAGTGATTGAAAATGCCGACCATTCATTGGACGTTTTGTATACTCCCGCGGAATCGTTAAAGGCACTTGAAACGGTTTTGAATGGTGTAGAAAAGATTCTGTGAGGTAGAGAGTAAGGAAAGGAGTACAAAATGGATACGCTACGTGAAATTATTTGCGAAAAAAGAGCCTACAGCTATTCACCTCATACTCATGATCATAACTACAGTCAGCTTTTGTTTCCGCTAGCAGGTGCTCTTGATATTCAAGCAAGTGAGCAGCACTTAACGCTGCAAGAAGGATGCTTTTACATTCCGCCTCGTCAGCTTCATACGTATCAAGCTAAAAATACGAATGAATGTCTGGTCGTTGATATTCCGTTGAAATTTACAGAAAGTGCGCATCTTTCTCAACAAGCAGCGTTTATTCAATGGGATTCAACGTGGAAAGCAATTCGCTACCTTTTACTTGATGAGCTTCAAAAAAGCACTGACAGAGGGGCGCTTGAAGATTTAGTCCGTTACGTTCAGCATTATTTACCAAAGAAACAAACGTTTAAATCCATTGATTATCTTCATGCTAACTTTAATCAAGAGCTAAACATAGAAAGTCTTGCTAAGCTGGAAAATTATCATCCTGCCTATTTTTCTGCTTGGTTTAAACAAAAAACGGGCTATTCGCCTCAAAGCTATGTAACGCGTATACGTTTAAATAAAGCAAAAGAACTGTTAAAAGAGAGCAGCTACTCGGTAACGTATATTGCGCATGAAGTCGGCTATCACAGCTTGTCTTCATTCACTAAATGGTTTGCAAAGCAAGAAGGAGTCTCACCCACGCAATATCGAAGTATCTTAAAAACAGACAAATAAGATCATAAAAGCGGAAAAACTTTTTTCTTTCTTTTAGTTATGATAAAAGAAAGGAGATGGAAATATGAATACTTCATTATCAAAAATACTTATATTATGTGCAGCTGTACTATGGGGAACAACAGGGACTGCCCAAGCTTTAGCATCTGCTGAAGCGCATTCTGTGGCGATTGGAGCCGTGCGTTTAGCTGTAGGGGGGCTGTCACTTTTTTCAGCTTGTCTTATTCAAAGAAAGAAAGTGGACCTAAGACGCCTTCCTATTCTGCCTCTTACGGTTGCTGCAGCAAGTATGGCCGCTTATCAGCCTTTATTTTTTTCAGCTGTCATTGAAACGGGTGTTGCAGTAGGAACAATGGTGGCAATCGGCAGTGCGCCTGTTTTATCAGGAGTATTAGATTACATAGTGTACCGCAAGAAACCTACAAAAAAATGGTTGCTTGCTACGGTTACTGGTATTATAGGGTGCAGCTGCTTGTTGTTAAAAAAAGATACTCAAATCGACGTGATAGGTTTGGGTATGGCTATAGGAGCAGGGACGTCTTTTGCTTGCTATACGACTGTTAATAAAAAAATTGTTCAGCATGTTGATCCGCAAGTAGGAGCTTCGCTTGTGTTTACAGCCGCCGCTGTTTTACTGATTCCATGCTGGTTTATGTATGATATGAGCTGGCTAGCCTCTTTAAATGGAATAGGCATCGCTCTTCACTTAGGAATACTTACGACGGCGCTTGCTTATGTATTATTTTCTACAGCGCTTAAGTCGGTGCAAGCGTCTACCGCCGTGACGTTATCGCTAGCAGAGCCTGTTACCGCTTTTTTACTTGGCGTCTTTTTTTTAGGAGAATCTCTAACTTTGGTAAACATATGCGGAGCAGCACTAGTATTTGCTAGCTTAGCGTTTTTAACGTATTCTCCGAAGTCATCGCTAAATCAAGAGGTGCGTATATAGAAAATCCCCTTTCTCTATAGAAAGGGGATTTTTTATTAAGCGTACATGCTAGCTACTTGTTTTTGCAGGTTGCTGTCTTCTAAATACTCATCGTACGTCATTTGCTTGTCAATTACTCCGTTTGGCGTAATTTCAATTACACGATTTGCAATCGTTTCAACGAACTGATGGTCATGAGATGTGAAAATCATTGAACCTTTGTAGCTGATAAGTCCATTATTTAGTGCTGTGATTGATTCTAAGTCAAGGTGATTCGTAGGATCGTCTAGTAAAAGAACGTTTGAACCGCTTAGCATCATTTTAGAAAGCATACAGCGAACTTTTTCTCCTCCGGAAAGAACGTTGGCTTTTTTCAACACTTCCTCACCAGAGAATAGCATTCTGCCTAAGAAACCGCGTAAGAAGCTTTCGCTTTGGTCATTAGGTGAATACTGACGCAGCCAGTCTACTAAGTTTAAGTCTCCGTTTTCAAAGTACTCGGAGTTATCTTTAGGGAAAAAGGCTTGAGACGTTGTGACACCCCATTTGTACGTACCGCTGTCCGCTTCCATTTCACCCATTAAAATCTTCATTAATGTTGAATTTGCAAGTTCGTTGCGGCCTACAAGAGCAATTTTATCATCTTTATTCATAATAAAGCTTACGTTATCAAGTACTTTTACGCCGTCAATTGTTTTTGTTAGACCTTCAACGCGAAGTACGTCATTTCCAATCTCACGTTCCGGCGTGAAGTTCACGTACGGATAGCGACGAGAAGAAGGACGGATGTCATCTAATGAAATTTTATCAAGCAATTTTTTACGAGACGTTGCTTGTTTTGATTTCGATGCATTTGCGCTAAAGCGAGCGATAAAGGCTTGAAGCTCTTTAATTTTTTCTTCTTTTTTCTTGTTCGCATCTGACGCCATTTTTTGTGCTAATTGACTTGATTCATACCAGAAATCATAGTTACCAACGTAGACTTGGATTTTACTGAAGTCAAGGTCAGCAATGTGCGTACATACTTTGTTTAAGAAGTGACGGTCATGAGATACAACGATGACTGTGTTTTCAAAGTTAATTAAGAACTCTTCTAACCATTGAATTGCTTGAATATCCAAGTTATTCGTAGGCTCATCTAAAAGTAATACATCAGGTTTTCCGAATAAAGCTTGTGCAAGAAGCACTTTTACTTTTTCACTACCCGTTAGTTCAGCCATTTTTTTGGCGTGAAGATCTTCAGAAATACCTAATCCTTTTAAAAGAATAGCTGCTTCTGATTCTGCTTCCCAACCGTTTAATTCAGCAAATTCACCTTCAAGCTCAGCTGCTTTCATTCCGTCTTCATCTGTGAAGTCTGCTTTCATATAAATAGCATCTTTTTCTTGCATTACTTCATAAAGGCGAGCGTGCCCCATAATAACGGTTTTCATAACTTCTTGATCTTCATATTCGAAGTGGTTCTGTTTTAAGACAGCAAGGCGTTCGCCAGGGCCCATATGTACATCACCAGTTTGAGATTCAATTTCACCAGATAAAATTTTTAAAAACGTTGATTTTCCAGCACCGTTTGCGCCGATTAATCCATAACAGTTACCAGGCGTGAATTTAATATTCACATCTTCAAATAACTTTCGGTCGCCAAATCGTAAACTTACATTACTAACTGTAATCATGTATGAGCAGTCCTCCAAATTCAATATCTATAAAATTATACCATTCTTTTGAGATAAGAGCGATATGAATACAATATTTCAAACATAAAGTGTAACCGACACTTTAAGCACTCGTCAACCATTTAAGGGGTTTTTTGAGCGGTGAAACTTGATTATTCTAGCATTCACCAAAACTTTGAACAGCAAACCAGCATGTCTAATCCTTCAGTAATCAGCTTTTTTTCATTTTTAAGATGGATGTTGTATTCCTTGTATAAGAAACAAAAAGAAGAATAATACTACCTGGTAAATAAAAGAATTTCTATGAAGTAAATACTGATATTTTAAGGGTGCTTATTTCTAAAATTGGTTTGATATAGACATAAATAGGGTGATTATCATGTGGAAATTAGTTGTTTCATATGTTCCAGAAGGGCCAGTTTTTATACAAGCAGTTCTGGTTTTTTTCATCCCGTATATAATCTACAAATTATTAAGCGGGATTCGTAATTCAGAGGAAGAGTGATGAAAGTGAAAAAATGGAGATCAAAAATAAAAAAAATAGGAAACCATGCGAACGAGAAGGAAAACAAACAGGAATTTACACCTCAAAATTCATCTAATCATGTTACGGATCATTTAGCTTTAACTCTAAAAGTAGTTAAAAATGAAATTGGTCATAACTCCGACGTTCATTTTCGGGAGTTTATTATAGGACGCACCGGCATTCAGGCAGCTATTATTTTTGTAGAGGGGCTATCAGATAAAGATCTTATTGAAAAACATATTTTGTCATCATTGATGGCTGATTTTTCAAAAGAATACCAACAGGATCAGCTTTACGTAAAGGGAAGCCTTTCAAAACAGTGTATTAAAAGCCAAGTATTATCAATTGGTGATGTAGAAGAGGTTCATTCCATTAAAGAAGTAACATCAAAAGTCTTAACAGGATCTACGGCTCTTTTAATTGACGGAATATCACCTGCTTTAATTCTTGGTACAAGCAAAGTGAAAACAAGGACGATTGAAGAGCCCGTATCAGAAGCATTAGTGAGAGGGCCAAGAGTAGGCTTCACTGAATCTTTAAGTGATAATACTTCTTTACTAAGAGGAAGCGGAGACATTGAAAATTTGTCGCTGGTGAAATTGCAAGTAGGAAAGCGTTCCAAAAAAGACTTAGTTGTTGCTTACATAAAGGAGATTGTTAATACAGAACTAATTGAAGAAGTAGAAAAACGAATTAAAAAAATTGATCTTGATAATGTACCGGAGTCAGGATATGTTGAACAACTCATTGAAGATAATTACCTTAGTCCCTTTCCTCAGGTGCAGAATACGGAGCGTCCCGATCGTGTAATTGCTGCTTTGATGGAAGGGAGAGTAGCCATTTTATTAGACGGGACGCCTTTTGCTTTGATTGCCCCTGTTACGTTTAGCATGATGTTACAGTCGCCGGAAGATTATTATGAAAGGTGGATTCCCGGTACATTCATTCGTTTTCTTCGTTATATTGCAGTGGTTCTTTCCCTTTTTACACCGGCTTTGTATATTGCGTTTATTTCATTTCATCCAGGATTAATTCCGACTAAGTTAGCTATTTCTATTATAGGATCAAGATCTGGTGTTCCGTTTCCCGCCCTTATCGAAGCCTTATTTATGGAATTATCCATCGAAATTTTGAGAGAAGCCGGACTCCGGTTGCCGAAACCAATTGGTCCAGCAATGGGCATTGTCGGTGGGTTAATCATTGGAGAAGCTGCGGTGCAGGCAGGAATCGTTAGCCCTATTTTGGTGATTGTAGTGGCGTTAACTGCCATTTCATCGTTTTCTATTCCGCAATATAGTGTAGGAATCACATTGCGTATTCTTCGGTTTGTAGCCATGCTTTGTGCTGCCATACTTGGATTATATGGCGTCATCTTATTTTTCCTTTTTATGATGAGCCATTTAGTGAAACTAAAAAGTTTCGGCGTACCTTATATGAGTCCAGCTGTTCCTTATCGTTTAAGTGAATGGAAAGACTTGGTAGTCCGTATGCCTCTGATGATGATGAAACGACGTCCAAAGATGATGCACACCAAAGATCCTCTGCGAAAAGGGTAGCTTATGACGAAAGGAAGTGAGCTGTGGGTAATGATCAATTCAAACGATCGTATTACGACACCTCAAGCAACTGTGGTTGTTATCAATTTTATACTTGGAACAGGAATTCTTACCTTGCCCCGGACAGTTGCGGAACAAGTAAAAACACCAGATGTTTGGTTAAGTGTTATTTTAGGCGGAATAATTGCCATGATAGCAGGAGTAATTATGGTGAAATTAAGTCAACGCTTCCCTGAAAAAACCTTTTATCAATACAGCCAAGAAATTGTAGGGAAATGGATGGGCAAGTTATTTAGTTTCTTCATAATAGGTTATTTTTTAGTACTTGGTGGGTTTCATGCCCGTTCATTGGCAGAAGTAACAGGATATCTATTGTTGGAAGGAACCCCTAAATGGGCTATTATTATGCCCTTTATGTGGGCAAGTCTCTACCTAATCAGAGGGGGAATAAATCCAATCGCTCGTCTATTTGAGATTATATTACCTATTACGGTTATTCTTTTTTTACTTGTTGCCTTTATGAGTATCAAAATATTTGAAATAGACAATCTGCGCCCGGTACTAGGTTCAGGTATCACACCGGTGCTAAAAGGCATAAAAACAACTGCTCTTGCATTCACGGGTCCTGAAATTATGTTAATCATTTTAGCTTTTATGAAAGAACCACACAAAGCAGGAAAAGCTGTATTAGTTGGAATTACTATTCCTTTATTCATTTATGTGATTACTGTTGTAATGGTGATCGGAGCGTTATCGGTTGATGGAGTAGTTACAAGAACATGGCCCACGCTTGATTTGATACGAAGTTTTGAGCTGACCGGTTTGATTTTTGAACGATTTGATTCTCTGTTGCTGGTGGTATGGATTATGCAAATGTTTACTTCTTTTACTGTTAACCATTACGCTGCTTCATTAGGACTATCTCAACTTTTCCAAAAGAACATTCATCCATTTATGTATGGCGTGCTTCCCGTTATTTATCTTATTTCCATGATTCCCAAAAACATCAATGATGTATTTAAAGTAGGGGATATGGTTGGCAACGCTGCCTTAGTTTTATTTGGCTTTTTGCCGTTGCTTCTTCTCATTATTTCAAAAGTAAAGGGGAGAAAGTATGAAACAAACCTTTAATCACGTACAGTTCTTATTGGTTTTTCTCTCTGTTTTTTTGCTCGTTCCTCTGACGGGCTGCTGGAGTAGTCATGAAATTGAAGAAAGAAGTTTAGGGGTAGGTGTGGCGCTCGATAAGGGGAAGGAGTCCATGATTGAAAAAGAATTTGATGAACAAGGAGGGGGATATGCGAGAAAGAACCTGATTACGTCAACCTATCAACTTATCACCCCACAAGTGGCAAGTTCAACCACTAAACAAGGAGGTCCTCAACAGAAATCTTATGTGAATGTGTCTGAAACAGGAGATTCTGCTTTTCAAATGCTTCGTGAATTATCTTTAAGAAGTGATACTCCTTTAACTAGTCCCCATATGAAAGTGATGGTTATCGGTGAGGCCCTTGCACGATCGTATAGTTTGGAACAATTAGTGGATCAAAGTCTTCGTGACAATGATTTTAGACCAAGTTGTCTGATGTTTATTAGTAAAGGGAGAGCAAGCGACACACTCGAATCAAAAACAGCAGGAGAGATCCCAGCATTTCGTTTGTCTACAATGGTAGAAAATGCCTATCGAACAACGAGAATTTTACCTCCTATGCCGCTTATTAAACTAGAGAGCAAAATCCAATCACGGTCTAGTTTTCTGTTGCAAAATGTAGTATCAGCAAATGGAGAAATCAAATTTGCGGGTGCAGGTATAATTAAAGGAAAAACAAACAAAATGATTGGTTTTTTGAATGAAGAAGAACTAGATGGTCTGACTTGGATCACAGGTAAAGGAAAAGGTGGCCTAGTAAAAAGCTTTGATAAAAAGACCGGTCAGCTGATTGTATATGAAATAGAGTCTATGAAAAGTCGCATTCAACCTCATGTTAAAGGAAATAATATCTCTTTTGATGTACACATTGAATCAGTGGGAAGGCTATCTGAAAGTTGGATGACCTCAGGGAGCTCTTTTAACAATCAATTTTTACAGAACGCGCAAAAAACTTCAGAAAAAAAAGTAAAGCACCTGGTAAGAAACGTATTAGAAAAAATGCAAACAAAATATAAAGTTGATGTTGCAGGTTTCGGAAATCAATTGAGAATTAAGAGGCCCGGAGTATGGATGAGGGTTAAAGACAATTGGGATCAAACATTTAGTGAAGTGCCAATTAACTATGATGTGAAGTTAACGATTAAAGATTATGGAGCATCCGGGTCAAAAAAGTAAGCACCCGACTATAACTTTGTTTATCTTTATGTCAAAAATGAAAAAATCCCCCCAAAGAAATACTCATCACATGCTTCGTACGGAGCCCTCAATAAATAATAAATAAGAGCTGTCCAAAAGTGGCAGCTCTTATTTATTATTCAAAAATATAAGCTAATGCTTGAAGAGCCTGTTCTGGCGTTTCGACTACAACTTGGGCTTTGTTTGACAGTTCTTTAAGCGGATGGTGCAGTTTTTCAGGACGAACCAAAATTAACGGTTTATCTAATGCAATGGCTGTTGCCGCATCCATTGCGCTGTTCCACTGCTTGTATTTTTCGCCAAATAAAGCAATAACCACATCAGATTTTTTAAGGAGCACCTGCGTGCGTAAATTATTAATTTGAGAAGCAGCTTCATCTTTTAAGACAGCGTTAGGCTGTTTTCCTAAAATTTCTTCTCCAATGTTGTCGGAGCGGTCATGATCTGTCATGGGACCGACAAAGGTAAGGGGAAGGTTTAATTGTTCTGCTTGGTTTTTAATTTCGTCTCGCCAGTTATCGTGAATTTGCCCGGCGAGGTATACGTTTAAGTTCATTGTGTAGAAGTCCTCCTCTAACTAAAGTTTGTTTTATTTTATCAAATGTAAGCGGATAATACGAATGATTTGAATGGGCTACTTTTCCAAAAATAAGGTTATAGTAGACAAATAGTTAAAAAAGAGAAACAATAGAAGGCGTATTGCTAATTAAAGAAAGGATGTACATGATGACAGAAACAGTGCTACAAGTAGATCATGTCAGTAAAGTAATTGGGAAGAAAACCATTTTGCATGATGTATCCTTATCGGTTGAGCGCGGTGAGATTTTCGGATTGCTTGGTCCAAATGGCTCTGGAAAGACAACGCTAATTCGTACCGTCGTAGGGCTAATTAAAGAAACAGAGGGAACGATTACCGTTAATGGGTTTCCTTTAAAAGAACAGTTTACATCAGCTATGAAATCAATTGGAGCGATTATCGAAAACCCTGAGTTTTATGATTATCTGACGGGCTATCAAAATTTAAAACACTTTGCGAATATGCATGAAGGGATCACATCAGAACGCTTGGATGAAGTGATTGCTTTAGTAAAGCTTGAAAACAGCATTCATGCAAAAGTGAAGACGTATTCTCTTGGGATGAGACAGCGTTTAGGAGTAGCTCAAGCTATTTTACATAAGCCTGCATTGCTTTTACTAGACGAACCAACAAATGGTCTAGACCCAGCGGGAATGAGAGAGTTTCGTACATATTTACAAACGCTTTGCAGGGAAGAAGGAATTTCAATCTTAATCGCGAGCCACTTATTAAAAGAAGTAGAAGCATTATGTGACCGCGTTGGCATTATTCAAAACGGCGAGTTAAAAGCTATTCAAGATCTATCTCCAAATCGTCAAGATCAAGGAATGTACGTAGAATTTGAAGTGTCTGATGCACAAAAAGCAGCGAATCTTTTATCACAAGAATTTGAAGTAACGGTGAGATCACATAGTATCGACGTGGCGATTGTAAAAGAGCAGATTCCAGCTGTGAATAAAAAATTAGTGGACAGCGATATTTCAGTCTACCGAATTACCCCTGTGTATGAGACGCTTGAAGATTCGTTTATGTCCGTTACGGAAGGAGAGCACCATGCTTAAGCTAATTCAAAATGAACATATGAAATGGTTTCACAAAAGAAGTACAAAAATCACGTTTATTACAATCGGCATTTTAACTCTTTGTATGGCTCTTTTAATGAAGAAAGTAGCAAACAGTGCAGGAACAGAAGACAATATTTTGAACTTCCTGTCATTTAGTTCAGGTATGCTGATTCTCGTTCAATTTTTCGCGCTTGCTGTTGGAGGGTCAATGGTTGCAAAAGAGTTTGAAGCAGGTACCATTAAGCTTCTTTTAATTCGCCCTGCTAGACGTTCAACGATTTTAGCATCCAAGTACATAACGCTCATTTTAATTAGCTTGTATTATTTACTGAGCTATTTGCTTTTTTCGTTTGTATGGGGAGCATTGTTCTTTGGCTTTGCCAGTCTAGAAGGAGATGCGCAGCTGCTTAAAAACATTACGCTTACGTATGACAGTGCGTATATGGAAACGTTTATGATGATGACGTTCGCATTCATGCTGTCGTCTTTATTTAGAAACAGCGCGCTTGCTTCAAGTCTAGCTATTGTCGTAAGTATCGGAGCGAAAGCAGTAACTGGAATAGTGTCAGAGTTTGGTTTATGGTGGGGGAAATTTTTACTGTTCGCCAACACAAACTTTGTGCAGTATATGAACGGAATGAAGACGATGTTTGACGGCATGACGATTCCATTTTCAATCTTCATCTTAGTTGCACACTTTGTCTTCTTTATGGGCGTGGCTTGGGCAGCGTTTTTAAAACGTGACGTAGCTAATTGATGTGAGAATTTTCGCACTATACATTTTTCTGAAATAGCATTTGACAATTAAATAAAAAGAGATTACAGTAGTGAAAGACTATTTTTAAAACAACTATAAACTTCTTATCAAGAGAGACGGAGGGACTGGCCCTATGATGTCTCGGCAACTGGCTGTACGCAGTGCGGTGCCAAATCCAGCAGACGATGTTTCGTTTGGAAGATGAGAAGGGTAATCTTATGATACAAATAAGAGACCTCTTCTTGTCAATAAGAAGAGGTCTTTTTTATTACGTAAACAAGAGGTGTTAAGAATGGAACAACAAAAAGGAAACGGCTGGGCGCTGTTACCGCTGGGCGTCTTTTTAGTCCTGTTTGTCGGATCAGGAATTATAACGGGAGATTTTTATAAGCTGCCTGTATTAGTAGCCATTATTATTGCAGCTATTGTAGCGCTGGCTATGAACCGCAAAGATTCACTTAATGTAAAAGTGGAGCGTTTTGCTAAAGGAGCAGGGCATCCTGATATCATTATTATGGTGCTTATTTTTATTTTAGCAGGTGCTTTTTCTGAAGTCGCTAAAGGTATGGGAGCTGTTGACTCAACAGTAAACTTAGCGCTTTCCGTGCTTCCGCAAAGTTTAGTCGTAGCAGGAATCTTTGTTATTGGCGCATTCATTTCAATTTCGATGGGAACATCAATGGGAACAATTGCTGCGCTAGGACCTATCGCTGTAGGAATCAGTGAGCAAGCGCATGTTTCTGTTACATTGGCAATAGCAGGTGTAATTGGCGGTGCAATGTTTGGTGATAATTTATCTGTTGTTTCTGATACAACGATTGCGGCAGTTCGTACGCAAAAAACAAATATGACGGATAAATTGAAAGTGAACTTTTTTATCGTACTTCCTGCAGCGATTGTTACGGTAATTTTATTGCTTGTAATGACGCTAGGCAACACGTCATCAGTAGAAATTAAAGATTTCAGCTGGTTTAAAATCTTGCCTTATATCGGCGTACTCGTTGCTGCAGTATTTGGTGCAAACGTATTAAGCATTTTAACCGGAGGAATCGTGCTAGCCGGCGTAATTGGATTAGCTGACGGAAGCTACACGCTTTCTTCTCTTGCTAAAACTGTGACAGAAGGTATTGGCGGAATGTCAGAGTTAATTATTTTATCTCTATTAATTGGCGGAATGGTTGAGCTCATCCGCTATAACGGCGGTATTCAGTTCTTATTGAATTTATTAACACGACGCATCCAAACGAAAAAAGGTGGAGAATTCAGCATCGCTGGGTTGGTAAGTTTAACAAATTTAGCAACGGCTAATAACACGATTTCAATTATTACAGCAGGTCCGTTAGCAAAAGAAATCTCTGATAAGTATTCAATTGATAATCGTAAATCAGCCAGTCTGCTTGACTTGTTTTCATGCAGCGTTCAAGGGCTTATCCCTTACGGCGCACAAATGCTTCTTGCAGCAGGATTTGCTAAAGTTTCACCGATTGAGATTATTCCATTTACATTCTATCCAATGTTAACAGCGGTTTGCGGTATCATTGCGATTGTAATTGGCTTTCCACGTTTAAATAAAAAATCAAAATCATCTAAAGAGGCTGCTTAATCTAAAGAGGCTGGAACGAAAGTATTTTAGATGAAGTGAAAAACGAACCATTGATCATGATGTTTGATTAGTGGTTCGTTTTTTTTGTTGTGTTAAACGCAGGTTTCATGTGTGTAGGTCCTTCTAGCAGTTGATTAGAGGGCAAGGCGAAGACTCCTGCGGAAAAAGCGGAACAGGTGAGACCCCACAGGAGCGTAAGCGACGAGGAGGCTCAGCGGCCGCCCGCGGAAAGCGAAGTCTTGCACGGAAATCAACTGCGGTGTCACAAGCGGTTCAGCTCATGTATACTAGTTGTTCGTCTTAAGATTGGATTCAGTTCGTTATGTCTCAACCTCTTTTTTTACTGTTTGAAAAAATCAGTCGGTTTTTCCTCATCCAATTCCTTCCAAAGTTTCTCATTTTGTTTAAGTGCATAAGCCGCTCCTCCAATTTCAATTCCGCATAATAAAATGAATAATAAAATACCCATGAAATGACCTCCTTACGTAAATGAATAAAAACACGATGGTAACGGGTTTAGCTTATTGCAATTTCACTTTATAATGAGAATAAAGTATGAAACGCGTTTCAGCGCAAGAGAAAAAGGTGAAAACATGACAAATATCCGAGATATCGCAAAAAAAGCTGGTGTATCTGTTTCGACTGTATCCCGGGTGCTAAATCATCATCCGTATGTAAAAGAAGAAAAACGCCGGCTGGTAGAGCAGGTTATTCACGAACTTAATTATGAACAAAACATTAATGCCGTTCACTTATCAAAAGGGAAAACAAATATGATTGCCGTCGTCTTGCCTTTTATTAATCATCCGTATTTCAGTCTGCTTTTAGAAGGAGTGGCATCTCAAGCGTTAGAAAAGCAGTATCAGCTTGTTATTTGTCAGACGAACTATGATGTAAAAAAAGAAGAAGAAGCGCTTCATATGCTGAAAACAAAGCAAGTTGATGGAGTGATTATTTGTTCTAGAGCAAGCAGCTGGAGCACGATTGAATATTATCAGCAGTACGGGCCGATAGCCGTGTGCGAAAACGTACAGAATCGTTCTATTCGCTCCGTATACGTTGATCATTATGCAGCTTTTAAGCAGGCGCTTATGTATTTAAAAGAAAAAGGATATACGGATATTGGCTACTGTATCGGAAGAATGACGGGTACAAATAGCCTGCAGCGGCAGCAAGCATACAAAGAATATGTAGAAAGAATAAATCAGCCTTATCATCCGGAATGGGTTTTTCAAGGCTGTTTGAACGTGACAGATGGTGAAAAAGTGGTGGAAAAACTAGTGCAGATGAAAAATCGGCCTCAGGCGCTTTTAGTAACAAACGATCAAGTCGCTATCGGAATAAAAGCTCAGTGCGAACAAGCGGGTATTTCAGTTCCTGGTGAGTTAGCTATCATTGGTTTTGATAATCATCCCCTTTCTTCTTATTTACAAATAACAACGATTGAACTTCCTCTTAAGGAAATGGGAGAAACGCTTTTTACATTAGTGGGAAGCAAGGCTCCTCAGAAAATTGAGCTCCCTTTTCGGTTTATTGAGCGTAAAAGCGTATGAATTCTTGATGATGCCATGAGGTGTTTTTACCGGATAAAATGAGCAAAAGCGGACATCATACGAGTAAAGAAAGAAGAAAAGGATGATGATCGTGGAGAAAAAAGAATATCAAGTGGGAGATCAAGTATTTGTTATTTACCGAAATCCTCATACGGCAAACGTTGCGAATATTAATCAGGCTGAAATTGTTGAACATCCTGAAAACAAAGGTGAAAAGGCGCTGTTTTTACATGAGTCTTATCATTTGTTAGCTGAAGATGATGCCGTGTATTCAACGTATGAAGAAGCTGAAAAAATGTATAATAAGATATTTGATTATGAACAATATGACTGATGCAGAGGCTAAGACAAAAGTAGTGTAGTTAAAGGTAAACACGAACTATCTATCAAAAATGGATGAATAGTTCGTGTTTTTTTATGATCATGGTGAACGCAAGTTTCATGTATGTAGGTGTTTCTAGTGGTTGATTGGGTTCATTTCATTATGTTCCCATCTCTTTTTGTGTGAAAAATAATTAATTACCAAGGATAGAGTCTTTTTATTTTTCAAACGCTATTAGTATTAGAAAAAAGGAAGTGTACATGATGATAAAACCTTTTGTACCTCAATTAGTATATATTGAGCCAGGGGCAATGGAGTACCCGCTTGGTGTTCAATTAAAAGAAAAATTTGAGAAGATGGGAATTGAGATTCGTCAAACAACTTCTCATAATCAAGTGCGTAATATACCGGGAAAAAATGATTTGCAAAAATACCGCAATGCCAAGTCGACTTTAGTAGTTGGCGTGCGTAAAACATTGAAATTTGATACATCTAAACCGTCAGCTGAATATGCAATACCGTTTGCAACAGGTTGTATGGGGCACTGTCACTATTGTTATTTGCAGACAACAATGGGAAGCAAACCATATATTCGCACGTACGTGAATGTTGAAGAAATATTAGGTCAAGCACAACAATATATGCAGGAAAGAGCCCCTCAAATAACGCGATTTGAAGCGGCTTGTACATCTGATATCGTAGGAATTGACCATTTAACACATTCATTGAAGCGCGCGATTGAATATTTTGGGGAAAGTGAACTAGGTCAACTGCGCTTTGTGACTAAGTTTCATCACGTGGATCATTTATTGGATGCTAAACATAATGGTCGCACGCGCTTTCGCTTTAGCATAAATGCAGATTATGTTATAAAAAACTTTGAACCTGGTACATCTCCTCTCGATTACCGGATTGAAGCTGCTAATAAAGTCGCAAAAGCCGGATATCCACTTGGTTTTATTGTGGCCCCTATTTACATTCATGAAGGTTGGCAAGAGGGGTACCGTCAGCTGTTTGAAAAGCTTGACGCCTCTATACCTGAGGAGTCAAGAGATGATATTACGTTTGAAATGATTCAGCATCGCTTTACCAAGCCGGCCAAGCGGGTAATTGAGAAAAATTATCCAAAAACGAAGCTTGAGATGAATGAAGAGGAGCGCCGCTACAAATGGGGGCGTTACGGAATTGGAAAGTATGTATACGCAAAAGATGAAGAACAAGAATTAAGAGAAACATTAGAATATTACATTGATCAGTATTTTCCAAATGCAAAAATCGAATATTTTACGTAATTATTCTACAGTAATTGAAAAGTTATTCTGACGCCTTAGTCAAAATAACTTTTCAATTTTTAATGTAAAAAAATAAATTGCTTGCTAATAAGCTGAAAAAAAGAGGTTATTTTTATCTCTTGTCGTATTACATACAAAAGGGAGGTGACTGAGATGTTAAAGAATGAAGAGTTTGCGCTAACAAAAGAATTAACAAAAGAACAGCAAGAAGCTGCACAGAATTTTATTCAAGTGTTGTTCCAAGAAGATTTATCTGAATTTTGGAACATATTATGCGATATCGATAAGTCTCGTATTTACGGCTTGTATGAAGCAAACCATTACTATGATTCTGATATTGAACTACATGGATTTGTACAAGAAATAAGAGATAATGTAAGAGCTGTTTATGCGCCTCTTCAAGAGCAAGGAGGTATTTCGACGAAGGTTCGATATACAAACGAAGGAAAGATGTATGTATACATATTAGGAAGTGGCGAAAACCCGAAGGTATATCCTGTTGGATTAATGCATGAGACCTACATTGAAGAAGAACGTTTTTCTCAGCGTCTTCAAATTAGCATTTATAACGAAGAGTTTCGAAACGTTGCGCTGTAAACCATATATAAATGGGAAAATAAAGAATAATAAAATTAATTTGTTAAAATAGCAATATTTGGGGTATGTAATAGGTATAACATTAAAAAGGGGTGAAAGAAATGCATTATTATCGTATTTCAGAGGGAGACCATGAAGAGTATTGTGAAACGATTCTGCTTCATGA
Organism: Priestia sp. Y58; assembly: GCF_029522095.1. Lineage (NCBI taxonomy): Bacteria > Bacillati > Bacillota > Bacilli > Caryophanales > Bacillaceae > Priestia > Priestia sp. Y58. The sequence continues at coordinate 375,059 of NZ_JAKWFL010000003.1, forward strand.
AAAGAAGTTTTGCAAAGAAACATTTCAATCTATGGTGCGAGAAGCAATGAACAATAAGCCAGGTAAAATTGACCGTGTGGATATTGTTAAATATTTAATTGGTCACCATAGTTTTCAAGTAGCCCACATCGAAGCGGGATTTCATAGTACATACAGCGAGAAAGTGACATAAAAAATGCAGCACATCCTATACAACGAACTTTTCTTTTGAAAAGGACGCTGTATTTTTTTTTTGCTAAAAATAGAATGTTTCTAAGTGATATTCCTTTTAATGGTATAATAGTTAAGTGCTGTAAGATATACATATAAAAATCACAAATACTTTAAAGAGAAAGGGTGAGGAAATATGGAAAAAGAAAGAATAGAAGAACTTGAACGAAAAATAAGCAGTTTAGAAGAAGACGTAGCCAGGCTAAAGTCGCTCGTATATAAAACAAATTCTCCAAGACCAAAAGCAGTTCACGCTCCTCCCAAGCAGCACCAGGAGACCGCTAAACGTCCTGCTCAAACAACAGCTAAAAGTTCACAGGTAATAGAAGAACCTGTTGATTGGGAAAAAGTCCTTTTTCAAATATGGCTGCCGAGAATCTTTATTTTTGTATTTATTATTGGCGTGCTATGGGGATTTAAAGCAGCCTCTGACTATGGATTAATGAATGAAAAAGTAAAAGTTGTTCTCGGTTTCGTTGTTTCAATAGGTTTTGCTGTGACAGGTCATTTCCAAATTAAAAAGGGTAGGTTGGTGCTCGGGCAAGTACTTGTAGGAGGAGCTATTCCTATTCTTATGTTAACGACGTTTGCGATGCATAGCCTATATCATTTAGCGGGACCAACGCTTGCTTTTATACTAAATACGAGCTGGATTATCTTAGGGATTATCGCGACAGTCTTTTATCGTTCACAGGCATTAGGGGTTATTAGCGCGGTTGGAGGCGTACTAGTTCCTTTTCTTATTGAAAGTAATTCGCCTAATGCGCTCGTTTTCATTGGCTATGAAACGCTTCTGTATATTGCCTTTTTGTATGTGGCAATCAAACAAAAATATTCAATTTTATATGTTCTTTCCGCGGTACTATTAAATCTTACGCTACTCATTTATTACTCGTTTGTTGGTGATAATGGTGTAAAAGAGTTATTAGGTATGGCGATTCTGATTCAGCATTTATGCTTAATTTCTAGTTTTTTTCTATCACAATCCGTACTCCAAGTATATGCGTTTACCCTTCTATCGAGTTTAGCAGTTACGTACGGCTGGCTGCTTGCCGTTTTTGACGATGGTACGACCACAATGGTGCTGCTTGCGCTAGTTATTATTTACGCACTAGGTGTTTACACAGTAAGAAGTTCTAAAGAGAAATTTGAATTTTTTATTACCTATTTAATTGTTGCAGTAGCGTTTTTTATTCATCAGCTCGTCGATTTAAGAGAAGGAGTCATTTTATATGTGATTCAAGGACTTGCTGTTTACTATATCGCCATGACGTATAAAAATCTACTTCATCAACTATTTTCTTATACGATTTATATACTGAGTGCCACGTATATCTTAGTTACACCAATCGAACAAGTGCTGTCTCTTCCGACATTAAATTGGGTTGTTGTGTTAGCTTCTATTCTAGTATTTGTATGGATCAGTATTCAAAAAACAGAAAAAGATGAGCACGATACGTTCAAAATTGGAGGAAGTATTGTTTTTTCTATTCTTTCTTTAATTTTTGCAACGGAAGTGACGGCCGCTGGCGCCAATGATCTTTCCGCTAATACGCAAACGCTTATTATGACGGCTGTTTGGCTATGTTTGGCCATTGCTGCATTCGTAATAGGATCACTTCGAACCTTTAAAACAGCCACGTATATCGGTGTCGGCCTGTTATTTTTAACACTTTTCAAACTTGTTTTATATGATTTACCTTTTATTCCAATGGCTATACGTGCCTTACTATTTATCGTCTTAGGAGCCATCGGTTTAATTATTTCGCGCCTATTTTATAAAAAGAAGTAGCTAAAAGCTGAAGAGAAATTCTTCAGCTTTCTTTATTATAATATAATTATGTAAACTTAATCTTGAAGTCGTACAAAAGGTATCCAATCATGTATAATGGAACAAGTGAATTGGAGGTATACATAAAATGAAATCACTTGTATTAGCAGAAAAGCCAAGTGTAGCACGTGATCTTGCACGTGTACTTGGCAGCACACAAACAAAAAAAGGGTATATTGAAGGGCCAAAGTACGTCGTAACATGGGCACTCGGTCATTTAGTTGAATTACAAACACCAGAGGATTATGATAACCAATATAAAACATGGCGATTAGAAGATCTGCCAATCATGCCTGAGAAAATGAAACTAAAAGTAATTCGTAAAGTAAGCTCTCAGTTTCGCACAGTATCTGATTTAGCAAAAAGAAAGGATATTGGAGAGTTAATTATTGCGACTGATGCAGGGCGTGAAGGAGAGCTTGTAGCACGTTGGATTATGGAAAAGGTACGCTGGAACAAGCCGTTTAAACGCCTTTGGATTTCATCTCAAACGGATAAAGCAATTCGTGACGGGTTTAAACAGTTAAAGCCAGGAAAAGAGTTTAATCGCTTGTATGATTCAGCGGTTTGCCGTTCAGAAGCCGATTGGCTTATCGGTTTAAACGTAACGAGAGCGTTAACGACTAAATACGAAGAACCGTTATCGGCAGGGAGGGTACAAACACCGACGCTTGCGATGATAATTGAGCGTGAACAAGTAATTAACACATTTAAGCCTAGTGAATATTGGACGCTTACAGCTCAGTTTTCATCTTTTGAAGCAGCTTGGCAAAAAGGCAATGAAAAGCGCATTTTTGATGAAAAACGCGCAAAAGAGCTGCACTCAAAATTATCAGGTGAGGCAGTTGTAAAAACAATTAAGCGCAAAATGCATAAAGAAGCGCAGCCGCTTCCTTATGACTTAAACGAACTGCAGCGAGATGCTAATAAACGCTTTAACTTCTCTGCTAAGAAGACATTAAATGTACTTCAAAAGTTATATGAACAGCATAAGTTAGTCACGTATCCACGTACAGATTCTCGTTATTTAACAACAGATATGGTTTCCACTATGAAGGAGCGCTTGGAAAGTATCTCTGCTGTATATAAAGAAGAAGTTCGTCCAATTTTAAGAAATGCACAGTTGCCAAAACGAGTGGTGAATAACGAGAAAGTAAGTGATCACCATGCTATCATCGTAACGGATCAGTCTGTGTTTTTACAGGACTTATCAGCTGATGAAAGAAAGCTGTATGACTTAATTGCAAAGCGATTTATTTCGTTATTTTATCCTGCATATGAGTATGAAGTGGTCAAAGCCGAGCTTGAAGTCAATGGGGAACAGTTAGTAGCAAGCGGAAAGCAAGTCGTAAATGCAGGCTTTAAAAAAGTTTCTGGTGGAGAATCAGAAGCAACGGTGAAGCTGCCTGATATGCAAGAAGGCAGCAAGCTGAGCATTCAAGAGGTAACGATGAAAAGTGCATTTACAGAGCCGCCGCAGCGCTATACAGAAGCAGATCTTCTTGGACAAATGGAAAAACATAATTTAGGCACGCCGGCAACACGTGCAGATATTATTGAAAAGCTTCTGCAAAACGAATCCATTGATCGCCAAAACAATCGTCTGCATGCAACCAAAAAAGGAAAGCAGCTGATTGACCTAGTAGCGGATGAGTTAAAGTCGCCTGAACTCACGGCTAAGTGGGAACGTGATTTAGAAGCAATTGCTAAAGGAAAAGGAAATGCAAAAGAGTTCTTAACAAATATTCGCGAACAAACAGAAAAGCTGGTTAAGCAAGTAAAAACAAGTAACCAAACGTACAAACCTCATAATTTAACGGGCTCTAAATGTCCGGAATGCGGTTCGTTCTTGAAAGAAAAGAAAACAAAGCAAGGAAGAGTGCTCGTTTGTTCAAGTCTTGAGTGCAGCTATAGACGCGCAAAAGACCCTAAATTATCGAATCGACGCTGTCCGCAGTGTCATAAACGAATGGAAATTCATTCAGGAAAAGCGGGTACGTACTTCCAATGCCGTTCATGTCAAGTAGTGGAAAAAGCTGAGGACAAAAAGAAAAAGATTTCAAAACGAGAAGAACGAAAGCTTCTTAACAAATACAACGATGACGGAGCATTTGGTTCAAGCTTGGGGGATGCTTTAAAACAAGCTCTTCAAGATAAAAAAGATAACTAACGTCGAAAAGTGCGATACCATGGTATCGCACTTTTTTAGTATAATATGGATTAAGTGATGAGTAAGCAAGGTGGCGTGGAACAATGAAAAGAAAAAACAAGGGAATGGATCGTTTAATTGCGTTCTTTATAGCAGGAGCGATGGTACTAATCATTTTAGCTATCTTAATGGGAAGCTACTTTTTTGGTTTTATAGGCTTCCTTAGAGTGATGGGAGTGGAATATGACTCTTACTGGGCCATATGTTTATTTCTATTTTTTATTTTTGTGTTTGGCTCTATCACAGAGCTTTTTTCAAAGGCACTTATTTTTTTAATGAAGAATGCTAGGATGAACAGAGTACTATTTATAACATCTGCAGCTTTTGTGGATATATTTTTTACTTTTCTATCAGTTTATATAGCAGACTTGCTTGTGAGCGGAATCACTGTATCTATTTTAGCGGTGACTCTTTTATCCGTCTTATTTTTTTGGATGGAGAGTGCATTGGATAGTGAGTTTCTACGTAAAAAAACAAGCTGATGAAGTTTTTCATCAGCAGCGCATCAGCAAAAAAACGCATCATATCAAGCTTCAACGCTATTTAAAGAACCCTTTAACATATTTTTTTAAAAAAAGTATGTGATTTTTTTCACATATCTCTTGAAAAAGGATAAACATGTTTGTATAATAAGAATTGTAAAAGATATGTGAAACATTTCACAATATATGTGAATAACTTCACAATATCATATTTTCTATAATCCTAAGGGGGATATCATCTATGAAAATTGCAGTAGTAGGGTGTACACATGCAGGAACAGCAGCAGTAAAAAATATGGCAGAACTTTATCCAGAAGCTAAAATTACAGTTTATGAGCGAAATGATAATGTTTCATTTTTGTCTTGTGGAATTGCGCTCTATGTAGGCGGGGTCGTAAAAGATGCAAATGGTTTATTTTACTCTTCACCGTCTGAATTGCAAGAGATGGGTGTAAATATGAAAATGAAACATGAAGTTACGAATATTGATACAGAATACAAAAAAATAGCAGTGCGAAATTTAGAAACCAACGAAGAATTTGAAGATACATTTGATAAATTAGTGATGACAACTGGATCATGGCCGATTATTCCAAACCTTGAAGGCATCGATTTAAATAATGTTGTGCTTTGTAAAAATTATCAGCATGCTAATCACATTATTGAAAAAGCAAAACAAGCAAAAAAAATCGCCGTAATTGGTGCTGGCTATATCGGTGCAGAATTAGTAGAAGCATTTGAAGTATATGGAAAAGAAGTCACATTTATTGATAGTGCTGATCGTATTTTAAATAAATATCTTGATCCAGAGTTTACAAGCTTGATGGAAACGGAATTTAAAAATCGCGGAGTTACATTAGCATTAAACCAAGCGGTTACTAAATTTGTAGGCAGCGATGGATCTGTTGAAAAAGTAGTGACAACTGAAGGTGAATACGAAGCGGATCTTGTGATTCTGTGTGTTGGCTTCCGTCCAAATACAGACTTAGTAAAAGGACAAGTAGACATGCTTCCAAACGGCGCAATTGTGGTTGATGAATATATGCAAACAAGCAAAAAAGATATATTTGCTGCCGGAGATAGCTGTGCCATTTATTACAATCCGATTAAGAAACATGCCTATATTCCACTTGCTACCAATGCGGTTAGAATGGGAACATTAGTAGCTCAAAACCTTGTTAAGCCGACGATTAAGTATATGGGAACACAAGGAACATCAGGCTTGCATATTTATGATTACAATGTTGCATCTACCGGCATAACTGAAGCAGCAGCTTCTCTTTTTGATATGAATGTGAAAAGAATCACAATATCAGAGAATAACCGACCTGAATTCATGCCAACGTACGAAAATATTACGTTGAAAGTAGTATATGAAGAAGAAACAAGACGAATTGTAGGCGCACAGGTTATTTCTAAAATTGATGCTACTCAAGCAATCAATACATTGTCCGTATGCGTACAGCAAGAAATGACGATCGATGAGCTTGGCTTTATGGACTTTTTCTTTCAGCCCCACTTTAATAAGCCTTGGCATTTCTTAAACCAAGCAGGGCTTCAAGCGCTTCAAGCATAAAAAAAGCAGGTGACTACCTGCTTTTTTTATGTGGATTTTATTATCTTTTTTATTTTTATTTTTATTTTAGCAGGTTTAAAGCGGATCCATCCTATGATAAGAAGAATAAAAGGATATAAAGCTCCTATCAAAAAACTATAGGGAATCCACGTTTCGGCTAACCATGTTTTTTGATAAGTAATGGTTGGGTACACAATAATGGAAAAAGTCGTAACAATTAATCCCATCGGTAACGTTAGAAATCGAGTTTCATTGATGTTAAAAATATGACAAAGTCCAGCGATGGAAGCATGAAAATAAAGAGAAACCTTAAAGAAAAGAGTGAGAAACCATATAATAGCAATAATTACCTCGATTCCTTGCAAAAAATTTCCCACCTCAATTCGCTTAGCCATTTCATATACAGGAAACATGGTAGTTGAAGAATGATAAGAACCAATAACGATTATACAAGAGAGAATAACAATTACCATAATAAATCCACCTAACAGACTTCCGCTCATTAAAGCTTTAGCTCCTTTTTCAGGTTTTCTTAAATGAAGGGGGAAAATCATCATCAAAGGAGCAAAAGTAAAATAAGTAATGCTAAGAAAGATAAGAACCGAATGAGTCAGCGGCTTTAAGTGAATGTCCATTAAAGGCATAAGATTTTCAAGTTTCATTTGAGGAGTTAGTGAAAAAATAAAAATCCCGAGAAGGCCAACAAACCACGGGAAAAAGATTTCACAGCAGCGTGCAATTGTTTCTAGACCGAGTCTTGCCCCGAACACAACCACAAGCATAAAAATAATGTGAATAGCAAGCAGCGGCGTTTCCATCATAATATGGGTATTTAAAAAACTCCCGACGTAGTATACAATACGGCTGCACGTTATGACAGTAGATATGACAAATAAACAAGATACACCTTTTCCTAGATATTTTCCAAATACTACATCATTGATTTCTACTAGATTTTTATCTTTAAATAAAAGTCCGAGAGCTATATATACTTTCACTAATACAAATCCGCATGCTACTCCGAGGATAGCCGGAATCCAAGCAGTTTGCTTAGAATCAACAGTCATAGCCGCTGGAGCAATAACAATTGTGCTTCCAATTGTATAAAGCATAACGAGCATGCGAAATTGAATCGTTGAAATTTTAACTACAGGTTTCAAGGTATTCACTTCCTCGTCTTACGTATTAAGATAATAAATGAAGTAAAAATATGCTGATTGGCCTGAAGATAGCAGCTGATAAATCAGAAGGATTTGGAACATATAAACCCAGTGCTTTACAGATGCTTACGGACATTCCAATTGCAAGAACTGTGTAGAATAGCCATAATTCTTTCTTCGCTTTTTTTTGCCGTAAGTTAGGTGCTTCAAACCAAATGACGAGCGTGCAAACAATAAGTAACCCCAATACCCCTAGCATAGACTAGCTCCTATACATGAATAATTAATGTTATATTTTCCAGAAAAATAACTCCTTATACTGAATGTGCATTCTCTATTAAAGGTTTTTGATTTTTTAGTCGCTGTTAGAAGAATGCTGCTTTTTGTTTTGAATAAATCCTGCAATTAAAAGGAAAAGCGGATATAAGATGCCTACAAGTAAGCTGTAGGGAATCCACGTTTTTGTATCCCAATCTTTTTGATAAGAAACGCTTGGATACACAATAAGGGAAAGTGTAATCATGATGAGTGCGACTGGAAAAGAAAATAGCTTGTAGTCCTTTATGTGAAATACATTGGCAAACCCCAAAAGAGTAGCGTAAAAGTAAATGCAAAGCTTAAAAAAGAGAGTAATAAACCACAAAATAGCAATGACTACTTCAATTCCTTGAAGAAAGTTTCCTACATCGATTCTTCTTCCTAATTCATAGCTTGGAAACATGGTGATTTGGGAGTAATAAGGACCAAGCACTAAAATTCCGAGTAAGATTAACGTAACCATCACTAGTCCACCGGCTATATTCCCTATATAAAAAGATTGAGTGGCCTTTTTTATGTCTGGTGTATGGGAAGGAAAAATCATAAGCAAAATCGTATAAGTCAAAGAACTCATGCTTAAAAACGTTAAAACAGCCCGAATAAAAGCTTTTGGATGGATTTCGAACACAGGCTGAATATGCTCTATTTTAATTTGAGGGATCATAGATAAAATGAGAAGTCCGAATAATCCGACAAACCAAGGGAATAAAATCTCGGCACTTCGTGCAATAACCTCTATTCCTAGGCGTACTCCTACGATGACCACACCCATAAATGCAATGTGGATGGCTGTAAGCGGCGTGTAGGGAAGAATTTGTGTAGTGAGAAAATTTCCTACATAGTAAAGAACTTGACTGCTGATAAATAAATTGGATAATACAAAAACAGCAGAAACAATCTTTCCAAGCAGTTTGCCTAAAATTTTTTCGTTCATTTCCATCAGCGTAAGCGTTGGAAACATTTTTCCTAGCGAGGTAAAAAGCAAAACTAAGCCAATTCCTGATGCTACACCGAAAAGTGCTGCAATCCAGGCATCTTGATGAGCATCAGCCGTAATAGCGGCAGGCACAACAATAATTGTGCTTCCGATGCTATATAAAGTTACTAGCTTGCGAAATTGCGTAGCCGAAATATTGATTTCATTAAGCAAAATGAGCACATCCTTTTGCCATATACACTAATTAAGTGATCCAACGGAATAATAAGTGACTTAAAGGTTGAAACATTGCTTCTACCCAATCAGAAGGGTTCGGTAGAGGCAGCCGAAAGATTTTTGCAAGAGCGATCATGATACTGATTGTCATGAATACAATAAAAATTTTCCGTTCCTTTTTATGAGAGTGTTGAGGTAATCTTTTTATTTCCATCCATATAATCCCTGCACAAATGATCAAAAAGGAAAGAAACAAGTGCATGCAGTCAACCCCAATATATTTTGACGTTCAAATAAGCTACTCGTATGATGTCCGCTAAAGAAAGTGATTATACATTTATGTAAAATATAGAAAGTATTTCAAGGGATAAAAGATATCATTGGACGCTCTTAAATAATAAAGGAATTCGTTACGCGGAATATTTACGCAGCTTCAACCTATTGAAACGTCGTATGAATAAGTGGAAAAATGCCACACTATAGAGTAAACAAATGGAAAGGAGCACTATGATGAAAAAATTCCCATATAACAAAGATAAACAACAATCGTTTCAAGCAGCACAGCAGGGGCATAAAGAAGCAGTAGATGCATATGAACAGGCAAATGAAGCTAAAAATGATGCATCGTATGGACATGAAGCGAAGCAAGCGATAGGTGAAGTGAATGAAGCCTCTCAGCAAATTGAAAACGCGCTTGAAAATGCTTCTGAAACACAGCGTCAGCGTTTAACAGAGTTTCAGCAAGATATAAAAGATATGGAGAACGACCTTAATCAATAAAAGAGCCGCTGTTTTACTTAGGCAGGTTCACAATAGTGAGTATAAATTGTAAAAGCAGAAGATAATGAACTTCTGCTTTTTTTACTGGTAGTGTGAACGTAGGTTTCGTGTATATAATTGCTTCTAGCTGTTGTATGGAAGGAAAGGCGAAGACTTGCACGGAAATCAACAGTAGTGTAACAAATAATCCATCATTCCATTCTTATTTTAAAAGGTATAGAAGTTAAAAAAGTAAGAATCCTAATAAAAACAGAACGATAAGAATGGAAAGGGATTGTGACAGGAAACATGCTAATAAACATACTAATAATGATTGTCGTATTGTACTTCATATATGTATTCGTAACTGCAGTGGTACTGTTTTATGTCCCTTTGCACAAGGGAAAAGACTTAAAAGTAATGAATACTGAGAATTTTTACGGGAAGAAAGAATCCACAGACCGAGTTATGCTTTTGGAAAATGGTTATTTTTCAGGGCTTGTTCGGATGCAGATGATTCAAGAAGCGAGGCATACAATCGATATTGCGTATTTTTCCATCGGTAAAGGTCGTTCTTCGGATTTACTTATGGGCGCTTTATTCGAAGCTGCGGATCGAGGTATACGTATTCGCGTGCTGTTAGATGGGATCTCTCATGGGTTAAAAGGTAAGAGAAAAAATGTTCTTTATGCTCTAGCTTTCCACAATAATATTGAATTAAAGTACTATGAGCCCTTTACTATTTTTAAACCTTGGACATGGCATAATCGTCTTCACGATAAAATAATAGTAGTCGATGGCCAATTAGGTATTATTGGAGGACGAAACATTGGAGATAAATACTTGGCCAGTCAACCAGATAAAAATTTTGTCTATGACCGTGATGTGCTGATTTATAACACAAAGCAAGAAAGTCATAGTGTTATTCTCTCAATGGAGAAGTATATAAAGAAATTATGGAATCATCCGTATACACGCAAAGCTTTTCCAAAGCTCAAGAAAACTAAACAATTTCGCGGTCTTTCAGGAAAAAAATTGTTGATAGATCAATACGAAGAGGCCAAAAAAGCAAACGAACCTTTTGTCCATCCTTATATTATATGGAGAGAATCAACGATGCCTACAAGAAAGGTTTCTTTTATTACAAATCCTATTCAAAGAATTAATAAAAGCCCTTTTATATGGAAAACATTTATTAAGCTTTCCCAACAAGCTGAAAAATCCATTGTCGTTCAAAGTCCTTATATCGTACCAACAAAAGAGATGGAACAGTATATAGATAAGCGGGTAAAACCCAAAGTACAAAGAATTATTTTAACTAATTCTATTACATCGACTCCAAATGCTATGGCTTTTTCTGCATACTTGGGAGTAAAGAATCGCGTTATAAAAGCTGGTTCGAAGCTTTATGAATATCAAAAGCCTTATTCAATTCACGGGAAATCTATTGTTTATGATCAGCGTTTAAGTGCAGTTGGTTCTTTTAACTTAGATTCACGTTCTGCATTTTTAAACACTGAATCCATGGTTATGATAGATAGTGAAGAATTTGCAGCCGAGTTAACAGGAGCTATTGAAACCAAAATTTCTCACAGTATGCTTGTAGGAAATGAGGGAGAACCTGTGGATTTTAATACGGATTCTCAAAAAAACGTGCCTCCTGTAAAATCTGCAATTCTACATATTCTTTCGGTTCTTACAAGATTTTGGAGACATTTTGTATAGTACTGTGTTACAGCAGAGTCTCTAAAAACAAATAGCGGAGATTAAAAAAGACTGCAGCTGGGGAAGGGAATGTGTAAAAAGCTGTGATATGCCTCACAGTTTTTTTGAAGCCGCTAGTACTAGTTATGATTCATCAAAAGACCTATTGACGAAATTACATATATGTTTTACTATAATATAGCGTCGTTAATAAACGAGGTTCTTTTGAAGAAATCATTTCTAGGGGCATAGTTTAAAGGTAGAACTACGGTCTCCAAAACCGTCAGTGTGGGTTCGATTCCTACTGCCCCTGCCATTTTGGAGTTATCTTTTAATTCACACGCGGGTGTGGCGGAATTGGCAGACGCGCTAGACTTAGGATCTAGTGTCTTATGACGTGGGGGTTCAAGTCCCTTCACCCGCATCTTTACTTTCATATATGCGCGGAAGTAGTTCAGTGGTAGAACACCACCTTGCCAAGGTGGGGGTCGCGAGTTCGAACCTCGTCTTCCGCTTCTTTTCAAAAGCAGTTTGCATGTGCAAACTGCTTTTTTGTTGTAGAAATAAAGAGTTTTAGTGGGCTGTTTGTAATCAGAAATATTTTATTAAAACAGTACTGCTTATACGTGTTGTTTTCGTGAATATACACACAATATTGGGGTTACATTAAAAGCTAATGAACGATACGTGAAGACATCTAATATGGTTTTTAAGATAGGGGAGAGTCCTATGGAATCTAGTTGGTTTTCAATTATACCGTTTTTAATTGTTATTCCCATAGCTATTTTCACGAAACAAGTGCTGCCAGGATTGTTTTTAGGATTATTAGTAGGCGCTTATTTGATTGATCATTCGATTATCGGAGGTGTTGAAAAGCTACTTTACTACGTTGTACAAGCTCTTAGAAATAAAAGTAATATAGAAATCGTCGTCTTTTTATACGCGTTTTCAGGGCTTATCGGAATGATTAAGATGGCTGGAGGAGTTAAAGGTTTTGTGGAAACAGCTGCTGAAAGAATTGATACAAGAAAAAAGGCCCTCATTTTAACCTATGTTTCAACCATTGGAACATTCAGTGCTCCCACATTTCGTTTTGTTACGATCGCGCCCATCATGAGAGCACTGCTGAAAAAAGTGAAAATGACGACAGCAGAGCTAGGATTTGTTATTGAAACAACTGCTACTCCTGTTATCGTCTTAATTCCTGTGGCAACGGCATTTGTAGGATATATGGTCTCAATCATTCAAATGGCGATTGATCATCAAGGCATAAAACAAGACGCTTATTCTTTGTTTATTCAAAGCATTCCTTATAACTTCTTTTCGATTGTGATTATTTTAGTAGGGATTTATTTCAGCTTTTTTCATCATTCAACATCTACGGCTCCTATGAAGCTCGAGGAAGAAGACGAAAAAGATTGGCATGATTGTCATCCTTGCGTATCGAAGGATTTGCCTTCTAAGCCTTGGAATCTGTTACTACCTTTACTTATTGTGATTTCACTTACCTTACTTTTAACATGGTGGAGTGGACATCACAAGAGTCACACCTTTTTTGAAGCATTTATTAAAGCAGACGTGCTAGAAGCGATGGTAGTAGCTTTAATTATGACTACGTTAATTACCTTCATTTTTTTCTTGTTTCAGCGCTTTACATTACAGAATTTGCTTAATGGTTTTATCACAGGAGGCAATGATTTAATGTCCGTTATTCTGCTGTTATCGGTAGTATGGGGATTATCCGCTGTTACAGAAGACTTGGGTTTTTCGAATTTCGTGACGGTACATTCTAAGTGGATTCCCCAAATGTTTGTCACTCCTTTTATGTTTGTGTTTGGAGCTGCTATTTCTTACTTTATCGGGTCTGCTTGGGGGACGTGGGGGATTTTAATGCCGCTTGGTGTATCGCTTGCAAGTTCTGCAGATCTTTCTTTGCCGTTGATTATCGGTGCAGTATTTGCAAGCGGTTCATTTGGAGCATTTTCTTCACCTTTAAGCGACGATACGAATACCATCGCCAAAATATTAGATTTATCTGTTATTGAATATGCCAAATATAAATTAAAGCCAGCTTTAATTGCAGCAGGAATAACAGTTGCTTTTTATCTCATTGTATCTTTCATGTTTTGAATGAGAGAAATAGCCATCTAGTATCAATTTTTTATTTTTTTCAGCTTAAAATATGCATACAGTCCTAATGATACGCACACTAGCATGATACAAGTAAGCGGAAATAAGATGGTATTAACAAAATGATCATAAAACCATATATACACGAACATCACCTCGATAATTTTAAAGCTATTTTTTCTATTTATTAGAGATATACTATCTGTGCTGCTTCTTCCTATTTTTCAAAAAGGCGATAATCAAAAGCAGCATAGGTACGATAGCAAAAAGAGGCATATGTAAAAGAAATCTCGCTACGTGTAATCCTTCATAAAGATGCTCTTGAAAATTACTAGCGATTGTAATCGACAAAAATAACACAATGATGCCTAAAGGATAAGCTAGACGTGAAGGAGATTTAATTTTAAATAAAGTAGCTGTACCTATTATAGAAGCATAAAACAAGATGCTAACTTTAAAATAAATCCCAATAACCATAGCAAACATAAAAAATACATCTAGACGCTCTAAAAAATCAGCTACTTGGATCGTTTGAACAGTACTAAGAAGAGGGAACTGAGATCTTGTTGTCAAATCAACTCCAAGTACGCTAATGTTAATGATCATCGTAATAATTAGATTAATTCCGCTTAATCCCGTTGCACATAGCATGGTGACATTTGCTTTTTTGGGGTTGCTTAAATAAGGTAGAAGCATGGTAAATACAATAGCTTCTGTGAAAGGAAAATACAGCGTTTCGGTTAAAGCAACTTTGGCAACAGGGAGTATTCCTTCTTTTAATACCGGCTGTAAGTTCTTAAAATCAATTAATCCTGAGCTAATAATTAAGATGAAGCCTGCAATAGCCAGAAAATACATAAAAATAAACAGAAGTTCTCCTGACCTCGCTATTGCTTCAATTCCTTTTCGGGTTATATAGATAATGACCAGCATCAATAAAGCATTGGCAATAAATAAAGGGGTATCGGGATAGGCAAAAGTAAGAAGCATCTCTCCGAAATCTCTTAGAACTCGCGATGCATCGTATAAAAAATACACAATATATATGAAGGCAAGAAGTGTTCCCAGTACTTTACCTAAAATTTTCTGCATATACTCTGTAGGCAGGAGGTCCGGATAGTAGGAATAGAGCTTATGATAGATTAAGAAGAAAAAAAAGCTGCACAGCATTCCAATTAAAATAGCTAGCCACGCATCTTGTTTCGCTCCCATTGCAAGAGGGACTAATAGGGCGCTTCCCAGTTCAAATAAAACCATGAGAATAAATAATTGAGTGGCGCTAATTTTTGCTTTTTCCATATAGCCAGAACCTCCTTATCTTAGTGTTGTTTTTCTTTTACGCTAGAAAGAAATGATTTATTGCGCAGACCTGTTCGGCGAATGTAAGCTTCTACTGTAACGTCTACATTCAATTTTGGAAAGTAAACATCATCCCATTCTGCTTTGAGTTTCTCCCACTGATTGGGGCGCGTGCGTTCCAGCGCTTCTCCAAACCCAAAAATGTCAACTTTGTCTGTCTGAGCTTGTTTAATAGCTATTTGTAATTCTTTTTTTATTTCTTTACCTGCAGCTTTTTCCATTTTTTTAATTAGAGCAGGTTGACGTGTATCAACAGGGACCTCCACTTCTCCAAGATCACCTTCTACGCGAGTGTGAACGGACGCATAAGGTTTTCCTTCGATCATTTTTACAGATACATCCGTTTTTTGACGAACTGTTTGATAGGCAAGCGCTTCTTTTTTTCCTTTCCAGTCTACATTAATATCGGTTCCTTGTATTTTATCAAGAATCCAAACGCTGCCTCTGGCTGGACTATTGTACAGCCAGTCGATCAACTTTCCATTTTTAAAAACAGCAATGCCAGAAGCACGAAGGGTAGCTTCTGGTGCGCTTTGCTGGAGGTTATCTAATTTTTCTGCTTGTTGAGGATTTCCAATTAAACGAAAACCCGAGACTAGTGCTTCTCCTCCGGGAGATTCGAGAGATCTCATCACTTCTTGAAAGGAAACCTTTAGATTTTCTCCCCATTTTCTTTGAGTGAACTCCAGTGTTTTCATAATTTTGTTTGCTGGAATTTTATCGACAGGCGTTAGTGCTTTTACCAAATCAGCAGCACTTGACTGGTTTGCTATTACTAAGGAAGTCGTAATTCGAAACTCAGGATCGCGGTCAATAGAATCAATAAGAATGTTAATTCCTTCTTCACGCGCTAGTTTTTCTCCGATCACGACTAAGTTGGTATGGGCATAATAAAGTCTTCGGGAAATTCTAGCTGAAGCGCGTCTGCTTGCTTCAACTAAATTATCACCGGAAGCAGAATAGATCGTAACAGGCGGACTTTGGGTACCGCCGCCCCCTTGTAAACCAGCTACATTTCCCGGGTTAATAATTTGAAAGGTAAGCTCATACCGCCCATCTTTCGTTTTATCAATGCCCATTGCCGATACAAGTGCAAGATCCGTTAACTCTTTTTTACTCCAGCAGCTAGTAAGCAATACCATCATTATGGTCATTAACAGTAAAAATAAACTTTTACGTTTCATTTTGATCATCTTCTTCCATTTCCTGGTTAATCATGCCTCTTGAAGAAGGAGGCTCAGGCTTTTGATGTTTGCTTTGACGAACTTTGTTATCACTAATTAATTTAGGTCTTCTTCTCATCGTCCACCAAGGTAACCGCAGCAATGTATCTTCATTATTAGCAAGAATAAACGGTGCTAATGGCGTCATATAAGGAACACCAAATGAACGTAAGCTGCACAGATGTCCAACTCCCATTAAAAGAATAAGGATAATGCCATAGAAACCGAACGTAGCCGCGCCTAGAATAAATAAAAAACGAATTAAACGCGCTGAAATAGCCATATCGAAAGACGGTGTGGCAAAGCTAGCAATCGCTGTAATCGATACAATAATAACCATAGCTGGTGAGACGATCCCTGCTTGAACCGCTGCTTGCCCAATAACAAGAGCTCCGACGATCGATACAGCAGAGCCGATAGCTTTTGGTAAACGAATCCCTGCTTCACGCAAAATTTCAAAGGTGACTTCCATAAAAAAAGCTTCCACGAACGCGGGAAATGGAACGGATTCTCGCTGTGCCGCAAGAGCTACGATAAGCGTTGTAGGTACCATCTCTTGATGAAATGTCGTAACCGCCACATACGTAGCAGGAGCGATAAGTGAAATCATAAACATAAACACCCGTAAAAGACGAATGGATGTGGCAATATCAAAGCGTGCGTAGTAATCTTCAGCCGATTGGAAAAATTGAATGAACAATGCTGGAGCAATAAGTACAAAAGGAGTTCCGTCCACAAAAATAGCAATTCTTCCTTCCAAAAGGTTACCCGCCACCACATCGGGTCTTTCTGTATTATAAATAGTTGGAAAAGGAGTGACCGTTTGATCTTCAATTAGCTGCTCAACATAACCTGATTCCAAAATACTATCAATATCAATGTTTTTTAATCGCTTTCGAATTTCTTTTACGACTTTATCGTTTGCGATGCCATGAATATACATAATAGTGACATCCGTTTTAGTTACCCGGCCAATCTTCATCGACTCTAGCCATAAGTCAGGTGTTTTAATAATTCGGCGCACCATGGCTAAGTTTGTGCCGATAGACTCAGTAAAGGCACCTTTTGGTCCTCGAACTACCATTTGTGTAGTAGATTCTGCAATGGCACGCTTTTCACCGCCTTGTGTACTCACGCTTAGTACGCGGTTTATGCCATCGACAATAAGAAGGCTGTCTCCTGACATCAAAGAAGAAAGTAAATCATTCCAGTTGTCTGCAAACGATACGTTGCCAATTGTTACGATGTCTTCGGAAATTAACTCTAATGCATTTTGATCGTTTAGGTCATTTTTTTGATTATCTTTCATAAGAGACTGCAGTAAGTAATCTTGAATAGCTTGATTATCTACAATCCCTTCTATGTAGACGATAGCAGCAGCCAAGCTGTTATTGACGCCTAGTTTAAAATGGCGAATCACAATATCTGAGCTGTTTCCAGTTTTCTCTTTAATGAGGGTAAGGTTCTCAGACAGCAGATTCTTAAGAGAAGAAGCTGTTTGTTCGTTGTTCGTTTGATCTGCCTGAGGTTGAAGTTTATTTTTAGACTTTTGATTTTTAAAGAACGAAGGCATAAATGAAAACACCCTTACTATAGTTTTTATTAATTTGACCAAAAATCGTATAATTATGTAATTTTTAACAAAATATCTTTTGCATGACGGCAAATGAAAATGACGACCCTATGAGGTAAGTAATGATTAGGTGAGGAGAGAAAATAATGAAGATTATTGGAGTTAGCCTGTTGCTATTTGGATCTGTGATCGCTCTTTCTGTAGGAATTGATCTTTTTCAAGGAACGAACGTACTGCAGGCACTATACAATGCTTTAAGCCCGTTTCGTGTAATGGAAGTGGCCGAATTATTTGTCCTTTTTTCTCTTTTGTTTTTCTTTTTCGTAGAGTCACTTTATCTTGTTTTAAAAAAGCGTCAGCAAAAGCAATAGTAACTTGGTGCAAAGAGGTTTTTATATCTTCACTATCGAAACAAGCGTATAGAAAGATAGCTTTGAGATAGGGGAGAACCACATGAACATTGAGACTGACAGACTACTAATACGCAAATTTAAATATGAAGATTGGCAAGATGTCTACACATATACATCTGATGCTAATGTCATGAAGTACATACCAGAAGGTGTTTTTAGTAAGGATGATGCGAAGAAATTTGTAAATGAAAATATGAAAGAAAGTGTTAAAAATTTTCCAGTTGTATTAAAAAACGAAAAAATCCTAATTGGTCATATCGTCTTTTTTAACTATTTTGGGGACCATACTTATGAAATTGGCTGGGTATTTAATTCTCTTTATCATCAGAAAGGATATGCTTCAGAAGCGGCAAAAGCAATAGTGGACTATGGCTTTAACACAATGAAACTGCATCGGATTATTGCTACTTGTCAACCTGAGAATACGTCTTCTTATCGTGTTATGGAGAAGATCGGGATGAGAAGAGAAGGGTATTTTAAAAAATGTATTCCAATTGAAAAAGGATGGTGGGATGAATATTATTACGCGATTTTAAAGGAAGAGTGGAAATGAGCTTTACTTTTACGGAATTACATTTTTCGAGTTGTAAAGACGAAAACAAGCCCAATTTTTAAAAAATGAGCAGAACAGCAAACCAAAACGTCTAGGCAGACATACAATAAGCTATCCATGAGAAACACCCCATGTTTGAACCTTCTTTGTTTTAGCAACAGAAAATCACGTTGAAAGGGAGTGCTTGTATGTCTAATGCTGGATGTGGATTTGGTTCTGGTTTCGCTTTATTAGTTGTATTATTTATTCTATTAGTAATTATCGGATGTAGTTGTTATAGCGGTGGTTATGGTGGCGGCTACGGCTGCTAATTATATCACTGAAAAGCCTAAAGGATACCCTTTAGGCTTTTTTATGTTCATTATAAAATGCTGGAAGAGATGATTAATCGGCAGGTTCAGCATCAACATGCGATTCAATTTTTTTCTCTTTCGGCAATTGATCAATAGAAGCCCAAGGCACGCGGCGAGGCTTATATTCAATCGCATCAGTAGAGTAAACGGCCACGCTTACGACTCCCCCGTGCACCTGCGCTCGAATCAACAAAGGATCACTATACGTATTTTTAAAATGAAAGTCAGGTCCATACCAGCTGACGGTAGCATCTCGCCCAGGAGGTACGTAGGAAACACTGCGGCTGTGTGAGTAACGCTGCGTAATCGTTACGCCAGCGTTATCGACGGCGTTAAATAAGGTAGAAGAAACTTGGCAAATTCCTCCTCCAACTCCTTCAGAATACTCTCCTTTTACAATGATTGGGGCACGCATATACCCTTTTGCTGCCGTTCTTTTTCCGACGGTTTGATTAAAAGAGAAAACTTCCCCAGGAAATATGACGCTGCTGTCTAATGATTCAGCCGCAAGAGAAATATTGTGAGAACGATTTTTATTATGAGGGTTAAATACCGTATGATAATGACCGATTTGCTTAATTCGAATCGTTGCAAGCAGCTCTTTATCTACGCGAGGCGGAACAGGAAGCGTCGGGATTTCTAATGTTGACGTACCGCCGTTAAAAAAATAAGTATAAAATTTCTCCGCAAAATCTTTATGATATAGTTTGACACCCGCTTGCTCAGGAACAATTTGTCCGCTTTTATCAATGCGGGCATTTATGGGCTCTCTATATGTTTTTTTATCCAATTCTTTTAGAAGAAGATTGTATCGATCATAATCAACCATAGGGACAGGAAGAAGAGGCACGGCCACTTTGTCTCGTTCAATCTGTTCAATTGGTTTACCGTCATGAGTAATAGATAGGTGGTCTTGTGCAGAAAGAGGTTGAATAAGCATTAAAAGTCCAACCATCCAAGTGAAATTCATATCATATACCTCGCTTTCACCTGTTAGTATGAATAAAATGAACCGTTTAATGTATAGGATTCACAAGCTCTTTTTTGTATTATTTTCCATGAGGCGAGCGTGTAAAAATTTCTATTTATAATTGTATGTGTACTTTCGCATATTACATAGAGAAACTACAAGGTAATGAGGGTAGACAATGACAAAATTAATGATTTTAGTCTTTATGCTTATTAGTTTTTTTGTGCAGCCCCAAAAGATGAAAGCAGAAGAAAACCTTACGTACTTTCCGGTAAGTGACACAGGAAAAGTATTAAAGTGGAAACGTGTAGAAAGCTTGCTGCCAAAGGGGAAAAAATTTAAAGTTATCGATGTAGAAACCGGTTTTTACTTTTATGTGCAGCGAAGAGCAGGCTCACACCATGCAGATGTTCAGCCGCTTACACGTCAAGATACGAAAGTAATGAAGCACTTATATAATGGGAAATGGAGCTGGAACCGAAGAGCTGTTCTCATTCCGTTTAAAGGTCAAATGCTTGCAGCTTCCATGAACGGAATGCCTCACGGAGCCGGTGCGCTTGACAATGGGTTCCCCGGTCATTTTTGCATTCATTTTGCAGGAAGTACGACTCACAAGTCTCAAAATGTGGATCCAGGTCATCAGTTAATGGTATTAAAAGCAGGAGGAAAGCTTGATGAATACGCATTAAAAGCTGAGCCGGCAGAAGTCGTAAATATGTTTTTAACAGGATTAAAGCAAGATGATGATGCTTTGATGCAGCCGGTTTTGCGCGTGAAGCAAGAGCATAAGCTATGGGCAAAACTGCATAGTATCTCCACTATTTATTATAAAACGGACTTATTTCATGCAAAAAAGTATAAAACAAAAGAGAAAATCGCCGTAGATTGCCTTATTTATTACGAAGATAAAGGGGCTCAAAAGACAATGGTGGTCTTTACTTTAAAGAGAAATCCATTAACAAACGGGTGGGAAATTTCTTCTCTTACACTGTAAGTACTGATTAATGCTTAAAAACACATCTGACCGAAAACAGATGTGTTTTTAAGCATTTGTTTAGCTCTTTAGTCCTTCGCAATGTTATAGTGTGAAAACGTGCTTACATTCGATAGAAAAGAATAAAAAAGGGTATAAGTAATAATATTACTCTTTCTACAAAGAACTCTACAGCACGAAAGGAGAGGGTGTTTATTTTTTCATATTGGTTTAGCCGCTTAGTCGCTGCAGACCCTGGACGAAAAAGGCTCAAAACGGCTTCTAAAGCTACGATCAGCGTCATTACAGCGGTTGTTATTATGCTGATTGTATTAAAAGCAGCGGGAAGCTCACAAATTACCGCTTCTATTTTAGCAGGTGTAATCGGCCTGATGGGTATATTGGTTGTGAATGATGAAACAACAAAAGCAAAAAAAGTGACAACAGGCTTAGTAGCGCTTTCCAGCGGCGTTTCTCTCGGAATTGGCTCGTTTTTATCACGATATGGACAAGCAGAAAATATTTTTCTCGTTCTGTTGGTGTTTTTGTCTTTTTATTTACAAAAATTTGGTATTCGCTATTTTTCTCTGTCGATGGTAGCATTTATGTCGTTTTATTTTGCTTCTATTTTACACGTCACATTTTCTCAGCTGCCGTGGCTGTTAGCTGGCGTTGTAGTAGGAGCCTGCTGTGCATTTATCTATAATTTTGTTATCTTTAAAGACCGACCTGCCAACGTGCTGAGGTCTTCAATGAAATCATTTCATATTCAAGTGAATTTGGTGCTTGATTTAATTATTGAGTTAATTCAAAAGAAACGAATTGAACCATCTCAAATCAAACAATACAACCGCAATATTAAAAAACTAGCGGAGTATGCACGTGTAGCATCAGAAGAGCTTGGAAATACTGATCCTCACGACATATGGCCTGGCGTAACAGCTGAACAAATGCGCCTTTATGTATTTGATACAGTTATGCTGCTTCAGACATATTCCCCGGCAATTCGAAAACTCAGTGAATTAAAGGCATTTAATCATTTTGATATTCAGCAGCTGCTGTTAAAGCTAGTGGAATCGATTCGTGAAGCAGAAGTATTAAATGAAAATCCTACTCATTCTTTAACAGATGCAGCTCAGCATCTGCAAGAGCTGCGCCAAAAATTAAGTGAACTCGAACCTCAAGACAAAAGGTATAAAGACTGGCTTTACTTAATCCGCCGTATCGAAACGATATCAAATCACGTGATTGATGAAGCCTATGAGCTGCAGCAAGCAATTGTGAAGCAAGAAAAACAGCCTCAAAAAGAAGCGGAAGAAAAAGAAGACGAAGAGGACAATGATGAAGAAAAGGGATTAAAACCATCTACGAAAAAGTCTATTCAAGCGGTCATCACTGCTGTTGCGACATTAATATTTGGCTCTTTTTTATCTCCATCGCATCAATATTGGGCGCTGTTAGCAGGCTATTTAGTGCTTCTTGGTACAGAAACGATAGGAAGTACGTTTGTAAAAGCTGTGCAGCGAAGCGTAGGGACGCTTTTAGGAGCAGCTGTTGGCTTTGTTGTCGCAAGCTTTGTCTCACCCGGGATACTTGAAATAACGCTGCTTTTTATCTGTGTGTTTATGGCTTTTTATTTCTTTCCTATTACGTATTCGTTTATGAGCTTTTGGATTACGATGATGCTGGCCTTTATGTATGACATGCTTCTTGGGGGGATTTCAGAGAGTTTATTACTAGCTCGCGTATTAGATACAGTTGTAGGAGTTGGAATTGGTTTA
Organism: Priestia sp. Y58; assembly: GCF_029522095.1. Taxonomy (NCBI): domain Bacteria; kingdom Bacillati; phylum Bacillota; class Bacilli; order Caryophanales; family Bacillaceae; genus Priestia; species Priestia sp. Y58. The sequence continues at coordinate 397,789 of NZ_JAKWFL010000003.1, forward strand.
GCCGTATCTGCTCTTGTGTTCCCTAAAAGAACAAGAGATAAAATAACCGACACCTCAGTAGAATACGTAGCGGCTTTAAAAGAATTTGTTCACACTTATTTGCATCGCTTTACGAAGCAGTATGCGTTTGCCAATTTAGCTGATAAAGGAATGGAATTAGAAAAAAAGCTAAAACAACTTCATGTTGATTCAGATCCTATTATCAAAGGTTTCGTTGGCCGTTCACGTCTTCAGCAATTTTTGACCGTTTTTACCGCCATTAATTATTACGCCAAGCATTTGGTAGCTTCTTCTACTAGAAACGAGGCTTTTTATAAGGAAGCAGAATTTCATGGCGTAGTAAAGGAAGTGGAAGAGAAAGTGACAAACAACTTCACTCAGCTTGAAAAAGCCCTACGAGGAGAAAGAGGAACGTATGTATACACGGTTGAAGATGTCAGACAAAAAATTGAACAATCTTTAGATTATTTTGATACGTCCGTCCAATCAAGAAATTTACAGCATCTTCAGCTGCTGCATAACATTTATTACGTATGGAAAATCAATCAATCGGTTGTTCACTTAGCTAAAGAGCTAGGAGCAGAAGAAATAAGTAGTGAAGACTAAAAACCAGCGAAATATTTCGCTGGTTTTTAGTCTGATGAATAAGGAGACGTATCTTTTCTAATCGTTCTCCACGTTGTTTTAAGACCGGCATAGCTGCCAATTGCAGCGTATCCATAAAAATATCCCATAAACAATCCGGCAATAATATGATGAGGGTGACTGATAAATACTGAAAAAAGCACGCCAACAGCTAAAGCAATAGTCGGAACATATTGCTTTTTAGGATGGAAAAGCCATTTGATCAGCTGCGTCACGATTAATACGACAGGAACACCAATGACTGCGTCCCAAAAATTTGTATGAATTGTAGGGAAATCCATATTCAAGCACCTCGTTAAATGTGTTAGATATAAGGTTATCTATGCTGCTTACCTTAAAACACTTCAATTAGTTATGAGGTGCTCCAGGTGAATAATAATAAGGTGGAATTTTAAGCCAGCCTTTTTGCTGCATCAGACTTTTCACTTTTGATCCTAATATGACCTTTTCAGTGTGGAATTTTAGCCACATTAATCCAATATCGGTTCTAATAGACTGTCCCATATTCGTGCTGCACATGACGATATTAGAGGCAACCTTTACAGATATTAAGTTAGCGATTTCAGAATCCGTTGCTTTTGCTCCTAATGGAATGCTGTTAGGGTCGGATTTCGGCTTGGTAGCCGGTATTTCAGGAAGTAGAATTCCTTCTTTAACCATTAATTTTTTCAGGGTATCAATCTGAGATTCAGCCAGGTTTTTTGAGTCTTGAATAAGCTTAAGCAGTTCACTGTTGGTTGTTGTATTAAGACAGGTTTCTAAGGCGGGTACTTCTTCCGCTAAAGCAGTGAAATATAACCAGCATCCCATAGCCTCACCAATATGTGGGGGAGGGGGCGAATCATCTGTAGAAGAGTTCTTTATATAATCAAGTAGTGTCTCAATGACGTTAATCATAACTTTTCACCCTTTATATAGTTTATGCTTCTTCATTATTGCCTTCAGCAGAAAAGGATAAACACAGCTAAGAAATGTTACATATAAAATTGATTATGATGAGTGGAAGGAAAAGCATCTCACGCAGCCATTTATAATGATGATAGTACATTTACTGTCACCACATCTAAAGGTATAAAAATTGTGGCAATGCGTAATAAATACGTCGGGGCCAGAAAATGAAGTAAATAGAAAAAAATCTCCTTGCTCATCAAGGAGATTTTTTATCGGGTGTGTTATATCGTTTTTCTCCGATGCTCTCTCCATAAAGAAGTTAATTCCTCTGACCAATATTTATAATTAAATACCGTTATATTTTTGCTAGGCATAAAAACATTCAACAGCCAATTAACCCTTAATTTGTCTCTGACGCCTATCGTTTTATCATTTTTACAGCAGCCTTCATCACAAGGTTTATCGTGTATCTTGTAAGGAATATTTTTAACGACTAATCCATTTTTTACACGTTTTGTGTACTCAATTCCTATAATCAAATATATCACTCCTCACAGTAACTCTTATCTTCATAATCATATGTAGGGATGACTTCTTTAATGAAAGGGTAAGGAGGGAGGAAGACAAAAATAAAAAAGCCCTGCTGTAGGGCTTTTAGATTAAGCAACTTTTGATGCAACGACGATTACTTTACCGTGATCTAATTCTTCTTCATAGCGTTCAGCTTCCGGCTGTGATAATCCTAATGAACGCATTTTGGCACGAAGCTCGTCTCCTCGAGAACGAAACACATTCGCAATCGCATCAAAAACACCTTGTTCAGAAAGACCGATATTGTTTGTATTTGTTGCAGCTGTTAAATCCTCGGAGCGATCTTGATGGTGTGCAAGTAAATAAACTTCGTCTTTTGTAAATCCTTCACGCAAAAATTGTTCGATTGTATCTTTTGCCTGTACGCCATTTTCAACTACTTTTACATTTACCATTTCAAAAAACCTCCTTGTATGATAGACAACTTTCTCGAATCCGTTGAGTAATGAAGAGAAGTTTAAGTAACTTATCTCCTTGTTTTGTGTATACACGTTATTGGAAGAGATAAAACCTATTTCATGAAATTGAGTTAAAAAGTCTAACATAGAAAAAGAGGGAAAAGTGCTTTTATTTTTAAGGGAAATCTGGTGAAGGATAAGCAGGAAGAACCTTTAGTTAGCCTTTTTCCTGCATCGTTTTTTTGACCTTTTAAGATACAGTGCAAACTGCAAAAAGCCTAGATCTTAAACAGCTAAGATCCAGGCTTTTTGCATACATAAAAATAGAGAAATTTAAGATGAAAGACGTTCTTTTTGTTTTTCATAAACAGAAGTAGACTCGTTCCATGTATATCGACCATCTTGTAATTGAATGGTTGCACTGAATGGACAGTCTATTGACGTTTCTGCGTCATCTAAGCTACTTTCAAGTAAACTTTTTTTAAATCGAAGCAAATCTTCTTTTGAAGCAACTCGAAAAACCATTTCTAACGTAAGATCATCGTCTATTGCATTGTGTAATTGACTAATACTTTTGCGGAATTCTTTATTATATTGGAGCATAATTTTAATATCTGCTACGCAAGCAACACCAAACACATCTTTCACAACAGACTCAACCGTTAACTGTGTTGTCGAAGCATATGTTGAAATATTACGCTGTGGATTTTCTAAATAATAAATCGTTTCTACAGGATGTCTCGTGATAAGCACCTCTTTCCTATTCTTAAGTATACAGGAAAAAAGAATGGAATGGGGAAAGATTTTTAGGAAAGGAGTCCTGACATACATAAAAAGACTGTTTGTAATAGGAAAGAGAGTTATAAATTGAGGGCTTTTCGCTTATCATTTTTGCTATAACCTTAAATCAACGAATTCTGTGCAACTTCCTATAAGATTTGATAAAATAAAACTCTACGTCTCAATTCTTTCCAATGGATCCCTCAACGACTATTTCTACTTATTAAAGGAGGACGCTATTTTGCAATTTGAACAAGCTTTAACACATTTACAGTCCTATTTTGGCTATGATTCATTTCGAAAAGGACAGGAAGAGTCGATTCGTTATGTTTTAGAAGGGCACAATACCGCTTGTATTATGCCAACAGGAGGAGGGAAATCGCTTTGTTATCAAATTCCTTCATTATTACTAGAAGGTACAACACTGGTGATTTCTCCGTTGATTTCTTTGATGAAAGACCAAGTGGATACGCTGAATGCAGCTGGTATTCCGGCTACGTATATTAACAGCTCGCTGACACACACGGAGGTGCAGCAGCGCTTAGAAGAAGTCGCGCTTGGGGAATATAAGCTGCTTTATGTAGCGCCGGAACGACTGGAGTCTCCGCAATTTTTAGAACAGCTTCAAATGCTTCCTATTCCGCTTGTAGCGGTAGATGAAGCGCACTGTATTTCACAGTGGGGCCATGATTTCAGACCGAGTTACTTACGCATCAATGAACTGATCAGCAAGCTGTCTAACGCTCCGATTGTGATGGGGCTGACGGCGACGGCGACGCCTCAAGTGCGTGAAGATATTTGCCGAGCTCTTCATATTAACGAAGAGTACACGGTGATGACGGGGTTTGAACGTGAAAATTTATCGTTCGCTGTGGTAAAAGGTCAGGATCGAATCAGCTATATCGAGCAGTATATCCGTAAAAATGACCAAGAAGCAGGAATCATCTATGCCGCTACGCGTAAAGATGTTGAAGAGCTTCATGCTAGATTGCAAAAGTCAGGAGTTAACGTATCAAAATACCATGCTGGTATGAATGGGAACAGCCGTGATGAAGAGCAGAACCGCTTTCTGCAAGATGATGTGCAGGTGATGGTGGCTACCTCTGCCTTCGGAATGGGGATTGACAAATCAAATATTCGCTTTGTTCTTCACTATCAGCTTCCGAAAAATATGGAAAGCTATTATCAAGAAGCGGGCCGTGCTGGTCGTGACGGACTGCCAAGTGAGTGTATCGTGCTTTATTCACCTCAGGATATTCGCGTGCAGCGCTTTTTAATTGAACAGTCAACGTCGAATCCTAAAAAGCAAATTCAAGATCTTGAAAAGCTGCAAAGTATGGTGAACTACTGTCATACAGAAGGATGTTTGCAGGCGTATATTCTTCATTATTTTGGAGAAAGTGAAGTGCATGAGTGCGGCCGCTGCAGCAACTGTACGGATGATCGTGTGGAAATAGACGTAACGGTTGATACGCAAAAAGTATTATCTTGTATGATTCGTATGGGCGAACGCTTTGGTAAAATGATGATTGCTCAAGTATTAACGGGCTCTCGAAATAAAAAAGTAGTTGATTTTGGTTTTGACAAGCTGAAAACGTACGGCGTCATGAGCGACCGATCGGCTAAAGAAGTAAGCGATTTTATTGAGTATTTGATTTCAGAGCAGTTTATTTTAGTAGGACAAGGGTCATTTCCTACCTTATCCGTAGCGGCCAAAGGAAAAGGCGTGCTTCTTGGTACGGAAAAAGTAATGAGAAAAGAACAAATGGAAGTGAAGCAAATTGTCCAAGACGACGAGCTGTTTGCTTATTTGCGCTCCGTTCGAAAGCAGCTGGCAGACGAAGCCGGCGTGCCTCCTTTTGTTATTTTCTCAGACGATACTCTTCATGATATGTGTACAAAACTTCCGGTAACTCTTGAACAGTTCGCCACTGTAAAAGGAGTGGGAGAACAAAAACAAGAGCGATACGGAGAACGATTCACAGCTGAAATCAAACAGTTTTGTGAAGAACATCCAGACCGAAAGCGAGAAGTGTCAGCGCCTGCTCCGAAAAAAGCAAGAGCTTCATCAAAAGAAGGGTCTCATTTAGTAACATATGAGCTATTTCAGCAAGGAAAATCGTTAGATGAAATTGCTGCAGAACGTGAATTGAGCCGCATTACCATTGAAAATCATTTGTTTAAATGCGCCGAAGAAGAAAAAGAAATTGACTGGTCACCTTTTCTTTCGGATGAAGACGAACAGCTTATTTTAGAAGCTGCTTCCTCAGTGGGCGATGAAAAGTTAAAGCCAATCAAAGAAGAATTACCTGAAAATATCACTTATTTTATGATAAAAGTAGCTCTGTTTAAACAAAAAATGAAGCAGCTATCTTGAACAAAAAGCTCCTATTTAAGGAGCTTTTTTATGTTGAATAAGCGAGTTTACTGATAAAATAAAAGATATAAATGTTAGAAAAATCAGATTAAGTAAAAAGGAGGAATGAATAAGAATGATTGAACGAGAGCTTGAAGCTATTTTGCATGCTTCTAACGACAATATCGTCATCACTGATGAAAAAGGGTGTATTTTACGAGCGAGTCAAAACTGCCGTGATATATACGGGTATGACGTGTCAGAGTTAGTGGGACAAACCGTATACGAATTGCAAGACCGCGGGATATTTTCACCTTCTGTTACGATTGAAGTGTTAAAGAAAAAGAAAGAAGTACAGCTGATGCAAAAAACAGAAACGGGTAAAGTTGTAATGGCAACCGGTATTCCCGTGTATGATGAATATCGGTGTATGAAAAGAGTAATCAGCTTTTCACATGATTTAACAGAGCTTCAGCGCTTAAAAGAAGATTATCAGCAGCTCGAAGTGAAAATGAAAACATATCAGCTAGAAGTGGAAGAGCTTCGGGAACAGCAGTCAAATGATATGGTCATACGAAGTGAATCGATGAAAAAAGTATGGTCTATTATTAATCGCGTGGCAGACAGCGATGCAACGGTTGTGCTGCTAGGTGAATCGGGTGTTGGTAAAACGGCTTTTGCCCGTGCTTTACACTATGGAAGTGAACGAAAAAAAGAGCCGTTTATTGAAATCAACTGCGGAGCCATTCCGTCTAGTTTGTTTGAATCTGAAATATTTGGATACGAAGCAGGCTCTTTTACAGGTGCAAGTACAAAAGGGAAAATAGGAAAGTTTGAATTAGCACATAACGGCACGCTTTTTTTAGATGAAATAGGGGAACTTCCCCTTGATATGCAAGTGAAGCTATTAAAGGTGCTGCAAGAAAAAACAATCACCAAAATTGGCAGTGAACGCGTCAAACACGTAAACTTCAGGCTTATTGTAGCCACAAATCAGCCGCTTGAAGAAATGGTCAGAAAAGGAACGTTTCGAGAAGATTTATTTTATCGTTTACACGTTATTCCAATCACCATTCCTCCGCTTCGCGAGCGAAAAGAAGACGTCACGGCTCTGCTTTATCACGTGTTACATAAACAAAATGAAAAATATAACATGAAGAAATTTTTTCATGCAGAAGCATTAAATCAATTAGTTGAACATCAGTGGCCTGGAAATGTGCGCGAGCTTGAAAATACAATTGAACGTCTTGTATTAACAACGGATGAAAACATCATATCGCCTCAAGACCTCCCGTTTTATTCAGAAAATACCCGAAGTGAAAAAGAAGAATGGGAGGCCCTTGATACGTTAACCTCTCAGGGAATGACGCTTCAGCAAGCACTTGCAGAAGTGGAGAAAAATTGGCTGATTCGTGCTTATCGCCAGTGTCAAACGACGTATGAAATGGCAGATGCATTAGGAATCAGTCAGCCTACGGTTGTAAGACGTTTACGAAAGTACAATATTAAATAAGAAAAATTTAATTCAAAATGAATTAACTGATTCAATAATGAATCGGTTTTTTTGTTTTGATTCTATTATGAATTAAAAATCGTACATAATTGCATGAAATAAGGCGATAAAAATTGGCATACATTTTGCATTAATAAAAAGTATCTAAATAAAAAGCGTCAGTATCTAAAATGATGATATGGCGCTAATGAATGAAACTCATTAGGAGGAACAAATCATGCCAAAATATCAGCCGAAAAATTCATTTGAATCTCCGCGTTTTTGCGGACCTCGGACGTTTATGAGACTTCCGTACGTAGAACAAGTAAATTCAGAGATGGATTTTATTGTGACGGGTATTCCATTCGATTCAGGGCAATCTTTTAGAACAGGAGCACGCTTTGGACCGGAAGCTATTCGAGATTTCTCCATTTTGCTTCGCCCGTACAACCCAGAACAAAAGATTAATATTTTTGATTACATTTCAGGCGTGGACTACGGCGATTTATCAGTGGTTCCCGGATATATTTTAGAAACATATAAAAAAATTGAAGAAGGGCTAGCACCGGTTGTGAATGAAGGTATTATTCCTATTTCACTAGGCGGTGATCATTCGATGACGCTTGGTGAGCTTCGTGCCATCGCGAAAAAGCACGGACCCGTAGCGCTTTTGCAGTTTGATGCTCATTCTGATACGTGGGATAGTTATTTTGAACAAAAATACAATCACGGTACCGTATTCAGACGAGCAATTGAAGAAGGGTTAATCGATGTGTCGCGCTCGATTCAAATCGGTATGCGAGGCGGTCTATACGGTATTGAAGATTTAGAGGATGCAAAGAACTTAGGTTTAGCTCTGTATACGACAAATGAATATAAAAAATTTGGCGTTGAAAGAATGCTAGACATTATTCATGAGCGTGTAGGGGAAGGACCCGTGTTTCTTTCGTTTGACATCGACTTTTTAGATCCAGTTTACGCGCCGGGAACGGGAACACCTGAAGTCTCAGGTGCAAGTATTGACGATGCGCTTCAATTTGTTCGAGGCTTAACAAATATTGATTTTGTCGGTTTTGATTTAGTAGAAGTACTGCCAGCTTATGACCATGGGCAAATTACAGCAGCAGCGGCCGCTAACATTGTCTATGAATTTATCACGCTTATTGCGTTAAGAAAAAAAGAAAAAGAAGAAGAAGCGCTGCTAGTGAAAGCACGCGACTGAATAAAAACAAGATGGTAAAAGTGGGAAGGTACTATTATCTTCCCACTTTTATATAAGAGTTCTCTATGAGGAGTGTTTGACTATGAACGGGCAAGTAAATGTAAAAATAGATAAGAAGCAAGCAAAACCATGTAAAAGAGAAATAATCAACCCAGCGACCAATAAGATCATAGCGGAAGTGTTTGATTCATCGCTTCAACAAGTAGAAGAAGCGGTAGGTAAAGCAAAGCAGGCTTTTGAGCAGAGTGAATGGAAGAAAAATAAGTCACTGCGTGTAGAGGTGCTTACGAAACTAGCAAATTTATTAGAAAATGAAGCGAGTATATTCGCTGAAACAGAAACATTAAATGCTGGAAAACCGATAAAAGAAGCACAGTTAGATATTGAAGATACGATTAATTGTTTAAGATATTACGCAAATTTAATAGAAGAAAATCAGCCGTGGACAAAGGACATGTTCGACGACACAAACAGTAAAATCATTCAAGAACCGATTGGCGTATGCGCGCTAATCGTTCCTTGGAATTTTCCTTTGTTGCTTGGCATGTGGAAGCTGGCTCCTGCATTAGCAGCTGGAAATACGGTGGTGTTTAAGCCGTCAGAATTAACGCCGCTTTCTTTTTTAAAGTTAGCTTCACTATGTAAAAAAGCTGGTATACCAGAAGGCGTGTTTAATTTACTTACGGGAGACGGTGAAGTGGGAAGTACGCTAGTTGAACACAATGACGTAGCCAAAGTCTCTTTTACAGGAGGATCAGAAACAGGCAAACGTATTTATCAGCAGTGTGCAAAAGAGATGAAAAGAGTTTCGCTTGAACTGGGAGGGAAATCTCCGCTTCTGATTTTTGAAGACAGCGAAATTGATATTGCAGTAGACTGGACAATGTTTGGCTCGTTTTTTAATCAAGGACAAGTGTGTGTAGCTTCTTCGCGTATACTCGTACATGAATCTATTTATAACTCGTTTCTTTCTGCGCTTACAGAGGCTGTTGCGGCTATAAAAATTGGGGATCCCTTAAAGGAAGAAACGGAGATGGGCCCGGTTATTAGCAAGGAGCATCTGAATAAAATACAGAGTTTTATTAAGCTAGGTCAAGAAGAAGGAGCGAATTTATTAACAGGAGGAACGTTAATTGACTGCGAAGGTGGAAACTATATAACGCCAGCGGTGCTCGTTGACGTGGAGCAGCATATGAAAGTCGTTCAAGAAGAAATATTTGGTCCCGTCATTACCGTTCAATCTTTTTCAAGTGAAGAAGAAGCCATAGCACTTGCCAACGGTACGAGATTTGGTTTAGCTGCAGGAATCTTAACGAATGATGTAGAGAAAGCAGAGCGAGTTGCTGAACAGCTTCAAGCGGGAACGGTTTGGATCAATGGCTACCATACGCCTCATATTGAAACGGCGTGGGGCGGTTTTAAAGAAAGCGGCATTGGCCGGGAGCTAGGTCCATCAGGATTAGCTGCTTTTACTGAAATAAAACATGTGAATACAAATTCCAAGCTAGCTCGAGCTAATTGGTATCAATAAAAGTGAAAGGTGGAAAAGGGATGACAACAAAAGGTGGTCTCGCCCATGATAATGTGCAGCCGATTGCAATGAATAGAAGAAGTATGGGCTTCTTCTCTACATTTTCCATGTGGATAGGAGCCAATGTGGTAGTAACGACCGTTTTTACGGGAATGCTGTTTGTACCCGATATGACCTTTTTAAAGGCATTATTTATTATCGTGCTTGGCTCTTTAGTCGGTGCCATACCGCTCGTGCTGATGGGGAATATCGGAACTCGAACCGGTCTTCCAACCATGGTTTTAATGAGACCTGCTTTTGGACAAAGAGGAGCCATGCTTCCTGCTGCTGTTAATCTTATTACACTAATAGGATGGGCATGGATTCAAGCCTACATGGCAGGGCTAAGTTTAAATCATGCCGTCACCTTTTTGACCGGTTACAGCAATATCAATCTATTTACAATTCTTACTCAAGTACTAGTAGTAGCTATTTCTATATACGGACACAAAGGCATTGAAGCAACGGAAAAATTAGTAGCTACGCTTATGGTGATTTTAGCAACCGTTGTGTTTAGCTATTTGTTTATCGAATTTGATGCAGCCAAATTAATTCAAATGAAAGCAAGCGAAAATCCTGGCATTACAGGGATGTTAGCTTTTGATATTGTAGTAGCTACAGCTTTTACGTGGATTCCTATTGTTTGCGATTATAACCGAAACTGTAAATCTGAAAAAACGGGAATTGCGGGAACGTATTTAGGGTATAACGTTGCGACATTAATTGCGATGGGTTTAGGCGCAACGGTTTCTGGTTTTTCAATTCTCGGAAATGTGACGCAAACGTATGACCCGGTAAATTTAATTGGCGCATATAGCCCGCTGTTGGGACTAGTAGCGGCCATCGTCATTTTTTTATCGGTGCTGTCAACCAACGTAATGGTACTGTATAGCGCAACAATGTCTTATTTATCTATTTTTCCAAAGCAATGCTTTTGGATACCGTCACTAACGATGGGAGTTGTCACAGTCCTAGGTTCTTTATTAAAAGAGTGGTTAATGACAAATTTTCAAAGCTTTTTGCTTATGATCGGCGTCTTATTTATTCCTATTATTGCGATTGTTCTTGTTGATTATTATATCATTCGCCGAAAACACTATGACATTTCAGCTATTTTAGATAAGGAAAATAAAATATACTGGTATACAAAAGGGTTTAACCTTCATGTGTATGTATCATACATAGTGGGGGCTGTATTTGCCTATTATTTTACGTACGTTCACCCGCTAGACACAGGCGCAACAATCTTAGCTTTTTTATTTACAGGTGTTTTACACGTATCGTTAACCAAGCTTTCACAGCTCTCCATCACTTACTCAAAGGGAATTGACAGAAATGCTTGATAGATATTTAAAATAGACTGAAATATATGAAATATGTGAAATGTATCAAAAGCTCCTGTTTAAAGGAGCTTTTTGTCTTGAAGATAGGTGAGAAAGAAGCAAAAGCATAGGAACGAGAAGTTCTTAATCTAGCCTCAAATAAAGTGGTAACAATGTATTTGATTCTATAAGGGGTCTTTTCTATAATAAATGTAGGAAAACTTTCCAAAGGAGAATTTTATGCTCGAATTAGAGGCTATTCAAAGCAGGGCCATTGAAAAAACTAAGCATACATTACTACAGGATATAAAAAGCGTATTAGGTGAACAAGACGAATGTCCCGATTTAGAGACGTATTTAACAGACAGGCACTCTTTTATTAAAAAAGCCTGGGGGACTGCGTGGAGAAAAATAGCTGTTTCTTCTGTATCTAAGAAAAACAGAAGATCGTATTTAACAGAAAGAGGCTTTGAGATAAAAGGATATAAACCTCAAGCTATCGATAAGTTATTTGCTAAAGAAACGAGAAAAGGTATAGAATTTGATGCTTTTTCTTGGTTAGAAAAGCAGTACGGAAATGGCAATAGAGCAGAGTGGCTATCACTATACGGAGAAGCAAGAGTTGAATTTGCCAAAAGAGAAGAAGAAAAAAAAGAGAAAGAAAGACAGCAAAGTATTAATGATCGAAAAGCTAGATATCAATTACAGTTAAATTTAGAAGCGGCTCCTATTTTGGAAGTAAACAAAGAGCTGTATTACCTACATATAAGAGAAAAGCTTTCACATCAGCTATCAAAAGACATTAAAACAAACTCAAAGTATATTGAAAACTATGCGCCGCATACTGAGCTTGAAGATGAATTAATAGAAAACGGTGATTTAACACGTCATGATTATGAAACGGTTCATGACTTTTTTCAAGAGCTCACCGGGAACGTAAGCTCAGAATTAGACAGATATTCAACGATTATCTTGTTTGAAACGTATGAAGATGTATACGAAGTATTTATCACCGATAAGATTTATGAAATCATTCCAACTATGATTATGGATGATCTTCCTGCTGCATTTAAAGAAGAATATAAAACTTATACAAATGCTTCAGTAACAAGAATGGATATCATAAAAGCACTTAGAAGTGATTTATCGGATTTGGTCTATGAATATAAAAGAATGCTCGTAGAAGAAAAGCTTTCCGATGTACTAGAAGTTTCAGATCACAACTTAACGATTGAAGAGCATCAAGAGAGATATCAACAGCAGCTGGAAGAAAGACGATTACAACAAGAACGTGAACTTGAAGAAAAGAAAAAGCTGATTGAAGAAGAACAGCGACAGTTAAATTATATTTTTGGTGCAGAATACGAAATGGACCCAAGAAAAGAAACGGAATACATTCTTCATCTCGGTGATACAAACACAGGAAAAACGTATACGGCATTAAAGTCATTAAAAAAAGCTGCTTCGGGTAGTTACTTAGCGCCGCTTCGCCTGTTAGCTTTAGAAGTTTTTGAAAAGCTGAACAAAGACGGAGTCCCTTGTTCGTTAAAAACAGGTGAAGAAGAAAAGATTGTTGAAGATGCTCAGCACATGGCCGGTACGGTAGAAATGTTTAGTGAATTAGAGCATGGCGATGTAACCGTAATTGATGAAGCGCAGATGATTCAAGACAGAGACCGAGGGTTTTCATGGTATAAAGCCATCACCCGAGCCAATGCCAAACAAGTTCATGTTATTGGGAGTTTAAGCATTCGAAGTATGTTAGAAGAGATGTTAGACGGTGTGATCTCAGAAATTTATGAGTATGAAAGAGATATACCTTTAAAAGTAGATCTTCGAAAGTTCAAAATTGAACAAGTGAAACCCGCAGATGCTTTAATTGTTTTCTCGCGTAAAAAAGTTCTTCAGACAGCGGCTAAGCTAGAAAAAGATGGTCATAAAGTTAGCGTGATTTATGGAAGTATGCCGCCTGAAACGAGAAGAAAACAAATTGAGCAGTTCATTAATAGAGAAACAAATGTCATTGTGTCTACAGATGCGATTGGAATGGGATTAAACCTGCCGATTAGACGAATTGTTCTTTTAGAAAACATGAAATTTGACGGGCAAAAAAGGAGATTGTTGACTTCTCAAGAGTTAAAGCAGATTGCAGGTCGTGCTGGAAGAAAGGGTCTCTATAATGTTGGAGAAGTTGCATTCGCTAAAGATGCAAAGCAAATGAGAGAACTGTTATTTTCGACAGACGAGCAAATCAGTAAATTTTCAATTGCGCCTACTTCAGATATGCTCAGAAGATTTAAAGAATATCATCATGATCTCGGGACGTTTTTTGAGATGTGGGCTAAATTTAAAAATCCAAAAGGGACACAAAAATCAAATCTGGCACAAGAACGTGAGCTTTATGATGAAGTGAAAGACACGCTAATTGAGGCGAAAATGCCAATTGTTGATTTATATGGTTACTTGCAGCTGCCGTTTTCAGCAAAAGAAAGCTCTTTGAAAAAGCAGTGGGTGGCTAGCATGAATGCAATTGTTAACAGAGAAGAATTACCTGAACCAAGGATAATAGAAGGTTCACTGGAAAAATTAGAGCTGTCTTATAAGGCGATTGGCCTGCATCTTTTATTTTTATATCGAATGGATAGAAGACCGGAAGCTATTTACTGGGAACGTGTCCGAGAAGAGCTTACAGATAAAATCCATAACGTATTAAGAAAAGATATGAAAAAATTTAAAAGAACATGCAGTGCGTGTTCTAAAGACCTTCCTTGGAATCATGATCATGCGATATGCGATTCGTGTTTTCATAAAAGATTCCGCAGAAGACACGGGGACACCTACGATTTTAATTACTAAGATGTAGTGATAAAAAAAGAGGCTTGTACAAAATTATGTTAGTTGAAGAAAGATCCGAACGATAAAGTGTTCGGATCTTTTCATTGTGATAGTGAACATAGGTTTCATGTATGTAGAGGCTTCTAGCAGTTGATTGGAGAACAAGGCTCAGCGGCCGCCCGCGGAAAGCGAAGTCTTGCACGAAAATCAACTGCGGTGTAACAAGCACTCCATACCAAATCATTTATCCCATTTGTTCATCTTTAGATGAGATTGATTTAGTTAAGTCTCAACCTCATTTTTCGTATAAGCTTTTCATCTTTTTGTTATAAATTTCTGCGTCAAAGCAGATTTTTGTAGAAAAAAGGCGGAAATGTATAAGCGGTCATCTTGTAAAAAGAGCAATAAATTATTATGATATAGAGTGGAACTGATATTTTAAAGAGTTCCGTGATTTTTTTGTTGGGCGGACGTGTATTGTCTTAGAGTAAGTTTGCTATCATTCATTATGTTAAAAGCAGCACTTTTAAATAGAGATACGGTTCGTAATAGAAGGGAAGAGGATGATGACAAGTCATAACAAAGAAAACAAAGCTGCCGCCGAGCAGTACAGTAAAGGGAAAATTTTGTGGCAATTAACCCGTCCTCATACGTTAACAGCATCGTTTGTACCCGTTTTGATTGGAACAGTTCTAGCCATGTTTTATGGCCATGTGAACGTTTGGATGTTTCTTGCGATGCTTTTTTCATGTTTGTGGATTCAAATTGCGACGAACTTATTTAACGAGTACTATGATTTTAAACGCGGGTTAGACACAGAAGACTCCGTAGGAATCGGAGGAGCCATCGTCCGACACGGAATGAAACCGAAAACGGTATTAAATTTAGCACTGATTTCTTATGGAATTGCTCTTATTTTAGGCGTATATATATGTGCAAACAGCAGCTGGTGGCTTGCTTTAGTTGGTTTAGTAGGTATGGCGATTGGTTATTTGTATACAGGCGGACCGCTTCCAATTGCGTATACGCCGTTTGGAGAATTATTTTCAGGTCTTTGCATGGGTGCGATGTTTGTGTTGATTTCATTTTTTATTCAAACAAATACCGTAACGTCTGAAAGCATCTTTGTATCACTTCCCATTGCGATTTTAGTAGGCGCGATTAATTTGTCTAACAATATTCGTGACATAGAAGAAGATACGAAAGGCGGACGACGTACGCTAGCTATTTTATTAGGCTCTAAAAATGCGATTAGATTTTTAGCTGCTTTGTTTGGCATTGCGTATATTTGGACCGTTGCATTAGTGGTATTCTTCGATATTAGCCCTTGGATTTTCTTAGTGTTCCTTAGTGCACCTAAGCCCATTCAAGCTGTACAAGCATTTGTACGCGGAGAGCTTATTGCGATGAAAGCAACTGCTCAAACCAATACGTTTTTTGGATTTACTTTATCAATTGGATTATTAATTGGCTATTTAGTAAGCTGATTGAGTGGAAAAAGCCTGTCTTTTTAAAGACAGGCTTTTTGTTATGCTCCAGTTATTTTTTCTTTTACTGCGCTAATAAATGCGTTCATATTTTCAGAAGATGAAAAGCTGGCTTGAGCTTGTTTTGGTCCGCCGCCGCCTTTTCCATCGTAAAGTGGAAGCAGCTCTTTATAAAGCTCTCCGCATTTTACTTCATTGCCGCTGTGAGCCAGCAAGACTTTTTGATCACTTGAAAAAGCAAACAGAAGTGTCGTATCAGACGTTTGAAGCAGCTGCTTTGTCAAAGCTTGCACATCTTTTAATGTACGGTTTTCAAAGTGATGGTACAGAAATGATCCTTCTTTTTTTGCTTCTAATTCACTTGCTAAATAAGCTGCATTTTCATTTTTTAATTCTTCTAGCTGTTTTTGCAGCTCTTTTTGTTCAGTCTCCAATTTTTTAATGCGTTCTACAACTAATTCACGGCTTGTGCTGAATTTATTGCTAAGTTCTGCTACGATTTCTTGAGACTGCTGATAATCAGCTAATGCACGCATACCGCATTTAAAAAAGAGGCGTGTATTGCCGCGCTGCTTTTCTGTTTTCGTAAGTTTAATAAGGCCAAGCTCTCCAATTTGGTTCACATGAGTACCGCAGCAGGCAGAAACATCAATGCCGTCAATTTCCACAATGCGTACCACTTCGTCTTCTAGCTCGGGCACTTTGCGAAGCGCAAGAGTATGTAAGTCTTCCTTTTTCACTTCGTACGTTTTAATATGACGGTTGCTGTAAATAGCTTCATTTACAACTTTTTCAATGTGTAATAGCTGCTCATGAGATAACTGAGGTACATTCAAATCAATAGAGACAGCGTCGCTTCCTAAATGAAAGCTAACGGTGTGAATATCATATGTATCGATTAATAGAGCCGAAAGTAAATGCTGTCCGCTATGCTGCTGCATATGATCAAAGCGGCGATACCAGTCAATTTCACACGTGACGTTCGCTTGTGCAGGGAGCGTATCAACGAGATGGTATACCTCTCCATCTTCTTCATAAACGTCTTTTACCTCAATTCCGGCAATAGTACCGTAATCAGAAGGCTGTCCGCCGCCTTCTGGATAAAAAGCAGTTTGTTTTAACGTTAAAGCGTAGCCATTTGAAAGAGCGCGCGTCTCTGTCACTTCTGTTTCCCACGTTTTTGTGTAGGGATTGCTATAATAAAGTCTTTCTGTCATGTTCCTCATCCTTTCTAGTAAAACCATATCTAACTTTTTCTATAGTATCAGAAATATGTTTCTTCGAACATGGATAAGCTAACTTGTAACAATAAAACTGGGTGGGACATATGAAAAATACTGTTTATATTTATACGCGGGATTTAAAAAGAATTTTTACCAATTGGGCGATGATTATCATTGTGCTGACGCTTATGATTCTGCCGTCTTTTTACGCATGGTTTAATATAAAAGCATCTTGGGATCCATACGGGCGGACTGAAGGTATTGCCATTGCAGTAACGAGCGAAGACGAAGGTTCTACGATAAGAGGGCAGCACGTAAACGTGGGAAAAGATATTATTGCAACGTTAAAGAAAAATAAAACGCTTGGATGGACGTTCGTCTCCAAAGAAAAAGCTGATCACGGAGTAAAGCACGGTGACTATTATGCAAGTATTGTTATTCCAAAAGATTTTTCACAAAAGCTTGGTACGGTTCTTCAAGATCGTTTGGAAAAGCCGGTCATTATTTACAAAGTAAACGAAAAAATAAACGCCGTGGCGCCTAAAATTACAAGTAAAGGAGCCAGCAGCTTAACACAACAGATTGGTGAAAAATTCGTCAAAACAGCGAATGGAGCCATTTTTTCTGTTTTTAACGAACTAGGTATTACCCTGCAGCAGGATTTGCCGACCATTCAACAAGTTGAACAACGGATTTTTGAGCTTGAAAATCGTCTTCCTGAAATTAAAAAAGTAATTAATGAAGCGAATGACACCACTCAAAAAGCTGGAGCTATTGTATCAAAAGCCCAGGCTGCTCTTCCTGAAGTAGAGAGACTAACAGCTTACGGCGCACAGATGACTCAGCAGCTAAACACTTTTTTAACTAAAAGCGATGAAGTGTTAAAAAACGCTGAGCCAACTATCAGCGAAACGCTGCACCGTGTTCAACAACGAGCTCTCGGAGTTCAAGAATTGAAGAATCAGCTGATGGAAAAAGATATAGCGCCGGCTGAACTCAGCGCAGCAGCGGAACAGCTAAAAGTGCAGTTAACAAAACAAGTTGCTGACACAGGAGAGATCCTTACGCTTCTTACGGATTTAAATGAGGTGTCTCAAGGGAACGTTCTTTCACCGGTTATTAATCAAATAAAAAGTGTACATACGCTTTTACAGCAGCAGCTGTCGGATGTAAACAGTATGCAGCAACAAACAAAAAATGGAGATGCACCAGATCCAAGTGTGCTTGAGAAATTCAGTTCTCGCACCGACCAAGCTGTTTCTAAATTAAATACGTTAACGAATTCGTATTCTTCTACGATTGTGCCGGCTGTTGAACAAGCAATCAAAGAAGCGAAAGATAAAACAGCAAGCGCAAACTCACTGCTTGAGGAAGCCAATAAAAGCATGCCGGATGTTTCTAATGTGCTGTCTAAAACAGCGAGTGGCATTTTGCTCGGACAGCAGGAGCTTGCGAAAATAACAAAAGACTTTCCGCGAATTGAACAAAACGTGCACAATATAGCGGATAAGATACGCGAATTTCAGCGAAAAGAAAACATTGAAGATATTATTAATTTGTTAAAAAACGATGTGCAAAAAGAAAGTGATTTTTTTGCTGAACCGGTTCTTTTAAAAGAAGAAAGACTTTATCCTATTCCGAACTACGGATCGGCTATGTCACCGTTTTATACAACGCTTTGCTTGTGGGTCGGGGCTTTGCTGTTAGTTTCAATTTTAAGCGTAGAAGTAGCGGATGAAGAGCGGTTTAAAAGCTATGAAGTCTATCTTGGAAGACTTTTAACGTTTTTGTCTATTGCTCTTGTGCAAGCTTTTATTGTGACGCTAGGCGATTTATTTTTAATCAAAACGTACGTCGTAGATAAAGTGCCTTTTATCTTTTTAGGCTTGCTGTGCAGCTTCGTATTTATGACGATTGTCTATACGCTTGTTGCGATATTTGGCAATGCAGGAAAAGCAATGGCGATTGTTTTGCTTGTACTTCAGCTTTCCGCTGCAGGCGGTACATTTCCGATTCAAGTCATGCCTGCTTTTTTCCAAGCACTCAATCCGTTTTTACCATTTACGTATGCAATAAGCATGATGAGAGAAGTTGTGGGAGGCATGTTAGCGGATATAGTAAGAAAAGATGTTACCGTTCTACTTTGCATTTGGCTTGGCGTGCTGCTCGTTGGCATTTTCCTTCACAAGCCTCTTAGTAAAACGAGTGCAAAATTAACAAAAAAAGCGCGTGAAAGTAAATTAATTCATTAAAAAAACGTTTTGGGTTTCCAGACAGAACAAAATGCGGTAGTGTAGATAGAAAGGAGTGATAAGCATGGGTATATTGGATGGACTATTAGGAAATGCATCAGAAGCAGATATAAGAGGAACTGAAAAAGACTTGCAAAATATCTTAATTGCCAACGAGCGAGTGGAACAAGCATATAAAGTCATTCGCGATTTGATGGTGTTTACGACGAAGCGCTTAATTATTGTTGATAAGCAAGGAGTGACGGGAAAGAAAACAGATTATCATTCCATTCCTTATAAAACGATTACACATTTTAGCGTAGAAACGGCTGGAACGTTCGATTTAGATGCCGAATTAAATATTTGGGTATCTGGTTCTAGTGCGCCCATCTCAAAAGAATTTCGTAAAGATAAAAGCATTTACGACGTGCAAAAAGTATTAGCATCTTATGTATTGGATTAAAAAAGTTGAGCCATGAAAAATTGGCTCGACTTTTTTTATGCTTGTGTAAAACCAGAAAGCATAACATTCTTGCATACAGCTGTTTGAAAGTAATCAGGCTGTTGTCCTTCTGTATTTGTTTACTTCACTCATTACTGAAATGCATGAAAACGATTTACATAATGAATTATACAGAATAAAAAAACCGTGATATGCTTTTTTTAGAGAAAAAAGGAAGTGACCAACTGTGAGCTATACCGTAATTGGGACATCGGCTTTTCGCAAAACAAATGTTGCGCTTTTTGCAGCAGGCTTCAACACATTTTCGATTTTATATTGTACACAGGCCATTTTACCCGAGTTTTCTAAAGAATTTGGAATATCCCCGGCTTTTGCGAGTTTATCTCTTTCGTTAACAACCATCACGCTTGCTGTTAGTATGCTTTTTTTAGGTTCTTTATCGGAAGTGTGGGGACGAAAGAAACTGATGGGACTATCGTTAATTTTTGCGTCATTGCTATGCATCATGACAGCATTTAGCTCTACCTTTGAAACGCTGTTAGTTTTTCGCGTTATTCAAGGAATCGTGTTAGCAGGGCTGCCTTCTGTGGCCATGGCTTACTTAGGAGAAGAAATTGAACCCGGGAGTTTAGGAAAAGCGATGGGGATTTATATAAGCGGAAACGCCTTTGGAGGCGTAGCGGGAAGACTTATGACAGGAGTGCTCACGGAGTATTTTAACTGGTCGGTAGCTCTTGATGTTGTAAGCGCAATCAGCTTATTGGCCACATTTGTTTTTTTTATGAACTTGCCTGATTCACAGAACTTTACTTCTCGGTCATTTGAACTTAGGCAGCTTACTGGCTCTCTTCGCAGTCATCTTCAAGATAAAGGGATGCTTTGTCTTTTTGCTATTGGTTTTGCACTGCTTGGAAGTAACGTAGCTTTATACAATTATATTGGATACGCTTTATCCGCTCCTCCGTATTCTTGGAATCATACGCTTGTAAGTTTTATTTTTGTTATTTTCTTTGTAGGAGTATTCAGCTCAGTCTGGATGGGGACGCTGGCGGATCGATACGGTCGGAAAAAGGTACTGTTATGTACGATTGCTGTTACGCTTATAGGTTCAATCGTTACGCTGCATCCGGTTTTATGGATAAAAATTACCGGGCTTTTGCTGCTGACTTTTGGCTTTTTCGGAAGTCACTCCATCGCAAGTAGCTGGGTAGGAAGAAGAGCAACGCATGACAAAGCGCAGGCTTCGTCTTTATATTTATTTTTTTACTATGCAGGATCAAGCATTGGAGGGACTGTGGCTGGCTTATGCTGGAGCGCGTACGGCTGGAAAGGTGTGATTGCTCTAATTGGTGTGTTTCTTACAACAGCCTTTTTCTTAGCTGTTCGTTTATCAAAAATGCCGGCTCAGCAGACGCATGTTCACTAAAAAAAGAATGTAAAGACATGTATGGCTATTATCTTAAAAAATAGGCTGGAGCAAGAGCATCTTAGCTGAAGGAAAATCCGAACGCGTTTGATTCTTGATTAAGAATCAAACGCGTTCGGATTTTTTTATTTTGATGGTGAGCGCTAGTTTTATGTACTAGCTCCTTTAGCCAGTTTGTTCGTCTTTAGATTGGATTGATTTCGTTATGTCATAATCTCTTTTCTTAGTTTAAAAGCTGAATAAAAAGCTCCGCTACTTTTTTATGAGCGCTGTTAGCGGGATAAATATAAGAAAAACGACGCTTAAAAGGAGCGGTGTTCACGTTGAGAATCGACAGGTGCCTTTGTTCTACATCTTCTTTAATAGCACAAAGCGACAGTACAGACATTCCTAAATTGTGAACAATCGCTTCTTTAATTCCTTGATTGCTGCTGATCGTTAGCATGCTTTTCATTTTTAAACCGTTGGACATTAGAACGTGATCTAAATATTCTCTTGTTCCAGAACCTTTTTCACGCGCTACCCACCGCTGATTTTGTAAATCATCAATTTCTACTTTTTTAAGCTGAGCTAAGGGGTGATCCACTGACGCAACGATGGCAAGTTCATCGTCCATAAAGGACTGAATATGTAAGTCGGACTCTTCCGTGTGACCTTCAATAAGCCCTACGTCCACTTTGAAATGACGAACAAGCTGAGCAATTTCCTTTGTATTACCGATAGTCACTTCTACATCAATATCAGGATATTGTTCACGAAGCTTTGCTAAAAAAGAAGGAAGGATATATTCACCAATCGTAAAACTGGCGCCAATCGTTAGCATTCCTTTGACACGGTGATGGTGTTCGTAAATATCTCGTTTCGTATGCTCATATATTTGAATCATTTGTTTAGCACGATCGTATAAAATTTCGCCGCTGGGTGTGATTTTTAACATTTTAGGTGAACGCAGGAACAGGGAAGTTTGAAATTCTTTTTCGAGATTTTTGATGTGTACGCTTACGCTTGGCTGTGAAATCATTAATTTTTCCGCAGCTTTTGTAAAGCTTTGCTCTTCTACAACAGAAACAAACGTCTTTAACGCATCATAGTACATAGAGTATGGCTCCTTTTATATTAAAAAAATTAATTATAAACATTATAAAACATTATTATGGTAATAACTAGAGGCACTTGGTTAAGAAAAGTAAAACAAGGTGCTGACTTAAAGGAGTATGTTTGCTTATAACGAAGGAAGCCTGCGCAATTTGTTTACAGTTATTTTTATTTCATCTATAAAGCTATTAAACACTTTTTTGTCATCTATTTGTAACAAAAGTAAAAAAAGTACTTGTTTTTTCCAAAAAACATACTATAATATTAACTGTAATACGATAAGTAATACAGTTAATACACCTAGTACACACATCATGATTTTGGGTAGATGAAGGGAGGCAGACTATGTTCGATTTAGATATTCGTAGTCGTAAGCCGATATACGAGCAATTAGTAGATAAATTGAAAGAGCTTATTATCCATGAAGTCTTTAAGGCCGATCAAAAGCTTCCATCTGTTCGGCTGCTAGCAAAAGAATTAACGATTAATCCAAATACAATTCAAAAAGCGTATCGTGAACTAGAACATCAAAACTATATTTATTCAGTTCCAGGCAAAGGAAGTTTTGTAACGCCTCAAGTTGATACACTAAATAACGAGAAGGTGAAAAAGATGAAAGAAGAATTAGTAAAGCTGTTGGCAGAAGCTATGTATTTAGGGATGGATAAAGATGAAATTCTATCACTTATTTCACAGGCTGAAAAAGCAGTAAAAGGAGGAAGCGATAGTGATTGAACTGAAGGCGATAAAAAAAGAGTTTGAAGAAATGGAAGCTCTAAGAGACGTCACGCTTTCTATAAAAAAAGGATCTATTTACGGACTGCTTGGCTCCAACGGAGCAGGAAAAACAACGCTATTAAAAATCATTGCAGGTATTTACAAGCAGGATCACGGAAAGATTGCCATAGACGGCGAGGAAGTATTCGAAAACGTTGGCTTAAAAGAACGTCTTATTTTTATGCCAGATTCTCTTTATTTTTTCCCTCAAACAACGATTAAGCAATTAGCGTCTTTTTATAGAAGCGTCTATCCGACTTGGAACGAAGAACGGTTCCAAAAATTAAAAGAAGCTTTCCCAATTCAATTACATAAAAAGGTACATAGAATGTCCAAGGGAATGCAGCGTCAAGTAGGATTTTGGTTAGCGCTGTCTGCTATGCCTGATGTACTTATCTTAGATGAGCCGCTCGACGGTTTAGATGCGGTAATGCGTCAAAAAATCAAAAACCTTCTTGTTCAAGACGTGGCAGAACGGGAAATGACGATTTTAATTTCGTCACATAACCTGCGAGAAGTGGAAGATCTGTGTGATCATGTAGGCATCTTGCATCACGGTCAATTATTAATTGAAAAAGAGCTGGATGATTTAAAGTCTGATGTGCACAAAATTCAAGTTGCATTTGAAGGGGATGTGCCGCTAGCGCTTTATGACACGCTAGACATTTTATATCAAGAAAAACGAGGAAGTGTCTTGCTTTGTATTGTTCGAGGGAAAGAAAATCACTTAGTAAACAAAGTCCGATCGTATAAGCCTTTAATTTTTGACATCTTGCCACTTACGCTGGAAGAAATCTTTATTTATGAAATGGGGGATGTGGGTTATGCAATCGAAAACATCATCGTTTAACCGCGGCATGTGGATTCAATCCATGAGAAACGTGGGATGGATTGGGCTTGTATACTTGCTAGTACTGCTGTTCGCTTTACCTTTACAACTGATTTTTACTTTCACAGGAAAGGTAGAGCCTTATATAGAAAAACCAGATACGCTATTTAACGTATTGGATGGGCTGGAATTTGTGTTTATGTTTGTTGTACCAGTGTTACTTGGTATTTTCCTATTTAGATATATACAAACGAAGATTGCGGCTGACTATATTCATAGTTTACCAATTAAGCGTTCTACGCTGTTTCATCAAAATATGCTTCTGGGCGCGTTGGTTTTAGTTGTTCCTATTTTAATTACGGGAGTCGTTACTTTTGCCGTTAAAGGAGTTTTAACCGTTGAGGATGTTTATACAACAGGAGATGTTCTAAGCTGGGTCGGTTACAGTATTTTAATTAATTTATTTGTGCTGACTGGAACTGTTTTAGCGGGAATGTTCACCGGAATGTCTGTCCTCCAAGGAATCTTTTTATATGTTCTATTTCTTCTACCCGGCGGAATCTCTTATTTAGCTATATCCAATGTAAAGTTTTACTGGTACGGCTATGCGTATGACTATTACGTGAACAAAAATGTTGACAGCCTTGTTCCGTTTTCACACGTAGCGCAAATGGTAGCTCATAAAAGCTTTTCTACTAGTGCATTTGTTTATATTGGACTCATTGTCTTATTTTACATCATTGCTTTAATCACCTACCAAAAAAGAAAAGTAGAAGCTGCTACGCAAACCATTTCAGTTAGCTGGTTAAAACCGGTATTCGTATACGGAGTAACCGCTTGTTCACTCATGTTAGGCGGATTTTACTTTATTAGCATGAAAGGTGAATTTTCATGGATGATCGTGGGCTATATTATTGGTTCATTAATAGGCTATACAGTTGCTCAAATCATTTTAAATAAAACGTGGCGTATCTTTACGAAATGGAAAGGGTATCTAGGCTTTGTTATAGCTGCAGCTATCGTTGGCTTTATCATTCATCTAGATGTGTTCGGCTATTCTACTAAAGTGCCAGCAGCTTCAGAGATTGAAAGTGTATATTTCGATGAAGATATATATCCATTGACTGATAAACCTGAAAACTATGCAAATGGAATGAATGGCTATTATGAAGCTCCATATTATTATACAAGTAAAGAAACGATTCAGAGTGTTCGTCAGCTGCAAAAACAAATTACAGCATCTAAAGATAAGAAGCTGGATCCTGATAAACAAAGTGAAATAGAAAGCAGAAACGGGAAAATAGCTGTATTTGCTTATAAATTAAAAAATGGAAAACAAATGGTCCGAGAATACTTTATTCCATTTTCAGACTATAAAGCTTTTTATAAAGAAATTGCAGAAACAAAAGAATACAAAGAAAATTCCCATCCGCTTTTACGAACAAAAAACACGGATAAGATTAAAAGCGTGAGTTTTTCTGTTCCAGGAAAGTCAAATTCAATCAATATTACAAATCCAGATAAAGTACAAGAACTTATACACGTAGTCAAACAGTCGATGATGAACGAAACGTTTGATGAAATGTACAGCACAAAAGAAAGCTGGGCTTCAATTGAGTTTATGGATGGAAAAGGACAGTACGTACAAACTGCTTCTTGGGATAAGTCTTATAGCGAAGTAGAAGCATGGCTGAAGAAAGAGCATTTATATGAACGTGCTCGCCTGATGCCAAAGGATGTAGAAAAAACCGAAGTGTTTAAAAATTCTTCTCATCTTAAAATCGATTATCGTCTTCAAGAAGAGTTTACATCTTTAACGAAGGATGAGAAAGCAATTAAAGTAAAAAACAATCAGCAGGTAGAAACACTTCTTCAACATGCGAACTTACGAGACACGGGAGATTATCTTGTTGCTTTTTATTACAAAGATCAAGTAGATACTCCTCAGATTTACATGTTGAATGAAAATGAACTGCCAATCGAACTAAAAGAAAAACTAAAATAACAAGGGAGAACTTATTATGTGCGGCGAGGAATTGCAAGATTATTTAAATCAGGTGCTGGCTTATTTATTAAAAAATGGCGTGAATAGACAAGACGCTGAAGATATTACGCAAGAAGTAGCATTAAAATATTTAGAAAAACAAGAAATGGTCGATCCTGAAAAAATAAAAGCTTGGATGTTTCGCGTCGCATTAAATAAACGGTGTGATTTAGGAAGGCGTAAAATAGTGAAAGACCGCTATACGTCTTCTTACAAAGAAGAACCCGTTATGTATACGCCCATTCAGCAGGTGCTCAGAAATGAAGAAGCGGCTGAATGTCAGGCGATTTTAAATCAATTGAATCCTAAGTATCGCAACTTGCTTCTATTAAAATACGGATTAGGGTTTAAATATGAAGAAATTGCCGAGTTATTAAATATGCAGATGACTACGTTAAAATCAGCTCTTTACCGCGCGCGCAAATACTTTGTAAAGGGATATAATGAAGTCATTTAATATAAATGAAACAGCAGTAGTTTGTGAAAAAGAACTTTTTTACACAAACTACTGCTGTTTTTTTCG
This sequence comes from Priestia sp. Y58, assembly GCF_029522095.1. Lineage (NCBI taxonomy): Bacteria > Bacillati > Bacillota > Bacilli > Caryophanales > Bacillaceae > Priestia > Priestia sp. Y58. The sequence goes on from NZ_JAKWFL010000003.1 coordinate 423,989, forward strand.
TATTTTTCTTCTTTGGACGGCATAGATAATCAAACTGATCGCACAAAAAGCTAAAGTGATCTCAATCACATCAGTATAAGAAGATGTCGTATTAAAAAAGGAACCGAAAATAAATAAAGCCAGCGTCCAAATGAAACCAAAAGAAAATGAGACTTTAATGTAATGACGATGCTTCATTCCGCTTGCCCCGAGAAAAAAAGGCATCACATGTCGCATTCCTGGTAAAAAGTAGCTTGCGATGATGGCGTGAGATCCATATTCTTGAATCGTTCGCTCAACTTTCATGACATTCTTTTCCCATCGCGGGCGTTTTAATAGCGCAAGCGCCTGAGCTGAAAAAAGACTGGCTATCAAAAATTTGAGGTATAAGCTAAGCATCATGCCGCTGTAGGTAAGTATAAAAGCTGGAATATACTGAACGGATGGAGACGTAGCCTGACTCCCTGCAAGCATAATATATACTGGGTCAGGAATGGGAGTAAGGTTGGCTCCGACTAAAATGATAAAAAAGAAATATCCGTAGCCTAATTGGTTAATGGCTCCGATAAGCTGATCAATCACGTTTTCTTCCTCCTTTCTTCATTAGAATACGAGAGAGTGACACACAGTGTTCGCTCAAAATAAAAATAAAGTATAGGTGCGCACAACTTAGGAAAAAAGAGTTATAATAAATAAGAATGTACGTTCTTCTTTCGGGGTTTAATTATACAGAAAGAGGTGATAGTATGAAAATGATGTACCCTAAAAACGGCAAAGTTATTCTTCATATTGATGCCAATGCTTTTTATGCATCTGTTGAAACCGCACATGATCATACGCTCAAAGATAAGCCTCTTGCTATTGCTGGCAATCCAAAAGAACGAAGAGGAATTGTTGTAACCTGTAACTATATTGCTCGTAAACGCGGAGTGTATGCGCCAATGCCTCTTTGGGAAGCGAAAAGAAAATGCCCTGAGCTGGTTGTTATAAAACCTAATTTTCCATTATATCGCCAAGTGTCCAAAAACATGTTTGAATATTTAGTAACCATTTCACCTCTTTTAGAGCCCGCTTCAATTGATGAAGGCTATTTGGATATTACAGACTGTGCTGAATTAGGCTCTCCTCTTGACATAGCAAAGTCAATTCAGCAGCATTTAATACAGACGCTGCAAATTCCTGTGTCAATTGGAATCGCGCCGAATAAATTTTTAGCCAAAACGGCAAGTGATATGCAAAAACCTTTAGGAATTACCGTCCTTCGAAAAAGAGATGTCCAAACCGTTCTTTGGCCAAAAGCCGTAGAGGAAATGCACGGAATCGGTAAAAAAACAGCTGAGAAGCTAAATGCGATTAAGATCGTGACTATCGGTGATCTAGCAAAAGCCGCTCCCGGTCTTCTTAAACAAACTCTCGGAATAAAAGGAGAAGTTATGAAAGAACGAGCATGGGGCCAAGATGACCGACAGGTGAACCCTGACCGCCAATCACAGTTTAAATCTATTGGAAACTCTACGACGCTATCTCAAAATGCAGTAGATGAACATGAAGTTCTCCCTATTTTAAATAAACTATCGCATTCTGTAAGCTCTCGTATGAAAGCGAAAAAAGTTGTAAGCAAAACGATTCAGTTAACGATACGATACAGTGATTTTAAAACCATTACTCGAAGCCAAACTATTTCAAAAGCAATTAGCGAGCCAAATGATCTTTTTCATTACAGTGCGGTATTATTTCAAAAGCATTGGAACGGAGAACCGATTCGTTTATTGGGCGTAGCTGCTCTTCAAGTGAGTCACCAGCTCCAAGAAGAAGAACAGTTGGATTTGTTTACATACGGAGAACAAGCAAAAAAAGAGCCTTTATACAAAGCGGTCGAAAGTTTGCGTGAAAAATATGGAGATAACATTATTCAAAGCGGTTTAAAAAAACAAAGAGGAAAAGAAGAGAGGTAACTCTCTTTTTTTGTATAAAATAATAGGTTTACACTCATTATAGAAGGGGAAGTACATTACTATCACGGTAATCAAAGTGATTACAAAATGAATTTGATTGCGACTTTTTTAATTGTCTGCAATGAAATTACATAAAATAATCTATGAGGTGATCTTATGTCAGACGCACTATTTACATCTAAAGCAACAGCGGTTGGAGGCCGAGATGGTCGAGTTAAATCAGATGATGGTATTATTGATTTAACCCTTGTAAATCCTTCTCCAAATAACAAAAAAGAAGGAACAAATCCCGAGCAGCTGTTTGCAGCAGGATATTCTGCTTGTTTTGACGGTGCTTTAAATTTAATCGCTAAGAAGCAAAAAAAAGACATTGATTCGTCTATTACTGCAGAGGTAAGTCTACTAAAAGACCACACTGATGATGGCTTTAAAATTGGCGTGGTGTTAAACGCTCATATTAAAGGCGTTTCACAAGAAGTAGCTGAGAAGCTAGTAGAAGATGCACATCAATTCTGCCCGTATTCTAAAGCAACGCGTGGAAATGTTAACGTAACGTTAAATACAACGGCTGAGTAAATAAAAAACGCTTGGATTTTTCTTGAATCCAGGCGTTTTTTTATGTGCAATTTTATATGGTCTATTTTTGATTGTACGTATGCAGTGATTGCAATAACTCCTGCAGCGTTTCTTTCAGCTTTTCTAATTCTCCTTGCGACTTATTCGCCATACTAAAAACTTCTTCTGGAATATGACAAGCTTTATCACGTAAGTTTTTTCCTTTTTCGGTTAAACTAATAAAAACAACGCGTTCATCTTCATGAGAACGCTGACGAATGACTAATTCTTGATCCTGCATTCTTTTTAGCATAGGAGTAAGGGTGCCTGAATCCAAATACAGAAGTTCGCCCATTTTTTTCACGCTGAGCGTTTCATGTTCCCATAAAACAAGAAGGGCTAAATACTGCGGATAGGTTACTCCTAATTTATCGAGCAGCGGCTTGTACACCTTTGTAATTTCTCGAGACGTGGCGTAAATTGAGAAACAAAGCTGATTTTCTAGCTGCAGCTGCTTATAAAGTTGTTCCATTCGTGTTGCCTCCATTCTATTGCTTTTTATTTAATTATACACAATTAAATAGTGGTGTCCAATAACGCCGGATGAAAAAGTAATCAAGCTGTAAATAAAAAATGGGAATTTTACATATACTAAGAAAAAAAGGGAGCTGTGCACATGTATTTTGCAAGAAAAGCCGTAGAAGAAGAAGTAGATCAAATGATGGATACGACTGTATACGCGTGTCAATCTGAATCGTGTAATGGGTGGATGAGAGAAGATTTTGTTACAGTTGATTATAACTGTCCGATGTGCGGAACAGAAATGTCGCAGGAAGTACGCGAGCTGCCGAAAATTAAGTACGATCACCAATTTTATAATAAATAAAAAAAGAAGCAACTGCTTCTTTTTTTATTTTTCACTAAAATTTCATTAAGCTGCGCTAGACTAAGAACCAACATACGATGAAGGTGAGGAATATCAGAATGAATCAAGGGAACTTTTTGAAAGGTTTATTTTGGGGAACCTTGTTTAGTATTCCTATTTGGGTTTCATTGTTTGGCTGGTTCCGCATTTTATCACATCTTGCATAGTTTCGTTTTATGAACCGTCATACGCGCCCTTATCTTTCTATTTCCGCTATAATAAAGGTGATAGAAAAAATAAGGAGCTGTTTTCATGATTCAATATAAAACGGAGCAAATGACGGTTTTTGAAAGCGCGCTATTTCAAACAACATCTGCAGTGATTGAAACAAAAGACTGTGTTATTGTTGTTGATCCAACATGGCTTCCTCACGAAATTAATGAAATTAAACAGCATGTTCAAGACATCTTAAATCATCGCAACCTGTATGTGTTTTTTACTCACGGAGATTTTGATCACGTCATTGGATATGGCGCTTTCTTAGAATTAAATGCCACCTTTATCGGCAGCAAATTTTTAGTACATCATCCGGACAAAGAAGAAAAAGTTCAAATGATTAAGCAGTTTGATCATGACTATTATATAAAAAGATCTCATGATATTATATTCCCGGAGCTGGATATTGTGGTAACCGAAAATGAACAGCATATTACTTTAGGTGAAACATCCATTACCTGTTATTTTGCAAAAGGTCATACAAACGATGGCCTATTTATGATTGTCGATGATTCGATATGGATTGCAGGGGATTATTTATCGGATTTTGAATATCCGTACATATATGAAAGTGTAAACGATTATCGCGACACGCTTGCTGCTGCGCGACATATTTTAGCTAAGCACCAAAATCTAACGCTAGTTCCCGGGCACGGGAAAACGACACATCACCGAGCTGAAATTCAAAGGCGAGTGGAGATGGCCAGCTCTTATTTAGATGAACTGCAAGCGGCAGTGAAAGAAAACAGTAAAGAAGCGCTCGATAAGCTAAATGATAAACTGGCGTTTCCCTCTGATTTCACCGCACAATGTCATCAAAAAAACGTTGAAATTATGAAAAGAGAATTGCTGTTATAGAAATCGAGTGTACAGTCATCCCATCGATATTAAAAGTAAGAAACCGCATCTTCTGTTGGAGATGCGGTTTCTTACTTTCTTTTATTTATCAATTAAATGAAACTTTTTCCTTTTCTATCCGTTTATATAAATAAGAAATTATTTTATTTATAAAGGAGTATAACAATGGGGAAAAACGGTTGTGTAAAATGCGGACATACAGAAGCACAAACAAAAGAAATTGCTACAACGGGAACGGGGCTGTCTAGATACTTAGACGTTCAGCACAATCACTTTACAGTGGTATATTGCACGAGCTGCGGGTATTCAGAGCTATATAATAAATCATCTTCAAGAGGCAGCAATATTATTGACTTATTTTTTGGAGGGTAAAGATGAGTATCGACCTTGTTGAAATTGATAAAGACAGGCGCGCTTCCTATTTGAACCTGCTATTGATAGGGGATGAAGACGAAAAAGTAGTAAAGTCGTATATAAATGAAGGTTCCTTATTTACCATTGTGTATGAAAAGAAGGAGATAGGAGTTGTGCAGTGCCTCATCGATGAAGAGGAATCGGCAGTAGAAGTGAAAAATATTGGTTTAGAAGAAGCATACAGAGGAAAAGGAATCGGCAGCAAAGTCATTAAAAAGCTAGAAGCATTGTATGAGTGTAACCAATATTCTAAAATGATTGTAGGAACAGCGGACTCCAGTCTTGAAAACATAGCATTTTATAAAAAGGCAGGCTTTTATCAAAGTGGTGTCAAAAAGAATTTCTTTTTGCAGTACGTTCCACCAATTTACGAGAATGGCCTGCAAGCTATCGATATGATTATGTTTGAAAAGAAATTAAAAAGCAGAAGCGACTAACACGCTTCTGCTTTTAGTGATTAATCTAAAATTTGAAGTTTTACCGTTTTGCGTCCCCAATTTAAAGCTGAGCTTTGAGATGCCATAAATAAATCAACGCGAGTACCTTTAATGGCACCGCCAGTATCTCCAGCAATTGCTTCTCCGTAACCTTCTACGTATACGCGAGAACCTAATGGAATCACGCGAGGATCAACTGCAATTACTTTTCGATTAGGATTTGACCTTAGGTCGATGCCTGTAGCAGTGATTCCGCTGCAGCCCGCACAGTAAGCAGTATAAGCTGTTGCTTCAACCGTAATCTCTTTCGAAACCGACTTACTTTCTTGCGCTGGAGCAGGTGCCGGCGTTGAAGTCGACGGTGCTGAAGTTGACGGTGTTGAAGGAGCAGCAGGTGATGGCGTTGATGGTTTCGCCTGAGCTGCTGCTTGTCCGCCTACTTGTAGCACTTGATTAATGTAAATCGTATTAGACGATAAGTTATTCCACTGTTTTAATTGAGAAATTGAAATGCCGTGTCGCTGTGCTACGCTCCACATTGTATCTCCAGGCTGAACTTTATAACTTTTACTGTTGCTAGGAGCCGGGGATGCTTGCGTTTCGTTTGTTTTTTCTTGTACAGGTGCTGAAGGTGATGATGAAACTGTTCCTGTTCCGCTTATTTTTAATACTTGATTCACATAAATTAAATGACTAGATAAGTTATTCCACTCTTTTAGCTGCTGTACAGAAGTACCGTTGTTTTTAGCGATACGGTAAAGCGTGTCACCTGATTTTACTGTATATGTATGATTTGAAGATGTTGTAGTTGGAGTTGAACTAGATGAAGAGTCAGTAGATGTAGATCCAATTTGTAATGTTTGGTTTGCATAAATTAATGTGGAAGAAAGACCATTCCACTTTTTTAAGTCTTCAACTGTTACATTATGCTGCTGTGAGATGCTGAATAACGTTTCTCCAGCTTTTACTTTATGCGTGTCTGTGTCAGCTGATGCTGCGTCTGCAATTCCAATTGATACTAAAGCTGTAGCCCCTAATGTAAAAATGTGTTTTTTCATCTAATATTTCTCCTTTATTTCCAATAGTTGTCTCTTATTCTATCAGCAATATGTAACAAACTCATGACAAAATGGTAGGTTTTATATTACAAGTTTGTAACAATACGTCTAAAGTGATAGAAAAAACGCGGTTTTTTTATGATTATGATGAAAAAAGTCTTAATTTGTCTGTAAGTAAAAAAGGTGTTCTGCTTTTATAAAAATGAAGAAGAAAGAAGCTATGCTATATTCAAATGACATGATAGAATAGATAAGTTAGAAATGAACGGATAAAAAGGGAGTTAGACATCTATGGAAAAACGCTCTATCTCTTCATATTTAAAAGCATGGGTGCGCGCACTTTCAATTGAGATTAATTATATGAAGAAACACGGCGGAGAAAAGTATACGGTAGGAAAAGGAGAGTACTTAGGGCAGCAGGGAGATGCGTATCTTTACCGGTTTGAACGCACAGCCGATTTATACCTTTTTGATGGAGCTCAGGTACGCCTTGTCCACCAGCATAAAGAAAGTAAAGGAGAAGTTATTGGAACGGAAGGATTTGATTTGTACCTTAAAATAGATGCGTTTATTGGACAAGAAGTAGACGAACTCGATATATATAACGAACCATGGGAATTATTGCAGGCTCTCATTGATAGACTCACGGAAGCAAAAGATTACAAGCAAAAAATAGTAAGAATCAAACGTCTTATGAGAGGCGATAGTCCTGTTCGTCATAAAGAGTATACGTCTAAGAACGCTCTTCATGAAGTGTTGCTGCGAGCGCGTTATAACCGTACTACGTATATTTGGGGTCCTCCTGGAACTGGAAAAACATATACGCTGTCAAAAATCGTGGCAAGCTATTACCGGAAATCAAAGCGGATCCTTTTATTATCTCACAGTAATGCAGCGGTGGACGGTTTGCTGCAAGAAACTGCACGTCAGTTAAAAAAGAAAGAAGCTTGGAAAAAAGGAAAACTCATTCGATACGGAGCAACAAAAAGCAGTGGCTTAGAAAATATAAAAGTAGAAGAAGTCATTGGAGAAGATGATCCGGATTTAGCTCAGGAGATGCGTGATTTACAAGAAGAACGAGTTTACTTAAGCAGGTATCCCAATAAAGCTCACCAGCTTCAGCAAGTTAACAAAAAGCTAAACGTCCTTCGTAACAAGTGGATTGAAGCGGAGAAAAATGTGTTTGACCAAGCGTATATTGTAGGCACTACCTTATCAAAAGCGGCTATTGATCGATTACTTTATCAAAGTGAATTTGATATGGTTGTGGTAGACGAAATTAGCATGGCATATGCACCGCAAATTGCTTTTGCAGCTACGTTAGGAAAACGAATTGTCGTATGCGGCGATTTTAAACAGCTTCCCCCGGTATCTCAATCTTCTCATGCTGAAGTGAAGAAGTGGCTGCAGCGAGATTTATTTGAGCAGACGGGCCTTGTAGAGCAAGTAGAAAGCGGTGAGATACACCCTCATCTTTTTATGTTGACAAAGCAAAGAAGAATGCATAAAGATATCTCGGCTTTTACAAATCGCTATATTTACAGCAACCGAGTAGCAGATCATCCCTCTGTCACAACAAGTCGAGAAGTAGTAGCAAGCAGTCGGCCGTTTGCTCATGAAGCAGCGCTTATGCTTAACATTGGTCATTTGCATTCTTCCGCTATGCGAGATGTTGTTTCCGGCTCACGCTACAATGTGATAACAGCTGTTTTGGCGGTAAGTTTGATGCTGCGGGCACGCAAAGCTTCTTCCGCTACTATTGGCTATGTGACTCCTTATAAGTCTCAAGCTAAATTGATCAATGCATTTCTTCAAGATATTGAACCAGCCAGCGATATAATCGCAGCAACCGTACACAAATTTCAAGGCGCAGAACGAGATATCATAATTTTTGATACGGTCGATACAAAGCCTCAGTCAAAACCAGGTTTACTTCTAACAAATGAAAATAGCGACCGATTGGTAAATGTAGCGGTGACGCGTTCAAAAGGAAAATTTATGATGCTTTCAGACGAGTCGTTTGCCCAGCAGCGTGTACCAAAGGAGCGAGCGTTATGGAAGTTGGTCAACCACTTTAACGAAAACCAAAAAGTATACCAACCTCAGCAATTTTTAAAAGAAGTCATTCAGCATCCTAAATTGATTTGGTACCATCCAGCGAACAGCAGTCAGTTAAAAAAAGACTTATATCAAGCTCGGCAGCAGATTTTATTGTGTATTCCTTATGCTTCGCTTATTCCTCAAGAAATACGGGAGATGTTACACTCATTTAAAGGTGAAGTGACCGTTCTTACTCGTGAACCAACAGAAGTTCGAATTGACGGCGCTCACGTTATTTCATCTGCTGTTCCGATGTCACTGCTTATCATCGATGAATCCACTATATGGATCAATATGCCTTACGGCGGAAAAAATGAAGCGTTTATGGCAGCTAGAATTGAGTCAAAGCTAGGCGCTAAACAGCTTATTCGGTCAATTGACTTTACCGAAGATAAAACAAGAAATCAAGAAACAAAAATGTATATAGAAACAAATAAACCACAATATTCTTTGAGCAATTACCTTCGCAGCTGGGATCGCTGTGAATCTTGTCAGCATATGCGAGAAGTAGAGATAACAAAAAAAGGAAAAGTAAGGTTTATTTGCTATTATTGCGGGAAAACAAGTGGGGCAACACGTTTATTAGTGGAAAAATATTTAAACTACGTACATGCTGTATGTACAGCATGCAAGCAGCCGATGAACGTAGATTATGATGAGAATAAAGGCGTCTACGCATGTTGTCCATCGTGCAAAAAGGAAGTTTTGCCTAGAGATTTATTGTAACTTTAAGAAAAGGGCGTGATCTTATCGTTTACTCTCGTAATGTAGCGGCTTTAGCTGATTGTTTGCTAGAAGGAGACGTTCAAAAAAGCTGGCTGCTCATTGCTATATATATAGAAGAAAGCCATTCTTCAACTGACGTATACACGTTTCTGACAGAAGCGATGTATGAGATAGGGAAAAGGTGGCAAGAAAATAAAATTTCAGTCGCGGAGGAGCATTTGGCTACTGCAACCTGTGACTATGTGTTAACTCGCTTTCAGCTATCACAGCATCAATTGCTTCAGCGCCATCGGGCACTTCTTTTTTGCATTGAAGGAGAAGAGCATTATTTAGGTATTAAAATGATTGCAGGCCTTATGAGAGAACAAGGATGGGAAGTTAAAAACTTAGGAGCAAACTTGCCGCTGCCGTTTGCTCTAAAAAGCATTGAAAGATGGGACCCTGATGTAGTGTGCTTGTCTGTCTCGCAAGTGCATTTGCTGCCTGATTTACAAAAATACATTGCTGAGATTGAAAGCATGGCGCAAAGTCCTCTTGTATTAGTAGGCAGCCAGCTTCTCAACACGCATGATTTATCGGCTTCAGGATCTTCAAAAACCATATTCATTAATCATATTCAAGCTTTTAAAGACTGGCTTCTAATCAACAATAAAGAAAGTTCGACGCAAGATAAAATGTTAGCAATGGGGGAAGAAATATGATCAGTTTGCCGATTCAACAGATTCCGGTTCCAATGTTTTTACTCAATAAAGACAACGAAATAATTGAATTTACACCAAGCGTCACGAAAAGTTTCCCGCCTGTTCAGAACTTTTTAGATCTAGTTGATGAAGACAGCCAAGAAAAAGTAAAAAGAGCACTCCAGGGAGAGGAAGAAGTGCAAATCGAAGTAAATATGCGCACGTTTTCTAACCCGGTTGCTCTTTTTGATTTTCATTTTAAACCTGAAGCCTATCATTCGCTGCACGCTGTTTTCTGCTATCCTATTCATGAGCATATGATGAGTGTTCAATCAACCCTTCAACAGTTTCGCTCTATGCTTATGCAAGACTCACCACAAGTGAACCAAGGTTTTTCAGTCAGGGAAACAGATGTAGAAACGGCGAAAAAAATGCAGCTAGTTGATCTTCAGCGTCATTTTCGAGAAATGAAAACAAATGTGCTAACCATTCAAGACCTCCTAAGTATTATCCGCTCCGACGTAATTGAAGCAGGAAAAGGAGAATATATGGAATTGGTCTCTACACATTTGTTTGACATTCAAGATGTAATTAATCAGGAACTTGAATGTTTAAGGCAGAAGAACAAAGTACATTAAGAAAGCGGTAATCGGATTTCTACTGTTGTTCCTTTTCCTTCTTCACTATCATACGAAATGCTTCCTTTATGATTACTAATGATTTTGTGACTCACCATCAATCCTAATCCTGTTCCTTTTTCTTTTGTTGTATAGAAAGGCTCGCTAATTCGTGTTAATCGATCTTTCGGCATGCCTTTTCCTTCATCTATCACTTGGACGACTACTTGATTTGTATCTGGATCAAATTTAGATACCACTAGAATAGACCCAGGGTCATCCATCGCTTCAATAGAATTTTTCACCATGTTGATAAATACTTGTTTCATATCTTTTTCAATACAATGAACAACAGGTAATTTTTCTTCAAAATCTGTTGAAATAGTAATGTTTTTAAGAATGGCCTGTGTATGCAGCAGCGTACATACGTCTTGAAGAATTAAATTTATCTGTTTATTTTCATATTTTACGACTTCCGGTTTGGCTAGAATGAGCAGTTCGCTAATAATTAGTTCTAAGCGGTTAAACTCGGACATCATGACATCCATATATTCTTTTTTATACGTTTCTTCTTGCATCATAAGCTGTAAAAAGCCCTTTAATGATGTAAGAGGGTTTCGTATTTCATGGGCAATGCCAGCAGCCAGCTGTCCAAGTGCTGACAGCATCTCTGAATTTTTGAGCATCATTTCCGACTGTTTGCGCTGTGAAATGTCTTCGCTTAATCCAATGTAATGGATGATTTCATCCTGATCATTTTTAACAGGCATTAAGGCTAACTGTTCCCAAACGGTTTCTCCGTCTTCTTGAACGTAGGAAATTTCTCCGTTCCATTTTTCTCCTCTGTATACTTCATTCCAAATCTTAGGGAATCTTTTAACCCCCAGCTTTTTTGTATATAAGTCATAGAGGTGCAGCCCAAATACTTCTTGCGGGGCATGCTTTTGCTCCATGAATTTTTGATTAATGTACTTAATTTTACCTTGGTGGTCGGTAATGAAAATGCCCGTAGGACTGTGAGCGACTGCAAATGATGTAATAGCCAATTCTTCATTTGATCGTTTAATTTCTGTAATATTAATAAACGTAATAACTACACCGTTAATTAAATTCTCATTTGTACGATAAGGCATCATTTTCATGCTGTACCATTGGTTATCGTAGCTTTGAATTTCTTTTTGAAGGGTGTTATTTGTTCTTAAAACGTGCATTGCATCCTCGATTAGATGGTCATATCTAAAGTTATGCGAAATATGAAAGAAAGGTCTTCCAATATCTTGATGAAGAACGTTGATCACTGTTTTCGTTTCCGGCGTAAATAATTTAATATTCAGCTGCTCGTCTAAAAAGATAGTAGCAATAGTTGTACTGATTAATAAATTATCAATATCGTTATTTAAGTCCGTTAATTCTTCAATCTTTCGCTCGTACTGATTGTTAACACTAATTAACTCTTCATTAACAGACTGCAGTTCCTCATTTGTGGACTGCAGCTCTTCGTTAGAAGCAATCAGTTCTTCGTTTGTGGACTTTAGCTCCTCATTTGCTGTTTCTAGCTCTTCAATCGTCGTTTGCAAATGCTGCTGCGTGTAATGAAGCTCTTGCTCTAAATCTACTACAAGCTCACTAATAGAGCTTGTTTGATTAAGGAACATGGGCTCTTCCTTATCAATAATGGCAGTATCTGTCTGTTCATCAAACATAAGTAAGTAAAGAGAGTGATTTGTTGGAAGGGCAGATATTGTAATATTAAAACGGCGCTGCACGTTGTTTATGACAAACTCAATGTGCTGACAGCATACGCTCATACCTTGCTCTTTTACGCGTTTAATAGCTGCCCCAATGGCTAAAGAGACGTGAACTGGCACCATTTTGAAAATTGTATAATTAATTTTCCCTACAGGAACGTTAATAAGCTGAGTCGCTTCTTTTGAACAAAATATTACTTCGTTGTATTCATTTAATACGAGACAAGGGCTCATAAAGTGATCAATCATTGACTGATACATCTCATCTAATTTAAGCGAAGGAAGAGGTTTATAAAGTTGACTTGGCAGCGGAACGCTAGAAAAATCACCTTCATGCAAGCTGGATTTCGAAAGATTAAAAGCTCCCGTAATTTGTCGGCTGGGCTGTCCGGAACGCTTAAATATTTTCCACTTACTGTTGATAGGGCGGAACAAATCAGACAAATTTCCCGTTGTTTCACTAGGGCCTAAAAAAAGTACGCCTTCTTCTGTCAAAGAAAAATGAAAAAGAGACAGAATGCGCTGCTGCAGTTCAGCTTGGAAGTAAATCATCATATTTCGACAGCTAATGAGATCAACGTTTACAAAAGGCGAGTCTTTTCCTATATTATGCGGGGCAAAAACAATCATTTTGCGGATTGTTTTTTTAACTTGATAACCACCGTGTTTTGTTTGCTCAAAATATTCATTAATCTGAGCTGCTGAGAAGGAATGAACTTCCGCTTCTTCATAAATACCTTGACTAGCTCTTTTAATTGCATGACGATCAATGTCTGTAGCAAAGATTCGGACATCGAAATAACGGTTGATTGTTGATAAATAGTCATGAAGCAAAATAGCTAATGTATATGCTTCTTGACCAGTAGAACAACCTGCTACCCAGATGCGGATTTCATCTTCTTGACTATGAATCTTTCTTTCAACTAATTGAGGAATAACTTGTTCTTCAATAATAGAGAATGCTTCTTTATCTCTAAGAAATTGTGTCACTCCAATCAGCAAGTCTCGCTGCAGTTCGACGATTTCTTCGGCTTCTTTACATAAATAGTCCCGGTATTCTTCCATCGTTTGAGATGGCGGATCGAGTAAAGCCATTCTCTTTTCAAGTCGTCGCAGCACCGTGTTTTTTTTGTACATAGAGAAGTCGATGCCTGTTTTCTTCTTTATTAATGAATAAATGTATTGCAGCGTTTCTTCATTATATGTAAATTCAGTTTGGCTGACATGCGTTTGCACAAGGTCAGGCATATCAGCAGGAGAAAGAATATAATCAGCAAGGTGGGCATCAATAGCGCTTAGGGGCATATCTCTGTACTTTGCTGTGCTTTCATCTTGTACAAGTACAGTTCCGCCATACTCTCGTATTGTTTTTGCTCCTCCTGTTCCATCATTTCCTTTTCCCGATAAAATAATGGCTGTGCACCGGTGTTTTTTTGAAGCAGCAAGAGAATGAAAAAAGGCGTCAATCGGATACTTTACCTGATCATTTTCTTCATAGGGACGAAGGCGAAGAGTATGATCCACAACGGTCACATAATGATGGGGAGGATTTAAATAAATTGTGTCTTCTTGTAAAGTCATCCCGTCTTGTGTCAGTTTGATATTCATTCCTGTTTTTTTTGCTAAAAGTTCTGGCATAAAACTTTTATATTTAGAGGAAAGGTGCTGTACAATAATAAACGCCATTCCATTTGGTGAAGGCATATTAGCGAAAAACTGCTCAATAGCTTCTAACCCTCCGGCAGAAGCGCCAATTCCCACAACGTGTAAATCCTGTTTCTCTATTCCTTCTGAAGACGATGGAACCGTAGAAAACGAGTTGTTCTTCATAATAGAACCTCCAATAATGTTTCGACACTTCCTAGATTGTATGTCGTTTTGTTTATTTTAATGTCGACAGCACAGCGTGGTTTACATCAAAAGTAAATTTTCCAAAAAAACCAAGATGCTGGTACATAGGTTCATTTTAGCAAACCTATTATATTGTTCAAATAACGTTTTCAAAATTCCTCTATTTTTCGCAAAAAAATTTAAAGTCCAAACTATATAGTATGCCCGGATTTTCTTTATATAAACGTATTTTTATAAAAAAAATCGGTTTTTTTTGCAGAAAAAAATATTTAAAAAAGTTTTGTTTACGCTTACATACGCATAAGGTTATACGCTCAAGGAGGAAAAAAACGGTTAAATTCAACTTGACACTCTTTTTCAGCATGTTACTATAGGAACCGTTGAAAGAAACGAGAACAAAAATACGAACAAATGACAGGGGAGATTTGATGGATCAAAAACAAAAAGTTGCTTTTTTAGGTGCTGGATCAATGGCAGAAGCGATGATTTCTGGTATGGTCAATGCAAAGAAATTACCTGCTGAAAATATTATCGTAACAAATCGCAGCAATGATGCGCGACTGCACGAACTTGAAAATAGATATGGTATCACAGCAGTAAAGCGAAGCGAGCTGAAAACAGATGACATTGACGTTTTTATTCTAGCGATGAAGCCAAAAGGCGCTGAAGAGGCATTAAACGAATTAAAGCCTCAAATCAACAAAGACCAGCTTGTCCTATCTGTTCTTGCAGGGATTTCGTCTTCTTACATGGAAGAGTTATTGCATGATGAACAGCAGGTCATTCGAGTGATGCCTAATACATCAAGTATGATTCAGCAATCAGCAACGGCCATATCTCCAGGTCAATATGCTGCAATGGATGCTGTGCTAACAGCAAAAGAGCTGCTTTCTGCAATTGGAAAAGTGTACGTGATTGATGAGCCTCAAATGGACATTTTCACAGGAATTGCCGGAAGTGGACCCGCTTATTTTTATTTCCTTATGGAGCATATCGAAAAAGCAGCTAAAGAAGAAGGTCTTGATCCTGAGCTAGCACGTGAAATTGGCGCCCAAACCATTTACGGTGCAGCAAGAATGATGATGGAAAGAGATGAAACGCCGACGGAGCTTCGTGAAAATGTGACGTCTCCAAACGGTACAACAGCAGCTGGTTTAGACGCCTTAGCTAAACACGGCGGCGGAGAAGCAATGATGCAAGCAGTTAAAGGAGCATCAAAGCGTTCAAAAGAAATGAGTGCTCAACTACAAAAAGTGGCAAGTACTAATTAATTCGTCACTTATCTTCTTCGTGAATTCCTCACAACAAAAAAATAATCATAAACAAGAAAACATACAGAACACACTAGGAGTGATTTGATGAGTCCCGACAATAAGAAGCGGGTTGTAATTAAAATTGGAAGTAGTTCATTAACAAGTTCACACGGTGAAATCAGCAGACGGAAGCTCGAGCGCCTTGTGGATCAAGTCGTAGACTTAAAAGACAGCGGTCATGAAGTGCTGTTGGTTTCATCAGGAGCTGTAGCTGCAGGATACCGCAAGCTTGGCTGCTTAGAGCGACCTAGCTCTTTACCTGAAAAACAAGCAGCTGCCTCAATCGGTCAAGGACTGTTAATGGAGGCTTATTCAGAATTGTTTCTATCACATGGATACGTTGCTTCTCAAATCTTAATTACAAGAGACGATTTTTCAGACGAAAATCGTTACAACAATGCACGAAATACAATTAACGTGCTGTTAGAACGCGGCATTGTGCCAATTGTCAATGAAAACGACACGGTAACCATCAATCGATTAAAATTTGGCGATAATGATACACTTTCAGCTAAAGTTGCTGGACTAGTGGATTCCGACCTGCTTATTATTTTATCGGATATCGATGGCTTATACAGCGCGGACCCTCGACAGGATCCAAATGCAAAATTAGTTCCTCACGTAGGGGAAATCACGCAAGAAATCGAAGAATCTGCAGGAGATTCAGGAAGTTCAGTTGGAACAGGCGGTATGCGCTCGAAAATTGACGCGTTCAAAATCGCTATGGCATCAGGAATTCCAGCATTTTTAGGAAGAGCCGGCGTGCCAAACATCTTAACACAAGCGGTTGACGGAGATGCAACAGGAACGTATTTTGAATCTGAAGATGATTCTGCGAACCTTAATCAGAAAAAGCAGTGGATTGCGTTTAACTCTGGTCCTGAAGGGGAAATAGTAGTCGAAGATGCCGCGAAACGTGCAATTATTGAAGATAAAGAGCCTTTACTTCGCGAGCACGTTAAATATATTAAAGGCCACTTTAGTGAACGAGCAGTTGTACGTATTCTAGATAAAGACGAAAATGAGCTGGCTCTTGGCGTGACAAATTATTCATCTGATGAACTTGCACTGAATGAGCCAATTGATCAACCGATTGTAGACAGCGAAGGTCTAGTGTGTCACTTAGAAATTCCAGTACCGGTCGGTTTGTAAGCAAACATGCTGTAAAGAAAAGGAGCCCTTCCTTTTCTTTGCATGATTGCATTTACCTCTTATGCCTCACACTTTAAAATCAAACAAAACTAAAACGAATCCAGGAGTGATTTGGTGTTACAAACAAATGAAAAGTATTCAGTAGAAGAACAAGCTATTTCAGCAAAAAAAGCAGCTAAACAATTAAGTTTACTAACAACAGAGCAAAAAAACGATGCGCTGTTAACGATTGCCTCTACACTTGAAAACAACACGGAGTATATTTTAAAAGCAAATGAAGTAGATTTAAAAAACGGTAAGGAAAAAGGGTTTGACGAAGCGCTGATGGATCGCCTTGCTCTTTCAGCGGAACGTGTAAAAGAATTTGCAAACGGCCTTCGTGAAGTTGCTGAGTTAGATGATCCAACAGGAGATATTTTATCAAGCTGGACATTGGATAACGGTCTAGATGTCAAGCAAGTACGCGTGCCTCTTGGCGTTATCGGAATGATTTATGAAGCACGTCCAAACGTAACGGTAGATGCAACAGGGCTAGCGTTGAAATCTGGAAATGCCATTGTGTTAAAAGGCGGCTCTTCAGCTATTTCATCTAACCAAGCTATTGTGGATATTATTCATAAAGCTCTTGATGAAACGCCAATTCCTAAAGAAGCGGTACAGTTTATTTCAAGTACAGATCGTGCGGCTACGCAAGAATTATTTACAATGAAAGAGCATATTGACGTGCTAATTCCGCGCGGAGGGGCTTCGTTGATTCAAGCGGTCGTCAATAACGCAACGGTTCCTGTGTTAGAAACGGGAGTGGGAAACTGCCATATTTATATCGATGAACAAGCTGACGTTAAGAAGGCCATTCCGATTTTGATTAATGCAAAAACAGATCGACCAGCGGTGTGTAACGCAGCAGAAACGGTTCTTGTACACAAGAACTGGCTCGATTCTCATAAAGATGAATTGATTCAAGCATTCAATGATCATAATATTGAAGTATATGGTGACAAAGCGACAGTAGGTGAAATTCCTGGAGCAAAACCAGCGGCTGAAAAAGACTGGGCTGAAGAGTATTTGCGCTTAGCGATCGCGATGAAAGTAGTAGAGAGTGTGGATGAAGCGATTGACCATATCGAAACATATGGAACAAAACACTCTGAAGCCATCATTTCAGAAGATAAACAAGCCGTTTCACGCTTTATGTCTTTAGTGGATGCAGCCGCACTGTATCATAATGCATCTACGCGTTTTACTGACGGAGGAGCTTTAGGATTTGGAGCTGAAATTGGGATTTCAACTCAAAAGCTTCATGCACGCGGTCCAATGGGACTTCCTGCGCTTACGACAATTAAATATATTATGAGTGGAAACGGACAAACTCGATAAGAAATGAAAAGCGAGCCTAATCATGTGCTCGCTTTTTTTTTGAAAAGACAAGTAAATGGAAGCTGATTTGTAAAAAATTATAAACTCTGTTATAATAGTAAAATATATAATTTTTGTGATCTTCATTTTTGTTCTTTTCAGACTATCCCGTTGTTTTAAGAAAAGCAACTGCTATCTGCTTTGCTATAACTTCATTTTTATTTTAGTCTTTCAAGACGCCGTATGTATTCCTCAAAGATTGATTTACGGATGTATAGTATCACTTTATCTTGCACCATTTACCACATTTACACGCTAAGTTAATCTTCATTTATTATCCACTTAAAAAGTACTGTTTAAAGGAGACGATGTGTATGTATAATCGTAAAAATTTAGAGCCGGCTGTTATTGAAGAAACAAAAGTTTGGGAATGTACATCAGATACGTGTAATTGTTGGGTTCGAGATAACTTTAAAAGCGGAGATCAGCCAACTTGTCCAATTTGCAAAAGCGAAATGAAGCAAGCTGTAAAAGAACTGCAGGTTATTCATAATCCTAGAGTCATTGATTAATAAACTTTTAGGAAGACGTTTTTTGAAAGGGGTTCGTGGATGTTTCTAGGAATTGATCATGTTCAGCTTCTTGGTCCAGAAGGATGCGAGCAAGAAGCAAGAAATTTTTATGAAAATCTTTTAGGAATGAAAACTGTTCTTAAGCCGGAAAATTTAAGGCACAGAGGCGGCATATGGTTTCAATGTGGAACTCAAGAAGTGCATATCAGTATTCAAGATGACTACATACCTGCTAAAAAAGCGCATCCAGCTTTTGTCGTGGAAGATATCAAGACGCTTAGACGTAAGTTGGCACATTCGGGCTGCGTTCTTTCTGAAGAAGAGCCTATTGCAGGGAGAGAGCGTTTTTTTGTCCATGACCCGTTCGGAAATCGATTAGAATTTTTACAATATGACAAATAAAAGACCTCCAAGCGGAGGTCTTTTATTTTAGGGCGTTATCTAAATACGTATATACCGTTTCTTTGCTAACTAATACTTCATTTTCTCTGTCTTTATCTTTTTGCCACTTTTCTCGTGCTTTTGCTAATACTTCTTCGACTTCCTCCTTGGGAATGACAATGACTCCACCGTCGTCACCTGCAATAAAATCCCCAGGACGGATCTTCACGCCCCCGCAGGAAATGATCTTGTTTACCTTTCCTTTTTCTTTTTTGCTGCTTGCTGCGATCGTAGAGCCCTTACAAAACACAGGGAAATTGAGCTTTTCAATGTCTTCCTGATCTCGTATAACACCATCTAGTACAATACCGCTTATTCCAACAAGCTTTGCCATGGCCACTACGAAATCTCCCGCTAAGGCACGGTTACAGTAGCTTTTTCCATCAATGACGAGCACGCTTCCGGGCTCCGCTAGTCGAATCGCTTCAAGCACTGAGTAATTATTGCCAGCAGGCGTATCTACAGTAAGAGCCGGCCCAAATAGTTTGTAATGACGCTGCAATGGCTTAATAGAAAAGTCTAAGTGGTTTGCACCTTCCATTGCATCTGATAAATTGGCTGTTGATAATGGGAGCTGTTCATTCAACATCGTATCTCTCCTTTTTAATTATATTCTATCTATATTCATATAAGAGAAAGCTCTTATTTATGAAAGGGCAAGTAGATACCGTGAAATATTGACCATCAACTGCAAACATGCAGTATTAGAAGCTTTCAGAGCCAATTTTAAATACATTGTACTATACCTTTGAGGCGCTGTTTCTCGTATGGTATTCGTCATATAAGCACCTATATCCTTTAATTAGTAATAAAGGCGAAGGTAGCCTATAGCCTATAAATACATTATTAAAGAAGTAGAAAAACCAAAGAACTCTACAAAAGTTACTTTAGATAATATTTTTGGAAAAGTGTAAAATAAGCTGCACTTAATGAAGATGAAGGACCTTTGTTAGTTTTATGAAGGTCTCTGTTTTATACTTGAATGGTCTTATATACACAAGAAATACGTGCAAATGTTTAATCCTGTGAACATTTGATGGAGCTTTATGCATTTTTATATAAAAAAGTGAAACCTTTTGGTATGATGAAACGTAGGAACATATATGGAAATCATATATGAAAAAACATATGTGACGTTAGTCATTTAGTGGAGGGAAAGCAATGGTAAAAAAATTATTGGCCGCATTTATCGCATTAGCGGTTGTGTTTTCACCAGTCGGTGGATCGCTTATTCATGACGGTTCAAACGTAGCAAGCGCAAAAGGGTATAAATCAGGAAAGCGCTCTTTTGACAGCGGAAGCAATAACCAATCAAGCTTATTTAAAAACAATAACAGTAATTCAGTTAAGCAAAACAATACGTCTAAAAACTCATCATCTAAAAGTACAGCGGCTAGCTCAAAGCGCGGCGGCTTAATGAAAGGTCTTTTAATGGGAGGAATTGCGGGCTTATTATTTGGAAGCTTGCTATCTAGCTTAGGACCATTAGGCCCAATTTTAGGCTTTATGGTAAACATGCTTGTGATTGTCGCTTTAATTCTTCTTGTAGTAAAGTTATTCCAAAGCGTACGTAGCAACAAGCGTAAAAATGAGGAAGTGAAATCTTGGAGACAATAAAAATTTCTGAACAAGATATTATCAATGCGATGTGCCTATATATTGCAGAAAAAAAACAAGTTCAGCCTCAAGAAGTAGAGATTGAGCTAATGTATGATGATGACTACGGTTTTTCAGCAGAGTCATACGTGCATGATCGTAAGCAGGTTCATATTACTTTGAACATTATTGAAGCGCTGCGCTTTTGGCTGGATACGGAAATGAACGTAGATCCATACGCAGCAGGACTAGAACTGGAATTAGACGATGAAGAAGGCATTATCGCTTTTGCAAAATTAAGTCGATAAAGAAATCATAATAAAAAACCCGCTCACTTGAGCGGTTTTTTTTATTATGATTTTAACTGTTCGTTGGAACTGGACTTATCGCGTTTTTTAGTGAAAAACCACCAGTTGGCATCTCCAAGCAATTTCATAAGAGAAGGGACAAGAAGCATTCTGACAATCGTTGCATCGATAAATATAGCTAAGGCAATTCCTACACCCATTTGTTTAACAGGCGTTACGTCTGTAAAAGCAAAGGCTCCTGTAATGACAATCATGATTAAAGCAGCGCTTGTGATGATTTTACTAGTGGAAGCTAAGCCTTCTACCGTTGCCACATTATTATCGTGGGTTTGATGATACACTTCGTGAATGCGCGAAATCAAAAAGACTTCGTAGTCCATGCTAAGCCCAAATACAAGACCGAAAACAAAGACCGGCAGCACTAAAGCAATATTAGATTCGGTAAGACCTAAATGTCCATTTTGAAACAGCCATACAAGTAAACCAAACGTAGCTGTTAGGCTTAAAATATTCATAATGATAGCCTTTAAAGGAATGAGGACAGAACGAAAAGCAATCATTAAAATGACATACGTTGAAAATAAAACAAGAGCCAAACCATATGGAGCTTTTTCATAAATTTCATCGAATATTTCTTGTTCA
Source organism: Priestia sp. Y58 (assembly GCF_029522095.1). NCBI lineage: Bacteria > Bacillati > Bacillota > Bacilli > Caryophanales > Bacillaceae > Priestia > Priestia sp. Y58. The sequence continues at coordinate 445,488 of NZ_JAKWFL010000003.1, forward strand.
AATTTTGGATAGCCGCCAATATGAACGGTGAGCGGTGAATGTTTCTCTTTCCATTTTCGAACAAAATCTTTTGCTTGATCTGAATTTTGGTCTGTATCTAGCGTAGCTTTTATAAGCATATAATGTCCGTTAATGAACGAATCTACAGATGGCTTTGTCTGCGCACTTATCTGCGGGTTTTCCAGCATAGCTTGAAGCTGATCACTCGATTTTACATTTAAAGCGGTAGAAATAGAATCGACTTGCTTAACTAACGAATCTCCCTTTAATTGTTTTATAAAAGTAAAGGCATTTGTTAAAGGCTTTTCATTCAGCATATCTTGCTTAGCTTCTAGCACAAAATAAACGTCTGCCGTGTTTTTATTTATAAACGTATCGTTATACGTGTCAAAAGCTTGACGAGACTCGTATTTTGTTGGCAGCGCTTCTGAAGACGGTATTTCTAGATGCATGTCTCGAACGGGAATAAGTGCTACTAACAGAATGATAAGAGAAACAATCGTCATAGTTACAGGCTTTTTCATGACAAATGTAGCGAATGAACGCCATCTAGACTGACCGCCTTGTTCACTGACTTTTAAGATGCGTAAACGATTAATGCGTGTACCTAATATAGCAAGTATGGAAGGAAGCAGCGTAAGAGCTGAAAACACAGCAATAAAAACAACAGCCATTCCTCCAAGAGCGACGTTTTGAAAAATATCGACTTGAATAAACAGCATTCCCGCTAATCCAATAAATACGCATAATCCTGAGAAGATGACCGAGCGTCCCGCTGTTTGAATGGTGATTTTGATTGCTTGTTCTATCGATTTTGTTTGAATTTCTTCTTTAAAGCGATTAATAAATAAAAGGGCAAAGTCAATACTAAGAGCTAATCCAATCATTGGAATCACATTTAAAATAAAGATGGACAGCTCTGTGTACGGATGAAAGAAATAGACAACGCCCATGGTGGTGACAACGGTTACAATTCCTATCATGAGAGGAATTGCAGCGGCTACCACGCTGCCAAAAGCTAGAAGAAGCACAACTAAAGCAACAGGAATACCGATGGCTTCTGCTTTTGCTAAATCTGCTTGGCTTGCTGTATTCATATCTTTTTCAATAATAGGACCACCGGTTAATTTTACACTAACTTCTTTTTCATCAGCTGAAAGAGTTCTGATCTTTTCCACTCGTTTATCCATCGTTCCATCATCGTGATTAAAGTGGATAATTCCATACGCTGTGCTTCCTTTTATCATCTTGTTAGAAGCCGTTGGTATGTCAACTTTCGACGCGTCTGATTTGTCCTTTGCTTTTTGCATATACTGAGCGATCGTTTGCTGGAATTTCGAGTCAGAAACTCCGTCTTTTTTTTCAAACAAAACGATGATCTGAGCTTCGCTAACATCAAATTTATTAACTAAAAGCTGCTCGGTATCTTTATACATTCCTTTCATTTCAAATCCGTTTCCTCCCAGCACAGAAGGAAGCTTAGCCGCATAAAAGCCAAATCCGACAATTAGGATGATCCACAGTATTAATAAAATTTTTCTGCCCGCATATAATGCGTTCGCTACTTTATTCATATTAACCTCCAATTTTTTGTACAGTTACTAGACTATTTTATACTAACAGTTATTGTAATTAGAAGAAGTATTGTGTTTTTTTGTTTTTCTTGCCTGAAAAAGCTTTTTAGATAGATGCGCAGGGGTGTTTCCTCAGTAAAATCGTGTTTATGTTTCAGGAGATTTAGGGAACACTGTACATAAATGCACGAAGGGGGATTTAAAAAGATGCAAATGAAACAGCCAGCTAAAATGACGAATAGTTATGGGTGTAAAAATGAGTATGATACATTAAAACGTGTGGTCGTTTGCCCACCTACATATATGAAAATTGAAGAAATTATTAATGAAACACAAAAGCATTATGCGGACGAAAACATTGATGAGAGCTTGGCTTCAAAGCAGCACCGTCAATTTGTCGAATGCCTTCAAAAAGAAGGGGTTGAAGTCATCGGGCTATCTGCACAAGAGCCATTTCCAGAACAAGTATTTACGCGGGATATTGGCTATACGCTCGGAGATACCGTTATTGTCACGAAAATGGGCAGCGAAATTCGAAGTGGAGAAGAACAAGTGCTAGCCGATTGGCTGCAGCAGCAAGGTATTCCTTTCCATCAGGTACCGGATCATCCCATTGAAGGTGGAGATGTGCTGATTGATGGACAAGCTATTTTTATTGCGCTCAGCGACCGTACAAGTAAAGAAGGCGTGGAGCATATCCAAGAGCTGCTTCCAGCGTATGAGGTTGTTCCGATTCCTATTGATCGGTCTTATCTTCATCTTGATTGTGTGTTAAATATTTTATCACCTACAGAAGCGCTTGTATTTTCACCTGCTTTACATGAGAAAGAATTAAATTTACTTCGCATGAAATATGACTTAATTGAAGTAACAAAAGAAGAGCAGTTTACGATGGGAACCAATGTATTATCCATCGGTAATCAACGGGTGATCAGCCTGCCAATGAATACAGAAGTGAATGAAGAGTTAAGGAAACGAGGCTATAAAGTGATTGAAGTTGATATATCTGAAATTATTAAGTCCGGCGGTTCTTTCCGCTGCTGCACTATGCCTCTTGAACGAGTGTAAAAAGCTTAAAAAGAAAAAAAGATCTTGGCGATAGCCAGGGATCTTTTTTTTGAGGGATGTTGTATAAAATTTCAAGTGAAAGGAACATTAACCTATATAAGCTGTTGAAGGAAAGGAGTGATAAACATGGCAAATCGTAATCCTATTTTAGTTCAAGGTGCTGAACAGCTTCTTGATCAGTTAAAAACGGAAATCGCGGGAAGACTTAACGTTCAGCTTGGTGCTGAACAAACGGCTCGTGCAAATGGTTCTGTTGGTGGAGAAATGACGAAGCATCTTGTTGCAATGGCGCAACAGCAATTAAGTGGTGCACAAGGACACATTCGCTAGTCTGCTCTACATAAACACTCTGATGAAAAGTTCTGGCTCTTTTGAGCTGGAACTTTTTTTGTGTAGAAAACATCATTCTACTTTCTCTTGGTCGTTTGATTTGAGATTTCGCTTGAAATTCTCCACTTTCAAGGTTGAAAAGTGCATAAAATGGGAAAAGAACAAAAAAAGAGAAAGTAGAGGTTTACCATGAAAAAGCTATTATCATTTGGAAAAAGTCTTGGTAAAGAAATTCAAGAAGACCAAGCAACGGGACTAGCGGCTGAGCAAGCCTATTATTATATGCTATCATTATTCCCTATGCTGATTTTACTGATATCGATTGTTCCGTATCTATCTATTAAACCGGAAGAGGCAATCGATGTCCTTCAAAGCGTTATGCCGGGAGAAACGGCTGCAATCTTTAAAGATAACGTAGCTCAATTTGTAAGCCAACCAAACGGCGGGTTACTGACTGTAGGGATTTTAGGAACCATTTGGTCTGCTTCAAACGGTATGAACGCCTTTATCCGTGCAATGAACCAAGCCTACGACGTGAAAGAACAGCGCTCGTTTATTAAAGTAAGAGGCTTGTCCATTCTTTTAACAATTGGATTAATTGTAACAATTGTTGTATCGCTTCTTTTACCAGTGTTCGGAGGGGTTTTGTTAAATTGGATAAGCGAATGGTTTTCTCTTCCTTCAGGTACAACAGTGGTTTTAAATATTCTGCGCTGGATTATCGGTGTCGGCATTATGGTACTTGTTTTATCCGTATTATACAGATTAGCTCCAAACAAAACGTTTCCTTTTGCCCATGTATGGCCCGGAGCGCTCGCTGCTACGCTGTTATGGCAGCTGACATCTTTAGGGTTCTCATTTTACGTAAGCAACTTTGGCAATTATTCTGCTACTTATGGAAGCTTAGGAGGCGTGATTGTTCTGATGCTTTGGCTATTTTTAACGGGGTTAATTCTCGTTATTGGAGGAGAGATTAACGCTATTTATCACCGAAACAAAACGGCTGCGCCTCCTAAAGATACGTCTCAGGCAATGTAATAAAAAAGGAAACCTTTATAGAGGTTTCCTTTTTTAACGTTTAAAGCTATTAACAAGCTGTTTAAATGAGTTGGCTGTATATTTGACCGAATCTTTTTTGTACTGTACATCGGTTTTAATAGCTGCTTGTGTTACTTTTAAATGATTTGTTTTTTCTTTGATATGATCAGTTTCATTTTGAAGATGTTGAGAAGTGGCATTTACAGAGTTCACAGTTGGCTTGATTTTTTTATTAAATGATACGCCTGCGTAAATAAGATACGCGAGTGATGCCAAAACAACAGCTAAGCTTATATAAACAATAATCATCGGTGTGCCTCCTTTGTACGTATTTATATTTATATAGGTGAGAATAAAATATATACGAATATCATCCTCTTTATTTAATTGTTATACCCATTTTTAATCAAAACAAACAAAAGTCTGCCGAGAAGACAATATATTGGATTTTTTCTGAAATTTCATTCATCATTACATATAGAGTTACCCTGAAAGGAGAGAGAAGAAGAATGCCGTTAGATCCGCATATTCAAATATTTCTAAATCAATATAATGAAATGCCCCGTCCTTCTTTAGAGGACGTTACACCCCCACAGCTGAGGGAAATGGAAAAGATGTCTTTAACTCCTTCCAAAGAAGCAGTTAAAAAAGTATATAATAAAGACATTGAATTAAATGAACGTACGCTCACTATACGAGTGTATGAACCTGAAGGAACAGGGCCATTTCCCGCTCTTGTTTATTATCACGGAGGAGGCTGGGTATTAGGAAGCCTGGATACTCATGACTCCATATGCAGGTCGTATGCAAATGAAACGAACTGTATTGTAGTGTCTGTTGATTACCGTCTTGCTCCTGAGAGTAAATTTCCCGCTGCAGTAAACGATGCCTATGACGCCTTGGAGTGGATTTCAGCTCACGCGTCTCAATTAAATATCGATTCAAACAAAATTGCCGTCGGAGGCGACAGTGCCGGTGGCAACCTTGCTGCGGTTGTAAGCATTTTAGCAAAACAAAGACAAGGTCCATCCATTGTTCATCAGCTGCTTATTTATCCGTCTGTAGGATTTAAAAATCAGCACCCTGCCTCTATGAAAGAAAATGCTGAAGGATACCTTCTTTCAAAAGATCTCATGGATTGGTTTCGCCTTCAGTACTTAAATAATAAAGAAGAAGAACAGCATCCCTATAACGCTCCGGTATTACTAGAAGATTTATCGAGTCTACCGAGCGCTACCATTATTACAGCACAGTATGACCCTTTAAGAGATAGCGGAAAAGACTACGCGGCCGCATTAAAAAATCATGGTGTCCCCGTCACCTATGAAAATTATGAAACAATGATTCACGGGTTTTTAGGATTTCATGAATTTGTCCCACTCGCTCAGCAGGCAATTAATAAAAGCGCAGCTCAACTGCGTCAAGTATTTGATTCTATTTAAGTTGAAAAGATATATAGTCTCATAAATCATATGAACTTGAGAAAAACAGCACATTGATTTGCTGTTTTTCTTTATTGATAGAGAGAAAAGAATATAGGGAATAGTATGGGAATGAGCTTATCAAATTTATATGATACATACCCAAGTTGGGACGATATACAAGAACTTGATGGATTAGCTGAGTCTATATTATAAAGTTGGAAATGCCTTGGTTACCACTAAGAAGAAGCTAAGTCCTTAAGTTTCTAGCATATGACTATAATAAGTAACAAAGACACGCAAGTTCAGAGTTTCTAAATGGAAGTAACTCAAAAAAATTAAAACATCTTAATATCCTTAATCTGAATAGAGTAAAACAAATTAATGAATAACCATGTTTTTGTCGATGGCTTTTCTAATATTTAATTAAAAAAATAATAAAAATATAGTAAAATTGTAACTATTGGAAATAAAGGGAGAGAAGTGAAAAAATGATAGTAGTTATTGGTTTACTTTCAGTGTTTATCTTTATAGTTTTTTTAATATGGGGATTAATACAATTGGCAAGAAAGAAGAAAAGTAAGAAATATTTCATTATTGCACTAGTAAGTTTTATTCTATTTGCAATTCTAGCAACAGTGGACGGAAGTAAAGAAGAGGAACAACAAGTAGTTAAAAAAGAGAGTAAGGTTGAAAAGAAAGCAACTCCAACAGCAACAAGTGTAAAGCCTACATTGGCATTTACTGAAGCAGCAGCAATTGTTTATAAAATGGTTGGAGTAGAAGAACCGGATGAGGGAATTAACAAATCTAAATTCATTAAAGAAAATGTTATGAAGGGTTATTTAGCCACTAAGATGAAAAAACATGTTTACACATTCGCTGAAGCTGAAAAGTCTGGAGAATGGGTTCAAGTAACGTTTGATGATAATGACAAGTTAGTTAAGAAAGTTGAAATGAGTCCTAACTTAGAGAAGAAAGTAGTTGCTAGTGTAAATAAAGAAAAAGCAGCAGAAACAGCTAAAAAGGAAGAAGCTCAAAAAAAAGCTGATGAACAAAAGAAACAAGAGGAAGCTCAGCAATTAGAAGAACAAAAAGCTAAAGAGGAAGCACAAGCTAAGGCAGAAGAAGAGAAACGTAAACAAGAAGAAGCAGCCCGTATTGCTGAGGAAAAACGTGTAGCTGAACAGAAGCAAAAAGAACAAGTTGAGGCAGATCAAGCAGCACAGGCTCAACAGCAACAACAAACTCAGACAGTTTTCTATAAAAATTGTACAGAGGCTAGGGCAGCAGGAGCAGCACCTGTTTACCAAGGACAACCGGGTTACGCTAAACATCTAGACCGTGATGGTGATGGGGTTGGCTGTGACCAATAATAACTCATTAGAGTAAGTATAAAGTAAACTCCAAATCAACCTGGAAGGTTTATGATATTAGTAGAAAATATGACTAACCAGTATTAGTTAAAAAGCCCTTTCCTTAATTGGATTGGGCTTTTTTGCTTCTCAATTTTCCCGTACAATTTATCCACTTTAACATTCAAAACGCCAGCTAACTTAAGTGTTTTATCCATGCTGGAACAAACTAAAAAAGAAGAAAAGAAATTCTTGAGGTTATGGAAAGTATGATAATCGATTATAGAGAAGAAGGTATGGGGAATATTAGCGGTTTTAACGGAAATTTATTGGGGAATAAAAAAGAAATATAATTGAAAAAATAACAAAAATAACCTATTCTGTGGTATTATTTACTCGTTGAAGGGATGAGTACTGTGATAGAGCAATTGTAGGGGTTAAGCTTGAGATTCCTCAAATATGCCATAACGTAATGAACAATAGTTGCAGTCCCAACCAATTAATTATGAACTTAGAAAAAGTAATCAGCCAACTTAGTTTATCAGTTTAAAGTAACGCTATATAAAAAGAAATTTAAGGTACTTCTGGTTGTGGCTTCAATTAAACAAAAGGGGAGAATTCTGTGAAAAAGCTGCTAATTGGTACTGCTTTATTGTCTTTGAGTTTGACTATGGGTGCTTGTGACAGTGATGAGAAGGAAAATGATTCACTAGAGAAGAAAAGTGTAGCTGAAGCACATAAGAGGAAGTCTGAAGGCAAAGATTTAGATAAAAAGTCTGAATCTCAGCAAATTCAAAACGAACAGAAAGATTTACGTACGTATAGTGTAAAAGCTGAAAAAGAAAAAAAGCTAAAGAATTAGCAGAGCAGAAAGCAAGAGAAGAAGCGGAAGCTAAACGTCAAGCGGAAGTAGCTGAGCAACAAAGACAACAAAAGATTGCTGAACAACAACGTATCGCAGCGCAACAAGCAGAAGAACAAAAGAAACAACAAGCTCAAGTAGTACAAAGTCAACAGCAACAAACAAATGATGAAGAACTATCTCATGCGGACCAATATGAAGAACCTGAAGTAAATGAAGATATTTCTGCTCCAGATCAATACGAAGAAGAGGTTCGTCAACAACAAGAAGAAAATTTCACAGACGAAACAAAGCAACAAATTAATCAAGAAATGGAAGAAAACGATGGATATAGCTCTACTCTATGGCGATGTGATCAAGTGTTATATGGAGTACAAGAAGGATACATTTCAAAAGAAGAAGCAGGAGATTGTTTGAAATGACCCTATAACTAGAAGAATCTTTCTTGGAATATTTTTCTTGATACTATTGATAAAAAAACTATATAAATGGTACAATAGACTTATAATACTATAGCGGAACGTTGTTTTAACAGGGTTTATACGTTTTAAGTAAGGTGATTTTTTGAATGATAAAAAACAAGTAGGTCAGCTGATTCAAGATCTGCGAAAGATTGCGGAAATGACAACTGTCGAGTTATCAGAAGGAATTTGTACAGAAGAAGAGCTACATCGATTTGAACAAGGTGAAATTCATGCAAGCAGTGAAGTTCTCTATCATTTATCGAAACGCTTAGGGGTTCCGATGAATTATTTCTTTGAAGCAGGAGAGCTAACGCCCAACGATTATTCAAAAGAAATTAAATCGACCATTAGGCATTATATACGAAAACGCGATTATGAAACCGTGTTACATATGGTGAACAAAGAAAAAGATAATCCTATGTTTCAAGATCCTTTTCACGCACAATTTTTCCTATGGCACGAAGCCATATGTGATTATTATATTGGAAATAAATTTGAACAAGCGCTTCGTAAATTGGAAAAAGCCATTGCGTTCACGCGTACGAGCGAACAGTTTTATTCAGAAAAAGAGATTGCTATTTTAAATAGTATTGCCATTATTTACGAAGAAGAAGGTCATTTAAAAAAAGCGTTCAGTACGTTTATGGAAGGATTGCAGCATATTGCTTTGCTTCCTAAGTTAAAAGATCCTCTTGTCAAAATTCGAATTTTATATGGATTATCGCATGCGCTTTTGCAAATGGAACGTTATGAAAAGTCGGTTAAATATGCACAAGCAGGACTAGAGCTGTGTATTCAGCATGAGACGCTTTATTTATTAGGAGAACTGCACTATCAAATTGGAGAAGCACTCTGTCAGCTTGGTGAGCTTAAAGAAGGAATAGCCTACCTCGAAAAAGCTATTACTGTTTTTGAAATTGAGCAAAATGAAGCGTTTGTGACCATTATTAAAGAAGAGATGTCTAAATATCAAGATAAAAAAAAGAAGAGCTGATCGCTCTTCTTTTTTTTATCTCCAATACACTGGGTGTGGGTAAAATGGCCGAGGGCGAGGGTAAAAGTAAGGAGGATGGTAATAAATGGGACGAGGATAAGGGTAAGGATAAAATGGCCGAGGGCGAGGATATGGATAATAACCATAAGGGAATCTTTCGTCAGCTTCTTGGGGATTCGAATAATAATCATAGCTATATGGATACTCTTCTAAAGGTTGTTCCGGGTAATATTGATAATTCACTCTTTTCACCGCCTAAGTTTTTATGCTTTTTACTGTATTCATTATAGAAAGAATTGGAGTATGTACCCATCAAATTTTCCCTTTAAAAATTCGACGGGAGATAAGAAATATTTTAATAATAAAAAGAAATTAGGTTTCCTTTTTATTTTTTTGTAAGGTATCTGCTGTGTGAGTCAAAGTAGGCAGTTCGAAGCTTTTAATAAAAGAAGCGTAAGCAATCGTATCTTTAATAGGATTTACATAAGATAATGGTTGACCCCGGTAGCTGAAATTAAATGTAATCCAAGCAAAATCTTTATTATTGTTGGAAATCAGTTTTGCATTATGTATAAAAGCAGATGCGGCAATCATCGCATCTGGGCCTTTAATTTTTTTATTGGGTTCTATTTTAGCTTTTCTGCGAATTTGAGCTGCTAGCTGTGCAATTTCACTTGTAACGTCCACAATCTTATCTGTCATATCGTAAATATAATGATTTTTTACTGCTTGGACTTGAGGATTTGTTTCTACTTCCCAATGTGACAGAAGTTCTATTTCTACAACGGTAGGCATTAAAAATTCCGCGTTATTTGAAATAAGTTCATTAATATATTCCACAACTTCTGGATAATTAAGCGCATGTGAAGCCCAAATGTTTGTATCAATGATTACTTTTTCATCCAACACAAACCGTTCACTCCTCTCTACTAGCCATTCGTACCAGCTCTTCTAACCCAAAAGGTGAGTAAAGAGCCGCAGATTCTGAAAGCTGATTGCTTAATAGAAGCTTTTCATATTTAGTTAATCTAGTTTTTGCAGATTTTATGAGCTTTTCTTGTGTGCCATTTAATGTTTTATCTTTTTTATCGTACGTGCGTAGAACTTTATTTTGAGGTTTGTATTTAAGATTTTTTTATTCATAGGGGGTGAGGAAGGTGATTGCGGCGAGGGTTTTGTGTGAATTTTTCCATTTATTTTTATTTTGAAGTGCTTCTGAACTTCCTTGCTGTATGTTGATTTTTTGTCATCTACCAAGCGCTGTGCTTTCATGATATCCCTGCCTTTTATATAAATTTATATAGTATATGTGATGAAGTTTTTTCTTACTATTCCTTTTATATAAAAAGATCAAAAAATTAGCTTCCGGGAGTTATAAAATTAACTAATGTTTGCCTCGTGGGTGATAATCTCAGCGAATACCGGACAAAGGTTTAAAAACATGATATCGTGTAAGAGAAATAAATCAGTATAGGTTAGAGAAGGAACTACAAAAAAGGGGATGCAAAATGAAAACAGAAAAACAAAAAATGCTGGATGGAGAATTATATTTTTCCGCTGATCCGCAATTAATAAAAGAACGTGAAAACGCTCGAAGATTAACAAGGCTTTATAACCAAACAACAGAAAGGGAAGAAGAAATACGTACAAATTTATTAAAAGAACTGTTTGGTTCTACGGGAAGTTCTCTTTGCATTGAGCCTACTTTCCGCTGTGACTACGGTTCTAACATTCATGTTGGAGAAAATTTTTATGCTAACTTTGATTGCGTACTTTTAGATGTATGTGAAATAAGAATAGGAGATAATTGTTTTCTTGCACCAGGTGTACATATCTATACAGCAACTCATCCTTTACATGCCCTTGAAAGAATTTCAGGAGCTGAGTTTGGAAAGCGCGTAGAAATAGGAAATAACGTCTGGATTGGGGGAAGAGCCGTTATTAATCCTGGAGTGAAAATAGGCAACAATGCGGTAATTGCTTCGGGTGCCGTTGTGACAAAAGATGTTCCTGATAACGTGGTAGTCGGAGGCAATCCAGCAGTTATAATCAAGCATATTGAAAATTAAAGAATAACCAAAGAGCTTTTGCATTGTAAAAGCTCTTTGGTTATACAATGTTTTATTGCTGATTTGGCTCGTCCTCATTTATAATGTTTCGATAAAATGTAAAAATCTACATATTTCCTTCCCGGATCATCCATACTTTATTGACAAAGGAAAATTAATCATGGTATATTATCTTTAATTAAAGATATTTAAATTAAAGATAAATAATAAATGATAAACTAGACGAGTTATCCGGAGGAATGTAGAATGAACCACTTAAAAGGAATACACCACGTAACCGCTATTACAAGCAGTGCAGAAAAGAATTATGAATTTTTCACCTATGTGTTAGGCATGCGCTTAGTCAAAAAAACGGTCAATCAAGATGATATTCAAACGTATCATTTGTTTTTTGCAGATGATAAAGGAAGCGCCGGAACGGACATGACTTTTTTTGATTTTCCAGGCATCCCGAAAGGTTTTCACGGAACAAATGAAATTTCAAAAACATCTTTCCGCGTTCCAAATGATGCGGCTTTAGACTATTGGATAAAGCGCTTTGATCGCTTAGAAGTAAAGCATACGGGGATTCAAGAGCTATTTGGGAAAAAGACGCTTTCGTTTGTTGATTTTGATGATCAGCAGTATCAGTTAATTTCCGATGAAGGAAATCAAGGAGTTGAATCAGGCACTCCTTGGCAAAAAGGCCCTGTACCTCTTCAATACGCTATTACGGGACTTGGTCCTATCTTTATTCGTATCGCCGAGTTTAATTACTTTAAAGAAATGATGGAAAAAGTCCTTTTATTTAAAGAGATTGCTCAAGAAGGAGATCTTCACCTATTCGAAGTAGGAGAAGGAGGAAACGGGGCGCAAGTAGTAGTTGAACATAATGAAAAACTTCCGCAGGCTCAGCAAGGATTTGGAACGATTCATCACGTTGCTTTTCGCGTAGAAAATCGACAGGCTCTTGAAGAGTGGATTAACCGAATGCCAAGCTTCGGTTTCCATACGTCTGGTTATGTGAATCGTCACTTCTTTGAATCGTTGTATGCAAGAGTGGCTCCGCAAATTTTATTTGAATTTGCGACAGATGGACCAGGATTTATGGGAGATGAACCTTACGAAACGCTCGGAGAAAAATTATCACTGCCTCCGTTTTTAGAGCCGAAACGTGCAGAAATTGAGAAGCTCGTGCGTCCGATTGATACAGTAAGAAGTACAAAAGAGTTTATGAAAGAATAGTACACAAAAAACACTCAAATAGCTATTTGAGTGTTTTTTGCTGTTTCAAAGATGAATCAGCTTTCAAAACGCTAAAAAAGAACGTGTTTTTGATATTTTCTACTTATATATATACCTGTCGCGAATGTTTACTTGAAACTGCCAATGTTCTACAAGGAAGGAGTAGGAGTGGGTTGTGCATAGCCTTCTTTATATTTTTCATCGATGTCTTTGCGGATATCTTTTATTGATTTGCCTCGGTTATAGTCGAGCATAGCTTTAGCTGCAATTTCTATACACAATCCGCATTTTGTTCCATGATCATCCCAGACAACTGCTCCATTTCTTTTGTTTTTAAAAATAAAGCAGTCATAGCTGTTTTTGTGATTCGCTTCCATGCCACATCCGCAGTAGCAAGGGATTTTTTCAAGTAGTTCACGATTTTTAGCAACGGATAGATAAACTAGTTTCATATCTTTAGGCTGGTTCTTCAAAAACTGTGGTAAAACATCTGCTCCTGGAGTCTCTTCGCGAATATCAGCAACTGCAGCTTTATGATGTTCATGACCTGAATGTGCAGAAGAGTTTGTAGCAGAAGAAGTTGTTGTATTATTTGAACAAGCGGATAATCCAATACTTGTAGCGAGAATCCCCAACAAAATAATTGATTTTTTCAATATAATTAACATCCTTTCATGTAAAAATAAATGATAGTTGCATCATACACGGCAGTTTATCTATGTAGATAATCAAATACCTGCTTGTTTATATCTAATTCTCTATAAGTATGCAGAGCGGTTATCGTGTATGATAGAGATGGACGAGGAAAAAATATGAAGCATGAATTTATCATAAGGTGCGTTTTGTAAGTAATTGGACAGAAGGAGAAAGTGAACGGAGGTTAAACAGTAGTGAGTGAACAAAATCAACGTCTTTTTGAATATATTTTAGATAATTCAGCCTCTATCAGTGAAGAATGGCTGCGCCAAAGAAGTAATATTAAAGGATCGATTTACTCAAAGGACGCAGACGCTTCAGTTGAGAAAAAGCTGCGCGAGCAGCATCGTTATACGATCGAAACAATTGCGAGCGGCTTTCTTGACGATCAAGAGATTTTTAAACAACGTATGATGAAATGGACGACGGAAGTAGTAAACAGCAGAATTAAATTTGATACGCCGATTTACGAGGTAGTAGAAGCGCTAAGTAAAACAAGAAAAATTATTTGGACGTACGTCAAAACATATAGTCTGATACATTCATCTATTACAAAAGAAGAGATACTGTCTTGGAGTGAAGTTTATCATACAACATTTGATAAACTCATTAATGAATTCTCCGAACAGTATTATAAAATCACGAGGCAAAAAATAAGTCTTCAGCAAGAGCTAATCGACGAAACGAGTTTTCCTGTTATTCCAATTGTAGATCACATCGCGGTCTTGCCTTTGGTAGGGCTTATTGATGAAATCAAAGGCGATTCTATTATCGAGGTTGTTCCAAAAAAGTGTGCAGAAAAACATATAAGGCATCTAGTCATTGACTTATCGGGTGTAAATTATGTAGATACGTATGTCGCTCACAAATTTTTTGATTTGATTAACATTTTGCAGCTGCTAGGCATCCATGCGATTATGTCAGGAGTGAGTCCTGACATGGCTCAGACGGCTGTTAATGTAGGAATTAGTTTTAATAAAATTGAAACGTTTGGACATTTAAAACAAGCTCTCTCTTCGCTTGGTGTAAAGAAAAAAGAAGAATGAAGTATAGAAATGCTAAATCGAAACGGAACTGAGACCTTTACTCTGAGTTCCGTTTCCTTTTGTTTTTCTATATTCTGCTGTATTCAAAATCTTGTAAGCATGCCTTACAAACTTCTTTTCATATGGGGACAAATGGAAGATACTAAGAAGCAAACAAACGGCGGTTTTCTATGCCAAACGTCTCGTTTAACTCAAAAATGGAGGTGTAAAGAGAAGAATAAGAGAAGTACATAATGAGATAGTTAAAGCCTTAGATAAGTACTGATAAGCCGTGTGATTAAGGAGGAGTTCTATGAAAATAATTTATCTTCTTTGCCTGCTTCCGTTTGTAGGAATATTAGGTTTATTGCCTTTTGTTAACAAAGTAACGCCGTTTATTTTAGGGATGCCTTTTTTTCTCTTTTGGATTGTTATGTGGGTAATCCTTACGTCTTTTATTATGGGCATTGTGTACAAGCTCGATCCTGCTGTTAAAGGAGGAGATAAATAATGAATACCGCTCTGATTATTATTTTTGGTTTTTTACTTTTAGCTATTTATCTTGGAATTCGAGCTACGCGAGGCAAACAAATGGATTTAGAACAGTGGAGCGTAGGCGGCAGAGGTTTTGGAACTGTTTTTGTCTTCTTTTTGATGGCGGGTGAAATCTATACTACTTTTACGTTTCTAGGAGGAAGCGCTTGGGCATATGGAAAAGGAGGGCCAGCGTTTTATATTTTAGCCTATATTTCTTTAGCGTACGTGTTAGGGTATTGGATTGGCCCGCAAATATGGCGATATGCGAAGCAGCATAAGCTCATGTCTCAGCCGGATTTTTTTGTTTCAAAATACAAAAGTCCGTTTCTTGGCATCGTTGTTTCATGTGCAGGGGTGCTGGCAATTGTTCCTTATATTATTTTACAGTTCAAAGGCCTAGGTATTATTGTATCTGAAGCTTCTTATGGCTCTATCTCTTCAACTGCAGCTATTTGGATTGGAGCCATATCACTAACGGTTTACTTAATGATATCAGGCATACATGGTTCCGCGTGGACGGCTATTGTTAAAGATATTATGATTTTTATTGTCGTCTTATTTTTAGGAATATATATGCCGTTTCATTACTACGGAGGCTTACAGCCGATGTTTGAGGCTGTGCATCAAGCAAATCCAACGTTTCTTACTCTTCCCAAGACAGGTCTAAGTATTTCGTGGTTTATTTCTACAGTCATGCTGACCGTATTAGGATTTTACATGTGGCCGCATACGTTTAATGCAACGTATTCAGCTGAAAACGAGAATGTATTTCGAAAGAATTCTATTATAAGTCCTATTTATACGTTAATGCTACTTTTTGTCTTTTTTGTAGGGTTTACTGCTCTTATGCAGGTACCTGGACTACAAGGCGCAGAAGCGGACTTGTCACTGCTTCGTCTTTCCATTCAAACATTTGACCCGTGGATTGTCGGCTTTATTGGCGCAGCTGGTTTATTAACAGCGCTTGTGCCTGGATCGATGCTTTTGATGGCAGCTTCTACGTCACTATCTAAAAACGTTTATGGCGTTCTTGTTCCCTCAGCGACGGGCAAACAAATTTCGATACTGGCTAAATGCTTCGTACCGGTTATTGCGCTTGTTTCAGTCTATTTTACCCTTCATGGAGGGAATACGATTGTAACGCTTTTACTAATGGGCTACAGTATTGTGACGCAGCTGTTTCCTGCTTTTATTTTTAGTTTAATGAAAAATAATATCGTGACTAAATACGGGGCATGTGCAGGTATTGTTGCCGGCATTGCGTCTGTGATGTATATAACAATTACTGAAACAACGCTTGGCACGTTGTTTCCTGCGTTGCCACAAATCATTAAAGATACAAATGTCGGCGTTATTTCTTTATTTATTAATTTAGTGGTATTAATGGTGGTCAGTTTAGCAACGAAAAAAATCGCCGCACAGCCGCATTTTGAAAGCGGGGCGGTAGATGGAAAACAAATTTTGTGAAAATCTTTTTCCAATTGCGTTTTAAGAACAACATGAAGGGTATAAAAGTAGTGCATCACCAAAATGTTCAATATGGCTGCAAGATATAAGCAGCCTTCTCGATAAAATGTAACGATTGCGTTGTTTTTAAACATAGGTAACGAGTGTAAAAAGCAACAAGACGTATGCCACAAGCGGTGTACGTCTTTTCTATGAAAGATATTTACCTAAAAAAGGAGATGATAACATGACATCTGAAAAAGCATTTGAGCAAAAGAAAGATCTTTTAATGAATCAAATTATTGAATCAGGTTATTTTAAAGCAGAAGACGGGAGACATTTGTACGAATTGAATTTAAGTGAACTAGAACAAACGCATCACGATCTTCAAAACCAAAAGGTAAGAGAAATATAATTAAAATCTTCCAGATTATTAGAAATTCAGCTGACTTGGTATATATGTGTAAGCACCAGCTGTTCAGGTTGTTCCTCCGCGGCTTTTTGCTTGAAAGCAGGCACTTTTCTTTTTCTTCCGGTGCGTTTACAGCCTCGCTGTTTCCAAACATACTCCTCAAACATATAACTCAACACTTAAGAAATAGGCGAATAAAAACAAAAAAAGCGCAGCTTCTGCGCTTTTTTTGTTGAGTTAAAAACGAGTGGAGGCCGCTGTTTTTTTAGGTTTGTTCATTGCTTTTTTTAATACTTCAGAAAAATAGGGCTCTCCGCTAGGATTTTGCTGTCTTAGCAAGTCAATGGTTCCTTTCACGTCATCCATAGCTCTGTGAGCGTGCTCTCTCTCAATATCATGATGGTCAAGAAGCGTTGTTAGTTTTTTATTAGGAAAGCCGTACTCTTTCCATTTGACAGCACGCATAGAGCAGTGCCATTTTTGGTTAAATAAAGATGGATACCGTTTTAAAAGAAAACTGCGATCGAAAGAAGCATTATGAGCGATGATAGCCGAAACGCTAGTTAACAGCGATTCCACTTTTTTATCGTCTAATGTTTTATTTTTGACCATCTCATTTGTAATTCCCGTTAAGTTTGTAATATACGGGAAAATGGGAGTTGAAGGCATATTAAATTCTTCATATTCTTCTACAATGTCGATTATTTCTCCGGTAGAAGAATCGTAAGAAACAACAGCAATTGCTAGTTCGATAATATCGCATGTTTGAGCACTTAATCCCGTTGTTTCAACATCTAAAACGGCTGCTAATTTCACTTGTTCAGTTGACAACTCGTCTCCCTCCCCTTCTATTTGTCATTCTATTAGCTTATCATTTTTTAACAGAAAACGTTAGTGAAAAAGATGAGGGAGCACGTACATGGATTTATTTTATACGCCTGCGTGGAAAAGGAATTTACTTTTTTAAAGGAGATGACGATAGCAAAGGAGAATAGTAATATTTACTCATCTAAATTAAGTCTTCATTGAAAATAATGAAATGAAGGAAGAAGGGGATCGTTATCATGCAATTGCTGTATATGGTACTTTTTCTTGTCTTAATTTTTTGGGGAGTTACATCTTTTATTCATTACAGGAATCAAACTATTAAAGTTCGTTTGAACAAACATTATACGAATGCAGTAGAATGGATTGAAGCCGTTAAACAAGAACTGGAAAAGCAAGGGAAATCCGTGAGTTATGAAGGGGATTTCTTGTTTAAAATTGATGAAAAACCTTATGAAATCGCAGCGCGTAATATGTCTATTTGGAGCATGTCGCTCTATCATATCTTGCTGCAGCGTCAAAAAGAACATTCTTAAATTTACTTGCATACAGAGATTATCACTTCTCGGCTATTGAGAAGTGATTTTTTTTATCTTTCTGTATCCATAATGGGGAA
This sequence comes from Priestia sp. Y58, assembly GCF_029522095.1. Classification (NCBI taxonomy): domain Bacteria; kingdom Bacillati; phylum Bacillota; class Bacilli; order Caryophanales; family Bacillaceae; genus Priestia; species Priestia sp. Y58. The sequence continues at coordinate 463,444 of NZ_JAKWFL010000003.1, forward strand.
TTTTTTGTTTTTATATAATAGTAATACGGAAAAGATAGTTCTAATTCCCTAAAAAAATACGCTTCATATATTTTCAGTTTTGGTTGTCGGTTTGGCATGGAATTTGCATATGTAAGAAGGGTTTATCAGACATTTTAATTGTCAGGAAAAGAAAACTAGTTACATGCTATAAAACTATTTTACATTATCTACTAGAATCAAAAAATTTTAATAATATAGTAAAATGTAGTTGACCTTCCTAGTTTTAGAATATAAAATAAATCTTGCTAATAGTTTGAAAATTCTAAAATGGAGGGGTTTACTTGAAAAGCTGGAAAAAGATTTTGGGGACATCTTTTCTTGCCACAACTGTTACATTAAGCGGAGTGGGGCCAGTACTTATGAATGGAAGTACGGCTTCAGCTAAAACCGCACAATCGGAGGAACTTCCGAGTTCACCAATTGATATGAATACAGTACCGGAAGAAAGATTGGCTAACGCACTGAAAAACCAAGGAGTTATTTCTCAAAGTGCAACACCGCAAGAAGTGAAGAAAGCCGTTACTTCTTACATAAACAAAAAAGATGCACATAAAGAGAGCATGAAGGGACATAAAGCTAGCAAAATTGATTTGAAAGCGAAAGAAATGCAAACAAAACAAAAAGAAAAGTTTCAACGAGGCGAATTTGCTAATATTAAGTCTCAAGGAAACAATTCGGGCAACGGGGTAAACGTTAAACCTGCAGCTCAGGCCAAATATAACGGACAAGTGAGAAAAGATAAAGTTCTTGTTCTTTTAGTCGAATACGCAGACTTTAAGCACAACAATGTCGTTCAAGAATCTGGTTACATGTATGCAAAAGATTTTAATCGAAATCACTATCAGCAATTAATGTTTGGAAAGAAAGACTTTACGTTATTTAATGGTAAGAAAATTAAAACGTTTAAACAATATTATGAAGAACAGTCTGGAGGTAGTTACACAGTAGATGGAACGGTTTCTGACTGGTTAACTGTACCTGGAAACGCAAAGGAATACGGAGCAGACAATCCAGCGGGAGGAAACGATAATGCGCCTGGATCTAAAGGGCCTCGTAATCTCGTAAAAGAAGCACTTGCTGCAGCTGCAAAAAGCGGCATTAACCTTTCAGATTATGACCAGTTCGATCAATATGATATCGATGGAGACGGCAACCGCAATGAGCCTGACGGCATAGTGGACCACTTAATGGTCATTCATGCTGGAACTGGGCAAGAAGCAGGTGGAGGTAAACTAGGAAACGATGCTATTTGGTCTCATCGCTCTACTTTGGGACAAGTGTATAAAGTTCCTGGAACAAACATGGCTGCTTATGATTATACAATTGAACCAGAAGACGGAGCAGTTGGCGTTTTTGCTCATGAATTTGGCCATGATTTAGGTTTGCCCGATGAGTATGATACACAGTATACGGGTCAAGGTGAGCCGGTAGGCGTTTGGTCAATTATGAGTGGAGGGAGCTGGGCTGGTGAAGTAGCTGGAACAGAACCGACAAGTTTCTCCCCGCAAAATAAAGAGTTTTTCCAAGCAAATATGGGTGGAAACTGGGCAAATATTCAACAAATCGACAGCAAAAACATTACAAAATCGGGCTCTGTGAGCGTGGTTGATCAAAGCGTGACAAAATCTAAACGACCGGGTATTGTAAAGATTAATTTACCTAAAAAAGCTGTTCAAGGCATTAAGCCAGAGTTTGGAAGCAACTACTACTACAGTAAACGCGGAGACGATCTGCATACGACAATGACGACGCCAGAGTTTGATTTAACAGCAGCTCAAACAGCTAAATTCAATTACAAAGCGTTCTATGAAGTAGAGGCAGAATACGATTACTTATATGTAAATGCAATTCTTCCTGACGGCTCAAAAGTTCTGTTAGATACAATTGGTGATAAAGCGAACAATGCAGATGGTTCTGCTGAAACATCTAACGGAAAATGGGAAGATAAAAGCTATGACTTAACGCAGTTTAAAGGTAAAAAAATCAAGCTTCAATTCGAATACGTAACGGACGGAGGACTTGCTCTTCAAGGATTTGCACTTGATAATGCCAGTTTAGTAGTAGATGGAAAAACGGTATTTACGGACGATGCTGAAGGAGCGCCAAAAGTAACGTTAGATGGATTTGAAAAGACAAACGGCATCAGCTATAAAGACAACTATTATTACCTTGAGTGGAGAAACTATGCGGGCAGCGATAAAGCACTTCAATTCGCGCGAGGTGCAAAATATAATACAGGCATGCTGCTTTGGTACGCAGATGAAAGCTACCTTGATAACTGGGTAGGACAGCACCCAGGTGAAGGATTCCTTGGCGTAGTTGATTCCCATGCTCATAAAGTTCTTTACTTTAATGTGAATGGGATTAGCACAACAGCAAATTCAAGCCGATATCAAATTGCAGACGCGGCGTTCTCATTTGATAAATCACCTGCTTGGTCATATTCCCATAAAACGTGGGGAACTATTTCATCTGAAGAATCAAATGGAGTTACAAGCTTCAACGACAAAAAATCGTATTTAGATGAAAGAATTAAAGATGCAGGCCGCTTGCTTCCTCAAAACGGATTAAAATTAGACGTAATTGGTGAAGCAAAAGACAATTCAGCTGGTGCTGTATGGATTCATAAGTAAAATTAGACGTATTCAAAAAAGATCTGAAGAGCGTATTCTTCGGATCTTTTTTTATGTTAGAAAATCAAAATAAACTATGAGCTAAATAATCAAAGGATTTAATGCCGTTTAAAAAAAAAAATAAAGGGAATTTTCAACAGTGAATAATTGTTATTATGTCATGAAATTCATCCATATAATCAATACTAATAGGTAAAGAAAATATTGAAAAGGAGTTCTAACTATGAGCTATCGTATCGAAAGAGATTCAATTGGAGAAATCAAAGTGGCAGAAGATAAACTATGGGGAGCGCAAACGCAAAGAAGTAAAGAAAATTTTCCAATCGGGATTGAAAAAATGCCGATTGAAGTAATACGCGCTTTTGCGGTTTTGAAGAAAAGTGCAGCTATTAGTAATCATAAACTAGGCAAACTATCAGCAGGGAAATCGGAAGCCATCGTACAAGCTGCTAACGAAATTATTGAAGGGAAATGGAATGAACATTTTCCTTTAGTGGTATGGCAGACAGGAAGCGGAACGCAATCAAACATGAATGTAAATGAAGTGATTTCCCACCGGGGAAACCAGCTAATAAATGGCGACGAAACGCTCCATCCAAATGATGATGTCAATATGTCACAAAGCTCTAACGATACTTTTCCTACAGCTCTTCATATTGCAGCTGTACTAGAAGTCGAAGATCAATTATTGCCTGCTCTAAAAACATTAAAAGAAACATTCGCTGCGAAGCAAGAGCAGTTTAAAGATATTATTAAAATAGGCAGAACCCATTTACAAGATGCTACACCGCTAACACTAGGACAAGAAATTAGCGGATGGCATCATATGCTCGAAAAGAATGAAGAAATGATTAAACAAAGCGTAGAGTATATGAAGGAGCTAGCTATTGGCGGTACAGCTGTTGGGACGGGGATAAATGCACATCCCGACTTCGGCGATGAAGTAGCGAAAGAAATCAGCAGCACGCTTGGAAAAACATTTATCTCAGCACCTAATAAATTTCATGCATTAACAAGTCACGATCAAGTGGTTTATGCCCACGGTGCACTCAAAGCCTTAGCAGCTGACTTAATGAAAATCGCCAATGACGTACGCTGGCTGGCAAGCGGTCCTCGGAGCGGACTAGGCGAAATTACGATTCCTGCTAACGAACCAGGAAGTTCTATTATGCCTGGGAAAGTAAATCCAACTCAAAGTGAAGCTCTAACAATGGTTTCTGCACAAGTGCTTGGGAATGACGTGACGATTGGCATTGCGGCTAGTCAAGGAAACTTTGAATTGAATGTATTTAAGCCGGTTATTATTTATAATTTTTTACAATCAGTCAGATTGCTGACAGATTCCATGCAGGCTTTTAACGATAAATGCGCAGTAGGAATTGAACCCAACAAAGAAAAGATTCAGCATAATCTAGAAAATTCTCTTATGCTTGTAACAGCGTTAAATCCGCACATAGGGTATGAAAATGCGGCTAAAATTGCCAAGATGGCTCATCAGGAAGGAACGACATTAAAAGAAGCAGCGGTAAAAACAGGTCTTCTGACAGAAGAACAATTTGAACAATGGGTAAATCCTGCTAATATGATTCATCCATCAAAATAAAACAAGAAGCCAAGCATTCTGAGCTGCTTGGCTTCTTGTTTTTAATAAAATAAACATTGTTCTAAATAAACATTTAAAAAGAAATTGCGGATTAAAAGAAATTTTACACTACCTTATACTAGATTCAAGTACATACGATTAGGGTATTTACATTTTTATAAAGGAGGGATTCAAGTGACGTACGAAGTGAAGTTTTATTTTGGAAATGAAAAATCAATCAGTACATTGGTTGAATCAGAAAATGTAAAAGAGCTTGAGGAATCTATTATTCATACGCAAGGATGGTATCGTTATTATGACAAAAAACACGAAGCTTATTTAGCTATTCAAATGAGCAACGTTTTACACATCGTTATAAAAGAATATCAAGATCCGGAAAAACAGGGGTTTTGAGAGATTCGTCGTATACATAAGGAAGCTAGCAAAAGAGGTGAAAACTATGCAAAGGCGACATTCAAATAATCCTATTATTCTCGACGTTTCTCATCATCAAGGAATCATTAATTGGAAAGAAATAAAAAACACCTCAGTAAAAGGGGTGTATATAAAGTTAACAGAAGGCGGAACTTTTGTAGACCCTAGATCCTATGAAAATTATATAGGTGCCAAAAATGCGGGCTTGAGAGTAGGGTTTTATCATTATGCTCACTGTACAAATAGTCCGGAGAAAGAAGCTGCTTTTTTTATTGCTCAGCTTGGACAAATGAAACTAGATCTTCCGCCGTGTTTGGATCTAGAAGAAGATAAGAAAAAATCCAAAGAATTTGTTTCTCGCTTTGCCGTAAGCTGGCTCGAGCATGTTCACAAAACAACAGGGATTAAGCCTATCGTATATACGAACTATCATTTTGCTAAAACTTTTTTTACAAACGAAATAAGTAAGTATCCTTTGTGGGTAGCAAGATATAGTGCAGCCAACAGACAGGGCGGTATGCAGCACCCTGGCGAGCTAAGTCAGTGGCAGCGATGGACAATGTTTCAGTATACGGATTCTGGCAGAGTAAAAGGAATTTCTACAAATGTGGATATAAATGAAATGGACTACTCATTTTTTAAAGAAGTCACAACAAATCTCTCTATGACAAATAATACAAAAGGACCCTTTGTCTATTCCAAAGGCGATAGAGGGTTAGGAGTCAAACAAATTCAGCAAAACTTACTTGCGCTAGGTTTTTCTCTTCCGAAGTTTGGAGCAGACGGTTTCTATGGAGATGAATTAATCGCTGCAGTGAAAAAATTCCAGAATCGATATGGTCTTTTTTCAGATGGGATAGCAGGAGCGGACACACTGCCGCGTCTTGTTAAAAAAGTGAATAATCTGAATAATCTGGTTTGAGAGATTACCTGAGGGGGAAAAGTTACTGTAAGATTCAAAAAGGTACAAGGAAGGAGCTATTATGAGAAAACGAAAACAAAAAGCATTGATATCAGGTATTACCCTATCAACTGTAGGAGTCGGCATTACGTCTTATATATTAAGCGATGCTGCGAAACGACGAAAAGTAAAAGGACTTGTTCGAAGTGCCAAAGTCAAACTTTCAAGTTTATCTAAAAAACAGCAGGTAAATGCCAGTCTAAATAAAGATGCTCATTCAGATCCTACGTACGTTTCTGAAAGCAATATGATTTCAGAAGGACCTATGTATCAAGATCAGCATAGATAATAAAAAAACTAGTCTTGCCTCGGGCGAGACTAGTTTTTTTATTAATTTTATAAATAGCAGCGCTTATTCATGTTACACTCTCTATATAAGGGAATTATTTTACGCATATTTACAAGTAAAGGAGGAATAGAAGGAGTGATTAGTAGCGGATTATTTGTTAACTTATGTATTTTTTCTTTTTTTGTCAGTATTATGATTGCGATACGAATATTTTTGTTACAGCGTCTAGCCCATAAATACAAATGGATGAGTGGTATTTATGCAAGTATTGTTTCTGCTATTCTTATGGTATATAGCGTTACGTATCAACAGATTACATATGATTTACGTTTTCTTCCTCTTATTTTGACCGTTCTATACTTTGGTTATAGAGCCGGTGCAGTTGCAGGTATCACTATGGCTGTGTGTAGTATCTATTTAGAAAGTCATTGGTTACTGACTATCTTAATTTTAATCTTTACCTTTTTGTTTTCCCTTCCTCTTATTCGATATAGAAAGCAGTTTTCTTTATTAAAACAATCTCTTCTTTGTTTCTTTATTCATTTTATCGTTCATGTCTTACTGACAAATTACTTCTGGAATACACCTATTCAGTCGCCGTTTTATAGCGAAATAGAATATTTAGTGTTCGGGATTCTCGGACTGGGAGTAGCCGTAGCGACGATAGAATTTTATCGTAAATTTTACGCTGTAGCAGAAGAAGCTGCTTATACTGGATCAGATTCATGTAAGGATGACGAAGATTCTTTTTTTGTCAGAATAATGAAAAAAGAACTAGAATATACGAAAGAACAGCTGGAGTCTTTTATTAATCATCACATGGATGCGGTTATTATAACTGATTTAGAAGGCCAAATCTTGCGAGTTAATGAAGCCTATGAAAAAGTATATGGCTGGAAATCTCATGAAGTCATCGGGAAAAAATATTACGATATAGCAGGAGCTTTTAGTAAGGATGTACATGAGAATATAAAAAAGACTGTTGCTGAAAAAGAGGCAATCAATCGGGTAGAAGTTGTAAGAGCTCGTAAAGATGGAAGTTTAGTAGACCTTCGCATCACCATTTCGCCAATTTTTAATGGGAAAGATGAGTTAATAGGTTTGTCTGGAGTATGTGTGGATATATCTGAGGCTAAAAAAGCGAGAAAAGAGCTTGACTTGTTACATCGTAAGCTTAAGGAAAGTGAGTTGAAATATCGAACGTTATTTGAATATGCAAACGACGCAATTTATTTCCTTGAAATAGGTTCTAATCATTTTCCTTCTCGTTTTATCGAAGTAAATGAAGCTGGATGTAAGCGCTTTGGATATACGAGAGAAGAGCTTTTATCCATGCCATGCCAAGATATTATACCTAGAGATTCTGACATTGTTCGAAAAACGGTTGAAGAAATTCGCCAAGGAAATCTTTCTTTTACGCTGCAATCACAGTTTACATTTAAGTCTGGAGAAGTAAAAAAACTAGAATATAGTGGGAAATTGTTCAATATAGAAAACAAAAAAGTGCTTCTTATTGTTTCAAGAGACAGGACAGAATACCTAGAAACAGAAGAGCTGCTGCAGAAATCTGAGAAATTAGCAGCGGTCGGTCAGCTTGCTACAGCTATTGCTCATGAAATTAGAAATCCTTTAACGGCCATCAAAGGGTTTATGCAGCTATTAACTGAAAAAGCGAGTAAAGAAGAGTTAACCTATATGAACATTATATCCTCTGAAATTGAGCGTATTGAAATGATTACAGATGAATTCATGTCTGTGGCAAAACCACAGGTCGTAACATTTCAGTCGATTGATTTGCAGCTGTTAATTCAACAAGTGATTTTATTGCTGCAACCTCAAGCAACCATGAAAAACATCTTTATTAAACTTCACTCATATGGAGAAATGCCTCTTGTATATTGTGAAAGCAATCAAATGAAACAGGTGTTTATAAATATTCTTAAAAATGCGATTGAAGCAATGCCTTCCGGAGGAGAAATTAAAGTTGAGCTGAGACAAAAAGACAACAATCACCTTCATATTCAAATTATTGATGAAGGTGTAGGAATTTCAAAAGATCGCATCAAATATTTAGGTGAACCATTTTACAGTATTAAAGAAGACGGCATTGGGTTAGGGTTGATGATCTGCTTTAATATTATCCAGCAGCATAAAGGAACTCTTAGTATTGAAAGTGAAGTAAACAAAGGGACGAATGTGGAAATTTGTTTACCGTTATAATAAAAGGTAATCAGTTAAAGGAAGAAGAAATTTTGCAACAAGTTGTTTAGTAAAGTTATAATATTCTATGTTGGAGTAAAATAAGCAAAGGAGTGGTTACGATTAAACAGAAAAAGTGGATTAACATATTTCGTATTCTGTATATTATTTTTGCTATTATTGCGATTGGAGCATCTTTTGGAGACTATTCTTTTGGGCTTAATAATCCCCGCATAGTCAGTTTAACGGCTCTCGTTTTGGCGGTTATCTGTATTGTTCCGTATTACATACTTCGCTTTAAAGAACAAGCTTCTAAAAGTAAATAAGTTAATATTTGTTATCTTAAAAGAGGCTGGGACAAAAGTATTTTAGTGGAAGGGAGATCCGAACGATTCATCGTTCGGATCTTTTTTGTTATGGGGAACATGGGTTTAATTTAGCTGGTTGCTTCTAGCGGTTAATTGGAGTAATTTCGTTATGTCTCAATCTCTTTTTTATCGTCATAAAAGGGCGATAAATGGGCGAGCATTTTTCCTAGCCTGTACATATGCTATAGAGTAAACAGGCTACGGAGGTGAAGTGAAATGGGATTTTGTAACTGGGGTTACGGCGGTGGTTATGGCTACGGCGGTTACGGCGGCTACGGTAATTACGGTGGCGGTTTTGCATTAATCGTTGTACTATTTGTTTTATTAGTTATCGTTGGTTGTACATGTTTCAAATAAAAAAAAGCACGAATCTGCAAAGATTTTAGTAGATTCGTGCTTTTTTATGTTCATAAGAAGGGCAGTACTATAATAAAATAATGTTGTGCACGTGCATAAAAAACATATAAAAAATTTAATTAATAGATTAAAAAAATAAAAAAATGAAGAGAAAGAGTAGATTTAAGCTGCAAAAAGGGTCTGAAATTTATAATTTTCCTTATAAGTAATTTTTGTAAAATGCTTCATAGAACTGATAGTAAGACCGAATAACACTACCTAGGCCGCTAGTTTTTATCAGCTGACTAGAAGAATTATTTTACTTGTATGAAAATCAACATAAATGATTTTCATATAGTTTAAATAGGTAAAAAAGACTTATTTCAGAGTATTTATTTTTAATTTTCATAATAATAGGAATATTAAAATAATATATAGACGTAGTAATTTTTAGTTGCTATAATGTTGATAATTATCGCAATTGACAGAAAAATTGTGATAGTTAAATTTACTAGGGATAGGGAGAAAAAACTATGAAAAAGAAAAAACAGGCTTTAAAGGTATTATTATCAGTTGGTATCCTTTCTTCATCATTTGCTTTTGCACATACGAGCAGTGCCGCGCCAAATAATGTACTTTCAACCGAAAAGTATAACAAAGAAATTAAATCTCCTGAGTTTATTTCTGGCAAGCTTTCAGGCCCATCATCCCAGAAAGCTCAAGACGTCGTATTTCATTATATGAATACAAATAAAGACAAATATAAATTAGGAAACGAAAATGCTCAAAACTCATTTAAAGTGACAGAAGTAGTGAAAGATCCCGTTGAACAAGCAACCGTTGTACGCTTGCAGCAGGTATATAATAACATTCCTGTTTGGGGATCTACTCAATTAGCACACGTAGCGAAAGATGGAACTTTAAAAGTGGTATCAGGTACAGTCGCTCCTGATTTAGACAAAAAAGAAAAGCTAAAAGGCCAGAAACAAATTGATGGCAAAAAGGCGATTCAAGTAGCTGAAAAAGACTTAGGATTTAAGCCGACTTATGAAAAATCTCCTTCATCTGAACTGTATATTTATCAAAATGGTTCAGACACTACATATGCTTATGTAGTAAATCTAAATTTCTTAAATCCTGAACCAGGCAACTATTATTACTTTGTTGATGCTACTAGCGGTAAAGTACTGGATAAGTACAATACAATTGATTCCGTAGCTGGTCCAAAAGCCGATGTGAAGCAAGCGGCAAAGCCGGCAGCGAAACCTGTAACAGGCACAAATGCTATTGGCTCAGGTAAAGGAGTGCTTGGAGATACTAAATCCTTAAAGACAACGTTATCTAGTTCTACTTACTACTTACAAGATAATACAAGAGGGGCGACAATCTATACTTATGATGCAAAAAATCGTACATCTCTGCCAGGTACACTATGGGCAGACACGGATAATACGTACAATGCAACCCGCGATGCAGCTGCAGTAGATGCTCACTATTATGCAGGCGTGACATATGATTATTATAAAAACAAATTTAACCGCAACTCCTATGACAATGCAGGAGCTCCGCTAAAATCGACTGTTCATTATAGCAGCGGCTACAACAATGCATTTTGGAATGGCTCTCAAATGGTATACGGAGATGGAGATGGAACTACTTTTGTTCCGCTATCAGGAGGATTAGATGTGATCGGACATGAATTGACGCATGCGGTCACAGAAAGAAGCTCTAATTTAATCTATCAATACGAATCAGGTGCATTAAACGAAGCGATTTCAGATATTTTCGGAACGTTGGTAGAATACTATGACAACCGCAATCCAGATTGGGAAATTGGAGAAGATATTTATACGCCTGGAACAAGCGGTGATGCACTTCGTTCAATGAGCAACCCAGCGAAATACGGAGATCCGGATCATTATTCAAAGCGCTATACAGGTTCTAGTGACAACGGCGGAGTTCATACAAACAGTGGTATCATCAACAAAGCTGCTTACTTGCTAGCTAACGGTGGAACGCATTATGGCGTTACTGTAACAGGCATCGGCGGCGATAAGCTAGGAAAAATTTATTACCGTGCTAATACGCTATACTTCACTCAATCTACAACGTTTAGCCAAGCGCGTGCAGGTTTAGTACAAGCTGCTGCTGATCTATACGGTTCAGGATCTCAAGAAGTAATTTCAGTAGGCAAGTCATTTGACGCAGTTGGTGTTCAATAAGTTATAAACCAAAAGTCGCAAGATAAATGAGGTATCTTACGACTCTCTATACTACCTTACTACCAATAAAGGAGTACTCGTATAAATATATTACAGTACTCCTTTATTTTATGTTAATAAATAAGGAAGACAGATTTCTTATTAATCTATAAAATCCGCTTCTTATTCCTCCCTTTTATATCCATTCGAATTATACCGTTGTTTGTTAAATGAAGAGGACCCGTTTTAGTAAACGGTCTTATTATAAAATGTTATAATAAAGAAAAGAATTGAATACATACATATGAAAAAGGAGTGGAGGAATCAATGGATAAAATTGCTGTTATTTCAGATATCCACGGAAATCTTCCTGCATTAGAAGCAGTTTTAGCTGACATACAACAACGAGATATCCATCGCATCATTTGTCTAGGTGATTTAGTAGGAAAAGGACCGGATTCAAGTAAAGCGATTGATATCATAAAAGAAAAGTGCGAAGTAACAGTAATGGGAAACTGGGATGACTTCATTACAAAGCCTGCGGAATTTGAAGCGCTAAAATGGCATCAGAAGAAGTTAAGTTCAGCTCAAGAGGCATACTTAAAGGAACTTCCTTTTTCTGTTGAGTTTATGATGAGCGGAAAATTAATTAGAATGTTTCACGCTTCACCTAGAAGTCTTTATGACCGAATTCAACCCTGGGATTCACTTGAAAAGCGCCTTAGTCTATTTGCTAATACGGAATATACGGAAAATATAAAAGGATTAAGAGAGCCAGATGTCATCTGTTACGGAGATGTACATAATGCATTTATTCAACATATTAAAGGGAAAACGCTATGTAATGTAGGAAGTGTAGGAAACCCGCTTGATTTACCACAAGCTTCCTATCTTATCTTGGAAGGAAAGGATCAAGACGAAAGCCCTTCAGCATTTTCTATTCAATTCGTGCGTATTCCATACGATATTGAAAAGGCAATCGAATTGGCGAGATCTGTAGAGATGCCGGACTTTGAACCTTACGTTCAAGAACTAAAAACAGCTCGCTATAGAGGACTAAAAAATTAAGAATAGAATGAATCTCAACCTTCAGCATAAGTGCTGAAGGTTTTTTAGTGGAGTATATGAGGGGTTTTTCAACATCATTAGTATGATACATGCAAATAAAAGTTATTCCAATGAATTTAAGGAAGGGAAAACTTGGAGAAAAACATACAGCATTTGAAAGGAAATAAATTTTATTTTATGAAGACAATATGAAGAGGGCAATTCTATTTGAACATAAGGTCATGCAAAAACGCCCCTGAAAAGCTGTTTTTACCATAACGAGTGGAGGAATACATGATGAAATTTTTTATTGATACAGCTAATCTGGAAGATATTAAAAAAGCATATAAAATTGGGGTATTATCAGGTGTTACTACAAACCCTTCGCTAGTAGCTAAAGAAGGCGTAAAGTTTGAAGATCGCATCGAAGAAATTTTAAAAACCGTCCCGGAAGTAGAATCCGTTTCAGCAGAAGTCACGCCCGACACAGTAACAGCAGATGACATGATTGCTCAAGCAGAAGAGCTTATCAAAATTAACGGAGGAGACAAAAATATAACGATTAAACTTCCTATGACCATTGCTGGATTGGAAGCAACCCGTTATCTAGCTAAAAAAGGCGTAAAAACAAACGTAACGTTAATTTTCACAGTGAATCAAGCGCTTCTAGCAGCTCGTGCCGGTGCCACATACGTATCGCCATTTTTAGGACGCTTAGACGATATTTCAGAAGACGGGGTTTATCTGGTATCTCGAATTGCAGAGCTATTTCGAATTCAACACATTGACTCACAAATTATAGCAGCGTCAGTCAGACACCCAGATCACGTCACACGAGTAGCTCTTGCTGGGGCTCATATTGCGACCATTCCGTATGCCGTAATTGAACAATTAGTAAAACACCCGTTAACAGAGCAAGGAATTGAAAAATTTGCATCAGACTGGGAAAAAGCCGTAAAAAGTTAAATTGACTTAAGGAGAAGACATCATTTTAGTGTCTTCTCTGCTTAAAGAGTACACGAAGATTCTTTTTTCTATTTTGCAGAAAACAACTTATCATTAATAGGCGAACATCCTATACATATACACAGAGATGACATACGTTAATAGAAACGAAAGAGGTGTTAAAATGGGCTGTATTATTAACATTGAGAATATCGTGACTAACGGGTTAAAAGACAATTCGAATGTAAGCGTAGGCTGTGTTGTACAAAATAGCCACACAGCAAATACAAAATCGGTAGGAGCTTGTTTTTCGTTTGGAAATGGTTCTCCTGCTATTGCCTCTATGACAAACAGTAATATCGACTTTTGCAAAGATGAAGAAAATAAAGAGCAACAATCTTGAAAACAATTCCAGAAATACTCTTTCTGGAATTGTTTTTTGGTAAGTGATAGAGTTTTGTTAATAAGATGTTGGATTTTTCAAAGACAAATATCCATGGGGAAGGTGAGCTGCGCTATGAGCATTATTTCGATGATTCCTTATACATACATTGAAAGAAAAGTGAAACGAACACAAAAGGTGACGATTCAGCATTCAAAAGACATATGCTTATACGCTGATAGTATTCAAACAGAGAAAAATTGCTTCCACGTTAACAGCGTGTTTGATATCTCTTACAAATGCGTCTCAAAAGAAAGCGGCTTTTTATACTTACATACAAATCAAGGGATGTTCGCTTATACCATACACACCGATCCTGCTGATTTTATAGCAGCATATAAAGATATAAAAAAGAAGGGATAACATTGCTGTCATCCCTTCTTTTTTGTTATTATTTTATCCACTGTACAACTTGATCCATACTTCTTCTTGTCTTGCCGCGCTTAGGTTCATGAATTCGGTAGCCGAATGCAACCATAACGGAAACATCAAACTTGCCGTCTTCTAGTAATCCTTCTTCTTTTAGAATTTCATGTACTTGGTCATAGTTAAACCCTTCAATTGGGCAAGAATCAATGCCAATTTGAGCAGCTGATGTCATCATATTAGCTAGTGCAATATAAGATTGTTTGCTAGCCCAATCAAATAGCGCTCGCTTGCTTTCGAACAAGTGAAAATCATTTTCTTGGAAATCTTTATAACGAGGCATTAATGTCTCTAATACATCATCCGGCATTTCTTTTACGTTTTTTTGAAGATTCAACACATATTCAGAGTCATATCTTGCGTCTGTACGAGAAAGAATAATAACAAAATGACTTGCTGTAGGAATTTGACCTTGTGCTCCCCAAGAAACAGCTTTTAATTTTTCTTTTAAATCTTTATTTTCAACGACTAAAAACTTCCACGGCTCATAACCTACTGAGCTTGGAGATAAGCGCCCTGTTTCTAAAATGAATTGGAAATCTTCATCGGAAATTTTCTTTGTTGGATCAAACTCTTTTGTAGCATGACGAAAGTTAAATGCGTCTAAAATTTCTTGTTTTTTATCTGTATTGTTCATGTGTAAACAACCTTTCTGTAAAAATATTTAGTGATGAACTGTTCAGAGTAATCTATACCCTGAATAACTTACAGTTAACAGTTAGTTAACATACAATTTGTCATAAAACCCGTTTGCAAATTTATCATAAATCATATAAATCATCCTAACAAGTACGCACATTTTTGTTGTATAGTATACTTTTTTATACTATTAATGCAGTTTTATAAGAAGCAGAAAGGAGTAAACAATCTGTGGAGTTTCTTTTTCGAAAAAGTAATTAAGAGAAGGAAGAGAGGAGAAGAGTGATCTTCTCCTTTTTAATTAAATTTTTGTATTTGATTTTTTCGCTTTGTTTTCAAGTTCACTTTTTGGTTCTGTTGAAAATTCAACATCTTTTCCGTGTCCTTGAGGGTTAACTCCAGGAGCCACTTGACCACGGTTAGCAGATTTTTTTGTACCCATTTTCGTCACCTCCGTTCGGTTAGTATGTACAAAAAGCAAAACAAAAATTAGGAAGTAAAGAGTGGAAAGATGAATATGAAAAGATTATCTTTAAGCATCTTCATTACATAAACAAGATAGTTACTCATTTAAACGGCCATAAAAAAACACCCTTGGAAGGGTGTTTTTTGTTTAAGAATCTGAGCTTGTCGCTCTGTCTGCGTATGGATAGATAGGATCTTTTAAGTGAAATTCGTAAGTCACTCCATCTACAAGTCCTACCGTTTTATTGCTATCATAAAGGTCCAGCATAAAAGCAGCCATTTCTTTTGACGTATGAAACTTAGGTACTCGTCCTTCGTATTCAAAATCACTCATATCCATCGAACGCTGTGCAAATTCTGTTTCAGTAGCCGCCGGAGCTAGAACTTTAGCCTGCATTTTTGCTCCTCTTCCTTTTAATTCTTGAGAAAGACCTTCTGTAAATGCACTTACGTAGAATTTTGTTGCGCAATAAGTGACTGCATCAGCAACAATGGTGTAGCCGCCTCCAGAAGAGACATTAATAAGCTGTGTACCTTCAACGTTTTCATAATCTCTTACAAATAGAGAAGAAAGAATGGTTAAGGCTTCGATATTTAAATGAAGCATTGTTTCAATTTTAGTTAATTTTTGTTCACCGACAGAAGCAAAGTTTCCGAATCCAGCATTGTTAATCCAAGTTTCTAATTCATACTCTTTGAGTGACTCATAAAACGTATGAGCATTTTCTGCCACGGATAAATCAACCGACTGGACAATAACATTTACATCTTGGTTCAGTTCTTCAATCTTTCCTTTTAATTCATCCAGCTTGTCCTCTCTACGTGCAGCTAATATAAGGTTTTTTCCGCGCGTTGCGAAAGCTAAAGCTGTTTCATATCCAATTCCTGAACTTGCGCCAGTGATTACTGTATATTTCATGTTGATTCCTCCGTTTTCGATGTTTTCCAATTGATTATAATTGTTAAAGTATACTTTAAGTCAAGCGTTTATTCGATTTATTTTTCCCTTTAGACGTCTATTTATAAACATTTGAAGTTGGGTGCTAAACTTTTTTTCTTTTATGCTACACTTGAAACAACAGCCGAAATTTCATTTCATTAAAAGGAGGAATGTATGCGTTTTCCCAATGCGAATATAAGATCTAGCTTACTTGCCCAAATTACATTACTTATTACGGTAGTTATTCTTGTGAGTACCGTCCTTGTATGCATTTTATTTTCTGCAATGATAGATGAAATTGTTGAAAAATATGTAGGTAAGCAAGCTATGACAGTAGCAAAATTAGCTTCTGAAGACAAAACGATTGTAAAAGCTTTTAGGAATAAAAATCCTTCTGAGCACATCCAACCTATTGCAGAAAAAATAAGAAAAACCACTGGAGCAGATTACGTCACCATCGCTAATGATAAAGGAATCCGCTATTCTCATCCCAATAGTAGCTATATTGGAAAACATACCAAAACAAGCAACGAAGCTTCTTTAAAGGAGCATCAATCCATTATTTATAAAGGAAAAGGAATTTCAGGATTTGCAATTAAAGCCAAGACTCCCATATGGGATAGCCGAGGAAACGTAATAGGCGTTTCGTCAGTAGGGTTTCTTGTAAGCAATATAGAAAAACAGATTAATGATTATAGAATAAAAATTATTAAATTGTCCTGTATTCCTTTTCTTATTGGAGCATTTGGAGCTTTTTTCATTGCAAGGCGGGTAAAAAGACTAATATTTGGACTGGAACCGGAGGAGATTTCCTTTCTTTTTAAAGAAAAAGAGGCTACCCTTGAATCTATTCAAGATGCTACTGTTACTGTAAATGTCAAAAAATATGTAACGTCGATGAACAGAAGGGCCAGAGAACTATTTGGTCATCTTCAAATAGGAGGAGAGATAAAGAACGCCCGTTTAGGACAGCTAATTGATCAAGCGGTAGAAAAGCAGCGAGTGTATTCTAACCAGTCCCTTGTACTAGATGGTCAGCAGTATATTTTAGATTTATCTCCTATTATAAGAAAAAAAGAAGTGCAGGGTATCGTCCTTACTATAAGAACTTTATCTCAAATTGAAGAGTTGACAGAAGAGATTTCTAAAATTAAAATGTTTTCTGATAATTTACGTGCTCAAAATCACGAATTTTTAAATAAGCTGAACGTCATTTATGGATTGTTAAAGTTAAAGAAGTATGAGCATGTCATGCAAATGATTTCATCAGAGGTAAAGGAACGCCAAGATATTATTTCTTTTTTAATGTCTTCTGTAAAGGATCCTTTGATTGCGGCATGCTTACTTGGAAAGATCAATCGTTCGAAAGAATTAGACGTTACTTTAGAAATTGACCAAGATAGTAACTTAACAAGTACTTTAGATATCGAAGACGCAAAAAACGTTGTTTCTATCTTGGGGAATTTAATCGATAATGCGCTCGAGGCTGTGCGAGAACATAAAGGGAACGTGCTGGTATCTTTTACAGATGTAGGAAATGACCTGATTTTTGAAGTTGAAGATAATGGACCAGGGATATCAAAAGAAGTAGAAAATATGATTTTTATAGATGGTTACACAACGAAAAAAGGTGAAAATCACGGAATTGGATTGACTATTGTTAAAAGATCTGTAGAGCTGCTTAAAGGTGAACTATACATAAGCAAAAGTATGTTACAAGGAGCAAGATTCACATTAGTTATCCCAAAGCTATTAAATAATGAAAAGGAAGAATCGATATGACTGAAAATCAAATTAATGTCATGATTATAGAAGATGATTCTACAGCTGCACAAATTTATGAACAGTTTACTAAGAAACTAGAGCATTTCACTGTTGTTGCGACAGCAGGATCTGGAGAACAGGCTTTAGAACTGCTAACAATATTTACGCCGCAATTAATTTTATTAGACGTCTTTTTACCAGATATCAACGGAGTGGAGCTGCTATGGGAAATCAGAAAGAAGTATCGAGGAATCGATATTATTTTAATAACGGCAGCCAATGATGTTGAAACAGTAGGGGAAGCAATAAGAGGAGGAGCATTTGGTTATTTGGTGAAACCTGTAATTATTGATAAATTTTTATCTACTTTAAAACATTATCAGTCTACGAGAATAGAATTAACCGAAAATAAAATGATTAACCAAGATAAAATAGACCATTTATTTAGAACACGTCATAACCGCCACACTCAATCAGCAGCTGCAGTAACAGAACTTCCTAAGGGGATTGATAAACATACTCTTCGTTTAGTAAGAGATAAAGTTCGCGAAGTTCAGCAGAGCTTGAATGTAGATGAGTTTGCTCAACTAGTAGGTATCAGTTATTCAACAATGAGAAGATATTTAGAGTATTTAGTATCTTGTAAAGAAATGCAGGTGGAAATAGTGTATGGAAGTGTAGGGAGGCCTGAGCGGAAATACCGAGTAACTAATTCTACATAAAAACGGGATAGCGGTTCTTTGTCCGCTATCTCGTTTTTATGTAGAAATGATGCATGAAAAAAATGAAAAAAATTACTTTTATAAAAGATATTAAACTTATGTTGGTTATCTATGAACCTGCTTTAACAAGTGATACCTTTTTAGTAACGTGTAGCAAACAAAAATGAAACCGTTATCAAAAAGGAGGAAAAATATCTGTGCTTTCTTTATTAGGATTTTTAATGGTTGCAGTATTCATGTATTTAATTATGTCAAAGCGACTTACCCCAATGGTTGCTCTTATCATTATTCCAATTATATTTGGTTTAATAGGGGGTTTTGCTAGCGGAATGGGACCTATGATGCTAGAGGGTGTAAAAGATATTGCTCCTACAGCTATTATGATTTTATTTGCTATTTTATATTTTGGATTAATGATTGATTCAGGATTGTTTGACCCTCTCGTTTCATTCATTTTAAAGGTTGTAAAAGGAGATCCTCTAAAAATCGTCGTCGGAACTGCTGTTCTTTCAATGATGGTTGCTTTAGATGGCGATGGAACTACTACCTATATGATAACGGTCTCTTCTTTGCTTCCATTATATAAACGGCTAGAAATGAATCCGCTTATCCTAGCAGGAATTGCGATGCTATCTATGGGAGTTATGAATATGACTCCGTGGGGAGGTGCTTCTGCTATGGCTATGAGTTCATTAAATTTAGATTCGTCTCAGTTGTTTTTGCCTTTAATACCTGTAATGGGTTTTGGACTTCTATGGGTGCTATTTGTTTCTGTTGTCCTTGGAAGAAGGGAAAGAAAAAGGTTAGGAGTTATCAATATTAAACATTCTGCAAATGAAATCGCACACGCAGATGAATTAGAGGGAACAGCGCAACATTTAGACTATCGACGTCCTAAGTTAGTATGGTTTAATTTTCTCCTTACCGTTAGTCTTATGGTGTGCTTAATTATGGACTTTATGTCGTTGATGCTTTTGTTCATGGTAGCGTTTGCTATTGCATTATTAATAAATTATCCAAACATCAAAGATCAACAGCAGCGAATTTCATCTCATGCAAATAATGCGGTAGCCGTCGTTTCAATTGTTATTGCAGCAGGTATTTTTACAGGAATTATGTCTGGAACAAAGATGATTGATGCTATGGCAAATACACTTGTAGGAATAATCCCAGATGCAATGGGTCCTTTTTTGCCAGTTGTAGTAGCATTTTTAAGTGCTCCTTTTACATTTTTTATGTCTAATAATGCCTTTTATTTTGGCGTATTGCCAATTATTGCTCAAGCTGCTGAAAGTTATGGCATTAGCGCAGCTGAAATTGGAAGAGCTGCTATCTTAGGACAACCTGTTCACGTGATAAGTCCCTTGGTAGCAGCAGCTCACTTATTAATTGGAATGGTAGGAATTGAATTTAGTGATTTGCAACGCTTTTTAATTAAGTGGGCGCTAGGAACTACGGCAGTGATGACAATAGCTGCATTAATTTTAGGTGTTATTTCTATCTGATAAAAAAAGACCCCGAAGGGTCTTTTTTAATACTCTTACGTTGAACTAGACTGTTCGCTGCAGCTGCTCTTTTTAAAATAAAACTTATAAATTAAAAATCCGCATACAGCCACTACCGCTGCAATTAGAATATACGTTTGTGCATCTGAGATAAAAGATTGAATGGACTTAAAGTTTCCGATTTGTCCTAGCCAAAGCATGGCGATATTCAAAGGAAAGATACCAAGGAATGTGAGCAGAGCAAACGGCATAGGTTTCACTTTAGATAGCCCTGAAAGGTAGGAAATGTAGTTGCCGAGACCTAAAGGACGAGCAATGGCAATACTCCATAATCCGCATTTTTTAAACCATTTTTGTGATTTCTCAAACGCTTTTTTCTTCTTTGATAATTTTTTCTTTACCTTATCTTCTAATTTATAGCCTATCCCATACGGTATAAAGCTAAAAGCTGTATAAACGGCGCTTCCTGCAAGAGCGATTAATAATAATTTCACTATGTGCATGTTTAATAAGTATCCGTAGGTAAGGGTGAGAAGAGAACCAGGAAATGGCAGGGAGGAAGCCTCGATGGCCAGTCCGCTTAAAAGTCCCCAAATTCCAAATTGTTTCAGTAAGTCTGTTATGAAGTGTAGCATAAGATCGCCTCTTTTTCTGTGTCATAACATTCAAATACCCATCTATATGTTCGGAAAAACTTATAAAAGAAAAGAAAATAAAGGAAGAAAGCGGGATGGGACAGAAAAAAATTAGCTTGTACAAGGAAAAAGGAAGGAAGTGTATTTTATAGCTTCTACTCAGAGTAAAATTATAGGAAAAAAATAATTGAGGGTGAATTTTTAAATAAACTACGACTTTTATTCATAGTTTTGATTCCTTTTATTCATTTTACTTATAAAAATAGCTGGTGTAAACTTGTTGTGTTGTGAAATAATCCATTATGTATATGCATTAAAAGGAAAGGAGGTTACTGTGTGATTATTATTGTAGGATTGTTATTGTTGATGTTTTTTGCTTATCTAGGATGGTCTATTATCTGGGTAGCACCTGTTGTAGCTACGTTCGTTGCTTATTTTAGCGGTTTAAAAGTACTTCCTACTTATACAGATGTGTATATGGGAGGGTTTGTAGATTTTGCTGCAAAATGGTTCCCCATCTTTTTATTAGGAGCCGTCTTTGGAAAGCTAATGGAAGATACAGGCGCAGCTAAATCGTTGGCGCAGCGTATTGCTAAATTGTTTGGAAGTAAAAGAGCCATTTTAGGGGTGCTAATTGCTTCAGCCATTTTGACATACGGCGGAGTGAGTCTATTCGTTGTTGTCTTTGCGATTTATCCTTTAGCAATCGCGCTATTTCGAGAAGCTGATGTATCGCGAAATTTACTGCCAGCAACCATTGCACTCGGAGCATTTACGTTTACAATGACAGCGATTCCAGGTACGCCTCAAATTCAAAATCTGATCCCGACTGCTACATTTAAAACCAATGCAATGTCCGGTTCGATTATTGGAATGGTCTCAGGTCTTATTATGGCGGTGGGAGGATATTTATGGTTAGCTTATCGCGATAAAAAATTAAAAGCTAAAAATCAAGGGTTTACCGAGCCTAATGAATCATCAGTCGCAGCGAGTGAAGAGCAGGACCCGATGAATGTAATATTAGCTATTTTACCGCTGATTGTCGTTGTCGTGGCATTAAACGTTTTAAAATGGGAGCCTATCGTTTCGTTATTAATTGGTATTTTTTCTATTTTACTTATTAATTTTAAACATTATAAGAAGTTTATTTCTTCTATAAATGAAGGAGCAAAAGGATCCGTGATGGCTGTTATTAATACGAGTGCAGCAGTAGGTTTTGGCTCGGTTATTACAGCAGTTCCAGATTTTAAAGATGTCACGCATGTGTTGCTAAATGTTTCGAGTAATCCGCTCGTTTCAGAAGCGTTAAGTGTTCAAGTGCTAGCGATGATCACGGGTTCAGCATCCGGCGGTATGGGTATTGCGCTTCAAGCATTAGGAGATACGTGGTATCACTTGTCTCAAACGACGAATTTAAGTGCTGACGCTCTGCACCGTATTGCAAGCGTTGCGTCAGGTGCATCTATTTTACCGCATAACGGTGCGTTGTTAACGCTGTTAGCCGTAACTGGTCTTCGGCATAAAGAAACCTATAAAGACGTATTTGTTGTTGCATTTATCATTCCAACAATCGCTTTATTTGCAGGAGTCGCATTAGCGGCAGCCGGTATTATTTAAAAACAGGAGGAGAATACAGATGGTTGAAAATCAAGTAATTGTAATCACAGGAGCAGCAAGAGGAATTGGGTTTGAAATAGGTAAACGATTCGCAGAAAACGGCGGAAAAATTGTGTTATCCGACATTGATCAAGCTGCTGTAGAAGCTGCAGCACAAAATCTTCGTGAAGCTGGATTTGAAGCGCTTGGTGTCAAAGCCGATGTAACAAAAGAAGAAGAAATCAAACATTTAATTGAAACAGCAAACGCGCATTTTGGAGCGGTTCATACGTTCATTAATAACGCTGGCTTGCAGCATGTTTCTCCAATCGAAGAGTTTCCAACTGAAAAATATGAGTTAATGATCAAAATTATGCTAACAGCTCCATTTATGGCGATTAAGCACGCGTTTCCGATTATGAAAAAACAAGGGTTCGGACGTATTATTAACGTTTCTTCTATCAACGGTTTAATCGGTTTTGCGGGCAAAGCAGCTTATAACAGTGCTAAACACGGTGTAATTGGGCTAACAAAAGTAGCTGCTCTTGAAGGCGCAGCACACGGTATTACGGTGAATGCACTTTGTCCTGGCTATGTGGATACACCACTAGTGAGAGGTCAGTTAGATGGTTTAGCTAAAACAAGAAATGTACCATTAGAGAGTGTGCTTGAAGAAGTTATTTATCCTTTAGTCCCTCAAAAAAGATTACTAGACGTGAGCGAAATTGCTGACTATGCTATTTTCTTAGCGAGTGATAAAGCAAAAGGTGTAACTGGTCAAGCGGTAGTAATGGACGGCGGATATACAGCTCAATAAAAAATAGAATAAGTCATTAAAAGCATAAAGGAGTCTAATGAGCTCATTTATGCTTTTTTATGTTATATCTATTCTATCGAGTTAATCAACGTTAAAATATATATAACTAGGCTATACATAAAAAAAGCCTACAGATTAGAAAGGATGATACATATGGTGCAAACAGTAAATGAATTAATTAAACATCCGGTTTTTTATTTTTTTAACGAAATTTCAGCTATTCCTAGAGAATCTGGAAATGAAAAGAAAATTAGTGACTATTTAGTTTCTTTTGCAAAAGAAAGAAGCCTTGAAGTTATACAAGACGAGGCTTTAAATGTAATTATTAAAAAGCCGGCAACTAAAGGATATGAAGATGCTCCAGCTATCATTTTGCAAGGACATATGGACATGGTATGCGAGTTAAATAAAGGAACTGTCCATGATTTCGAAAAAGATCCGCTTCAACTGCGAATTGTGGAAGAGATGCTTTACGCAAATGGTACT
Source organism: Priestia sp. Y58 (assembly GCF_029522095.1). Classification (NCBI taxonomy): domain Bacteria; kingdom Bacillati; phylum Bacillota; class Bacilli; order Caryophanales; family Bacillaceae; genus Priestia; species Priestia sp. Y58. The sequence continues at coordinate 486,898 of NZ_JAKWFL010000003.1, forward strand.
ACGCTAGGAGCTGACAACGGGATTGCGGTTGCATATGCACTAGCTTTATTAGATGCTCATGATATAGCTCACCCCTCTCTTGAAGTAGTCATTACTACTGAGGAAGAAACGACTATGGGTGGAGCCATTGCTGTAAATCCAGCTTATTTTGAAGGGGAAATCTTCATTAACCTTGATACAGAAGAGGACGGAAAGCTGCTCGTCAGCAGCGCGGGCGGGGTAAAAGGCGTGCTTCGCATTCCTGTAAATTGGGAATCGTCTTCCAATAACTCAGAAACATATAGCTTAAGCATCAGTGGGTTGCGTGGCGGACATTCTGGAATGGAAATTGATAAAGAAAGAGGAAATGCTAATAAACTGCTAGGGAGAGTTTTATATGATTTACAACAAGAACTTCCCTATTCTTTAAGCAGCATTAGCGGCGGATTAAAATCAAATGCGATTCCCCGTGAATCAGAAGCAATTCTATCAGTTGAGCCTTCTGAGGTAGGAAAGCTAGAAAATAAGGTTCGTGAGTGGAACGAAATAGTAAAAAATGAATTACAAGCGGCTGATCCGAGCGTATATGTAAAAATAAACAAATCTTCTTCTGTTGAGAAATGTTTTACAAAGGAAACGACAGAACGAATTGTACAAGCTATTATGCTAACACCAAACGGCGTTCAAAGCATGAGTATGAATATTGAAGGATTGGTAGAATCTTCTACCAACTTAGGTGTGATCACGACAACAGAATCTGAGGTTGTTTTTCAAAATGAAATTCGCAGCTCAGTAAAAAGCTTAAAAGAAAAAATAGTAAGCCAAGTGCGCATACTTGCTCAGGTAGTCGGAGGAACAGTTGAAACAAAAGGTAATTATCCTGAATGGGCGTACAATGGAGATTCAAAAATTCGTGAATTATGTAAAAAGGTTTACAAAGAAAAGTATGGAGAAGAGGCGGAGATCATCGCTATCCATGCTGGAATTGAATGCGGTATTTTCCTAGAAAAAATCCCTGGATTAGACGCCATTTCGCTCGGACCCGATATGTACGACGTTCATACGCCTGATGAGCACCTGAGCATTCCGTCTACTATTAAGACATGGGAATACTTATTAGCGATATTAAAAGAGACAAATAAGATATAAAGTTATCAGTATCCCTATAATTTTTTTAAAAAGAGCTTCTGTAAAGGAGCTCTTTTTCATTCGTTATTTATCAGATAATAAGCAGGGTGACCTCAACGCGATAGGCAATTGAGAACATTTATGTAAGCGTTTTACAAATAAAGGTTTTAAAATGGCCCTAAAAGAGGTAAACAATTACTAAAACGATAGACAAATGAATTCAAAACAAGCTCTGCAACTAATAAATTAGTAGGGAGAGAATGTATATGAATGATAATAGTCTTATCAAGGATCCCTTTTTGGAAAAAGGAGAAATTGAATTTTTAGAATTAAGGAAAGACGAAATACGCTATCTAAAGTTCGATCGATTTTTGAAAGTGATTAAAGCACTTAATCAACGCAGTGACAAAGGCTATCAAAGTCTTATGCTTTCGGTTGATGGCTTTAAAGGTAATTCAAGAGAATTATATGAGATAGAGGAGTTTCGTAGATACGTAAATTTGTTAATTAATCAAGTTCCTCAAATGTTATTTTATATTCATGATAAAAACAAAATGACTAATCAAATTTTGAAGAGTTTATCAAATAATAGCAGCCAACAGGCGTCTATAGATCCTAAAAAAGCACGTTTAATGATTGATGCCATACAGGAGCAAGTAGAGAAAACAGAGGATAAAGAAATAAAGGAAAATCTTTCTGAATTCGTATGTAAAATACAGAGCTTTGTGAATCCGTATTAACAGTTCCCAATAGAAAAGTAGAATCCATGTTATAAAAGAGTACGAGAACTCAAAGTTTCTCGTGCTTTTTTATTGGAAAAACTGTAGAAAGAGAAAAGGATTATCAACATATATGGATAAATAATAATGGTAAAGCTTCATATTCTGCCGTGAAATAACAAGGAGGAATGAACATTGCATCATATTGAAATAAGAAGACCAAAAATAGAGGACCGCGCAGAACTTCACGAGCTTTTTAATGAAGTAATCACAGATACCTTTCAGAAAGAGGGTCTATCTGACATGGTGAACGATATACAAATAGAAATTGAAAGTAAAGAACAATATTTAAAAAGTGACCTTGATAGCGATGGAAAACATCGATTCTTTTGGCTCGGAATAGATACGTGTACCAATAAAATTATTGGCTGTATTGAATATGGCCCTGTTAGTGAATTAATTATGGCGTGTACAAAAGGGGAGCTACAAGGATGGATTGAAATCGGCACAGTTTTTGTTCATCCAAAGTACCAAAGAAAAGGGGTAGGAACACTGCTTGTACATATTATGCTGCTTACGCTTCAAAGCAGAGAAATTAAAAAAATCTGTTTGGATAGCGGATACAAGAATGCTCAGAAAGTATGGAAAAAAACATTTGGCGAACCACATTATTTAGTAAAAGATTACTGGAGCAAAGGGTATCATCACATGATTTGGAAAATAGAAACAGAACGTACACCGATAGTATTTAAGTCCAGTCATAACGGATAATAAGATGTCTTCTAGAAAATAGCCGGTAGAAAGGTACCGGCTATTTTCTACTGATTGAGCTACGATTATTTAAAGATAAAAAAGACCTCTCTGAAGGTCTTTTTTTATGGACATATAACAATTCTTTTTAAGAGCGAGCAGGATAGTTTATTAGAGAGCTAGAACACATTCATAATACGAACGATTACGGCAACAAGCTGAATATGAGAAAAACATATTCTTATCTTTGAAATAATAATAAAGCTTTTATCACTTATGTGGAGGAGTATGAAAATGTCTATATATGAAATTTGGAATGAAGTGGATCTTTATATGAATGATAAGCTTATAGAACCTGACCCTATTCTTGATGAGGTATTGAAGGCAAATCAAGAGGCTGGATTACCTGCCATCGACGTATCGCCTAGTCAAGGAAAGTTTCTGCATTTGTTAGCTTCTTTAAAAGGAGCTAAACGTATTTTGGAAATTGGTACTCTTGGAGGGTACAGCACGATTTGGCTAGCCAGAGCTCTTCCGAAAGACGGACAGCTGATTACGCTCGAATTAAACGCTCAGCATGCAGAAGTAGCAAGAGCTAATTTAAAAAGAGCGGGAGTAAGCCACTTAGTAGAAGTCATTGTCGGCCCCGGGCTTGATACATTAGCTGTATTAAAGGATAAGGGAACAGAGCCGTTTGATCTTATCTTTATTGATGCTGACAAGCCGAATAACCCAAATTACTTAAAGTGTGCTCTAGAATTATCGAAAAGAGGAAGTACGATTATTTGTGATAATGTTGTTCGTCAAGGGCATGTGGTGAACTCAGAAAGTGAAGATGAAAATGTAAAGGGAATTCGACAATTTATGAATGCTCTGGCTCAAGAAAAACGAATCAGCGCCACGGCTATACAAACCGTTGGAAGCAAAGGCTATGATGGATTCATTGTAGGGATTGTTGAATGATAAAATTTGTATTACACATAAAAAGAGACGGAGACATACCTAAATCCATCCAATCTAAAGATGAACAAATGGGATCCATGAGCTGGACTACTTGTCACAGCGCTGTTGATTGCCATGTAAGACTACGCTTTCGGGGAGGCTCTCCTATTCTGCTTTTCCAGCAGGAGTCTCCGCTTTGCCTTCCAATCAACAGCTAGAAGCACCTACATACATGAAACCTACGTTCAGCGTCCCCACGAAAAAATCCGAACGAGTTGGATTCTCAACCAAACTCGTTCGGATTGTCCTTCAACTAACATACTTTTGTTCCAGACTCTTTTTAAATGGGCCCCAATTTATCTGTCATTTGTTTTTTGGTTAAAAAATTAATCAATTCTCGTACAGCGAATGAACTGTAGCGTTCTTTTAACAGAATAATTCCAAGTTCCCACATCATTTCAGGATCTGCAATAGGTACCGTAATAATATTGGAATCTTTCACTTTGGCATAAAGCGATTCGGGTAAGATAGCAATACCTAGTTCTGCCGCTGTTAATTCAATAATTAAATCCCATTGAGAACTTTTATACGCTATAGAAGGCACAAAGCCTGATTTTAAAGCATCTTGAATTAACCGGTCGTGCAGCGTAAATTCTTCACTAAACATAATGAATTTTTCATGCTCCAATTCTTTCATCCAGACGGAAGAACGTTTCGCTAAAGGATGGTTTTTATGCGCGTATAAAAGGAATCTCTCCTTAACGAACGGGTATACGTGAAAATGTTCATCATGACCGCTTGTGAGAGGAAGCATAACAATCCCTATATCTACACCAGCCTCTTCCACAAGTGCTTCAATTTTTTTTGCTCCAAATTCAATAAGCTCTAGAGATACTTTAGGGTATCGTTCATTAAATGCTTTTGCAATCTTCGGGAAAAACAAGGTCCCGATGAGCGGAGGGACGCCCATCTTGATTTGCCCTGTTTGCAAGTTCATTAAATCTCCCAACAAGTGAGGCATGTCTTTTAACACCGACAGAGCTTTAGTTGCCTGATGATACACGACTTCTCCTGCATCAGTTAGCTTTAATTCTCTTGTTGAGCGATCAAGAAGCTCAAATCCTAGTTCATTTTCTACTTTTTTGACGGCTTTACTTAAAGCCGTTTGTGACAAATGAACTTGCAGCGCTGCCTTTGTAAAATTTTTATGGTTCGCTACCTCTATAAAGTATTCTAAGTCTCTGATTTCCATGTGAAACTCCATTTCTGCAAACTGCTTATCCTTTTTCTTTACTCTTTATTTTAACCATTAAATTATTTACTGTAAATGCGCTGATTAAAAAGGGGGAGGATATATCCAATGAATAAAAACAGGGAAAGGAAATGAACTAAAGTTTCTGTCGAAATTGATTTATAAAACGAATAATCTTTTTGTAGAGAAACATGGATTTCGCTACTAGCTGATGAGGAATATAAAGATTTTTGCCTGTACGTTCGGGCAAAAATGCAAAACTTATTAAAATAACTGAAAGTCCAAAGGCTGCGGCTGTAATCTCTAGCCAAGAAAACATCATATCATTCCTCCTTTTACAAACCTATTAATAGAATATGTAAAAGTTCGAAAGGAGGTTGTACGATAGCCCCATAACGAGCGGGGGTATGAAGTTCTCTCTGAAAATAAAATGACGTTAAAGAACGCAGGCGCTGCGCTCTTTAACGTCATTTTATTTTCGTTCTTCAGCTTGATGCTCTTGTTTGTTTTGCTCAGTAAGACGTTTTTGATGAGCCTTTGTTTCTGCGCTTACGTGATTCGCATCATTCGGTTGATTTTTCTTTGAACCTCCTGCAGCGTTACTCATTAGACGACACCTCCAGTCCGGTTATGAAACATACCTATAGAATGTGCGTATTTACAGACTTTATACACCGCTACCGATATTACTGCACACGAAAAAAGCAAAGGGAGAGTCACTAAGACTGTTCCCTTTGCTTTTTTGCTAGGCGACTTTATCGGTGGTGATAATTTTGTTAATCCAGTCTTTTCCTTCTGTAAACCTTGTAACAAGCATCGCTGTTACTGTATTTCCCGTACTGTTTAAAAGCGTAGCAGGGGCGTCAATAATTGTGGAAATGACCGCAATTATGGGCAGAACTTCTGGGGAAAATCCATAAATTGTAATGATTAACATTTCGCCAATCATACCGCCTCCAGGAATTGCTCCCATTACGGCTCCAACTAAAAAGGCTACGCCTAATATGCTCAAAATACTCATAGCAGACGTCATATCTTTGCCAAACAAACTGAATAAGAAAACAATTTTTAGAATACCACCGATAACAGAACCATCTTTATGGGTGTTTGCTCCTAGTGGAATCACCGTTTCAGCAATATCCAGCGGCACACCCATTTTCTTTGTTGCATCTAAATTGACTGGAATAGATGCAGCAGAAGAACAGGTAGCAATAGCGGTGATAGAAGGAGCAGCTGCATTTTTCCAAAACAGCTTAATTCCTGCTTTACCGCCAGCAATCCATGCGTATAACGTAAAGAAACCGAAATAGTAAACGATTGCAATTAATAAATAAAGAATAAATGCTCTAGCGTACCCTTGTAAGATCTTTGGTCCAAGTTCTCCTACTACAGTAGCAAAATAGCATCCTAAACCAATGGGGGCATAGTACATCACAATTTTAACAACCTTCATCGATACTTCTTGACCCGAAGTCAGAAATTTCGCCATAGGCTGTCCTTTTTCACCAGCCATTGTTGTAGCAATACCGAAAATAACGGCAAAGACAATTAATTGTAAAATATGCTCTTTCGAAAATAACTGAACAAAATCAGGTACAGTAAATGTACCAACAAGCTGAGTTAAAAGCGTCATTTTTTCAGCTGTATTTTCACTGTCACCCATCAATTCTTTAATGGCAGAAGTATCTACATTATGTAGCGGATTGTAAAGTGATGCGCCTAAAAAGCCTAAAACGGCTGAAACAGCAGCAGTGGCGACAAACACAACGGCGATACCTAGCATAATTTTACCAAGACGTTTCATTTCGTTCATGTTTGCAATTGCCGAAGCCACACTAAAAAAGACAAGGGGAACGATAATCATGAACATTAAATTAAGAAACAAATCACCAAAGGGCTTTACGACTGCCACATCGGGCCCGATAGCATATCCTGCTATCCCGCCAATTAAAATAGCGAGAAGCAGAATAAGCGATGATCTGTACGTTTTAAATACACTTAAAACCATAGTTAGATTTCCTCCAAACAACAATAGCTTCTTTACTACGCAAGAACGGCTATCATTTGCTCATTGCATACGTAGTAACGACTGGCTTTACATCTTTACGCACCAAATCTTCGTATGTTTCTCGCTCTACAGCAAGACGAGCTTCTCCATTTTTCACAAATACAACAGCAGGGCGCGGAATACGGTTGTAATTGCTAGCCATTGAATAGTTGTAGGCACCTGTAGAGGACACTGCTAATAAATCTCCTTGATTAACGCGCGGTAAATCGATATCCCAAATAAGCATATCTCCTGATTCACAGCATTTCCCCGCAATTGATACTGTTTCATCTTTTTTATCCGTCACTCTATTAGCCAAGACAGCTTCATGTTTTGCATCATAAAGGGCAGGGCGGATATTATCGGTCATACCGCCGTCAATTCCTACGTATTTGCGTACACCCGGAATCTCCTTCGTTGAGCCAATTGTATAAAGCGTTGTACCCGCTTCTCCTACGATGCTTCTTCCAGGCTCAATCCAGACTTCTGGAAGGGTATAATTCTGTTCAGTTAACGTACGGCTTAGCTTTTCTGTCAGTGCATCTACATAATACTCAACTGGAAGAGGAGAGTCGCTTTCGGTATAACGAATACCAAAACCACCACCTACGTTTAAAACTTTTACTTCAAACTCCATTTTATCACGAATACTGAATAAGAAATCAGTTAAAATATCAATGGCGCGAGAAAAACCATCTACTTCAAAAATTTGCGAACCAATATGACAATGAATGCCTAAAAGATCGTAGTAAGGTTTTTCTAACGCAGAACTTACCGCTTTCATAGCCTGGTCATTGGAAAGACCAAATCCAAACTTGGAGTCTTCCTGTCCGGTCATAATATACTCATGTGTGTGGGCTTCAATCCCTGGAGTAACACGCAGAAGAATAGATGCTTTCTGTTTGCGCTCAGCTGCTAAGGCATGCAAAACTTCAAGTTCGGTAAAGTTATCAACAACAAAACAGCCAATATTCGCATCAAGAGCCATTTCAATTTCTTCAATCGTTTTGTTATTTCCATGAAAATGAATGCGTTCAGCTGGATATCCAGCTTCAAGAGCTGTAAATAATTCGCCTCCTGAGACCACATCTAATGACATATCAAGCTTCGTTAAAAGGCTAGCCATTTCCATACAAAGAAACGCTTTCCCTGCATAGGCGATTTGATATGAAAATCCGCTTCTTTGAAAGGCTGAATGGAAGGCCTTGCATTTCGTCTCAATTAATTCTTGATCGTAGATGTATAGAGGAGTGCCGTATTGTTTTTTCAGTTCGACCGTATCGCACTGCCCAATTTCTAAATGATTGCTGCTGTTAATTTTACTCGTTCCATGTAAGTACATAATCCGTATCCCTCCATTTAAATCATTCAACTATAACTTTGAACTTTGATGGTCAGTAGAAAAACACAAAAAAGACCCGTGAAGTGATGTTCACGCGTCTTGGTTTCATAATAATAAAGTATTATTACATTCTAGGCATCAACATCTCTTCAATAGCTCTCCACAAACCAAATGGTTTGTGACAGCTCAGCATTTATTCAATACTGAACCAGTATATGAACACAATGGATGTTTATATACTTCGGCACGAAATCCCTTTTACTTATCTTCACAGACTCCATTAGTCTCCAATAAGTGACTCTTGATTTCATGCACCTCTATTCTCAGAGAGGAAAATTATATTTAAATGTAATTCCTATTATATTTCTTTTTCCGCTGTCTAGTCAACGAAAAGTTAAGGCATAGGAATATCAAAAAAAATAAATAAGAAAGCTATGAAGCTTCCAGATAGAATCCAAGCAGCCAGTGCTGTCTTCTGATGAATGACTAAAAGTGAGAACGTGACAATATTGAAGAGAAAAGAACACAGCAGCGACCATCCATAATGATGAGTGATACTGTGATTAACATAAGCAATGAACTCAATCACAGTAAATAAAAGCGCCCACAAAAGAATCCACCACAGCCGGCCGCTTACATGCAGCGGCAGCCTTCCTAAAAAAACCGGTATAACAAACGGATAAATAATTAAGGTTATTCCAAGGGAAACCATTAGGTGATCGGGTAGAAAAAGGTGATCAATACCAACAGGGTGAAATACCCATACGCGGTGATGAAACAGCAGCACTTCATAAAGCAAATTCCCCGTGACCCAAAACAGCAAAGTAGGATAGTATTCTTGATACCTTCGCCACTTGCCAAATAGTAAACCAAGAATGATGAAAAATAATACAAATGAAGATTGCATACGCTCTCCTTAAAATAATGGTTATTTCTTTTTATTTACATATTATAGAAATTTTATTCTCTCCGCTTTTATTCAGAAACTATAATAGAAAAGCCGTAAGCAGCAGCGGTAAAGACATACTACCACTATTTATGACTGTCTTCACCCTGCTATAATCTCCGTAAAAGAACTTCTAACACTTTTGTTTACAAGATGAAAGGAGCTATATGTCAAAGTCAGCAAGACGTAAAAGTAAGCTCAAAATAGCTTCGCCTAGTATGGGACTTCTTTTTTTGCTATGCTAAAATTGCATACATATAGCATGAGAATACTAGAAGAAAGAAAAGGGTGTTTTGGTATGAAAACATACATCGTAGTTGGAGCTGGGATACTTGGAGCTTCTACAGCATATCATTTAGCAAAAGCAGGAGCAGATGTGACATTGATAGATCGCCAGGATGCTGGTCAAGCTACTGATGCAGCAGCAGGAATTGTTTGTCCATGGCTTTCGCAGCGTCGAAATAAAGCATGGTACCGCTTAGCAAAAGGCGGCGCCAAGTACTATCAAACATTAATTCAGCAATTAGAAGAAGATGGAGAAACGGATACGGGATATAAGCGAGTAGGAGCAATTAGCTTACATACTGATGAACAAAAGCTTAAAAAAATGGAAGAGCGAGCATATAAGCGTCGGGAAGAAGCGCCCGAAATAGGCGAGATTACACGTTTATCCGCTAAAGAAACACAGGCTTTGTTTCCGGCTCTTTCGGAAGAATACAGTTCAGTTCATATTAGTGGAGCCGCTCGCGTCAACGGAAGAGCTCTTCGAAACGCACTTGTGAATGCAGCGAAGAAAAACGGTGCAAAAATAATAGAAGGAAACGCAGAACTACTTTATGAAAATAATCAAGTAACGGGCGTTGCTGTAAATGGACAAACCCTTCTAGCAAGTACAACAATCGTGACAGCAGGAGCGTGGGCAAATCAATTACTAGAGCCTCTTGGAGTGAAATTTTTAGCAAGCTTTCAAAAAGCGCAAATTGTCCACTTGCATCTCCCTGATTTAGATACAAAAGACTGGCCCGTTGTGATGCCTCCAAGCGACCAATATATTCTTTCATTTGAACAAGGGCAAATTGTTATTGGAGCAACACATGAAAACGATACGGGTTATGACTTGAGAGTAACTGCTGGGGGGCTTCATGAAATTTTTTCAAAGGCCTTATCAATTGCTCCTGGCTTAACAGAAAGCACAGTCTTAGAAACAAGGGTAGGGTTTCGACCATTTACTCCAGGCTTCTTGCCAGTCATCGGGGCTCTTCCGGCTTACGAAGGAATACTAGTGGCGAATGGTCTCGGAGCTTCAGGCTTAACGTCGGGTCCTTATCTTGGTTCAGAGCTTGCTAAATTAGCACTTGAAATGGAAATGGAAATTGATCTCAGCGACTATGATGTAAGAGGAGCTATCGAGTCTTAAGCAAACAGAATGAATGAAAACAAATAGAAGTTCGCAAACTATAACTACTATATGATGAAAGGAAGTAGATTGTTTGCGAAAGATTATGATAAGTGCAGCAGCAGCTTTTTTATTTATGAGCGCGACGCCTGTATTAGCAGAAAACAATCCTCAGCCAGAAACAAAAGACGTGCAGCTGACGTCTCAGCAAAAGAAGGAATTGTCCGTGCTATACAAAGAAATGCTAGCAAAAAAGAAAGAAATACTTTCAAAATATGTCGAGTACGGCGTGCTAAGCAAAACGGAGAGTCAAAACATTTCTTCACATATGGAAAATCGCTATCAGCATATGGAGAAAAATGGTTTTGTGCCGAAGCGACACTGTCATAAAATGCATCATTCAAAGTAATTCATATTCACATAAAAAAGCGCCTTTACAGGCGTTTTTTTTATGTGAATGAATGGAAAATATCCGCTTCTTTATCTAGTAAATTCTAAAATCCTCATGTAAAATTAAGAGAATGAGAACGAGTAGGAAAGATGCTAGTGAGGGGTAGGTAAATATGAACGATGAACGAAAATAAAAAAATAGTCCGATTACATGCAGAAAATCATTCAGCTGAGGCGCTAGGAATCATATTTGCTTACAAACAAAAAGATGACCATCTTGTTTACAGTATGTATCAAGGTGAGAGTGTTCATGAGCAAAAAATACCTCTAGAAGAATGGGTCTCGTATGAGCATTTTTTCGAAGCACTAAATAAAAAGAAAAAGCTTATGTACGAGCTTCAAATAAATGATAAACGCTATGTAGTAAACTTAACCCCTTTATCTTACACAGAAAAGCCTGAAATCATGGGACATTGCGTGAATATAACTAGTTATCAGGAGAAAAAAGAACAGATTCAGCCTTTTATCTATCATAACGCAGATGCTGTTGCTGTCGTTGACTTAGAAGGTAAAACGCTTCAAGTGAACCCTGCGTTTGAGAATACATTTGGCTGGACGTTTGAAGAAATTTATCAAAAGCCTCTTCCGATTATACCTTCGTTTTTAAAGGAGCCAGTGTGCGAACTTCATAAGACCATTCAATCAGGGGAATCGAAAACGGAATTTGAGACAGTCAGACAGCATAAAGACGGTCATTTAATTAATGTAAGCGTCACACTATTCCGCGTTGAAAATATGAACGATTGGCCGCTATGCATTGCTTTTGTCTATCGAGATATAACATCACGCAAGCAGGCCGAAACGGCTTTAAAAGAAAGCGAAGAACGCTACCGAAGTTTGATTGAGTTATCACCAGAAGCGATTATCGTTCATAGTGAAGGGAAAATTGATTACATCAACCCTGCAGGAGCCAAAGCGCTGGGATACAAAAGTCCTCAAGACGTATTAGGAGCTTGTGTTTATCAGTTTGTTCACCATGATTACTATGATGTTGTAAAACAGCGAATTTATCGAATGAAAACAGAAAATAAATCTGTAGACCTACAAGAAGAAAAGTTTATTCATAAAGACGGTCATACGATTGATGCCGAAACCATTGCTTTCCCTATTCCCTATATGGGAAAGCAGGCCATTCAAGTTTTGTTTCGTGATATTACAGAACGTAAAAAAACTGAAAAATTGCTGCGTGAATCCGCTCAGCTTTCCTTAGTCGGACAGTTAGCGGCTGGTATAGCTCACGAAATTCGAAACCCTCTGACGGCGGTAAAAGGATTTATGCAGTTATTAAAAGAAACGAGCGGTCAGCCTTACTATGTAGAAATGATAAATCATGAGTTAGATAGAATTGAATTGATTACCGATGAGTTCTTGAGTCTTGCAAAGCCTCAGGCGAAAACCTACAGGGACAAACACGTCCAAGATATCTTAGAGAATACGTTAAAGCTAGCTGAGGTGCAGGGGATTACAGAGAAAATTCACGTAAAAAAAGAAATTGATCTTCATCTTCCTCTCGTATTATGCGAAGAAAATCAGTTGAAACAGGTGTTTAGCAATATATTTAAAAATGCAGTCGAATCTATGCCAAGTGGAGGAACCGTAACGATTCAACTAAAAAGATTTGATCAGGAGAACCTTGTTGTCCGGTTTAGCGACGAGGGGCCAGGCATCACGCAGGAAAGAATGCAGCATTTAGGAAAACCTTTTTATAGTACCAAAGAGAAAGGAACGGGGCTTGGACTGATGGTGTGCTATAAGATCATTCGAGAACATAGAGGAGAAATTAACTTTGTAAGTGAACTTGGAAAAGGAACTACTGTAGACATTCTTTTGCCTTTTAAAAAGTAGATTCTACTTTTATAAGCATGAAACCTTTTCTAAAGGGGAATACATGTTAGTGAACGAATAATGAGGTTAAAATAGGAGGGAATAAGATGGAACGCATTGAAACGGGAGAGATTTTTACAATTTTAGATGAAAATGATCAAGAGCAAGATATTGAAGTGCTTGGAAAAATGACGATTGAAGGGCATGATTATATTGCCGTTGCGTTTGTGGAAGAAGTTTTAATTGAAACAGAAGAAGAAATTGATGTTTTCTTTTTGAAAATTGAAGATGATGGTGAATGGTCTTCAATTGAAGATGACGAGGAGTTTGAAAAGGTATCAGCCGTATTTGAGGAAATGACATCCGCGTAAAAAGAGAGGTTAAAACCTCTCTTTTTTTATTTTAAATAATATAATATTTAGAATTTTTCTAAAAATATCTTGCTGAATTATTTCCCTTCATTTATGATGAATATGTAACATACCAACCGGTTAGTAAGTAAATGAAAGCGAGGGACTACCGTGTATTTTTCTTACTCTGACAAAGTAGTGAAGCTGCAAAAAGAATTGACCTCTTTTATGGAAGAGCATATTTACCCAAACGAACGGCTATACGAACAACAGCTGAATGAACAGCCGTCTAGATGGTCAGCTGTTCCTCCGATTATGGAAGAGTTAAAAGAAAAAGCAAAGCAAGCTGGATTATGGAACTTATTTTTGCCAGAAAGCGAATACGGAGCGGGTCTAACAAATGTCGAATATGCCCCCCTTTGCGAAATTATGGGCCGTTCTATTATTGGACCAGAAGCTTTTAACTGCGGAGCTCCTGACACCGGCAATATGGAAGTACTGGTTCGATACGGAACGCCCGAACAGAAAGAAAAATGGCTAAAGCCGCTGTTAAATGGAGACATTCGCTCCTGCTTTTCTATGACAGAACCAGATGTAGGTTCTTCTGATGCCACAAATATTCAGTGCAGTATTGTAAGAGAAGGCGATGAATATGTAATCAACGGAAGAAAATGGTGGTCTTCAGGTGCGGGAGATCCTCGCTGCAAAGTTGCTATTGTCATGGGGAAAAGCGATTTTACCGCATCTAAATATGAACAGCAGTCTATGATTCTAGTTCCATTAAATACTCCAGGAGTTAAAATTGAACGCATGCTGCCAGTCTTTGGATACGACCACGCTCCTCATGGACATGCTGAAATTCATTATGACAATGTGCGTGTGCCAGCATCTAATATGCTTTTAGGCGAAGGAAAAGGGTTTGCTATTGCTCAAGGCAGATTAGGGCCTGGACGTATTCATCACTGCATGCGTCTAATAGGAGCAGCAGAAAGAGCGCTTGAAGAATTATGTAAGCGTATTCAAATCCGTTCTACGTTTAATAAGTTGCTTTCCCAGCAAGGGGTTATTCAAGAATGGGTGGCAGAATCGCGTATTGAAATTGAGCAAGCGCGCTTATTAACATTAAAAGCTGCTTATATGATGGACACAGTTGGAAATAAAAAAGCGCGGAAAGAAATTGCCATGATTAAAGTAATGGCTCCTGTTATGGCTTTAAAAGTCATTGATCGCGCCATTCAAGCATTTGGAGCAGCAGGGGTTTCAGAAGACACGCCGCTTGCGGCACTTTGGGCAAATGCCCGCACTTTGCGCCTTGCTGATGGTCCAGACGAAGTGCACAAAGCACAGCTTGCAAGACTTGAGCTAAAATCCTATCAAGAACAGGAGGCAACCTATGCACATAAAGGATTTGTTTGATTTAACTGGAAAAACAGCTATTATTACCGGAGGAGGCAGAGGATTAGGAGAACAAATGGCAGAAGGGCTTGCAGAGGCAGGGGCAAATATTGTTCTATGTTCAAGAAAAAAAGAAGCTTGTCAGCAAGTGGCTGATCGATTGGCCACCATGGGCGTAAAAACTCTCGCTTTAGCATGCGACATCAGTCAGCCTGAAGATATTAAAAATGTCGTGCATGAAACAATTAAAACATTTGGACGTATTGATATTTTAATTAATAACAGTGGAGCTACGTGGGGTGCTCCAGTTGAAGAAATGCCTCTTGAAGCATGGGAAAAAGTGATAAATATTAATGTGACGGGCACGTTTTTAATGTCCCAAGAAGCTGGAAAAGAAATGATTAAACAAAAAGCTGGTAAGATTATTAACATTGCTTCAATTGCAGGTCTTGGAGGAACGGATCCACAGTACATGGATACAATCGGGTACAACACCAGTAAAGGAGCGGTCATTACGTTCACGAAAGATTTAGCTGTCAAATGGGGACAGCATAATATTCAAGTTAATGCGATTGCGCCGGGATTTTTTCCTACTAAAATGTCAGGTGCGATTATGGAACAAGGAAAAGATTATTTTCTAAGTCAAACCCCTTTAAAACGCTTTGGCTCCGAAGCTGATTTAAAAGGAGCGGCTGTTTTTCTTGCTTCTGCAGCGTCTAATTATATTACGGGCGATATTCTGACAGTAGACGGTGGAGTTCATGCTATGTGAATAAGAAAGGAGTAACTTGATGGAAGACGTTAAAAAATGGTTTACACCTTATCCAGAAGCCTACACTCATGACATTCACATCGAAGATATTTCACTATTTGATATGCTGAAAGAAACAGCCGAACGTTATCCTGCTCACACAGCCACGCGCATGTATCAGCATACGTTAACGTACCAAGAGCTGTACCACTCAGTTCGCGTATTTGCAGGAGCACTGCAGAAAAAAGGAATTAAAAAAGGAGATCGTGTAGCAATTATGCTGCCAAACTGTCCGCAATATATAATAAGCTATTTCGGCATTGTAGCGGCGGGCGGCATTGTTACTCAGGTCAACCCTATGCTTGTCGAGCAAGAGCTAGAACATATTTTACACGATTCCGGGGCAAAAAAAATAATTCTACTCGATGATTTTTATACGAGACTTCAAGAGATAAGAAACCGTGTTGATATAGAAGAAGCGATAACTGTCAGCTTGCAAAAACCTTTTGTTCCTACATCACCAGACCTTTCCTTCCTAGATTTTTTAACCATAAAACATGAATTTCATCAGCCGGTTATCCATCCAGCACACGATATTGCTGTTCTTCAGTATACGGGAGGAACGACCGGACCATCTAAAGGTGCGATGCTTACACATACAAATATTTACACAAACGCAGTTCAATCATACGAAATATTTAAACATGATATTGAATTAGGAAAAGAAAAATGCTTAACCGTTATTCCATTGTTTCACGTATTTGGCATGACTTCCTGTATGCATTTATCGATTCTTTGCGGAAATGAAATATTGCTATTGCCGCGTTTTGATTTGGAAGAAGTACTAAATACAATAAAAAAAGAGCAGCCTAGTATTTTTCCTGGCGTGCCAACTATGTATGTTGCTATTACAAATCATCCGCAGGCAGAAGAATACAACATCGAAAGTATTCGCATCTGCAACAGCGGCAGTGCGCCGATGCCTGTTGAGCTGATGAAAGAGTTCGAACGAAAAACGGGCGCTAAAGTGTTAGAAGGGTACGGCTTATCAGAAGCATCCCCCGTGACGCATTGCAACCTGCCGTTTTGTGAACGAAAGCCAGGTACAGTCGGACTTGGGGTTCCGCAAACTGCTTATAAAATTGTTGATGTGGCTACAGGAACAAAAGAACTGCCAAGAGGAGAGCTTGGAGAAATAGTAATTAAAGGCCCTCAAGTTATGAAGGGCTATTGGAATCAGCCTGAAGAGACGGCTCACGCGCTTAGAAACGGCTGGCTGTACACAGGAGATATTGGACAGATAGATGAAGACGGGTATTTATCCATTGTTGATCGCAAAAAAGATATGATTATTGCGAGTGGTTTTAATGTGTACCCTCGAGATATTGAAGAAGTTTTATACGAACACAGCCACATTAAAGAAGCCGTTGTAATTGGCGTGCCGCATCCTTACAGAGGAGAAACCATTAAAGCGATTTTAGTAGTGAAAGAAGGGAAATCTCTTTCTGAAGAAGAGCTTACTTCTTATTGTCGACAGCACCTTGCAGCTTACAAAATTCCGCGAATCTTTGAATTTCGCGCCGAGCTTCCTAAGACCAATGTAGGAAAAATTTTGCGACGGGCACTGCGAGAAGAAGTGGTGAAAGAAACGACGTAAATAAGCTGAACATAAACAAACTTTTTCAAAAGCTCCCTCTAAGCCATGGTATAATTTGTGAAAATGAGAAAAGACAGAGAGGGTTTGACGATGAAAGATTTGATGATGGAACGAAGCATTCAGCTTTTTGCTCAAAAAGGTTTCAAAGAAACGTCGATTCAAGATATTGTAAATGAATTAAACGTCACAAAAGGAACGTTTTATTATTATTTTAAAAGCAAACAAGAGCTTTTAATGGATATTCACCTTCAATATATTGAAAGATTAATAGAAAACCAAGAGACGATTCTTGCAGATAAGACAACATCTTATCCAGAAAAGCTGCACAGCATTATTTTTAAACTTGTTCATGATATTGAGAAAGAAGGTCTTCGAGCTAAAGTGTTTTTTCGAGAGATGCGTCATTTGAGTGAAGAACACTTAGAACAAATCATTCCAAAGCGCGATCGTTTTAAAGAAAACATACAAGAGATCATTGAAAAAGGCATGGAAGTAGGGCAGTTCCGTTCAGATTTGCCTTCAGATATCGTCACGCTAGGCATATTAGGAATGACAAATTGGAGCTATTTTTGGTTTCAGCCGGATGGTGAAAAGACAGATCGAGAAGTTGCGGCTATTTTTTATAAGATGCTGATGAAAGGTATTCAGTCATAGTAGCTGCTGGGCTAGACAGTGCTCGTAAAAGGCGGGAAAGTATAAGCTCTTTCTCTCCTTTTATATTAAAAGGAGGATATAACATGGATAGTAAAGATATACAGCGTATTGCTGTCATTGGCGCAGGACAAATGGGACATCAAATCGGTATGCTTTGTGCACTTGGAGGATATGAAACGATTATTCAAGACATGAATGAACAATCACTCATTGAGGCGGAAAATAAGCTGGAAGCGATTATAGACAAGTGGGTTCATAAGGGCAAAATCTCCCCGGATGCTAAAGAAGCCGCATTTCAAAGGTTGTCTTTTACAAACACATTAAAGGAAGCGGTTTCAAATGCTGATTTTGTGATTGAAGCTGTGGTAGAAAAGTTAGATGTAAAACAAAGCGTTTTTAAAGAAATAGATGAGTACGCACCAAGTCACGCCATTTTAGCATCAAATAGTTCAACAATTGTTAACTCGCTTATTGCAAGTGCAACAAACCGTCCAGAGCAAATCGTTAACATGCATTTCTTTTTTCCTCCTCTTGTAATGGACTGCGTAGAAGTTGTGATGAGTGAAAAGACAAGTGAAAAAACAGCTCAAACGACAATGGAAGTTTGCAAGCAAATTAATCGCACAGCAGTCCTTCTGAAAAAAGAAATCTCAGGTTTTATTGCCAATCGAATTTTAGGAGCGCTGCAAAAAGAAGCCGTTTTTCTTTATGAAAATGGATACGCAGATTTTGAAGACATTGATACGATTTGCAAAAAAGCGCTCAATCACCCGATCGGTCCTTTTGAATTGATGGATCTCTCGGGAATTGACGTCGGATATTTTGTGATGCAGCAGCGCTATAGCGAAACGGGGGATCCAGAGGACAAGCCAGCTGCGTGCATTGAAGAAAAAGTTCAAACAGGCGAGCTTGGACGTAAAACAGGAAAAGGCTTTTACACATACCACACACAGGGAGTGAAGCAATGATGAAAAAATTTGTACGTATTGAAAAAGAAGAGAAAACGGCAATTGTAACCATTGATAACCCGCCTTTAAATGTAATGAGCCAGGCTGTTGTGCAGCAGCTTGAAGAAACGTATGAAGAGCTTAGTAAAGATCCTGATGTCATTACAATCATTTTAACGGGAGCGGGCGACCGGGCGTTTATGGCTGGAGCTGATATTAAAGAGTTTCCTCAATTAATGGGGCAAAGCGGCATTAAAGAAGAGTTTATGAAAACCCATCGCGTTTTGCAAAAACTTGAAAACATTGAAAAACCAACAATTGTCGTGCTAAACGGTTTAACGTTTGGAGGGGGATGCGAACTTTCATTAACTGCTGATATACGCATTGCCGAAGAACATGCTCAAATTGGTCTTCCGGAAGTGAAGCTCGGATTGTTTCCTGGAGGCGGCGGAACTCAGCGTCTTCCGCGCGTAATCGGCGTTTCTAAAGCTAAAGAATGGATGTTTGCCGGCAGTCCTGTTTCTGCAGAAGAAGCGCTTCATGCAGGCTTTGCCAATCATGTCACGCCTAAAGGAAAAGGGATCGAAAAAGCAAAAGAGCTGGCTAAGAAATTTAACCGCCACTCTCTTCCGTCACTTTCTCGAATTAAGACAGCGGTAAATGAAGGAATGAACCGTACATTATCTGAAGGTCTTGAACTTGAGGCAGAGCTGTTTGAAGAAGTCTTTCAAACAGAAGATATTAAAGAAGGAGTATCAGCATTTATTGAAAAGCGTCCCGCTGTTTTTTCACATAAGTAAAGGAGGAGAAAACCATGTATGAAACACAGGTCAAAGTGCGTTTTTGCGAAACAGACGCACTCGGTCACATTAATAATACGAGCTATTTCATTTATTTAGAAGAGGCCCGCATTGCTTTCTTTGAAGAAATGGGAGCATCCATGCATACAAAAAAGTGGGAGTATATTTTAGCGTCTACTAAATGTGATTTTGTTTCGCAAGGTTATTTTAATCAAGTGCTAATGATTAAAACCTTTGTATCTAATGTCGGCAATAAAAGCTTTACAATTGGCCATGAAATTACCGACAGCAAGACGGGATCGCTGATTGCTAAAGGAGAAGCTATCATCGTGTACTTTGATTTTGATGCACAAAAAAGCGTTTCTATTCCAGCGGACATTAAGCAGTTTTTGATGAATTATAAAGTAGCTGTTTAACTATAAAAAAGCAGGTGGTAAAAGAATGTCACTAATCATTCCTGTACGAAAAGGAGAGGAATTAAACACGGAAAAACTGCATCAGTTTCTCCGTGTTTCGATTCCTGATTTACCTAAAGAGCCTCTTTTAATTAAGCAATTTGGATCAGGTGCGTCCAATTTAACCTACGCTCTTTCAGCCGGAGAGTGGGAGGCGGTGTTGAGGCGCCCTCCCTTTGGACCAGTTGCGCCAAAAGCGCATGACATGCAAAGAGAATACAAGATTTTATCTGTTTTATCGAAGTCTTTCCCTCTTGCTCCT
Organism: Priestia sp. Y58; assembly: GCF_029522095.1. NCBI lineage: Bacteria > Bacillati > Bacillota > Bacilli > Caryophanales > Bacillaceae > Priestia > Priestia sp. Y58. The sequence continues at coordinate 506,944 of NZ_JAKWFL010000003.1, forward strand.
AGGCCGTATGTGTTTTGTGAAGACGAGACGGTGGTCGGGAAACCCTTTTTTTTAATGGAGAGAAAGCACGGTGTTCTCATCGACACAGCGTTTCCAGAAGACGTGAAAGGAACTAGCGAACTTTGCCGTCGTATTTCAGAACAAATGGTGGATGTCCTTGCTCAGCTTCATGATGTTCCTTATAAAGGCACGCTTCTTGAAAAAATCAGCAAGCCCGAAGGATTTTTAGAACGTCAAGTACACGGCTGGATTCATCGTTATGAAAAATCAAAAACAAGTGACATACCGGAAGTAGAAGCTCTAAAAAAATGGTTGACTACACACATCCCGACTACACAGCATTCGACCATTATTCACTATGATTATAAGCTTAACAATACGTTATTTTCACCGGATGGAAATAAAATTGTAGGATTATTTGATTGGGAAATGACAACCATTGGAGATCCGCTTGCTGATTTGGGAGTGGCGCTGAGCTACTGGATGGAAGACAGCGATCCTGAACTTTTGAAAAGAGGACTCGGAAATCCACCTGTTACTGTGCAAAAAAGCTTTTATTCCCGTCGAGATTTTGTAGAAGAATACGCTAAAAAAAGCGGACGGGATGTTTCACACATTGACTTTTACCTGAAATTTGCGTACTTCAAACTTGCTGTCATTTGTCAGCAAATTTATTACCGTTATAAAAAAGGCCAAACAAATGATGAACGATTTTCACAATTTGGAGATTATGTAAAAACGCTAATTATTCATGCTCTGCACACAGAACGAGGACATATATGAAAGGAAAAGTTCACGTAATACTTAAAAAAGAAGAGCTTCTTGCCAAAAAGCTAGAAGGAAAAACGGTTGTCATATTTGACGTCTTATTGGCTACGTCAACAATTGCGGCTGCTTTACAGCAAGGAGCAATAGAGGTTATTCCCGTAAAAAACGAAGAAGAAGCGCGTAATAAAGCAAAAACGTATAAGCCTGACGAAATTGCGCTTGTAGGCGAATATAGAGGGGAAACGATTGAAGGCTTTTTTGATCCAAGCCCCAGCACATTAAAGCATGTTCAAAATAAAATAGTTATTTTATCCACCACTAATGGAACGGTGGCCATTCATAACGCTGAAAAAGCAAAACAGGTGTATGCTGCTTCACTTTTAAATGGAGAAGCGGTTGCCAGAGCTGTTTGTCAACCAAGTCAAGATGAAACTGTTTTATTAGTTTGTTCAGGTTCATCCGATCGCTTCTGTCTAGAAGATTTGTATGGAGCGGGGTATTTTATAAGCTGTCTTCTGCAACTAAAAACATTTCATTTGACGGATGCTGCAAAAGCCGCACTGCTTTTATATGAGGCTTATGAGCATTCACCTGTTGAAATATTGAAGCGCTCAGCCGTAGGAGAAATGCTCACTCAGTATGGCTTTCTAGACGAAATTGGCTTTGTAAGCCGAAAAAACGTCTATTCCGTAGTTCCTAAGGTAGTGAAAAAAAAGCTAGTAAACGGGGAGGAAACGATATGTCTGAAATGAAAACCGAAGCAAAAGGCGGATCATTTTTACTAAAAAAAACATCTGCGCATCACGTTTATACACCCGAAGACTTAACGGATGAGCATCGTATGATTGCTCAGACAGCAAAGCAGTTTATTGAAAAAGAAGTAGACCCTTACCATAATGACATTGAGCAGCAGGATTTTAATAAGGTAGTAGAATTGATGCATAAAGCAGGCGAGCTTGGACTTCTTGCTCACAGTATTCCAGAAACATATGGAGGACTAGGTCTTGATAAAGTAAGCAAAGGACTCGTCGGTGAAATCATTGGCCGGACAAGTGGATATGGAGTCGCTCATTCTAATCATACATGCATTGCGACACTTCCTATTACGTATTTTGGCACCAAGAAGCAAAAAGAAAAATACTTGCCTAAATTGGCAAGCGGTGAATATATTGGCGCCTACTGTTTGACAGAGCCAGAAGCTGGTTCTGATGCTCTTGCAGCCCAAACAAAAGCCGTATTAAACCCTGAAAAAACGCATTATGTATTAAATGGAACGAAGCAGTACATTACCAATGCTGCCTTTTCAGATACGTTCATCACATATGCAAAAATAGACGGAGAATATTTTACCGCTTTTATTGTAGAAAAAGATTTTGAAGGACTGTCTCTGGGGCCAGAGGAAAAGAAAATGGGAATCAAAGGGTCGTCTACTCGCCCGGTTATTTATGAAGATTGTTTAGTACCCGTAGAAAACGTACTTGGACAAGTAGGAAAAGGTCACTTGATTGCGTTGAACGTCTTAAACCTTGGACGTTTTAACTTAGGTTCTGCATGTATGGGCGCAGGGAAATATGCGTTTGAACTTGCTTTAGCTTATACAAAAGAACGCAAACAGTTTAAAACAGCTATTGCGGAATTTAATGCTTCAAAAGAAAAAATAGCAAAAATGGCAGCTCGTATTTTTGCATCTGAATCTATTCAGTACCGTACAGCTGGTTTACTAGAAGAGGCGCTTGGCGGCCTATATGAAAGTGAAAATCATAAGTTAGTAGCTAAACAGCTGGCTGAATTTGCAATGGAATGTTCAGTTTGTAAAGTGTATGGATCGGAAACTCTTGATTTAATTGCCGATGAATCGCTGCAGCTTCATGGCGGCGCAGGGTTTATTCAAGAATATAAAATAGAACAAGTATATCGTGACTCACGCATCAATCGTATTTTTGAAGGTACAAATGAAATCAACCGCCTTTTGCTTCCAACTCAGCTTCTAAAAAAAGCAGGCAAAGGAGAAATAGAGCTGAGCAAACAAGTAGAACATGCCGTTAGTGAATTGACGAGCGGTCAGTGGGAAATATCTTCAAATGAACTTCTAGCACGAGAAAAGCAGGCTGTTATTACAACAAGACATTTATTTCTTGCTTTGTTAGGAACAGCATTCCAAACGTTTCAAGCCAATCTAGCACAAGAACAAGAAACGCTTATAAAACTAGCAGAAATTGCTATTGGACTATTCGCTATGGAGTCATCTGTGCTGCGCGCGGAAAAAGCCGTAACCAGAAATGGAAAAGAAAAAGAAACGTTAAAAAGCAAGCTGACAGCAACCGTTGTCAGTGAAACGCTATTTGAAATTGAAAAGCAGGCTCGGCAATTAATAAACGGGATGTTAACGGGTGAAAAACACCGACAGTACCGCACAATTCTTGGAAAATGGATGAATGATTTGCAAAGTGAAGGAGAGTTCACGCGCAATCGAGGCATTGCCCGTGAATTTATCGACAGCGGGCGATATGTTGTATAAGGAGGGATATTATGCGTTTTGAAGGGCAAATAGCTGTTATTACAGGAGCTGGAAGCGGCATCGGAGAAGCGACCGCTCAGAGAATGGCGAAAGAAGGCGCTCGCGTCATTCTTGTCGGGCGAACGAAAGAAAAACTAATACAGGCTGCATCCGCTATTGACACACGGTGTGAACGAAAATGTACGGATATTTTCCCAGCTGATGTAACGAAAGAAGAAGACGTCAAAGAGCTTGCTGAGTTTATAAAAGAAAAGTACGGACAAATTCATTTATTAATTAATAACGCAGGCGGATCAGTTAATTCAACAATCAAAGAAACAACGCTTGAACAGTGGAAACACGTGCAGGACGTCAATTTAACAAGCGTATTTCTTGTAACAAAACAGTTGATTCCTTTGTTAACTGAAGAAATAGCAGAAAATCGATCTATTGTTAACGTCGCTTCTCTTTCAGGACATAAAGCAGGTGCACAAATTCCCCACTACAGCGCTGCTAAAGCTGCTTTAATCAACTTTACAAAAGCAATGGCATTTGAATTAGCACCTCACGGAATCAGAGTAAACTCTGTGTCTCCTGGATTCGTAGAAACACCTTTAACACAGCCTGGACTTGAAAACGAGCGCTTCACTAAGGCAATCGAAAAAAATACGGCTTTAAAACGTGTAGGTAAACCAGATGAAATTGCAAACGTTATTGCTTTTGCAGCGTCTAAAGAGGCATCGTATATGACGGGAAGTGATTTATTAGTAGACGGCGGGTGGCTTATCGTTTGATGCAAAGCAAAGAGGAGGAAGTCGAAATTATGAGTGATTTAGTAGTAGAAAAGCAGGGGACTATTTTATCTTTAACGTTAAATCGACCGGATCGTTTAAATGCATTCAGTGAGGAAATGATTGAAAAGTTAACAGCTGAAATAAAACAGGCACAAAGCGATGAGTCTATTAAAGTGGTTATATTAAATGGAGCGGGGCGCTCGTTTTCTGCCGGAGGCGATGTAAAAACGATGGGCCAAGCATCGGGAGCTGATGTTTATGAACATATCGGCCGTTTAAATGAATGTATTTTAGCGATGCAAAATCTAGAGAAGCCAATTATTTCAGCAGTTCATGGGTTTGCAGCAGGAGCGGCTTTTAATTTAGCTCTCGCTTCTGACTTTATCATTGCGTCAGAAGAAAGTCGGTTCGTATTAAGCTTTTCTCAAGTTGGATTGATTTCAGACGGAGGAGGCCTTTACTTCCTTACAAAGGTCGTTGGTCCCCACAAAGCGAAGGAACTGTTATTTTTAGGAGAGCCTATGGATGCCGAAACAGCTTATAAAGCCGGTTTTTTAAACCATGTAGTGCCGTTAAATCAGCTGAAAGATGAAGTTACGTCCTTTGCAAGCCGCTTATCACAAGGACCAACGAAAGCGTATGGGAAAATGAAAAAAATTGTCAACGATTCATTCCATTTAACGTTACAACAAGTCCTTGAACAAGAAAGGCTAACGCAAGTTCTTATGGTAGAAACAAGAGATCATCAAGAAGGAATATCTGCGTTTAAAGAAAAAAGAAAGCCGCTATTTCAAGGGAAATAAAAGGGGGATATAAGATGAAAGCTATTCAATTCACGCAGTACGGAGGACCTGATGTTCTTCAAGTTATCGATATTGCACGTCCTGTACCAAAAAAGAAAGATGTGCTCATTAAAGTTGCGGCAATTGGCGTTAATTATGCCGACGCTGCACGGCGTGAAGGAGCATACGTAGTCGAAACACCCCTGCCTTTTATTCCTGGTTCTGAAGTGGCGGGCGAAGTGGTTGAAGTAGGCGAGGATGTAAAAGGTATAAAAGTAGGTACAAAAGTCGTGACGCTGCTGGGATCTAATCGAGCAACAGGATACGCTGAGTACACGCTGGCTGACTCAAGAGGCCTTATTCCGTTGCCGGAGAATGTGGATTTAACACAAGCGGTTGCTTTGCCTCTTCAAGGACTCACGGCTTATCATATTTTAAAAACAATGGGTCGCCTTGAAAAAGGAGAAACCGTCATCGTTCATGCAGCAGCAGGCGGTGTTGGAACCTTAGCTGTCCAGCTTGCCAAAATTTTTGGAGCTGGAAAAGTTATTGCTACAGCGAGCTCCAAAGAAAAGCTTGAGCTTGCAAAAAATCTCGGAGCTGACGAAGTGATTAACTATACAGAAACAGGCTGGGAAAAACAAATTTTAGAAGTAACGGAAGGAAAAGGAGCCGATATTATTTTAGAAATGGTAGGAGGGCATATATTCTATGAATCTCTTCAATGTCTTGCACCATTTGGGCGCCTCGTTTTTTACGGAATGGCTAGTGGAAAACCTGTAAAATTTAACCCTGCCCGCCTGATGGAAAAAAACCAATCGGTTCTCGGCTTTTTCTTACCTCAAATGATGGCAAAACCAGCGATTTATCAGCAAAGTCTGCATGAGTTATTAAACTACGTGAATTCCGGTCAGTTAAAATTAATGCTGGGCGGCACGTTTTCACTTGATGAAGCGGCAGATGTACATCGTCTGCTTCAAGGAAGAAAAACGACCGGAAAATTAGTGCTAGTTCCTTAACAAAACAGCTTCCGTCTCTAATAGGGATGGGAGCTGTTTTGGTTTAAAAAATTGGCTTCCACCTGCCAAATTTTTAAAAACCGCTTAATAATTTGGCATAAAAATCAATACTTTTTACTAATTTCTTCTATATTTTAACACTGGCATGGAAGTTGCATAATAAGTGTTTGAACATATAAAGGAGGAATTGAATATGGTGAGAAATGGAACGGACCGCGTGAAGCGGGGAATGGCGGAAATGCAAAAAGGCGGCGTTATCATGGACGTGATCAATGCAGAACAGGCAAAAATTGCAGAGGCAGCAGGGGCTGTTGCTGTTATGGCGTTAGAGCGTGTTCCAGCTGATATTCGTGCAGCAGGCGGCGTGTCTCGTATGGCAGACCCAACAATTGTTGAAGAAGTGATGAACGCTGTATCCATTCCAGTTATGGCGAAAGCTCGTATTGGCCATATTGTTGAAGCACGCGTGCTAGAAGCAATGGGTGTAGACTACATTGACGAAAGTGAAGTACTCACTCCAGCTGATGAGGAATATCACCTTAACAAAAGTACATTTACGGTTCCATTTGTATGCGGATGCCGTGATTTAGGGGAAGCAGCAAGACGAATTGGTGAAGGTGCCTCGATGCTTCGTACAAAAGGCGAGCCAGGAACAGGAAACATCGTCGAAGCAGTGCGTCATATGCGCCAAGTAAACGCTCAAGTACGTAAAGTTGTAGGCATGGATGAAGACGAGTTAATGACAGAAGCAAAACTATTAGGTGCGCCTTATGAGCTATTACTGCAAATTAAACGCGAAGGCCGCTTACCGGTTGTAAACTTTGCAGCAGGCGGCGTAGCAACACCCGCGGACGCAGCGTTAATGATGCAGCTTGGAGCAGACGGTGTATTTGTTGGATCAGGAATCTTCAAATCAGACAACCCTGAAAAATTTGCGCGAGCAATCGTGGAGGCAACAACGCATTATCAAGACTATGAACTGATTGCAAGCTTATCAAAGGGATTAGGAAGTGCAATGAAAGGAATTGAAATTTCATCATTATTACCAGAAAATCGTATGCAAGAACGCGGCTGGTAATGAGTAATAACTTTTAAACTTAGTTAGGAGAATGATCATGGGGAAATATACGATAGTCGATAAAGAAACGTGTATTGCGTGCGGTGCATGTGGAGCTGCGGCACCTGATATTTATGACTATGATGATGAAGGAATTGCGTTCGTTATACTTGATGATAATCAAGGCACGGCTGAAGTGCCCCAAGAGCTAGAAGATGATTTAATGGATGCGTTTGAAGGCTGTCCAACAGAATCTATCCGGATAGCAGATGAAAAGTTTGATGGAGACTCGAATAAATTTCAATAAAGCCGAATAAATAAAAAAATAGAAAGTTTTTTTAAAAGAAAAGAAGGATTTTGTCTAGAAAAGGCGAAATATTAGTTGTGTAAGAACATATCTTTTTAAAAATGAAAGCACTTACATAACTAAAAGCATATGAGTTAGTCTCATTTGACCTTTCAGAATTATTAGTGTAAAAGTGCGGAGTAATTAAATAGTTTTTAAAAGGAGATTAAGGGGCATGCAAATACTGAATACAGTCATTGTGACAGGATATGCAAAAGCTCCACAGGGAACTTCCATGTATGAAATGTATAAGCATGCGGGAATTGTACTAGAAGTGGATCTGACAGAGCATAAAATTGTAAATGCTGAGTTTACGTTTATTACGGAGCTGACGCAAAATTTTTTCCGGAAGCTGCTTATTGGTTACTGCCTTGCAGATGGAATTGAACCTCTTATTGAACGTATTCAAAATTATTATTTTGCTCCATCTCAACAGGCGATTATCGTAGCGCTTCAGGCTGCAATCCAACGTTACTGGGATAATGTGAATCAAAAAATTACATAGCGTTTGGTTAGAATAAAGTGAGAAGACAACCTCTTTTCATGGTCTTATTAAAACCAAGCAGACACACACACTTTACAAAGAGTGGGGGACATCCCTTTTTCTTTGGGGAGTCATTGTGTCCTGCTTGGTTTTTTTTCGTGTAAAGCGCTGTGAAATATAAAAAGAAAAGGAGGAAACAAAATGAACAAAATCATCACGCGCGAAGAAGCAATAGAAAAAATAACAGATGGCGCACGCATTATGGTAGGTGGATTTGGTCTTGTTGGAAGCCCGCTTAGTCTGATTGAAGCGATTGCCAAATCAAACCTTAAAGATTTAGAGATTATTAGTAATAACCTCGGTGAACCTGGAAAAGGATTAGGTGTATTAGTTCAAAAAAAACAAGTAAAAAAAGCCATAGGGTCTTATTTTACTTCCAACCCTGAAGTTGTACACGCTTATCAACAACAAGAACTTCAAGTGGAGCTCATCCCGCAAGGAACAATGTCCGAGGCGATTCGAGCAGGAGGAGCAGGCATAGGCGGGTTTTACACGCCTGTGAGCGTAGGGACTCAGCTCGCTGAAGGAAAAGAAGAACGAGTGTTAAAAGGAAAGAAATATATTTTGCAAGAATCGCTGCACGCAGATGTAGCTCTTATAAAAGCTAAAAAAGCAGATCGACTCGGAAATCTTATTTACAGCAAATCAGCAAGAAACTTTAATCCAATGATGGCAACGGCCGCTGATATCGTGATTGCGGAAGTAGAAGAAGTTGTTGAAGTTGGACAAATTTCTCCTGAAGAAATTGTAACTCCTCATTTATACGTTACTTATATCGTAGTGAAAGGAGAAAAATAAGATGAACGTCAAAAAATATGTTGCTGCGCGCGCTGCAAAAGAGCTTTGTCACGGAGATGTAGTGAACTTAGGGATAGGGATTCCTACTTTGGTTGCTAATTATATCTCACCCGATGTTCACGTGTTTTTACATTCAGAAAACGGGATTCTCGGCGTTGGACCTACTCCTGAAGAAGATTATATAGATCCAGAACTTGTGAATGCTGGAAAGCTGCCCGTCACAGTTTTGGGAGGTGCCTCATTTTTTAACAGCGCTGATTCTTTTGCCATGATACGCGGAGGCCATGTGAATGTATCCATTCTTGGAGTGCTTCAAGTAGATGAAGCAGGGCGAATTGCGAACTGGGCTGTTCCTGGGAAAAGCGTTCTTGGCGTAGGAGGAGCAATGGATTTATTAGAAGGCTCAAAAAAAGTGATTGTTACGACTCTTCATACGAATAGTCAAGGAGAGTCAAAGCTAGTTGGGAAGTTAACTTACCCGCTTACTTCAGAGCGACGAGTTGATATGATTATTACGGAATTAGCTGTCTTTTCGGTAACGGATCTTGGTCTTGAACTTCTTGAAACAGCTCCGGGTGTTTCTTTAGAGGAAGTACAACAAAAAACAGAGGCTTCTTTTCACGTTTCTAAATTATTTAATAAAAATAATGAGGTGACGGCATAATGGCGGTGATTGTAAATGCATTTCGAACGCCTATTGGAAAGTTTGGCGGTTCGCTTGCAGATACGCTTCCGGAAGAACTAGTCTCTCTCGTGATGAAAAACAATTTGTCTTCAGCCGGATACACGTCAGAGATTGTCGATGAAATTATCGTCGGACAAACGAAACAAAGCGCTCATGCTCCTAATATAGCAAGAGTAGCCGGGCTGAAAGCTCAATTCTCTGAACGTATTCCAGCTTATACCGTTCACCGCCAGTGCGGTTCAGGTATGCAAGCTGTGATGAATGGAGCTATGTCCATTTTGTCGGGTCAAGCTGAAGTGGTATTAGCCGGAGGAGTGGAAAGCATGTCTCAAGCACCGCACTATACGGTAGGCACTCGTTTCGGTTTTCACGTTGGTGATTTAACACTCTATGATTCTAATACAGAAAGTCAGCCAAAATCACAGCCTGAAACTTTATACGGAACGTTTACAATGGGACAGACGGCGGAGTGGCTCGCTGAAAAGTATAGTATTAGCCGCGCGGAACAAGATGAGTTTTCTTTTTATAGTCAGGAAAAAGCTAGGCGGGCTATAGAGCTTGATTTGTTTGAAGAAGAAATTATCCCCGTGCCTGTAAAAGAAGGAAAAAAAGGAATGGGGCATTTTGCAACAGATGAATTTCCTCGTCTTACTAGTAAAGAAAAGCTTGGTACGCTTAAACCCGTTTTTCAAAGGAATGGAACGGTGACAGCTGGCAATTCATCCGGCAGAAACGATGGCGCTTCGATGATGTTGCTGATGTCGGAAGAAAAAGCTGAGCAACTCGGATTAACGCCTATGGCAAAGATTGTGTCGTTTGCCGCAGCGGGCGTCTCTCCAAAGGAAATGGGAATTGGCCCCGTTTCTGCTTCACAAATTGCTTTAAATAAAGTCGGTTTAAGTTTAGGTGATATGGACTTGATAGAATTAAACGAAGCATTTGCCGCTCAAAGTATTGCTTGCTTAAGAGAATGGGACATCACATCAGAAAAAGTGAATGTAAACGGAGGAGCAATTGCGCTTGGACACCCTTTAGGATGCTCCGGGGCAAGAATTATAACAACTCTGTGTCATGAGCTTCACAAGCAAAAAAGACGATACGGCCTCGCAACTATTTGCGTTGCAGGAGGATTAGGAATGGCGATGGTGGTGGAAAGATGGACGAAATAAAAAGAGATTATGTGTTTCATAGAGATTTAACAAAAAAGTACCCAATGATTACACACGGTGAAGGAAGCTACTTAATAGATGAACAAGGAAAAAAGTATTTAGACGGCTGCTCCGGGGCCGTGGCGGCAAATTTAGGACACGGCATTGTAAAAATAGCCGAGGCGATGGCTGAGCAAGCAAAAAAAGCGGCGTTTGTTCATACATTGCGTTTTGAAACGGATGTTTTGCATAAACTTGCAGGCAAAATTGGAGAAATGGCGCCACTTCATTTAAACAAAGTCTATTTTACATCAGGAGGATCAGAAGCCAATGAAAGTGCATTAAAATTAGCAAGGCAATATCACAGAGATGCCGGAAAGATGCAAAAACACATCGTAATTGGAAGGTGGCAGTCCTATCACGGAAATACGATAGGGGCACTATCAGCTGGAGGAGATGTAAAAAGACGATATCCTTATACACCTAATCTTTTACATTTTGCGCACGTCTATTCGCCGTATTGTCATCGCTGTCCGTATAATCGCAATCAAGAAGACTGCGTGGCAAATCAAAACTGGAGCTGCATCACCGATATTGAACGAACCATTTTAGAGCTTGGTCCAGAAAATATTTCAGCTTTTATCGCAGAGCCCATCGTAGGAAGTCAGCAAGGAGCTGTTGTACCTCCGCTTGACTATTTCAAAAAAGTACGTGAGCTTTGCAGCCGCTATGACATTCTTTTGATTGTTGATGAAGTGATGACAGGCTTCGGGAGAACAGGAACTGATTTTGCAGTGGAACAATTCGGAATCGAACCGGATATCCTAACGTTTGGTAAAGGAGTTTCAGCTGGGTACGCTCCTTTAGGAGGAATGATTGTCCATGACCGTCTGATTCAAGGCCTGTTAGAAAATAGCAGCGGGAAATTTCTTCATGGCTATACGTACAGTGGACATCCTGTTTCAATAGCGGCAGGCCTTGCTGCTTTGGATATGTATGAAGAAAGGAATATCCTTCAAAACGTTGAAACTCAAGGCGCGTATTTAATGGAATGTTTAGTAGCGCTGCAGCGCAAGCATCCTTATATTTCAGATATTCGCGGCCGCGGACTTTTAATTGGATTAGAACTAATGAAAGACGCCAATCAACAGATATTTTTCGAGCCACGTGAAGCAGCCAGCGAAAAGCTCAATGAAATTTGTATGGAGCTTGGAGGCGTCTTTTATCCAGGATCCGGATCTATAGATGGACATAAAGGAGAACATATCATTATCAGTCCTCCTTTAAATATAACGAAATCAGAAGTTGATGAAATAGTGAGATTGCTAGATCATGCGTTTTCTATTTTTCATCAGCACATAAGAAAGGATGAGTCATATGAAAGTGCAAAATAAAACAGAAGAGCTTCAAATCAAAGGAAAAAAACATTTATCACCGGTGATGACAAGAGTAACAGAGCTTGTTATTGAAAAAGCGCACGGTGCGAAATTTTGGACAGCTGATGGCAAGGAATATATTGATTTTGTATCAGGAGTAGCTGTCAATGCAGTGGGTCATACGCATGAAAAGATGGTAGAAGCGATTAAAAAACAAGCAGATCAGCTGCTTCACCTAGGCTTAAACTACGGCTATTACGAAACAGCAGTGAATTTGGCAGAAAAACTTGCGCAAATTACGCCTGGAAACTTAGACACGGTGTTTTTTTCAAACTCAGGCGCAGAAGCCATTGATGGTGCGCTCAAATTAGCAAAAGCGGCCACTGGCAGGCCAGCGATTATTGCTTTTGAAGGTTCTTTTCACGGTCGTACACTAGGAGCTACAGCTATTACGGCTTCAAGCTCAAAATACCGCAGCTACTACGAGCCGATTTTAGGAGAAGTGTATCATGTTCCTTATCCGTATCCAAGTCAGCTTCCTAATATTGACGAGGAAGATGCAGAAGCATATTGCTTAAATCAACTGCAAAAGCTGTTTGAACTGCGAGTGGATCCTTCACGCGTAGCAGCGATTGTAATTGAGCCAGTCATGGGCGAAGGAGGCTATTACCCTGCTCCTTCTAGCTTTTTACGCGCACTGAGAGACATAGCGAATGATTATGGCATTCTGCTTGTTTTTGATGAAGTGCAAACGGGATTTGGTCGCACTGGAAAAATGTTTGCCGCAGAACATGCTGGAGTCACACCAGATATTTTAGTTTTAGCAAAAGCTCTTTCCGGTGGTATGCCTTTAGGAGCCATTGTAGCAAGCCGAGAGCTGCATGAGAAATGGCCAACAGCTGGACATGGTTCTACTTTTGGCGGAAATCCAGTATCATGCGCAGCGGCTTTAGCTAATATTTCAATCATTGAAGAAGAAAAGCTTGTAGAGCGCAGTGAAAAAGTAGGCGCTGATATTGTTAAACGCCTTCAGCATTCTATCGGACATTTACCGGCTATTAAAGAGGTTAGAGGAATTGGTATGATGATTGGTATTGAATTTCATGTTGAAACGGCAGCTGCTTACGTCCCTGTTATTAAATCAAAAGCGTTGGAAAAAAGACTGCTAATTATGAACTGTGGAGTCAAAGGGCAAACCATTCGTTTAATGCTGCCGCTAAATATTGATAAAGACGTGCTGGATCAAGGGCTGTCTTTACTAGAAGAAGCCATCACAGAAGCAGTTTCAATTAATTAGATTTTTTAAATGAAAAGGAGGGTAACAATATGAGTCAGACTAAAACCGAACTGTTACAAGGAAATTTATATATTAACGGCGAGTGGGTAAGTGAAGAGGAGCAAACCTATTTTGAAAGTATAAACCCTGCAACACAAGAGCTCGTCGGAACGTGCGCAGCCGCTACGGCTAGTCAAGTCGATAATGCGGTAAGAGCGGCTAGTACAGCCTACAGCCACTGGAAAAATACATCTATTCCTGAACGTGCAGCATTTTTAACAAAAGCAGCTGAGCTTTTTGAAGACAGAAAAGAAGAGCTCGCTCAAGTGATGACAAAAGAGATGGGAAAACCGCTGACAGAATCCATAGGGGAAGTTGGTGTCGTCATTGCAACAGCTCAGTATATGGCGGGAGAAGGAAGACGTTTGTTTGGCGAAATAGTGCCCGCTGGCTTTCCTGACCGAGATATAAAAATGGTTCGCGAACCGCTTGGAGTTGTGGCATCTATTACACCTTGGAACTTTCCTGTTTCTCTCGCTTCTTATAAAATGTTTGCCGCTTTAATCGCTGGTAATACCGTTGTTTGGAAGCCGGCTTCAGAAGTGGCGCTCTCAGCGAAGATTTTTATGGAAGTATTGCACGCTGCGGGGCTTCCAAAAGGAACAATTAATTTGCTTACAGGATCGGGCAGAATCGTTGGACAAAAGCTTGCTACGCACTCTGAAGTGAAAATCATCTCATTTACAGGTTCTACGGAAGTTGGTCAGCAATTAGCAGAAATGAGCAGTAAAACCTTAAAACGAATTTCTTTAGAGCTAGGAGGAAAAAACGCTGTTATTGTGTTAAAGGATGCGGATTTGGATAAAGCAGCAGAAGGAATTGTTAAATCAGCATTTACGACCACAGGGCAGCGCTGTACCGCAGCTAGCAGAGTCATCGTGGAGCGTTCAGTAAAAGAAGAGCTTTTGAAAAAAGTAATAGCTCTTACAAAAGAAATGAAGATTGGAAATGGTCTTGAACAAGGAGTTGTGATAGGACCGCTTGTTAATGAACAGCAGTGCCGTTTAGTAGACAATTACGTACAAAAAGCGGTGGAAGAAGGCGGAAATATTGCGCTTGGAGGTCATGCTTTATCAGAGTTAGGAACTTGTTATTACATGCCTACAATTATTGATAACGTCAGTTCGAACCACACGATTGCTCAAGAAGAAATTTTTGGTCCCGTGCTTGCTTTTATTGAAGTAGATGGCTATGAAGAAGCAATGAGCGTCAATAATGGAACAATGTATGGGCTTTCCACTTCTATTTATACAAGCAGCTTGCACTATGCAAGCCGAGCTGCAAAAGACGCTGTTAGCGGATTAGTCTATATCAATAACGGAACATCTAATGCTGAAATGGGGGTAGCGTTCGGAGGAATGAAAATGTCTGGCAACGGCCACAGGGAAGTTTCTCATCATGCATTTGATGTGATGACAGAATGGAAGTCTGTCTACACCAACTATTAATCTCGCACCTTAGCGAAAAGGAGGAGCACATGTCTTCATATCGCATTGGCATTGCCTTTTTTTATCATGAATCTCACAGCTTTAGTCCATTAAAAACAGAAATAGAACAGTTTGTACAAGAAGGCTATTTTGTTGGAGCAGAAATATATAAAGCATACTCAGGAACCAAAACAGAAGTAGGGGGATTTTTAGATGTATTAAAGCAAGAAAAACAAGTAGAAATCGTTCCCCTTGTTTGTGCAGCTGCGGTTCCATCTGGGATTGTATCTTCTGAAGCTTATCACACAATTGAAAAGCAAATGTTGCACTCACTTACTCATGCGGGGTCGCTAGATGGTTTGTTAATCGCCTTGCACGGCGCAATGGTAGTAGAGCATCTTTTCGATCCTGAAGCTCATTTATTAAATCAGATAAGAAGCTGTATAGGAAGCGACGTTCCCGTTGCTACTACGCTCGATATGCACGCGAATATCAGTGAAGATATGCTTACGCACACGCCGCTTCATTTTGGTTTTAAAACATATCCCCATGTTGACATGTATGAACAAGGAGTGAACGCTGCGCGAGCGCTTTTAACACAAGTAAAAGAAAGCGCTATCTATTATGCATCTTTAAAGAAATTGCCTATGCTTTTGCCGTCGATTAATATGCGAACAGCAGAAGGGCCGATGAAAAAAATGATTGATCTTGCTAAGCAAGCCGAGCAAGAAGAAGACATATACAATGTTTCCATTTTTGGAGGCTTTCCGTATTCTGATATTCCAATTGCGGGAGCAAGCGTGCTCGTAACAGCTTTGAATTCTGAAGCAGCAGAAAAAACAGCAAAGAGACTAGCTTCTCAGTTTTGGAGTATAAAAGAGGATTTTATCGTGGATTTGCCTACCGTTGAAGAAGGTCTGCAAACAGCGTTAAAACGATTAAACGAACAGCCAATTGTGCTCGCTGATATAGCGGACAATCCTTTAAGCTGCGGAAGCGGCGATACAACAGAGCTTTTAGAATACATGCTGAAGCTAAATATGCCGGGGACACTATTTGGAGGCCTTTATGACCCTGAATCTATTAAAAAATGCGGGCAATCAGGAGTTGGAAGTTACGTCTCTCTTTCCTTAGGAGGAAAAGTTTCTCCAGAGTTTGGAAAGCCCGTTGAAGTTGAAGCAAAGGTCATTGGCTTATCAGAAGGTGAGTTTTACAATTCGGGACCGTTTAATCAGCATTTAAAAGTAAATGTAAAAGGCGCAGCTCATATTCGAGTAGGAGAATTGGATATTTTACTGATTGGAAGGCCGGTATCAGCAAACGATCCTGAACTTTTTCGCCATATCGGTATCGAGCCAGCAAGGAAAAAAATCATTGGTTTAAAAGCTAAAAATCATTTTAGGGCCGCTTTTGAACCGCTTGTAGGATCTATCATCTATGTGGATGCTCCAGGCGTAGCATCAAATCGCTTAACGAACTTTAAGTATCAGCACATTCCAAATCCAATATGGCCGCTGCAAGATGTCAAATATGAAAGTGAAAAAAGGAGGAAAGAAAAATGGATGCATTAAAAGAGCAGTACTATATCGAAGTCCCAGAGTCGTTAAATCCTGAACAGCAAAAGATGATGATTGAACTTGAAAAAGATGCGTTTCCGGGCATGGGAGCCGTTGATGAACAGACGCTTGTACCTTTAGCCCGGTATGGCAAGCTTATTCAATATTTCCAGGAAAATGACGCAAGGCCAATTGCTATTTGCGAGCTGCTTCGAGATTATAAAGATATCACAAAAGCTTATATCTTTGGGTTCTACGTCCGCTCTGATAAACAAGGAAGCGGAGTTGGACAGCTGTTTTTAGAAGAAATATTTTCGATTCTACAAAAAGATAGTTTTGAAAGCGTTTGTTTGACTGTGAATGTACAAAATGAAGGGGCTGTGAAGCTGTATAAAAAAATGGGCTTTACCATTAAAGAAACGCGAGAAGGAGAGTTTGGCGAAGGAGAAGATCGTTATTATATGGTGCGGTCAATTTCTTAATAGAACATCTATTCAAAAAATGAACTTTGGAGGGAATATAAAATGAATAATACATTATATAAAGCAAGCAGACACTGGAAAGAAATCGAGCTTTGGAAAGATGTAACGGACGAGCAGTGGAACGACTGGGTTTGGCAGCTGACAAACACGATCAAAACATTGGAAGATTTAAAGAAAGTGATCAATTTAACACCTCAAGAAGAAGAAGGCGTAAAAATTGCAACCAAAACGATTCCGTTAAACATCACTCCTTATTACGCATGGTTAATGGATGAGAACGATCCGAAATGTCCAATCAGAATGCAGTCCGTTCCTATTTCAGAAGAACTGCATAAAACAAGGTATGATTTAGAAGATCCGCTTCATGAAGATGAAGATTCACCGGTTCCTGGCTTAACGCATCGTTATCCCGACCGCGTGCTGTTTTTAGTTACAAATCAATGCTCTATGTACTGCCGCTACTGTACAAGAAGACGTTTTTCAGGACAAATTGGCATGGGCGTTCCAAAAAAACAGCTGGATACAGCTATTAATTACATTGCAGCCAATCCTCAAATCCGTGATGTATTAATTTCCGGAGGAGACGGCCTATTAATCAATGACAATATTTTAGAATATATTTTGAAAAATTTGCGCGATATTCCGCACGTAGAAATTATTCGTATCGGCACAAGAGCACCCGTGGTGTTCCCTCAGCGCATTACAGAAAACCTGTGCAATATCTTAAAGAAATATCATCCGGTTTGGCTAAATACGCACTTTAACACATCAATTGAAATTACAGAAGAATCAAAGCGTGCTTGTGAAATGCTTGCGAACGTAGGAGTTCCAGTTGGGAACCAAGCGGTTATTTTAGCCGGAATTAACGACAGCGTGCCAATCATGAAGCAGCTTATGCATGATTTAGTGAAAATCCGCGTTCGTCCTTATTATATTTATCAATGTGATTTATCAGAAGGAATCGGCCATTTCCGTGCGCCGATCAGTAAAGGGCTAGAAATTATGGAAGGACTTCGCGGCCATACGTCCGGCTATGCAGTTCCTACGTTTATCGTGGATGCTCCTGGAGGAGGCGGTAAAATTCCGCTGCAGCCAAACTATATTATTTCTCAAAGCTCCAATAAAGTGGTGCTTCGAAACTTTGAAGGTGTTATTACATCTTATCCAGAGCCGCAAAATTACCAAAGTGGAAGCGCAGAAGAATTTTATAAAAAAGTATATCCTGAAGTGTTTGAAAAATTTGAAAGCAACGGTGTTCTTTCGATTATTGATGATACAAAGTTCAACTTAACGCCGGAAGGTCTAAACCGTCTTGACCGCAGGAAAACGTACGACCAAAATCCAGAGCATAGCTCTTTAAAAGACAAGCGTGAAAAGCGCGATCAATTAAAAGAGAAAAAATTTGAAACGCAAATGAAAAAATACGAAACGGCGGGAGCGAAGGAGGAATAATATTGAAATGTCAATGGTGCGAATCCTATGAAGCGAAAGAGACGGATGCAACGGTTTATTGGGAGCTTCCTGACGGCACAAAAGCTATAGAAATTAAAGAGACGCCTTCCATTACATGTTCAGAATGTGGAATTACGTATCAAACAGATAAAACGGTTGGACACATTGAAGATCAACTGTTTTTAATCAACACCTCTGCCTTAGAAAAAAGTGTAACGTACGAACAGCTTATGAACCTGCCTCGTCTATTAAAACGAAACTACTTTGATTTTTCAAAGTAAGCAATGAAGGGTCCATCTCCTGCTTTTTGTGGGAGATGGATATTCTTATACGCTTTACGTTAAACATGTTCGCATAGTTCATTTATAAAGGTGGGATAAGTATGGAAGCGGTCGATATAAATCGTAATGAAGAAGAAAAGAAGCAGGACGATAAGCATGTAAAACGCCACTTAAAAGCGCGTCATATGACCATGATTGCCATTGGAGGGTCAATCGGAACTGGCTTATTTCTAGCCACGGGATCTTCCATCCAAACTGCTGGACCTGGAGGAGCGCTGATTGCTTACGGGGCTATTGGAATTATGGTTTACTTTCTCATGACTAGTCTTGGAGAGATGGCTACGTTTATGCCGGTATCAGGTTCTTTTTCTACGTACGCCAGTCATTATGTAGACCCAGCTCTCGGCTTTGCGCTCGGCTGGAACTACTGGTTTAACTGGGCTGTTACGCTCGCTGTAGAAATAGCTGCTTCTGCTATTATCATGAAGTTTTGGTTCCCTGATGTGCCAAGTATTATCTGGAGTGCTTTGTTTTTAGGCTTAATTTTTTTACTTAATTTCCTATCTGTAAAAAGCTATGGAGAATCTGAATATTGGTTTGCTCTCGTAAAAGTAGTAACCATCATTGTATTTATCGGAGTGGGCCTTCTGACCATCTTTGGCATTTTCGGCGGTGAATATATCGGTTTTAAAAACTTTACGTTAGAAGAAGCGCCGGTCAACGGCGGATTTCTGTCCGTACTAAGCATTTTCTTTATCGCGGGATTTTCTTTTCAAGGTACAGAGCTAGTCGGTATTGCGGCGGGGGAAAGTGAAAACCCTCAAAAAAATATCCCAAAAGCCATTCGCCAAGTCTTTTGGCGCATTCTTCTATTTTATATTGCAGCCATTGCTGTAATCGGGCTTATCATTCCTTACACCAGTCCATCTCTTCTAGGAGGAGATGTGGATAACATTGCAGTTAGTCCATTTACGCTTGTTTTTGAAAAAGCAGGAATTGCTGCAGCTGCTTCAGTTATGAATGCTGTTATTCTTACCTCGGTTTTATCAGCCGGAACTTCTGGCTTATATGCTTCTACGCGAATGTTATGGTCCATGGCCAATGAAGGACAAGCGCCTAAAGCGCTTCGAAAAATTAATCGTCGAGGAATTCCGGTAAACGCGCTTGTTTTAACCACTATCATTGGCGGTCTTGCCTTTTTAACATCAATTTTTGGTGATCAAATGTATATGTGGCTTTTAAACGCTTCAGGCATGAGCGGATTTATTGCGTGGATTGGTATTGCCATCAGCCACTATCGTTTCCGAAAAGCATATGTTGCTTCAGGACGGGATATAAATGAACTGGCGTATAAAGCAAAATGGTTTCCTCTAGGTCCTGTTCTTGCATTTGGAATGTGTCTCATTGTTATTCTAGGACAGAATTATCAAGCGGTACTTTCTGACAAAATTGATTGGTACGGCTTGACGGTCTCCTACATTGGCCTGCCTCTCTTTTTAGCGACGTGGTGGGGATATAAAATAGCAAAGAAAACCAAGGTTGTGCCTTTGCATGCGTGTATCCAAAGAGAAGATAAGAAATAAAAAAGCTATACGGCTAACGATAAGTAAAAAGGTGAACCTTGGACAACAAGGTTCATTTTTTTGAGTAGAAGTTACAAAAAAATTTATGTCAATCTTAACAATAAAGAAGAGAAGGGTATATAAAAAAGAAAGATAAAATGTTAATTAACTTACAAATAAAGAAAATTATTCTATAATGATGAAAAGACATGTTAATCAAAGGGGATGTATAAAATGTTTACACCAACTATCAGTGTCCGAAAAATAAATGATAATCTCATTATAAAATGGCAGCTTTCACACTTTACGATTCCGTTAGAAGACATTCTTGAAGTAATGGAAGATGACACGTATGGAGGTAAAGAAGCAAACGCCATTCGAATTGGCCCTCCGTACGGAACGACTGACCGCATCTTTATAAAAACGACCAATAAAAACTATCTGTTATTTACCTCAAACGCACCGGCTATATTAAACGAAATAAATTCATAACGACCATTCCTAAATACGAGATATATGGGAGAGAAAAAATTGAAGATTAGCCTTACTTTCGATGCTGATACAATTGCCAAGCTTAATCAGTCTGTTCATCAACTGCATGTAGAATTATACCCCGAGCGCTTTCAAACATATGATTTTCAGAAGATACATGAATTTTTTAAGAAAGTGATGAAAGACGATAGATTTATCTTTCTTTTAGGAGAAGACGAAGGACAGCATGTGGGATTCGCTTGGCTGGAAATAAAGCAGTATTCAGAGACAGTGTTTAAAAAAGCCTATGAATCAATTTATGTTCATCAAATAAATATTGCAGAACCTTACAAAAACAAAGGGTTTGGTTCAAGTTTAATGAAAGAAATTTATAGCATTGCTCGTGAAAAAGAGATCACTACAATTGAGTTAGATTACTGGAGTGACAATACGATTGCCGAGAGCTTTTACGAAAAAGAAGGATTTGTTGCGTATAGAAAAATGGCTTATAAAGAACTTTAAAGAGAGCATTTACTTGCTCTCTTTTTTATATCTAAGAAGCCATTTTCTTCATTTCAATTACTCAATAAAATAAAGTACGCGATTTGAGAACTTAACTCTTGAAAAATTTTTGTTTTACATTTATACTTACATTCTTGTTCGCGTAATGCGACAAATTGCTTTGTATTCAACTAGGAGGTATACAGATAGTATGGAAAATTTTATTTATCATAATCCCACAAAATTAATCTTCGGAAAAGATCAGCTTCAAGCATTATCAGAAGAGCTCCCGAAATACGGAAAAAATATTTTGCTTGTTTACGGCGGAGGAAGCATTAAGAAAAACGGTTTATACGATCAAGTTCTTACGCTGTTAAAAGAGTTAAACGTAAATATACATGAGTTAGCGGGCGTAGAGCCCAATCCTCGACTATCTACGGTACGAAAAGGAATTGAAATTTGCCGAAATGAAAACATTGACTTCATGTTAGCAGTCGGCGGAGGAAGCGTTATTGACTGCACAAAAGCAATCGCTGCCGGAGCTGAGTATGAAGGAGACGTCTGGGATATTATTAACAAAAAAGTAACGGCTACAAAAGCACTGCCGTTCGGAACGGTATTAACGTTGGCAGCAACAGGTTCTGAAATGAATCCTGATTCTGTTATTACAAATTGGGAAACAAATGAAAAATACGTTTGGGGAAGCGCCGTTACGCATCCTGTATTTTCTATATTAGATCCTGTGAACACGATGTCTGTTCCTAGAGATCAAACTATCTACGGCATGGTAGACATGATGAGCCATGTGTTTGAACAATATTTCCATAACGTGAAAAACACGCCTTTACAAGATCGTATGTGCTATTCCGTATTACAAACAGTAATTGAAACAGCACCAAAATTACTAGAAGATCTACAAAGCTACGAGCACCGCGAAACGATTTTATATTCCGGAACAATCGCATTAAACGGAACACTTCAAATGGGCTACTTTGGCGATTGGGCCTCACATACAATTGAACACGCGGTATCAGCGGTATATGACATTCCTCATGCAGGCGGTTTAGCAATCCTATTCCCAAATTGGATGCGACACGTTGTAGATCAAGATGTAACTCGTATGAAGCGTGTAATGACAAGCATGTTTGATATTGAAACTGCAGGTAAAAGTGACAAAGAAATTGCGTTAGAAGGAATCGATAAGCTAAGCGCTTTTTGGTCAAGCCTTGGTGCACCTTCTCGCTTAGCAGATTACGATATCGGCGAAGAGCGACTAGACGAAATTGCTGGAATTGCTGCTCGTGAAATGGAGCACGGAGGTTTCGGTAACTTTAAAAAACTAAATAAAGATGATATTTTAGCTATTTTAAAAGCGTCACTGTAAAGTGAAAAGCAAAAAAGAAGGAGACGACATCTGTCTTCTTCTTTTTGTTTTATCCTATAAATGACTGGAAATTAAGTAGAGGAGGAAGAATGGTTTTTTTCTCAAATTTCAGTTAACAACTAAAGGAAAAGCTTTATAATTAAGTACAGAAAGAAAGTTTTAGAGAATTTAAGGGAGTGGGAAGATGAAAAAGTTTGCGCTAGCTTCATATGCGCTTTATTTGCTGGGTGGATTAGTCATTACAGCCGTAGGGTCCGTCTTACCGCAATTGTTAACACATTATCATGTGTCCTATACAGTTGGCGGACAGCTTGTATTATTAGGTTCTTTAGGATTTTTGATAGGAGTTCCGCTATCCTCTTTTCTATTAGGACGCTTTAGAGAAATGAATTTACTTACAGTTTCTGCAATAATGATAGCGCTATCACAAATAGGCATGCTTTTATTGCCTCCATTTGAGTGGATTATTGCATTCAATTTTTTAAACGGTATTGGTGTAGCCGCATTGGAAGTAGTTGTAGCTACTTTAATGATGGAAGTATTTATCGGTAGAAGAGCTATTGTTATGAGTTATTTAGAAGTATCATTCGGTCTAGGTGCGCTGTTGATGCCGTTAGTAGCTAGCTTATTGATTTCACAGAACAGCTGGAGGTTTTCATTTTTTATAACGAGTGTACTAGCTTTATTAATGGTTGTGGTCTGTAAAATAATTCCTTTTAAAAAAGAGACTGTTTCAACTTCAGAAAGCGATGCTTCAGACGCCAACTCAGAACCTGCGCCTGTGCTTGCTAAAAATCAAAGATGGAAAATACTTGCTCTTTTTAGTGTGATGATTTTTATGTATGCCGGAGTAGAAAGCAGTATGAATAATTTTCTTTCGTCTATTTTTATCGCGTATCTAGATGTAATTCCGTCACAGGCTACTTTGAGCATAAGCGTTTTTTGGGTGGCTATGCTAATAGGCCGAGTGGCTACTGGATGGATTATTCAAATCGTTACATACGAACGTTATCTTTTTGGCAGCATTGGAGGAACAATTGTGAGTTTAGTGCTATTTATTGTGTTAAAAGAAGCAGTAGCAGGCTATATTTTATTAGGGTTTTTAGGGCTTGCAATGTCAGGTATCTATTCGATAACGATGGTATATGCTAACCATACGTTTACTGGATCTGCTCGTATTGTAACAAGTTTAATTACTGGTTTTTCAGGGCTTGGAGGAGCTGTTTTCCCTGCACTTATTGGCTTTACTATGGATGTAAGCGGAATTACCTCAGCGCTTTGGTACATAACAGCTTTTGCATGTTTATATCTTTTGGCGCTTTGCATCATTTTTTTCGTTCAGCGTGATGCAAAACAAAAAGCTAATAATCATTTGCAGACTATGAAATAAATGCTACGTCAAAAAAAGAAGTGAACCTATAAGTTCACTTCTTTTCTTTTTATTTTCTCTTTCGTTATAGTAAACAAAAAGGGTTCACATAAATTCAAACAAGAAAGTGAAAAATGGATATATCTATGAAAAAGGAGCGCAATATGAAAGAAGTGAAGTTTAACTCAAAGGACATTTTGAGTCAAAAACAAGAAAATGTTCAAATTATAAAAGCAGAAAACGTGCAGCCTCAACAAGCACGTGAAACGTTGGATAAACATTTGCTCCTTCTTCACCGTACCGCTAAGCCTGTTGCGATTCAAGAAACAGTAGCAGATAGCTTTCATGGAGGAGTAGCTTTTAAAAATGATATTAACTTTATTCCTGCTGGAGCTGACAGCACTTGCGAATGGAAAGAACCGCTATCTTTTTTGCGTGTCGAGTTAGATCCTCAAATCGTTAAAGAAATAGCTGATAAAGAAAACTTATCTTCTAGGCTTGATTTAAGCTATTACCTTAGAAATCAAGATTATAAAATGCAGCAGCTGCTTTTATGGCTTAGCGAAGAAGTTGAACAGGGGAATCCCCAAGGAAAACTGTACATTGACTCAGTTACAAATTTAATTATTTATCACATTTTAAAACAGCATAACGATAGTCAGTCCAATTTCCTTGGTAAGGATCCGGGACTTGAGCATTTAAAAATAGCGATGGAATACATGCAAGACCACTATGCTGAATCAATTACATTAGATAAGTTAACTCGTTTGTCTAATTTAAGTCCGTCTCATTTCATTAACAGCTTTAAACAAACGCTAGGCGTAACGCCTCATCAATACTTGCTTAAGATTCGGATCGAAAGAGCAAAAGAAAAATTGCAAAGATCTAGTTTGCCGCTCAGTGAAATTGCTTATGAATTAGGCTTTACAGATCAAAGCCATTTCTCAAGGCATTTTAAGAAAATAACCGGAATCTCCCCGCTTAAGTGGAAACAAAATTTTGTACAAAAATAACCGAATTTTGTACAAGAAAACGACTTGAATATCTCCTAAAATAAACGTGTAAAGCGATTTAAGAGGAGATGTTTAAGTGAAAATCATCTCCGTACTATAAAGATCATACACAGTAGAGGAGAGATCATAATGAAAGTATTAGTAAATATATTTCACCCTAATTTAACAGAATCTAACGTTAATAAAGCGTGGATGAAGCGATTAGAGAAGGAAGATGTCACAGTTAATCATATCTATGAGAGCTATCCAAATTGGGAAATTGATGTAGAAAAAGAACAAGAGCTTTTATTAAAGCATGACCGCATCGTTTTTCAATTTCCTTTTTACTGGTATAGCACACCTCCGTTAATGAAGAAATGGTTGGACGATGTATTAACTTTCGGCTGGGCCTACGGTACGAATGGTACTCGACTGCACGGAAAAGAATTTGTGTTGGCAATTTCAGTGGGGGGTTCGCAAAAGTCATACAGAGCAGGAGGTTATAACAACTATACGATCAGTGAGTTAACAAAACCGCTGCAACAAACGGCTAACTTAACAGGCATGAAGTTTCTTACTCACTTTGTTCAATACAATTCGGTTGTAGCTACCGAAAAAGAGATTAGTGAAAGTGCGGAAGGCTTAGTTCAGCATATAAAGGATCCCGCATTAAACCCCAACATTGCATTAAAAAGAATACTAAATGAGATGGCTGAAAAAGATGTAACTTTATAAATGATAAATATCTATTTTAATAAAAAATATAAAAAAGAAAGGTTGAATCTATGTCGACCTTTCTTTTTTATAGAAAAATTCTCATTAAATTTTTCTAACAATATCTTTATAATCAAATAGCAAAATTCCTGCTTTTAATTTCGCTTTAGTATTAACCCTATAAATCATTCTTTTCTTTACCTTTTACTAATATATCAAATATTCTATATATTCCTAATGTTATATAAAATTAAATTGACAAATATATGAAGCGGTCATTAGAATTTAGTCATCGAACAGTGAGGAGCTGTTTAAAAGTAGGGGGGAAGTAAATGCCGTTACAAAATAAGCATCTAGCAGTTGTGTTACAAAATACATATTTACCGTTTATTTTTGAAGAAGCAGAAGCTCTCGGAATTAAAGTGACGTTTTTTTATAACCAAGAAGAAGTAGAACCTAAGCATCTTAAAAACGTACAAAATTTCATACCCATTGATTTATTTCACACCCCAGACAAAGCTCTTGAGATTATTAAAGCAGAGCATCACAAAAATCCTTTTGACGGCATTATGACATTATATGAGCCTGCGTTAGAGTTTGTAGCTCAGCTGACAGAAGAATTAAACTTACCGGGCTTATCACCGTTTGTGATTAGTAACTGTCGCAACAAACAGAAAATGAGAGAGGTTTTAAAAGATAATGATCTTAACACTCCGTATTTTAAAGAGATTGAAAATACGGAGGAATTCAAGAATCTTTCACTGCCTTATCCTGTCGTAGTAAAACCTTCTAACGGATTTTCCAGTCAAGGTGTATCACGAGCGAATAATAAAAAAGAACTGATTGACAGCATAGAAAAAGTGAGACGCGTAAATGAAGAAGACCTAAGTAAATTCACAAAAAATAAAACGAGCATGGTAATTGAACAATTTATAGACGGGCCAGAGTTTGCTATTGAAACGTTCTCTGTAGAAGGGGAAGTTTATGTACTTTCTATAGGTTATAAAGGAAATTCCAAAGGACCTTTCTTTGAAGAAGGTGTTTATATAGCTCCAGCTCAGCTAGAAGAAAACGTTTGGCAATCTATTGCACAAGAAGCAGCTAGAGCAGCAAATGCTTTAGGGATTGAGGATGGACCGGCTCATATTGAATTACGCCTGGATCCAGCGGGAAAACCTTATGTAATTGAAATAGGAGCGCGCATTGGAGGATCTGGGATTTCTCACTACATCGTAAAGGAAAGTACAGGTATTAACTATATGGAGCTAGTTTTTTACTATGTATTAGGATTAAAACCTCCTGCATTGAAAAATGAAAGAAAACGAAAGAAAGTGGTGGGCAACTACATTATCCCTGTGCAAGGCTATGGGATTTTTAAAGAAATTCGAGGCTTAGAAGACGTGCGTAGAGATACTGAAGTAAAAAGGGTTATTCAATTTATAACTAAAGGGACAGACATTTTACCATATCCGCACTTTTCAGGTTACCCTGGATTTATTTTAACCACTCATGACTCTTATTCCGACTGTGAGCAGTATTACAGGTATTTAGATAACAAAGTAAAAATCGTTTATCAAAATAAAGTAAACGCATAGGGGGTATCAAAGGCTATGATAGTTGCAGAGTCGTCTAGTAAGAAAAATAAGCAGCTTCAAAAAATTAGCATTATCCATACCTTAGGGCCTGAAGGAACAAATTGTGAAAAAGCAGGCTATCTGTGGTTCGAACGCCAAAGCATACAAGGTCAGGTCTTTTTACACCAAACGTTGGAAGAAGCTTTAGTTCATGTGAAAGAAACAGAGAGTTCTGCTCTTCTAGGCTGCGCGGTATATCCTTACTTACATGATATTGTGTTCAAAAATTTAACTAGTTTAGAGCTAGTAGATAGCTTTATTATGCCAACGTATAACATGGTGCTTGCCTCAAAAGAAGAGGTGATAACAAACAATAACCTGTTAATTGCTTCACATCCTGCCCCTGTTGATTTAGCTCATTCCATCAGTCCTAATGTTCAGTTAGTAAATAGTAACGCTCAAGCGGCGATTGATTGCTTAGAAGGAAAGGTGGACGCATGTATTACAACGAGTAAAGCCGCTAACGAGCAGGGGTTAATAGTTGTAAAAGATTTTGGAGAAGTGCCGATGTGTTTTACGCTCCACGGAAGAAAATAGGCACAACTTAAAAAAAGAAATAAGGTGAAACAGTGATTTCTAAATTAACCCGTATTCATGTACATCTTTTGTTTTGTCTATTAGCCGTCATCGGGGGAACGACATGGGCTTTTCAAAAGACTGGATTAAAAGATAGCTTGCCTCTATGGTCAGCAGGTATGAGGTTTTTAATTGCTAGTTTAATAATTGCCCTCTACCTCTTACTCACAAAAAAAATGGCCGTTTCAAAAGAAGTAGTAATTATTTCAGCATTAAACGGAATTTTGTACTTTGCTCTACCGTTTGGTTCTGTTTATTGGGCATCCGTCTATTTGCCAAGCGGACTTGTTTCCGTTTTAGCTGCCAGCATTTCAGTGTTTGCTCTTTTATTTAATCGCTTATTTAAAGGAACACCAGCTACAAAAGGACAAAAGATAGGTGTAGTCATGTGCTTAATTGGTATGAGCGTTGTATTTGGAAATCAGCTGTTTATACAGGGAAATGTGATTCAAATAGTAGCCATGATTGTCATTTTAATGGCTATGCTAGGTTCTGCTTTTATAACTGTTCAAGTTCAATCTCGCATAAAATCCTTGCCTATTATGACCTTTAATTCTTTTTCGATGCTAAGTGGAGGCGCTTGTTTACTGATTGTTAGTTTATTTGTGGAAAACGGAAACCGTACTTTCTCTGGGATTAGCCTTATCTCATTATTATACTTAGCCATTATAGGGTCGGTCTTGGGGTTTTCTATTAATATTTATTTATTAAAAAAATGGCATATATCAAAAGCAACGGCACATTTATTTATTTCACCGGTTATCGCCTTATATGTAGGGTTTGTCTTTTTAGGTGAAGCATTAAACAAACAGGTCTATATAGGTACAGCATTTGTAATAGCAGGAGTTATATTTATTAACTTGAAAAAGCAAATAGAGAAAAACACAAATAGCTCTACTCTTAAATCATCTAAAAATATTTCTGCTAAGTAGCTGTTCTAAAAAAGGAGGGTTTTAATCATGTTAACAAAAAATCATACCCAAAGTTTAGTGGAGTTATTAAACGATAAAATAGTACCTGCTCTATATGAGATAAGAAAATATCAGGGCCCAAATGGAGAGGTCAAAAGAAATTACGAAAAAGCTAGAGAGCTCTTATTAAAAGTAGTCGCTGAAACTGAAACAATATATAACTCTTTAAATTTACCTGAAGTGTGGGATGCATTAAAAAATGACGTATGTGATTGGATTGAAAGAGGACTCGATCAGTCTCCTTACTTTGATCAAACGTTAATTGCTTATAGCCCGCCTGTAAACGGGGAAGCAACGTTCTTTTTAGGACCGATTGTAACGCCTAATGGCCCTACAAAAAGAGGGTTTTATTTAGAAGCCTTTATCGCCGTTCGCGATGAACCTGAAATCATGAAATCCATCGAAGCAGACCTTCCTCATCCTAAAAATGGATGTGAATCTTTAAAGCTGTTGGCTGGCACTCAAGGATTTATGGAAGGGAAGTGTATTGTATTTTTCCCTGAGAATGTAAAAACAAAAGAAAAGGTAACAACTCAAAACTTCGCGATATTTTTCTTTAATAAATTTCACAGCATATACAATGAGGATACATTAAAAAGAGCGTATTCTATCTTTCCTGATTTTAACTTTAAATCTCATACTATGAATAGACAAGACACCTATGAGGCAAGGGTAATCTGGGGATATCTGCATGATTATTACCATCACTGCGGAAATAAACCTTTTGATCAACATATACAGGGAAAAATGAATTTTTTTGCAGGCGTACTAGAAGAAGTTAAAGTAGATTGCCAGACGGTGCTGACTCTTCATAAAAGAAAATATCCTTTTTGGGAAGAGATAACGGAATTTGTTCTCTTTGAACGACTTTTGAGATATCCTAGTCAGCATAATGCACCCCGAAACTTTGATTCTGGAACAGGATTTTTTCTTTTTAGCTGGTTAGTTGCACATGGGCGTTCAATATCCCGAAAAGGAGACCATGCTTATTTAGATTTAGACATATGCTTAAAAGAACTGGATCTTTTAGTAAAAGAAATTGAAGAACTTGAAACGATTCAAAATGACCTTGACTATAAAGCAGAAGCTGAACATTATGTTCGAAAATACTTATTGCCTAGTGAGAACGGTGATAAATTTGTTATCCCGGACAATTACTTTATTAATCATCAAAATAAAAAGATTGAAGTTCCATACTTACTATTCAATGACCATAATCTTTAAGGAGAAGGTGCACTAGTGACTGCTTTGCATTTAAGTAAAATAGGAAACAAAATGACTAATAAAGTAGGCGTTCGCGCTATTATGCATGACATCCAAGAAGTGCTCAATTCCAATCTCAATCAATATGTGAATTTAAGTGCTGGCAACCCTGCCATCCTCCCTCAAGTTTATGAAATGTGGGAAGAAGCTTTAAGAGATATTGTGAACGACAAACAATTAAAAAATTTGATTAGCCAATATGGTTCTAGTTATGGTACGCATGAATTAATTGATTGCATAAGAGAATACTTCTTTACGAATTATCGTATTAAACTGGACAGAGAACAAGTCTTGATCACGTCGGGAAGTCAAAATCTCTTTTTTTTAGCTTTAAATTCGTTTTGCGGTACAAGTAAAGAAGGAAGAGTAAAAAAAGCATTAATACCTATGCTGCCAGATTACGCTGGATATAGTGGAGTCACGCTCGAGGAAGGTGTAATAGAAGGAATTCCTCCTATCCTTTCAAAGATTGATCGTCATACGTTTCGTTATGAATTTAACAAACAGGCATTTAAAGATAAAATAGCTCAGGACCCAGACATCGGAGCTATTGTATTATCAAGACCTAATAACCCAAGCGGCAACATCCTTTCCGAAGAAGCCGTACAGTTTATATCCCAAGTTTGCAAGGACTATCACATTCCATTGCTAATTGATTCAGCTTACGCACCGCCTTTTCCTGCTATTAATTTTATTGAAATGGATCCAATCATACAGGATAATATCATTCACTGCATGAGTCTTTCTAAAGCCGGATTGCCTGGAGAGAGAATAGGAATTGCTATAGGAAAAAGTGACTTCATAAAAGTAATGGAAGCATTTCAATCAAATATTTTAATTCACTCTTCTAGGCTAGGTCAGCGAATGGTGGTTAACACCTTAAAGAGCGGGCAGTTAGCCGAAATTTCAGCTAACTATATAAGAACTCATTATAAACAAAAACATGACTATTTAAAAAATCTTTTAACTACACGTATGCCGGATGATATTCCTTGGTATTTGCACAAAGCGGAAGGTTCGTTATTTGGTTGGCTTTGGTTAGAAGGTTTGCCTTTCAGTGATAGCGATCTATACAATAAATTAAAAGCAGAAAACTTGATTGTAGTACCAGGCGGATCATTCTTTCACAGCAGCCAATCTTCTTCTCACAACCGGGAGTGTATTCGTATAAGTCTTACTGCTACAGATGAGGAGTTAAAGAAAGGAATTGATATTCTTTCTTCAGTAGTTAAGGAAATATACAGTTCAAACTTTATATTTCAAACAGAAAAAATATAATTTCTTTAAGGTTTAGAGGTGCAACTCATACGTAATCATAAAGGATTCTTTATAAGCTAAAGATTGTTTAAAGAAGACAATAACATCCAATTTCTTTTGGAATTGGATAATTTTTTGCAATGAAAGACTCCTATATTTCTGCTAGCATATGAACCACGTCAAGAAATAGCAAGGAGGCTTTTTATTTTTATGATAAAGAAACTAGTAATCGCTATAGCGATGCTTATCCCAAGTTTTGGTGCAGGTTACTCAGCATTTGCTGCAGCGCCCGCTCATGAACAGCACGTTCAAGTAAATAAAAATGATAAAGAATTATTAGCCCGTCTCGTATCAGCCGAAGCCAAAGGAGAGCCTTATGCAGGCAAAGTAGCCGTGGCGACAGTTGTATTAAATAGAGTCGACAGCAGCAAATTCCCAGACACTGTAAAAGGCGTTATTTATCAAAAAGGTCAGTATAGTCCGGTCAACAACGGTCAAATTAATAAACCTGCAGACAAAGATTCAAAAAAAGCTGTAGAAGAAGCAATTAACTTCCAAGGTCAAGGAAAAGGTTCATTATTCTTCTTTAATCCTGATAAAACGGGAGATCAATGGCTGCGCCAAAAGCAGGAAACAATTAAAATAGGAAATCATGTATTTGCAAAATAATAAAAAAGCTAATGCCTAGCTACGCGCTGTCATTAGCTTTTTTAGTTATGTACATAAAATACACAGTAGAACAACCTTTAAAATTAGAATTTCATGGTAAAATATAAGAAGTCATTCATAATTAAAAATATGAGGTGATAACGTGAAAGAGAATATGATGTTTGCTTGGATAGCTTCATGGTGAGCTCTTGTCGGTCAGCTCGTTTTTTTTATGGGAGTAGCGCTTTTTACAGGGGATTGGCGCTACATGATGTGAAGTTTTACGATAAGTATAATTGTAGGTATACCTAGTATCATTGGCACCTATAAACGAAATCAGCAGCTAAAAGCATACAAAAAATAAGGAATATCGTATTGAAACGAGCTATGAAAGACTTAGAGAAATCCTCCAAGTCTTTTTTTGTTTGGTTATAAAAAGACATGAACCGTACTCCGTTCTTCTAAAAAAAGTGCTTTTTACATAGTTTATCAATACAGAAAATTTGATAAACACGCGGAGGAGTAAACATGCAGAAACAGCCTAATTTTTTGTTAATTATCGTGGACGAGGAGCGATTTCCACCCTTATATGAAAGTAAAGAACTAAAAAAGTGGAGAAAAAAACATTTAAAAGCACATGAATTTTTAAAACAGCATGGAATGGAGTTTACTCGTCACTACGTCGGTTCTACAGCCTGTTCACCAAGTCGAGCTACATTGTTTACAGGACAATACCCTTCCTTGCACGGAGTTTCGCAAACGCAAGGTATCGCAAAGAAGTCACAAGATCCTGATATGTTTTGGCTGCAGCCTAATACCGTCCCAACGATGGGAGATTATTTTAAGCAGGCTGGGTACCAAACCTTTTATAAAGGAAAATGGCATATTTCTGATGAGAACATCTTAATTCCAGGAACACATAACGTTTTTTCTAGCTATCAGATGCAAACAGGAATACCGGATCCAGAAAAAGAGCGTCTCTATCAACGGGCTAATAAGCTTGAAAAGTTTGGTTTTTCAGAGTGGATTGGTCCAGAGCCGGAAGGGAGAAATCCGCACAATTCTGGTTCATCTGCGGCCATTGGAGTGAGCGGACGAGACGAAATATATGCAGAGGAAATCATAGAGCTTATCCAACGATTAGAATATCAAAAGACTGCGCAGCCTTGGCTCATGGTAGCTTCGTTTGTGAACCCGCATGACATTGCGCTGTTCGGAGCGATTACCAAACACCTTCCTATGTTTCAGTTTTCTATTGACGAGACAACTCCGGACATCGAGCCGCCACCTACCATTAGAGAATCTTTACAAACAAAGCCTAGCGCTCAAAGCAGCTATAAATACATCTACCCAAAAGCGCTGCAGCCGACGCCAAATTCTAGCTTCTACCGGCGCTTATATTATCAGCTTCAAAAAAATGTTGATAAACAAATTTTAAAAGTTCTTCGGACCATCGAACAATCTTCGTTCTATGAAAATACCATTATTATTTTTACGTCTGATCACGGTGATTTGCTTGGGGCTCACGGAGGACTACATCAAAAATGGTACAACATGTATGAAGAATCTATTCATGTGCCGTTTCTCATTCACAACAAGCATTTGTTTCCTAGCTATCAACGTACAGACCTGTTGACTAGTCACGTTGACTTGATCCCGACAATGCTTAGTTTAGCTAATATAGATGCTTCCGCTATTCAAAAGCAACTACAAAAAAGTCATACGGAAGTACATCCATTTGTTGGGCGAGACCTGTCAGGTATACTTCGAGGAGAAACGTGTGCTGAGCAAGAGGAAACAGCGATTTTCTTCATGACGGATGATGACCCGACAAAAGGACTTCACCAAACAAATTTTTTAGGAGAAAGCTACCCGTCAGTTGTTCAGCCTAATCACATTCAAGCGGTCATTGTCGAGTTTTCGTCAGCGGCAGGAAAGGAAGTTTGGAAATACGCTCGCTATCATGATAATCTGCAATTTTGGTCAGCAGCTGACGAAAAAGATGAATTCATTCACGGAGAGCAATATGAAGGTTATCCTGTAAGTTTTACTACCCTTAAAACAACCCGTGTTCCTGATCAAATTGAAATGTACAATTTGACCAAGGATCCGTTAGAAACAGTAAATCTGGCTCACCCGTATTTTTCGACAAATAAAACAAGGGAAATTCAGCGCCAGCTTAATGTTATTCTTAAAGAACAAGTCAGGAAAAAACGGATTTTTCCGCAAAGTGGAAGCATGCATGATGAGCTTCCGTCTAAAGATAGATAAAAAATAGTTTCTACGGATTGAAGTCAAACATTTGGGTAAGCATAAAAAGGTGTATTTAATATTTTAGTATATAAATAAAAAAACCTGATGACGCTTGTGATGTGTTAATTGTTCTGGTTTGGGATAGTATTGGTTTCACTTCGTTAATTCTGCTTAGATAAAACAAATAAGGACTTATAGCATCTTTCTTTTTCGCCTTTATTGTTATGAAAATAAGAATGAAATGTAGTCATTAATAGTATAATAAAAAACTTTTTAAGTCCGTATATTCTTAAGTAACTTTTCAAAAATTTAAGCGTAAAATAATTCTATACCATTAAAAAATAAAAAATTACTTCTTGACTTTTGTTAAATTTATACACTATAATCGCTTTTAACAACTAATAAACAGTATTTGGCAATGAAAAGGACACGAATTAGATGCTGTTTTCTTCGCAGAGAATAGGGTCACTGGCTGAGAGCCCTTAAGAAATCATCTAATTTACCACCTTAGAGCTATTGCAGAGAACGTGCATAACTGAAACTGCAATCGGTAAAACCGTTATCTTTTTTGAGCGTGAAATACGTATAAGTATCTCACGGAATTAGGGTGGTACCACGGCCGCATTCGTCCCTTCACTAGGGATGAGTGCGGCTTTTTATGTAGAAAAAATGAATATACAAGCAATGAAAAGGACATGAATCATTTTTGGATTTTCTTTACAGAGAGTAGGGTCACTGGCTGAGAACCCTTAGAAAACGAAATGAATTTACCACCTTGGAGCTGCGGCGGGGAATGTGTATACACTGAAACCGCAACCGGTAAAACCGTTATCTTTTTAAGCGTAAAATACGTATGGGTATTTTACGGAATTAGGGTGGTACCACGGCCGCATTCGTCCCTTTACTAGGGATGAGTGCGGCTTTTTTGTTGAATAAAAACATATTGGAGGAATGAACATGTCAAAACAAGTGGAAGCAGAAAAGCGAAATCATCAAAAGTTAGGTCAAGAACTGGAGCTGTTTATGTCGATGGAAGAAGCTCCTGGTATGCCGTTTTTCTTACCTAACGGAATGATTATTCGAAATGAGTTAGAAAACTACTGGAAACAAAAGCATTATAAAGCAGGCTATCAAGAAATAAAAACACCCATCATGATGAAACAGGAGCTCTGGGAACAATCAGGACACTGGGAGCACTATCATGAGAATATGTATTTTTCAAATGTTGACAAACAAAACTATGCGATCAAACCGATGAATTGTCCGGGA
The DNA here is from genome assembly GCF_029522095.1 of Priestia sp. Y58. Classification (NCBI taxonomy): domain Bacteria; kingdom Bacillati; phylum Bacillota; class Bacilli; order Caryophanales; family Bacillaceae; genus Priestia; species Priestia sp. Y58. Next base: position 542,156 of record NZ_JAKWFL010000003.1, read on the forward strand.
GCCATTTTATTGTTTAACAGCAAGCGAAGAAGCTACCGAGAACTTCCGATTCGATACGCAGAGCTTGGATTAGTTCATCGTCACGAGCTTTCTGGCTCTTTAAACGGATTGCTAAGAGTCCGTTCATTTACACAGGACGACGCTCATTTATTCGTAGAACTTAGTCAGATTGAAGCTGAGATTAGCCGCATTCTAGCGTTTATCCATGACTTTTACTCACATTTTGGCTTCGATTACAAAGTGGAGCTATCCACACGACCTGAAAAATTCATGGGAGATATTGAAACATGGAACCAAGCAGAAAAGTCGCTTCAATCTGTGTTAAGTGAAAAAGGCTTAGACTATCAGGTAAATGAAGGAGACGGAGCTTTTTATGGGCCGAAAATCGATTTTCATATTTTAGATTCCTTAGGTCGCAGCTGGCAGTGCGGCACAGTTCAGCTTGATTTCCTAATGCCGGAGAAGTTTGACTGTATGTATATTGGAGAAGACAATAAACCGCATCGTCCCGTAATGATTCACCGCGCTATATACGGTTCCGTTGAACGATTTATGGCCATCTTGATTGAACATTACGAAGGTCAATTTCCTCTTTGGTTAGCTCCTGTTCAACTCAAACTATTGCCTATTGCACCGCCGCATATGGAATATGCATATAAAGTGAAACACGAGCTGGAGTTAAAAGGGTATCGTGTTGAAGTAGATGATCGCATTGAAAAAATAGGGCTGAAAATTCGAGAAGCAGAAATGCTGAAAGTTCCTTATATGGCTGTGATAGGAGATAAAGAAGTGGAAAATGAATCGCTTGCTATGCGAAAGCACGGGAAGAAAAATATAGGAACAGTAAGTGTGGAAGAGGCAGCTGTACACTTGAATAAAGAAAAGAATTTAAACAGAGTTTATTGAAGCTATTTACCTTACTAAATAGAAAAATCCGATTTTTTAAGTCGGATAGTGATTCCCTTCATTTTGTCTCACACCAAAATGAAGGGAATATTGAACTAGAAGGGTATAAGATAATATATATCAGCAGTATAACTTTTGCCTTAGACAAACGCCGGTATTTTATAAAAAAATTTATCTTATTCTATTCGAATCGTTTGTACGAGATGAAGCTGAAGCCTCACCTGATGGTTTGTTCATGTTTTGCTGCTCTCGCTTCTTTTTAGAAGGAGAGTAAAAAAGAAATTTAAACATAAAGTATACTCCTAATGCTAGTAAAATACAGCCAATAAGTAAGTTAAACATCTTTCTCCGCCCTTCATACACTTCAGTTTTCATCATTATAACACCCGTTAAGGTAAAACATTCATCATTCTGTAAATAATCCCTATGTCAGGAATTTATATTTGAAGATAGCTAGTAAAAAAGTTATCTAAAAACATATAAAATTATTTTTTAGAATATTATTTTTATTCAAACTTATTATACGTAAGCACAATGATAATCTCTTTATTTAGTTTATAAATCCAAAATAGAGCAATACTAAGAAATCGCTTACAAAAACTCTTGAAATATATATAATGATATTAGTATACTAATAGACAAGTTAGTAATTATTTCTATATAATTACTTCTGTATCTGAAGTGAAAACGCGCAGCCAAATGGGAAAAGACGTCATTTTCAAGTTTTTTAATGGATGAGTGGCAACAGAGAGGAGAGAGTGCAATGGGAAAACTATTTAAAAAGAAGTCAATCGAGCAATTATTAGAACAAAGTCAAAACAAATCTCTAGTCAAAACATTAGGAGCATTCGATTTGACTCTTCTTGGTATTGGAGCCGTAATCGGAACGGGGGTTTTAGTATTAACAGGCTTAGTAGCTGCTAACGATGCGGGGCCAGCCGTTATTTTTTCTTTTATATTGGCTTCTATTGTATGCGGATTTGCAGCGCTGTGCTATGCGGAATTTGCTTCAACTATACCTGTATCTGGTAGCGTTTACACCTATACATACGCAACCATCGGTGAAGTGGTAGCGCACTTAATGGGATGGACGTTGCTTTCCGTCTATTTATTAACGATGTCAGCAGTAGCAAATGGATGGTCTTCTTATTTTAATAACTTTTTAGAAGGCTTTGGTTTTTCGCTGCCAAAAGAATTGATTACGATTCCTGCAAACGGAGGCCTAGTGAACCTTCCTGCTATTTGTATTACACTACTTATTACATGGCTGCTTTCAAGAGGAACAAAAGAAAGTAAAAAAGTGAATAACTTTATGGTGCTTGTTAAATTATTTATTATCCTTCTCTTTATTATTGTAGGGGCTTTTTATGTGAAACCGTCTAATTGGACTCCTTTTATGCCTTATGGAATTGAAGGTGTTGTGACAGGGGGAGCGGCCGTATTTTTTGCTTTTTTAGGTTTTGATGCCTTGTCTACATCAGCAGAAGAAGTAAAGAATCCGCAGCGCAATTTGCCAATTGGAATCATTAGCTCACTCGTGATCTGCACAATTATTTATGTAGCGGTATGCCTTGTTATGACTGGAGTTGTTTCGTACAAAGAACTGAATGTTCCAGAAGCAATGGCTTATGTTCTCCACTCAGTAGGACAAAATGCAGTGGCAGGAGTTATTGCTGCAGGAGCTGTCATTGGAATTATGGCTGTTATTTTCGCCTACATTTATGCAGCAACACGCATTTTATTCTCAATGAGCCGCGACGGCTTGCTGCCAAAAGCATTTGCTAAAACAAATGAGAAAACAGGAGTTCCGACTCTCTCCACTTGGCTAGTAGGAATTATCGGAGCGTTAATTTCAGGATTTATCGATCTAAAAGAACTTGCGAATTTAGCAAATATCGGAGCTCTTTTAACTTTCGGTATGGTGGGCGTCAGCATTATCATCTTACGCAAAACGCACCCAACTTTAAAACGTGGATTTACAATGCCGTTTGTCCCGGTTTTACCAATTTTATCTGTATTATCTTGTTTATTTTTAATGATTAATCTTCCTAAAACAACATGGCTATATTTTAGCATATGGATTGTGCTTGGTATATTTGTGTATATAGGTTATTCTCGTAAACACAGTCGATTAACAAGTAAAGAAATGAAAAAAGCGAGTTAGAAGCAAAAAAGAGCCTTTCATCCAAGAAAGGCTCTTTTTTTTGCTTTTTGTTCAGTTGTTAGACAGTTAGGACGATTGTTCACTATGTTTTTTGCGTGTTTCCACAATAAACAGACAAGTGCTAATAACAAAAGCCGTTCCTACAAAAATGGCGCCAACCCAAGGAAGTGAAGTAAGTCCCATATGGTTAATAATTACGCCTCCGAAAAAGGCGCCAAAAGCATTTCCTAAGTTAGCAAATGAGTGATTCGAAGTAGAAGCTAAAGCAGGTGCTTCCTGTGCTAAGTTCATAATTTTCACTTGAATACCAGGCATTACAGCAAATGCTGCTGCTCCCCAGAAAAACAGCGTGATAATCGCTGCTGTTGGGCTTTTGACAGTAAACGTAAAAATAGTCAGCACAATACAAAGAAAAGCAAAGATACCTACAACCGAAGGCATTAACTTCCAGTCTGCAAGCTTTCCTCCAACAACATTTCCAAGCGTAACGCCGCATCCGTACAATACAAGTATCCACGTAACACTGTGTTCACTTACTCCCGTAACGTCTTCAAGAAGTGGTGTAATGTACGTAAATACAGTAAATAAACTACCGCACCCTATTGCGCTTAAAAGAAGCATCACAAGAAGTTTTGGTTGGCTAAAAGCAGCAAACTGCTGTTTTAGACCCGTTAATTTTTCTTGACCAAGCTTTGGGATAAATAGAATAATACCGATAAATGCAATGATTCCCATAATGGTAATAGCCCCAAACGAAGCTCTCCAACCTAAGTGTTGGCCAATAAATGTTCCTACAGGAACGCCGATGATATTTGCAATGGTTAAACCTGCCATCATCGTTGCGACAGCACTTGCTCGCTTATGCGGTTGTACGAGCCGTGAAGCAATAACAGCGCCTACTCCAAAGAAAGTACCATGACATAATGCCGTAACTAAACGAGCTCCCATCAAAATTCCATAGTTAGGTGCAATAATAGCAATCGCATTTCCGAGAATAAATAAAAGCATGAGTAAACAAAGCAGAAGCTTTTGAGGAAGTCGATGAGTGAAAATGGTTAAAATTGGCGCGCCAATCGCTACTCCTAAAGCATAGCTCGTAATTAGCTGACCAGCAGTCGAAATGCTAACATGAAGGTCTTCTGCAACGTTAGGCAGTATCCCCATAATAACGAATTCCGTCATTCCAATAGCAAAAGCTCCAAGAGTCAACGAGATGAGAGCAATTGGAAAGGAATCTTTCTTACTGACCTGCTCATTAGCATGCATTGTATTCATGTGTGATCACCCTTTCTGTGTATAAAATTTATATCTCCTTGAAAAGAAGTCAATTACTAATAATACTTAAGTGATGGAGCTTTGACAACCAAAAAAGCTGATGTAAGCGGTATCTTTTAGAATTCCGTTTATCTTTATCATATATGAAGACAGTCAGACATAAATTTATTGACAGAATAAAGTTTAGTCCTATAAACTATTTTTAAAGTTGAATAGTTTATACCTATAAACTAAATGAGCAAAGGAGGGAAAGAAGTGACGAAAAGCAAGTTATATCAAGCTGTAGAACTTTTTGAAGAAGTGCTGTTTGTAGGAACAGAAGTCATTCACAGAGAGCTGAGCCATAACCTCTTCGAACATGTCTCAAGGCAGCAGTTTGATTTGTTAAATAGTTTAATGATTAAAGGTCCATCTTCACCTGGCAGTCTTGCTGTCTTGCAAGGTGTTCATAAAAGTGCCATTTCGAATCGAATCAAAAAACTGCTCGAAAAAGGGCTTGTGGAGTGGGACACTAATGAACTAGAGAGCGATAAACGTTCTAAGCTTATTAAGATTACGACTGAAGGAGAAAAGGTAATACATGACGGAAATGCCGCGTGTTTTAGTATCATTGAGAATTTGTTTGATGATGTAGAAGAAGAAAAAATAGATACATTTATTGAAATTCTTACAATGGCAAAAGAAAAGTTAACTATAAAAGGGGAAAGCAAAAAATGAAATTTATTGTGAAATTTAAATGGATGATTGCGGCCTTTATTTTAGCTTTAACAGTTATATTGATGCTAACGGCACCCAATTTAACAAAGCTTGCAAGTGAAAAAGGTCAGTCTCAGCTTCCTGATGATGCCGTTTCATCTAGAGCCAGCCAAATTTTAAAAGATGCCGGGGAAGATAGTAATACCATCAGTATGGTGATTAAGCTAGATAAAGCATTAGATAAAAATAGTGAGAAACAAATACAGAAAATCATTGATAAGACAGAGAGAATTAAAGGTGTAAAAGATGTCACAACGCCTTTAACAGACGATCAAGATGTTCGTAATCAATTAATGTCTAAAGACAAAAAAACCGTTTTAGTTCCGGTTACTGTCAGTGGATCGGATGAAAAAGTTGAAAAAATAGCGAATCAGATTTATGATAACGTGCCAAAGAACGTTACGGCATATGTAACAGGTGCATCTCTTATTAATCAAGATTTTGCACACAGTTCAGAAGAAGGGTTAAAGAAAACCGAGTTTATTACCATCTTCTTGATTTTAGGTTTGCTTCTACTTGTTTTCCGTTCAGTCGTGACGCCGTTTATTCCTATTTTAATTGTGGGAATCACATACTTAATCAGTCAATCGTTACTAGGTATTTTAGTTAAAAATGTCGATTTTCCAATCTCAACGTTCACGCAAACGTTCTTAGTAGCTATTTTGTTTGGAATTGGTACGGATTACTGCATTCTTTTACTTAATCGTTTCCGTGAAGAATTGGCAAACGGACATGATAAAGTAGAGGCCACAATCACGGCTTATCGTACAGCAGGAAGAACGCTATTTATCAGCGGAATTGCCGTATTTATTGGGTTTGCAGCCATTGGATTTGCCAAGTTTGCTATTTTTCAGTCGGCTGTCGGGGTAGCAGTGGGCGTAGGTGTACTGCTAGTCATTTTATTTACTCTGCTTCCACTTTTTATGGTTACGCTTGGAGAAAAATTATTTTGGCCGTCTAAAAAAGTGGCTTCTCATAGCGATAATAAGCTGTGGGGCTTTTTAGGAAAAAAGGCAGTGGCGCGACCGTTCGTGTTTTTAGTCATTACAGCGATTATTACCGTGCCTTTTATTGTAACGTATGACTCAAAAGTATCGTTTGATTCTACTGCTGAAATCAGCAGTGATTATAAATCTATAAAAGGACTAAACGCCATCAGTGACGCACTGGGAGAAGGAAAAGCGTTTCCTGTCAATGTTGTTATTAAAGGAGATAAAGAGTTAACAAAGGCGGATGTTATTCCTTATTTAGGAAATATAAGCAAAGCAATTGAAAAAGTGGATCACGTGGACTCTGTCATGACGATCACACAGCCTACTGGAGAAAAGATTGATGATTTATATGTTAATTCACAGCTGGGTTCTGTATCAGACGGAATCAAAGAGGCTGTTAAAGGAATCGGAGATGTACAAAAAGGATTAAGTGATATTGAAAAAGGGCTAAATCAAATAGCTGACCAAACCGGTTCCGCTTCTAAAGAATCTGGCGGGTCACTTGCACCTGCCGCAGACGGATTAGCTCAAATTAATCAACAGCTGCAGCTTGTCAGCACTCAGCTTTCTACAACAGGAAATGTGCAGCAAGCGGTTCCTCAGCTTGTTGCAATCAGTAAACAGCTTACTGCCATTCAAACCGGTCTCCAACAAGCAAATGAGAATCTTTCAGCTCAGCAAGGTCAAGTTGGAACCCTATCAGACAGTATCAATCAATTAGCAGAAGGTGTTGACAGTGCAAATGATGGGCTAACGAAAATCTCAGATGGCTTAACAAAAGCAACAGATATGCTTGATAACATGAGTGAGAGCTCAACAGTTAGAGATACGGGTATTTATCTTCCAGCAGAAGTGATCAAAGATAAAGGGTTTAAACAATCCATCGATAACTATTCTTTTGCAGATGGAAAAGGAGTTAAGCTCAGCGTAGTGCTCGATCAAAATCCATATTCTGAAGAAGCCATTTCAACCGTAAAAAATATTGAAAAAGCGGTGGCAAGCGAAGTCGTTGATACGCCGTTTGAGCATACAGAAATTGTGTACGGAGGTGTATCGAGCTCAAATGCGGATTTAAAAGATTTATCCACAACGGATCTTTCACGCACAATGGTTATTATGATGATTGGACTGTTTATTGTGCTGACCATTTTATTCCGTTCAATGATCATGCCTGTATACATGATTGCTTCACTGCTGCTTACGTATTATACTGCAATGGGAATATCAGAGCTTCTATTCGTGGATATAATGGGGAATGACGGAATCAGCTGGGCTGTGCCATTCTTTAGTTTTGTTATTTTAGTTGCCCTTGGAATTGACTATTCTATTTTCTTGTTAGACCGTTTTAACGAAGAAGTAAAAAGCGGCGTAGCAGAAGGGATGGTTACGTCTATGAGTAAGATGGGATCGGTTATTATCACTGCTGCTATTATCTTAGCCGGAACGTTTGGGGCTATGATACCATCAGGTGTATTAACACTTGTTCATGTAGCAACGGTTGTTATTATTGGTCTTTTACTTTATGGCCTTGTCATTCTTCCGCTTCTTATGCCAGCGGTTGTCGTAACGCTTGGAGAAGGAAACTGGTGGCCATTTCTTCGAAAAAAAGAAAAATACAAAGTAGATGAATAACTTGATAGCTGTGTCAAAAATCAGATATTTGTTAGGAAATAGTGATAGACGCCTGTATAGCGTTAAACATTATAATTATATAGGATAAAAATGAAGGATAGATGGGCGTCATAAGAATGCTCTATCTATCCTTTTTGTATTATTGGAAAACGTGAGTATAGTTTAAAAGCACAATCAAGCAGGTGCTTTTATAAATACACCTAGTCGAATAAAAGACCTCTCATCAGGAAAACCTATAGTCAAAAACATGAGGGAGGTTCTTTTATGAAATTTGTAAATTTCTTCGCTAATCAGCGAGACAAACGACGGGAACAAATGCGCGAAGCAGGAACATGTCCAGATTGCTTAGGGAAACGATTCCACCATATTGGACTTTATTTTGTGCATGTTTATGAGTGTCCGAGCTGTCAAGGCAAAGAAGATATGTAATAAAATCTTCAGAAGTAAGGCAAAGGCAGTCTCTATGCAGATTATGATCTGAAACCTTCTTATTTTAGAGAAGGTTTTTATTTTTTTGAAGGTGAACGGTTGCTTGTATGTTTTGTGTTAGCAATCTTTACATATTTATTTTTTGTCTAACTAGATTCGATTAGTATAGTTATTAAGTTACTTTAATGTCTCAAGTTAGCAATGTAAATAAAAAGGAGGAAAGGATGAAGGAAAAAGAGACTCGTAGCTTGCAATACTGTATTTCGAATATTAAATATGAGGAGCTGATGCTAGATGGCAACGTTATATTTAGATAAAGTATATAAAATATATGATAAAAAAAATATCGCCGTAAATGATTTTAACCTTCAGATTAAAGATAAAGAGTTCATTGTATTTGTTGGACCTTCAGGCTGTGGTAAATCTACTACGCTGCGAATGATCGCTGGTCTAGAAATAATTTCAAAAGGTGATTTTTACATTGATGGAGATCATATGAACGAAGTAGCTCCAAAAGATCGTGACATTGCTATGGTCTTTCAAAATTATGCTCTTTACCCTCATATGACTGTTCGAGAAAATATGGCATTTGGTTTGAAGTTAAAAAAAATAAAGAAAGATGAAATTGATAGACGTGTAAATGAAGCAGCCAAAACATTAGGTCTAGAAACATATTTAAATAGAAAGCCAAAAGCTTTATCCGGAGGGCAGCGTCAGCGAGTTGCTTTAGGTCGTGCTATTGTTCGGGAAGCAAAAGTTTTCTTAATGGATGAACCATTATCTAATTTGGATGCGAAGCTGCGAGTACAGATGCGTGCTGAGATTATTAAACTGCATCAAAGACTGCAAACAACAACAATCTATGTGACGCATGATCAAGTGGAAGCTATGACAATGGCTACTCGCCTAGTTGTTATGAAAGACGGGATTATTCAACAGATCGGAACTCCTCAAGATATTTATAGATATCCTAGGAATGTATTTGTAGGCAGTTTTATTGGATCGCCCGCAATGAATGTTTTTCGGGGATATCTCCAAGGCCCTTATTTTATAATGGGAAAAACTAAAATACAGCTTCCTGATTTTCTAATACACGCTTTACATTCTCAAGGTTATAATGAGAAAGAGGTCATAATGGGTGCGCGTCCTGAACACATTGTATATCATAAAAAGGATAGTAAGAGAGAGTTGAACAATGAGTTTTGCTTCACTACGACACTAGATATGATAGAGGTACTAGGTGCTGAAACAATTTTATATGCTAGTTTAGAAAAGCAAACGTTTGTGGCTCGAGTGCCTCTTCTATGTGAGTTTGAAGCAGGGGACAAAAGCGCTTTTTCGTTGAATTTAACCTACGTGCATTTCTTTGATGGAGAAACAGAAGAGCGCATTTCTACAAATATAGATAAAAAAGTTAAATATTCTGATAAATGTATTGACTAGTTAACGCTCGCGGTTTAATATAACAATATATAACATTACATAATGTTGTATATCATATTTTATTTGAGGAGTGGGGAAAATGAGCAAAACGGTAGTGAATGTAAAAAATGATGTGCAAGCCGTATTAAACGAATTAAAAAGCAAGCAAATTCGTAATGTGTTTTTCGTCGCATGTGGAGGATCTTCTGCGATCATGTATCCAGCTAAGTATGTACTAGATCGAGAAGCTCAACATATTACATCCGATTTGTATAGCTCGAACGAATTTATCCACCGCAATCCGCAGCAGCTAGGAAAAGACTCCTTAGTTATTTTATGTTCCATGTCAGGAACAACTCCTGAGACTACAGAAGCAGCTAAGTTCGCTAAAAGCAAAGGCGCTTATGCTGTAGCCTTAACAAATGAACCTACTTCACCTTTAGCACACAGCGCAGATATTTTTATTAAGTATGAGTGGGGCAATGATATCGATGCTTTTGAAACAAACTTAGGCGTTTTATATCAGCTTGTATTTGGTCTCTTATACGTAGCGGAAAAAAATGATAAATTTGCAAAGTTAGTTACCAGCTTAGAAAATCTACAGTCTGTTTATGAAAAAGCTCTAGAACACGAAGCGAGCAACGCAAGAAAATTTGCTGAATCACATAAGTCTGAACCGGTTATTTATACAATGGCTAGCGGTTCGAACTATGGAGCAGCATATTCATTCAGCATCTGTATCTTGATGGAAATGCAGTGGATTCATTCTCACGCTATTCACGCCGGAGAGTATTTCCACGGTCCATTCGAAATTATTGATGAAAACGTACCGTTTATCATCCTAGCTGGACTAGATGAAACGAGACCTTTAGAAGAACGCGCCTTATCATTCTCTAAAAGATATGGAAAGAAATTAACTGTTCTAGATGCAAAAGCATATGATTTCGAAGGGATTGATAAAGATGTGCAAGGGTATATTGCTCCTCTTGTATTAAACCGTGTACTGCGTCAGTATGCCGAAGAATTAGCTGAAGCACGCAATCATCCTTTAAGTAAAAGACGCTACATGTGGAAAGTAGAATATTAATAATCTCCTAATAAAGATAGAAATCTGTATATTTTCTCTACGAGTTATACTATAATGTTATAAAACATTATAGTATAACTTATATATGAAAGCACTTACAATAAGGGGGTTTCTATATGAAAAAGACAAATTTAATCTTAGCCTCACTTTTAAGTTGTTCTTTAATGCTCGGGGGGTGTGCTGGAAAACAAACGTCTTCAGACTCAGACACAGGAAAGATAACATTAACATTCTTTCACAGATGGCCAAAAGAACCTGAAAAAAGCTACTTTGAAGAAGTTGTAAAAGAATTTGAAAAACAGCACCCTGATATTGATATTAAAACAGAAGCGGTCTTAAACGATTCGTATAAAGACAAAATTAAAGTTATGACAGGCACTAATACCCCTCCTGATGTGTACTTTTCTTGGAGCGATGAGTTTGCTAGACAATTTGTCAGAGGAAACAAAGCCTTAGATTTAACCTCTTATTATAAGAAGGATTCAGCGTGGTCTTCCAAGCTTGTTCAATCTCAAATTAAACCATATACCGTTAATAAGAAAATTTACGGTGTTCCTGTCACAATGGATGGGAAAATGTTTTTTTACAACAAAGATATCTTCGATAAATTAGGATTAAAAGCGCCTACAAACTGGAACGAGCTACTAAATGTTTTAAGCGTGTTAAAAAAGAAGCATTATACAGCTTTAGAATTTGGAAGCCAGGATACATGGACCATTTCTCACTACGTAGGAACCTTAAATCAGCGCATGGTAAAACGTGACGTTCTTTCAAAAGACTATAATTCAAAAACTGGCACATTCACGGATAAAGGCTATGTAAAAGCTCTAGAAAAATTAGAAGAATTAGTTCCTTACTTTAATAAAAATACAAATTCGATTGATCATGAATATGCAAGACAACAATTTTCAAATGGAAAAGCAGCTATGTTTTATGCTGAAACCGCTGAAATTAAGCTTTTCGGTCCAACGAAATTTAAGATTGGCATGTTTAATTTTCCTAAAGTGGAGGATGGAAAAGGAAATGCTACTAATTTAACTGGATCACCTGAAGGGTTTATGATTTCTTCTAAAACAAAACATTCAAAAGAAGCGATGGAATTTCTTGAATTTTTAACATCAAAACAAATGGGTGAAAAGCTAGTAAAAGAAGTAGGGAAATACAGTGCAGTAAATGATACAGCTAACAGCAGTAATTCAACCCCGGAGCAATTAGAAGCAGTAGACAATATTTTACAAGCCAAAGAAATGGCTCCATGGTTTGATATGGCAATCGATGCTCGAATTGCAGATGCTTATTTAACAGGCGCTCAGCTTATGCTAAATGGTGATAAAACACCTAAAGAAGTAATGAAAGATGTGCAAAAAGCGGCAGCGAGTGTTCGTGCTGAATCTAAAAAGTAAGGAAGTGAAAAAGCGATGTTAAAACGTAATAAGCTAATCCCTTATTTATATCTTCTTCCTGCTTTTGCTTTTTTACTACTTGTGTACATCCCTATTTTTCAGAATATTTTGGATAGTCTTTATGAGTGGAGCACATTTACACCAGACAAAGTTTTTGTAGGAATAGATAATTATGTGCACTTATTTAAAGACCCTGTCTTTTATCAGGCACTCAAAAATAATATTCTTTATGCGGTCATTTCAATTATTTTTCAAGTAGGTGGCGGTCTAATTGTGGCTGCCGTTTTAGAAGATAAACTTATTCGAAGATTTTCTCCTTTTTTTCGAACGGTTTATTTTTTACCAGTAGTCGTTTCGATGACCGTTATCGCCTTGTTGTTTACTTTTTTTTACAATCCTGAAGTAGGGCTTTTAAATCAAATGCTCAAAATGATCGGATTAGATTCATTGGCAAAACCTTGGCTAGGAGACGGTGATACGGCTATTTATGCAGTTATTGCTGTATCTCAGTGGCAGTCTATCGGCTACATCGCCATGCTGTATATTGTAGCGATACAAAAAATCTCACCTGAATTGTATGAAGCAGCTGAAATAGACGGCGCTAATAAATTTAAAATGTTCTTTCATATTACTGTACCGCAAACAAAAGAAATGACATTTGTAGCTGTTATTTTAACACTCACTGGTGCTTTTACAGTATTTAATGAACCTTATATTTTAACTGGAGGCGGACCGGGTACATCATCTGAAGTCCTAAGTACGTATTTATACAAAACAGCCTTTTCGAAAGATATGATGGGCTACGCTTCTTCAATTGCTACTGTCATTTTAATTATTACGCTATTGATTTCTATTGTTCAAATGAAAGCATTTAAAACAGGAAAGGAAGACGCTTGATGCAGATGCCTAAAACAAATGTCACCTTACCTAATGTTGTCAATACAGCCACTAAAGAAAGAAAAAAGAAGAGGTACACAGGTGTAACGATAGTATATGTCGGGTTGATCGTCTATCTTATTGTCATTGCGTATCCCTTGCTTTGGATGATTATAAGTTCTTTTAAAAGCACGGATGAAATCTTTACTCACAGCTGGTCTATGCCGCATACTTGGCTCATTGAAAATTATGTGACAGCGTGGAAAAGCGGAATATCTTCTTACTTTTTAAACAGTGTGATCGTCACGGGCGTGTCTTGTTTTTTGACGGTCCTGGTCAGTGCGTTAGGAGCTTATGGACTATCACGCTTTGAGTTTCAAGGAAAAGCTTTTGTCCTCATTATATGTCTCGGAGGGCTTATGCTTTCTCCTCAGGTAAGTTTAATTCCTTTGTATAGCATTATTCAAAAACTTGGAATCTATAATACACACTTGGCATTGATTCTGCCTTATGTTGCTTATCGAATTCCTTTAACCATCTTGTTAATTCGAGCTTATTTTCTTTCGATTCCAAAAGAACTGGAGGAAGCAGCTCGGTTAGATGGATGTACAAGCTTGGGGATTTTATTTCGGATTTTTATTCCAATGAGCACGCCCATTTTATTAACAACGACAATTTTGACAGCTTACTACACATGGAATGAATTTATGTTTGCCATTATCTTTATCGACGACGACAGTTTGCGTACAATCCCAGCAGGATTAATGCAATTTAGAGACGCTTTGCAAACAGATTGGGGAGTATTACTAGCTGGACTGACCATTTCAGCAGCACCGATTGTTATGTTGTTTTTATTTATGCAAAAATATTTTATCCGTGGCATTGCTAACGGGAGTGTTAAATAATAGGAGGATAAGCAGATGAAACTAATTGGAGTAGGGGATAATGTAGTAGATTACTATAAAGACCAAGGAAAGATCTATCCAGGAGGTAACGCGCTAAATGTGGCCGTATTTTATAATAGATTGAGCAATCATCAGTCTTCCTATATGGGAATCGTGGGGAATGACGAATCGGCAGAGCATGTAGTAAATACTCTGCAGCAAGAAAAGATGGATATTAGCAGAGTAAGAAGAGCTGTAGGAGAGAATGGAATGGCGGTTGTAACACTTGATGAACAAGGTGATCGAATTTTTGTAGGATCAAATAAAGGGGGCGTTCAATCTAGATTAAAACTAATGCTGAATGAATCGGATTTAACCTATATTCGTCAGCACGATCTTCTTCATACGAGCGTTTTTAGTCATTTAGAATCTGACCTTCCGTTGCTACATAAAATCATTGATATTTCCTTTGATTTTTCTACGAGATACGATGAGGAATATTTACAGCAAGTATGTCCATATATCAGCTATGCATTTTTCTCAGGAAGCAGCCTGCCAGAAGAAGAGTGTATGAATTTAATAAAGCGAGTACACTTGTTAGGAACCAGTGTCGTATGCGTGACAAGAGGAGAAGAGGGAGCTTTATTATCAGTCGAAAACCAATTATTTAAACAGCCTATAATTCCTACAAATGTAGTGGATACGCTTGGGGCTGGAGATTCTTTTATAGCTGGTTTTCTTTCTTCTTATCTACCAGAAAAAAACACAGCCAAAGCCCTCCATAATGGAGCATTGGTGGCATCACAAACTTGTCAGAATTACGGAGCTTTTGGATATGGGAAAGAATATCATACAGACTGTGAAATGGTTTTAAAATGAATAAAATAGCGCCTTTGCTTTTGAAGCAAGGCGCTATTTTATTAAGAATTAGAACTGTCTATAGTGAACGTAACGCGATTCGCAGGGTAGTGTAGAAAAGATGAATGAATCGGTCTTTTTTGTGCATCATACGCCACTTTTTCCACTTTAAACAGCGGCTCTCCGACTTCACATTCTAAATGTTTTGCTTCATCCACATTTGCAAATACCATGTTCAATAATTTTTTATTATGAACCGGAGCAATATTGTACTTGTTTTTTATAGTATCGTACATTGAAACTGAATTATGGACGTGCTGATCTAAGTGTGGTAACAATTCTAAGGAGTAATGAGAAATTTCTAAGGTAAGAGGCTGGTCGTCATAATACAGGATGCGCTGCAGTTCAAGGACTTCACTTTCTGGAGGGATTGATAACATCTTTGCCACATGAGCTTTTACAGGTTTTATACCAAAAGACAAAATTTTAGTCTGCGGTACTTTCCCTAATTCCGACATATACTCTGTATGCCCATTAACGGCAAACAGCTCTCTCTTAGCTTTTGGATATTGAACAAAGGTTCCTTTTCCTTGCTGACGTATCAGAAGGCCTTCTTCTACTAAATCTAATACGGCTTTTCTTACCGTAATCCGACTTACTCCGTATATATCGCACAAATCCGTTTCAATTGGAAGTTTTTCACCCCGAGTATAAACTCCTTTATTAATATCTTCTGTAATAGCCTGTTTTAACTGCATATATAAAGGCGTAGAGCTATGAGTATTTAGCTTCATCTTTTTCCTCCTCTTTCCTAAATACTTTCTTTTGAATATAATTATATTATAACGTAATGTGATGTTATATTACAATTTGCTTTTCTTCCTTTTTATCATGTATGTTTGATACAAAAGAAAGAAAAGTTGGCGAATTCAAAGTTCTATAGCATTCACCTTTCTTTTCTATTAATTGAAAACATGGGTAATGGTTAGACAAGCAATAGAAAATATGCAACAATTTTTATTACCAGCTTCTTCAACATAAGATAAAATATAAAGAAGGTAAGAACTTTATAAAAAGGAGATTCCGCCATGGGTGAAAAAAAGAATATTGATATAGGTGGTCTTAGTTTTGCTTGGGATTTAGAAAAAGGACAATTTAGCTTTGAAGGAGAAGATGCGATCCTTTTTTGGATTTCTTCTGCCATGAAAACATTGTTTGACACAATCGAAGAAATATCTGGAGAAGAGGCAGCTTCTGTAGTACTGGAAACCACTGGCTTCCGACAGGGATTAGTAGTAGGAGAGTACTTTCAAAATATGAAAGGCGTAACGGTTTTTGAAGCGGCTGAGTTAATTACAAATACATACGCTTCGGCTGGATGGGGAAAAACCGCTATCAAATATTTAAATCCTGAAAGTAAAACTTTATCTGCTGAATTAAAAGACAGTTGGGAACATAAAATTAACGTGGCGCAAAAGAAAACAAAGGGAGGAAATTTTCTTCCGGCCCATTATGCAGGGATTTTTACAGGACTATTCGGAACAAATATTTGGTACAAGGTGATTCAACATCAAATAGAAGGGCATGAATGCACCACAGTAGAATACTTCCCTTCCAACATTGATATCACTCAAAATATTCATCAATTAGCCAGAAGAAAAGAAGCGCAGAAAATAGAACATTTGCAAAACATTGTAGCAGAAAAAACAGCTGAGTTAAAAGATCTTATTAAAAAGCTTTCTTCTCCTATTATTCCGGTTTTGGAAGGCATAGTCGTCGTTCCTTTGATTGGCAAATACGACGAGGATCGAACGGAAGATTTGATTGTCAATACATTAAATAACCTCCCAAAACATCAGGCTAATTATCTTGTGCTGGATTTAACCGGATTGGATAAAGAACTTACTGAATATACGGCAAGTCTTATTGAAAAATTAGGTGCAGCAGCGTCCTTGATTGGTACGAAAACAATTTTAGTAGGAATTTCTGCTGACTTAGGTTTAGTTATATCAAAGACCCATATTGATTTATCAAAATATGATTGTTTTCAAACATTGCAGCACGGCATTCATTATGCATTGGCACAAAGCGGACGAAGCATCGTTTAAAAGATATATTTGAAATATAACAAAATGCACTCATTCAGCATTATAACAAATCTCTTTATCAAAGAACGGAAATGTATTGAAGGATTTCATTTTTCAAAAGAAGAATTGACATGAAACCAAAAGGTGTTATATTATTTTTATATAAAACCTTTTGGTGTTATTTTTTAAAAAGGAGAATGAAGATAACAATGAATGATAAAAGTGTAGTAGAAGATGTAAAACAGAAGATAATATTTAACGCGCCGATTCAAAAAGTTTGGGATAAAGTAGCAACCGCAGAAGGGCTCCAACAATGGTTCATGCCTAATGATTTTCAGCCTCAGGTAGGATATGAATTTCATTTACAATCGCCTTTTGGACCATCTCCGTGTAAAGTATTAGAAATAGATGCACCAAACTATCTTTCTTTCTCTTGGGATACGGATGGATGGATCGTTTCGTTTACCTTAAAAGAAATGGGTAATCAAACTGAATTTACGCTTATTCATAGCGGGTGGAAAGAAGCTGAAACACTTCTTGAAAAAGCAAACGAAAAGAGTTCAGTGGTACGAGATAGAATGAGCTACGGGTGGATTCGTCTCGTGAATGAAAAACTTCGAAAGGTTGTTGAAAACTAAATGACTTCATCAGCTGCCAAGCATGATATCTTTCAAGCCATTGCTGATCCTACTCGAAGAAAAGTACTTGAGCTGCTTTCTGAAAAAGAATTGCCTATTTCAGAAATAACGTCTCATTTTTCAATAAGCCGTACCGCTATTGTGAAGCATCTTCATATACTTTCAGAAGCAGACCTAGTCCATGGACAAAAAAAAGGCAGAGAAAAAGTGTATCATCTTCAGCCAGAGCCTTTAAAAAAAGTACAAGATTGGCTTTCTTACTACGAACAATTTTGGACAAACAAATTATCTATTCTTCAGCATATTGTTGAAAGAGACGAAGAAAGAAATCAATAGAAAAAGCATAAAAACGTTTTTTATAAGGAATATAGCAAAGCCAGTCGTTAAAAAGACTGGCTGTTTTACATAAAAGCTGGTTTTATTCTAGAAGGACAAATAAAAGAAAGATGCAGAACACCATAGGGCATTTCTTAAAATAAAAAGATAGACCTTTAGAAGAAAAAAAGGGGGAAACAGAGTAATGAACAAGCTTTTATTTTACGGAACGAGCGATGCTCAAGGAGTGCCTCGATTATTATGTGACTGTAAAGTATGTACACAAAAAGATCCATTAAATCAGCGCACAAGACCTAGTGCACAGTTCACACTGGACGGTAACGTGTGTTTGATTGATGTATCACCTGATTTTAAACATCAATTTCATTTATACAATAACAAAAAAATCCCTTCTACCGTGTTTATTACTCATCCTCACAATGATCATGTTGCTGGTTTAGGGGATTTAGCTGACTTATGCTATTGGAATAATGTAAATACAGAAGTCGTAGGAGCGCCTGAAGTCATCAGCGAGTTAACCGAAAGATTTCCTTATCTCACAAAAAGAAAAGGGCTTATCTTTAATGGCACGTTAAAATGGGAAAACGGAGAAACGACCATCACGTTTCATAAAGTGAATCACGGATTTAACGGTCATTCCTACGGCATTGTGGTTCATCAAAAACAAGGGGAACGCTGGGCGTATGTATCCGATTCTTTTAATGTGACAAAAGAACAGTGGCAGCCCTTTTACCACTTAGATTTACTGATATTCGGTACATCTTTTTGGAAAGAATATCTTCAAAAAGAAAAAAGATCCGTATATGATGTGACAGAGGCAATGGAGATCAAAGCGAAGCTACAGGCAAAAACCATGGTGTTTACTCATTTATCACATGATATCGATATCCGAAAGCACGCCGAGATGCTCTCAGATAAAAACGTAAGCTTTGCCTATGACGGACGCGAGATTTTATTACCTTAAGTATAGTGATGCACAGAAAGGATTTTGAAGAATAATTCCAAACTAACGAGGCAGAAGAGGTTGGGATGCAGGAATATCTTGCAGTAGGAACGAACATGACACTAAATTGGATTTAAAGAGGGGATAGTGTTATGGAGAGTATTATAGAAAAAGCAACTAACATTGGTGAATTATCTCGATTTCTATCAGAAATAAATAGAAAGAAAACATCACACATTGGTTATTGTGGTAGAAAAAAAGAAGAAATCCACCAGACATTAAAAGAAGAGTTTATTAGTAGTGATGGAGGTATCAAGTTTCTAATCGCCAGAGATAAGACAGGGGAAATTTTAGCGGCTATTGGATTTGATATCGAAGAAACGGTAGCAGAAGTGTGGGGACCTTTTAATAAAACATCTTCTATTTATTTGCAATATCAATTATGGAAACAGTTAGTTAATGAAAACCCTTTGATTCAAAAATTTCATTTTTTTATCAATAAAGAAAATGAGCTGCAACAAGTATTTATGAATGAAATAAAAGCAAAAAAGACTGGTGAACACTCCATCTTAGAAATTAAAGAACAAAATTTTGATAAAGTTACTGAAATGAAAAGTGAGTCATTTAAACATAGTGATTTTCAAGCATTTGAAACGCTGCATAATGCAATGTTTCAAAATACTTATTACAATGGAAAAACAATTATTGAGAGACTTAACGATAGAAATATGTTAAAGATACTTAAAAATATTTCTAACGAGTTGCAAGGTTATGCGTACTTTGAAGTCGATACTGAGATGGGAGAGGCCTCATTGGAATATATTTGTATTTCGAGGAATGCTCAGAGTCAAGGTCTGGGAACGATGTTGTTAAAAGAAGTTTTAACAGAGATGTTTTTATTTCCACAAATTGATGAAATTAAACTAACTGTTGATAAAGCAAATAGTCAAGTAAATCGAGTATATATGAAAGTTGGTTTTGAACCAAAAGATATTCTTATAAGTTATCACCTCAAACTGTAAAAGAGTTAAGTTCAATGAGGGCGGAGAACATTAAGTGTAAAAGCGCTCGGATTTTTTTGAGCGCTTTTACTTATCATTTATATTGCTGATTTGTAGTTCTAACTTATGCTTCTTTCTATCAACCGAATCCGTTAGAAACAAGGCAATTCTTTTTTTATTGTAAATTAGATACGCTCGATAAAATCACTCACAACTTTGTTAAACCGATCGCTTTCTTCGAGAAAAGGGCAGTGGCAGCTGTTCTCAAAAACTTCAAGTACAGAACCTGAAACCAGCTTTTGAATATGCCTTCCAGCCGCTACAGGAATGAGCTTTTCTTCTTTTCCAAAGCACAGTAAAGTAGGAATTGTAATAAACGGGAGGAATTCTCGATAGTCCACAATGGATTGATCAAACAAAATAGCACTAGCTATCGACTCGGGCATTTTCGTTACTTCTTTCATAATCCAATGTTTATCTTTTTCAGTTAATTCATCCTTAAACATAAGCGGAATAAAACTTTCTAATGTACTTGTTCGATCAAGCTGAATACCTTGCATAAGCGAAATAAGGGCAGGTAAATCAAATGCACCGATTGGAAAGTCTGGCCATTTAAAGTCTGAAGCCATTTCATCTACAATAATATTCCCTTTTACATTTTCTTGACCAAATTGTTTCAAATATTCCCATACAACAAAAGCACCCATCGACCAGCCTACTAATATGACGTCTTTTAATTGATGAGTGGTTGTAAACTCATGCATGTCACGAGCATAAGTGGAAACTGTATGGCCGTATGGAGTATGACTTGAATTTCCATGTCCTCTTAAATCCAAAAGAATAGTTTGATACTGTTTTGAAAAAAAAGCAAGCTGGTTGTGAAAAAAACGACTGCTCATCCAAACTCCGTGAATGAAAATAATAGGTGTTCCTTCCCCTTGTTGTTCATAGTACAAAGTTGCACCGTCCTTTAATGTATAAAAAGGCATCATTTTTGCCCCCCATCTCAAAGATTTATATCTCATCATGTATGCGCGGACCCATTCATGTAGAACGTATCGCGTCAATAAAATTTTTATTGAAGAACAAATCCTAGAAGTGAACGCTTTGATATGTTATACTATTACAGGCTTAAATACTGTATGTTTTTGAAACAATCATTCACTGTAATACTTTTTAGATAGAAGCATCCTCATAAAAAGGATGTTGTTTTTGTCATAATGTACCTTTAAGTAATGAATTGTTACCATCAATTCGGTTCACAATAACCGACCTACATGCATTATATCTTGCAAATATAAACAGATAGGTGGAAGAAGCAACATGACTGAAAGAAAACCATATCAAGTACTACTATATTATTTGTACACTCCAATTGAAAATCCTGAAGAGTTCACAGCTCAGCACTTGGCATTTTGTAAAGAGCTTGAATTAAAAGGACGTATTTTAATTGCGGCTGAAGGGATCAATGGAACGGTATCAGGAACAGTTGAACAAACAGATAAATACATGGAAACGATGAAAAATGATCCTCGTTTTGAAGATATTGTATTTAAAATAGACGAAGCAGATGAACATGCGTTCAAAAAAATGCACGTGCGTCACCGCAAAGAATTAGTAACTCTTCGATTAGAAGAAGATGTGAATCCTCTTCGCGTAACGGGTAATTACTTAAGCCCAAAAGAATTTTATCAAGCGATGCAAGATGAGAATACGGTCGTAATTGATGCACGAAACGATTATGAATACGATTTAGGTCATTTCCGAGGAGCTGTTCGTCCGGATATTCAAAACTTCCGTGAGCTTCCTGAATGGATTCGCGACAACAAAGAGCAGTTTGAAGATAAAAAAATCTTAACGTACTGCACAGGCGGTATTCGCTGTGAAAAATTCTCTGGATGGCTTCTTGAAGAAGGTTTTGAAGATGTAAGCCAACTTCACGGAGGCATTGTAACATACGGAAAAGATCCGGAAGTACAAGGTGAACTTTGGGATGGTCAGTGCTATGTATTTGATGAGCGCATCAGTGTACCAGTTAACCAAAAAGAGCATGTGATTGTCGGAAAAGACCACTTTACCGGCGAGCCTTGTGAACGCTATGTTAACTGCTCAAACCCAGAATGCAATAAGAAAATCTTAGCTTCTGAAGAAAATGAACACAAATATTTACGCGCTTGTTCACATGAATGCCGAGTGAGCCCTCGTAACCGCTATGTAAAAGAACACGGTTTAACAGAAGAAGAGTTTGCAGCACGTGTTAAAGAATTAGAAAAAGAACACGTAACTTTATAATAAAAAAAGCAGCACGCTATACAAAGCGTGCTGCTTTTTTTATGAAAAGATTCTCTTAGAACCTGGTGTTTAAAGAATGTCATACAACGGGTATTTATGAAAAAGGTAAGATATTCCTAGCTTTTTTATTTTTTAAAAAGAATATTTTTTTAAGAAAGCGATTATAAAAAAATGATTGTACATAAAAACGAAAAAGGAGCTTGAAAATGGAAGCAAAAATCGAAAAAAAGTACGATGGCCGTTTGCTTGAAGGACCCCTATGGGATGAAGAAAATCAAAAATTAGTGCTAGTAGACATTTTAGATAAAAAGCTTCTTACGTACGATCCAAAAACGACAACCTTAGAAGGTATTGCTCTTCCTTCAGTCGTTACAAGTGTTTCTAAAACCAATCATTCAAAATTGATTGTCTCCACCCGTAATCAGCTGCTTTTAGTTGATAAAAACAAAAAGAATCATGAAGAGTATATCCGTTTAGATACTCTTGAAAAAACCATGCGTTTTAATGACGGTAAATGTGATCCATATAACCGCTTTTGGATTGGAACGATGAGTGAAGAAGATGAAGAAGGAAAAGCCCAGCTGTACGTAGTAGATGAAAAAGGTGTCATTAAGAGCG
The DNA here is from genome assembly GCF_029522095.1 of Priestia sp. Y58. NCBI lineage: Bacteria > Bacillati > Bacillota > Bacilli > Caryophanales > Bacillaceae > Priestia > Priestia sp. Y58. The sequence goes on from NZ_JAKWFL010000003.1 coordinate 564,755, forward strand.
CTAAAGAAGGATTAAGCGTGTCAAACGGGCTAGCTTGGAATCGAACAGGAGACAAATTCTTTCTGGTTGATTCACCGAAAAATAAAATTATGTCTTATTCATTTTCGAAAGAAACAACAAGGCTCGAAGATGAAAAAGTGGTGATTGACCTTTCAGATATGGACGGGTTTCCTGATGGAATGACAATTGATGAACACGACCGATTATGGGTAGCGCTTTGGGGAGGTTCGAAAGTTATTTGTGTAGATCCAGAGAAAGGAGAAATTATAGAATCTATTCATCTTCCTGTTTCCAATGTAACCTGCTGTACATTTGGAGGAGACGATTTACAAACTTTATTTATCACCACAGCTAAGGAAGAAGAAAAATACGAAGAAGCTGCCGGCTCTCTTTTTTCATGCCGAGTAGGAGTAAAAGGCGTACCGGCTTATACTTACGTATATTAGACCAGCACTTATCAAAATGTAATGATTCAGCCCAGTAACGATAGATATTAAATGTAGTTTCTACAACTCCTTTGCACTGCGTTCATTACCTTTACATTTTATTCATTATGAGGAAGAGGAATAAAACATGACGATAACGAATTTCCATAAAGGAGCCTTTCAAAGAATATGAATACTTGTATTAGGTAATAATGGGTAAAGGTACAAAAGGAGGAATTGTTTTGGAACAAACATTGTATGAAAAAGTGGGCGGACAAGAAGCGATTGAAAAAGTAGTAGACTATTTTTATTCTGAGCTTGTTTTAAAAGACGAAACAGTTAGTCACTTTTTCGAGCACACGGATATGGATAAACAACGTCGACATCAAGCCAAGTTTATAAGCTTTGCCTTAGGTGGACCGAATCAATATTCAGGAAAGTCGATGGCCAAAGCGCATGCAAATATGAATATTCAACCCGAACATTTTAATGCAATTGCTAAGCATCTTCACGATGCACTTGCTCACTTTAATGTTGAAGAGCCTGATATTGACCAAGCATTAAGTAAAGTTGAATCCCTAAGAAATGATATTCAATATAAATAAATCATAAAAAAAGAAGGTTACTGTGACCTTCTTTTTTTATGCTCAAAGCTGTGATGTATGAAGGAAACATGGAAAAGACATCGTAATATGATAAAAATGCAATAGGTGAAAATATTTATCGAAAGTCTGGGAGTGGGAGTATGTCAGCAATTAATGGGAAGCAATACGTAGAGAGAATCAATCAATTAAAAGCAAATGTATGGGTTGATGGCAAGCTCGTAACAGGCAATATATCAGAACATCCGGCTTTTAAAGGAGCCATTAACAGTCAAGCTAAGCTTTATGATCTTCAGCATGATAAAAAAATCAAAGATATCATGACATACCAATCTCCGGCTTCTAAGGAATTTTTCGGTACATCTTATTTACAGCCTAAAACAAAAGAAGAGTTAAAAAAGAGGCGAGAGATGACTCAGCAGTGGGCTCGCTTAACTCACGGTATGATGGGGAGAAGTCCAGATTATATGAATACCGTATTGATGGCTTTTGCATCCTCTGCAGAACTCCTGAGAGGAGAAGAAAATTGCTTTCCTGAAAACATCATTTCTTATTATGAATATGTGAGAGAGCACGATTTATCGCTCACTCATACGTTCATCGATCCTCAAGTCAATCGAATCCAATTTTATTACGAGCAAAACGATGAACCGATAGCAGCAAAAATAGTTGATAAAAACAATGAGGGAATCGTTATCCAAGGCGCGAAACTGCTTGCTACACAGGGTGGAATGACGGATGAACTACTCGTACTGTCTTCAGCGGGCATTCAAGGAAAAGAAAAAGGATTTGCTTTTTCGATTCCAAGTAATACAAAAGGAATTAAATTTATTTGTAGAGAATCATTTGCAGGAAAAGATTCGACGTTTGATTATCCATTAAGTTCTAGATTTGAAGAAATGGATACAATTGTTGTCTTTGACCAAGTATTAGTACCGTGGAACCGCGTGTTTTTCTATGAAAATGTAGACGTATCAAATACATTTCTTTCTTCTAGTTCCTTCTCACCTTTTGCTCTGCATCAAGTAACTTCAAGGAGAATTGTCAAAACAGAATTTGTATTAGGTATTGTACAATCTCTGATTGAAACCATTAACATTACAGACTATCCGCATGTGCGAGAAAAAGCCACGGAGCTTATTATTGCGTTAGAAACGATGAAAGCTCTCGTGATGAAAGCAGAAGAAGAAGCGGAGATTGATACGTGGGGATACATGCGTCCGAATGAAACTACACTTCGTATTGCCGCAAATATATTTTCAAAAACATATCCTACCTTTACAGAGATTATCCAGCTTTTAGGTGCAAGCGGACTCATGGCAATACCGACTGAAAACACGTGCTGCTCATTTGTTAAAGAAGATATTACGCGTTATTTGCAAGCTAAATTGAGAGGAGCAGAAGATCGAATTAAGCTTTTTCGACTAGCATGGGATTTAACGATGAGTCCGTTTGGCACAAGAGAAACGCTGTATGAACGTTTTTTCTTTGGAGAGCCTGTACAGTTAACCAGTTATCTGTACTTATCTTACGATAAAGAGCGCTATGTACAGAGAGTCACCGATTTTTTGAAAAGTTAATGGAGAAAACTAATCTCCGCTGGGTATGATAGTTTAGTTACAAAAACAGCGGAGATGCTTATTGAATAAATTTGAAAAATCTGCAATAATTTTCAGGGAATCATTTTCGTGAACGCACTAAGGAATACTATAAAGATAGGATGTTACAATGAAGCAATTAATCTATTTTGGTTTAGAACAAGCAAAATCTTGTGTTTTTCCTGTTATTATTTTTCTTACATTGGCTATGACAAAAATAATTGAAGTACCGTTTATTTCTAGATATGACCTTATTTTATTAGTCTGTCTAGGAACTCAAGTTTTAATGGTGATGTTTAAACGAGAAACGCTTGATGAAGTAAAAGTCATCGCAATATTTCATTTAATTGGACTAGCGTTAGAACTCTACAAAGTTCATATGGGCTCATGGAGCTATCCGGAAAAAGCTTTCACTAAAGTATGGGGAGTTCCGCTGTACAGCGGATTTATGTATGCTAGTGTAGCAAGCTACATGTGTCAAGTGTGGAGAAGGCTTGAATTAAAGCTTGCGAATTGGCCTTCTACGTGGACTGTCAGTATACTAAGTATGGCTATTTACCTTAACTTTTTCACGCATCATTTTATTTACGATTTCCGCTGGTTTTTAAAACTTTTTACTTTACTTATTTTTTATCGAACTTTTGTATATTTTACGGTTAACAAACGTACATATCGCATGCCTTTAGTATTGTCTTTTGTACTGATTGGCTTTTTCATTTGGATCGCTGAAAATATCGCAACATTTTTCGGAGCATGGCAGTATCCAGATCAACAGCAGCAGTGGACAATGGTTCATATAAGTAAAATTAGCTCTTGGCTTCTTCTTGTGATTGTTAGTTTCTTGATTGTTGCTTTACTAAAGCATTTAAAAGAAAATCAAAGCCAATTTAAACAAAGGAAGAAATCCAAAGAAACAAACGAAATATATGAAAGATAGAAACATTACTATGTGCATGCTGTTAATATAAGGTACAGAATCTTTGGAGGCTTATATGCAAGAATACATTTTTTATCTTCCCTATTTTAAATCAGCGGGGAAGACCGTAGCAGTTACAAATGAAAATGGAGAAAACGTCGGACAGCTTAAAAGAATGCATAAAAATATGTGGACGAAAAGTATTGATTTTTTAACTCGTGATGGACTTCCAGTGTTAGATTCTATTTCTTGGTTTCCTATCTTTTCCTGCGGCTTAAGGGTACATTTACGAGTTCAATGGGAAGGAAGAACGGTGTTTATTGATCACGTAAAAAAACACCGGTGGGTGATAAAAGAAAATGGAAAAACAGTGGGGAATCTATTAGGTAAAGGAATAATTAAAAACGAAGGAGCACAAGAAATTAGATGGGGAAATAACGTCTACATGTTAAGCAGTCATGAAGCCATAGAGGAAGCGTGTATTTTTAATGGAAAAAGAGAAAAAGTCGCAGAGTTTAAATCAGACCTTTTTCATTTTAAAGAAGGCAAACACTCAATAAGAGTAACAGAAGAACTGCCCGTACCCATTTTTATCGCTTCTTACTATATAACTACTTTTATTATGCCATACATATAATCAGGCGCAGAATCATTCTGCGCCTGGTTTTTATATCATGATTTTACAAATATCATTTGTGAATTCAACGGGATCACTAATAGATAAGCCTTCAATTAGAAGAGCTTGGTTATATAATAAATTTGTATAAAGGTCTAATTTCCCTTTATCATTTTCAAATGCACCTTTTAAAGAAGCGAATACATCATGATTTACGTTAATTTCTAACACTTTTTCTGCTTTTACATGCTGATTGTCAGGCATAGCACTTAAAATTTTCTCCATTTCAATCGTTACTTCACCATCAGCTGATAAGCAAACGGGATGTGTTTTTAAACGTTTAGACGCGCGCACATCTCCTACTTTTCCCGCCAAAGCTTTTTTCATATAGTCAAATAGCTCTTTATTTTCTTTTTCCTCAGACTCATTGAGCTGTTCTGCTTCTGCTTCAATCCCTAAGTCACTGCTTGAAACAGATTTAAATTCTTTTTCTTCGTACGTCATTAACATTTTAATCGCAAATTCATCGATATCTTCTGTAAAATATAGAATTTCGTACCCTTTATCTGCAACCAATTCTGCTTGAGGAAGCTTTTCAATTCGGTCATACGATTCACCTGATGCATAATAGATATACTTTTGATCCTCAGGCATGCGCGATACATACTCATCTAGTGTTACGAGCTTTTTCTCTGTAGAAGAATAGAATAAAAGCAGGTCTTTTAATACGTCTTTGTTGCTGCCAAAGTCACTGTAAACGCCGTACTTCAGCTGGCGGCCAAATGATTCATAAAACTTCTCGTACTTTTCACGTTCGTTTTTAAGCAAGCTTTTTAATTCATTTTTGATTTTCTTGCCGATGTTTTTGGCAATCAGCTGAAGCTGGCGGTCTTGCTGCAAAATTTCACGTGAAATATTAAGAGATAAATCTTCAGAATCTACCATACCTTTTACAAAGCTAAAGTAATCTGGAAGAAGATCTGCACATTTATTCATAATTAAGACGCCGTTTGAATACAGTTCAAGCCCTTTTTCAAATTCTTTTGAGTAGTAATCAAACGGACTATTTTCTGGAATAAATAAAATGGCATTGTAGCGAATCGTTCCATCCACATTAATATGGAGGTGAGTGAGCGGTTTATCAAATCCGTAGCGCTTTTCTGAATAAAACTGCTCATAGTCTTCTGAAGTCAATTCATTTTTATTTTTCTTCCAGATCGGTACCATACTGTTGATAACTTGCTCTTCGGTATAATCTTCTAGCTCGTTATCAGAACCTTCTTTAGGACGTTTTTCCGTTATGTCCATTTTAATCGGGTAGCGGATAAAGTCTGAATACTTTTTAATGATCTCTTTTAAACGATACTCTTCTAGATACTCATCATATGTTTCATCTTCTGTATTTTCTTTAATTTTTAAAATGATTTGAGTTCCGACCGCTTCTTTTTCGCAAGGTTGGATTATATAGCCATCAGCACCAGTAGATTCCCATTTATATGCTTCATCGCTGCCTAACGCTTTACTAATCACTGTTACGACATCTGCCACCATAAACGCTGCGTAAAAACCAACGCCGAATTGGCCGATAATCGTGTGCCCGTCCTTTGTTTCATTTTCGTTTTTAAACGCAAGAGAACCGCTTCTCGCAATTGTGCCCAAGCTGCTTTCAAGCTCTTCTTGCGTCATGCCAATTCCAGTATCCGTAATGGTTAAGGTACGGTTAGTTTTATCTGGTGTTACTTTTATGTAATAGCTCTCTTTGTTAAAACGCAAGGAGTCGTCTGTTAAAGCTTTGTAATAAATTTTATCGATTGCATCGCTTGAATTTGACAGAAGTTCTCTCAAAAATACTTCTTTTTGAGAATAGATGGAATTAATCATCATCTCTAATAATCGCTTTGATTCGGCTTTGAATTCTTTTTTTGACATAAGAAGTTCTCCTTTCCAAATAGGGCTTATAAAACAATTAGCACTTGAGTGGATAGAGTGCTAATCACTCTTCTTATTTAACATGTATTAGGGTATTTGTCAATATATTAGGAGATTCACTAAAGAGATTAAAAATTAGACTGAAAAAAGCAAACTTTTAAAAAAAGGTTGAACGTTCTGAAAGAGTTTGCTAGAATATACTTAATTTCAAAGACTATATGTGACTGGCGAAACGCGGATAACCGTGAGGAAGCATATAGTGACGTAGCCGTTCGCCTGGGCAGAGGTAAGGGATTAATACATATCTCTTACCTCTTTCTGTTTAGGGGGAGAGGATATAGAAGTTACCAAACATGTAGGCTGAAAAACCAGACTTTTAAAAAAATTAAAAATGAAGTTCCTTTATCCAAGGGTAAAAACATGTAAAACTACGATGATAATCAGAGGAGAGTACAAAATGAGCACATTAACATTAGAAAAAGTACAAACAATCAAAACATTAAACAACATTGCACAAAAAGGTCTAAATGTTTTTAATCAAGAAGGTTATCAAATTGACAACGACAGCGAAAATCCAGATGCGATTGTCGTGCGTAGCTTTAACATGCACAGCATGGCATTTGACCAAAATTTAAAAGCTATTGCACGAGCTGGAGCAGGGGTTAATAATATACCGGTGGACGCTTGCACAGAGCAAGGTATCGTTGTATTTAATACGCCAGGAGCTAATGCAAATGCAGTAAAAGAAATGGTTTTAACTACAATTATGGCTTCTTCTCGTAACTTATTTGCTGGAGTTGAATGGACAAAAGGATTAGACGGCCAAGGTGATCAAATTCCTAAGTTAGTTGAAGCAGGTAAAAAACAGTTTGTTGGAAAAGAAATCAAAGGTAAAACATTAGGCGTTATTGGTTTAGGTGCAATTGGTGCTCTTGTAGCAAACGATGCGCTTGATTTAGATATGGACGTAATTGGTTTTGATCCATTCATTTCTGTTAATACAGCTTGGAATTTGTCTCGCAACGTACAGCGTGCAATGTCTCTAGAAGAACTATTTGCAGCATCTGACTATATTACGGTTCACGTTCCATTAACGGACGATACAAAAGGTGTTTTCAATAAAGAAACGTTTAGCATCATGAAACCAGATGTTCATATTTTGAACTTCTCACGCGGTGAGCTTGTAAACGAAGAAGATATGAAAGCTGCTCTTGAAAGTGGAAAAGTTGGTCGATATATTACAGATTTCCCAAATCAAAATGTCTTGAACATGAAAAATGTTGTGCCAATTCCTCATTTAGGGGCATCAACTCAAGAATCAGAAGAAAACTGTGCGGTAATGGCAGCACGTCAAGTGAAAAATTTCTTAGAAACAGGAAACGTTAAAAATTCAGTGAACTTCCCGAATGCATCTCTTCCTTACACTGGGAAAAAACGCGTAGCTGCTTTCCATCACAACGTACCGAATATGGTAGGACAACTTACGCAAGTATTCTCAAACTACAATTTAAACATCGCAGATATGGTGAACAGAAGCCGCGGTGAATATGCGTATACAATGATCGATATTGACAATCAAGTAAGTGACGAGATTGTGCCTGAGCTAGAAGAAAAAATTGGTCAAATTGAAGGAATTATTACAAGTCGTATTATCTAATTTGGTTACCCTCATATTTTAGTGTTTCAGCCCTAACTTAGAAAAGTTAGGGCTGTTTTTACATAGTGTTTATCTTCATATCATTTCCTTCATTCCCATAGCATATAGAAATACCTTTAAAGAGGTGAACGTTTTGTCAGGAGAACTGATCGGAATTATGATAGGCTCGCTCATCGCACTGGCAGGAACATTCATTACGTCTGTCGTAGCTATAGTGATGTCGAAAGAGCAATACAAGCAAGAGCTTCGCAAAGCATTTATCCAAAAGAAAGTTGATGCCTATACCCATGTGTGTCAAGTTATTCTAGCTATAAAAAACGATTTACTTACAAAAACTGTTTCTTCAGCCGGCTTAAACTGGACGGCTCAATCTATTAACAAACTAGCAGATGTGTGTATTACGGAAGGGCTATGGATCGATGAAGAAGACAGCAAAAAGCTGGAGGTTCTGCAGAAGCAGCTTTCAAAGTTTGTATTTGATGAAATAGAACTGTCTAGACATGATACCCTCACAGCCTGTTATGAAATTGTTGAATATTGCGAAAAAAAGGTGAGGATTCTTCATTTTATGACTACAAAAGAATAGGTGATTACTACTTTAAGAAGTGATAGTAGAAATATTAAAAAAGCATTGGAATATAAAATTACAAAACAATCCGTTTATATACCAGCAGCCGACGAGGACATTAGTAAGTGATGAAGACGGCAAATTTATCTTTCCAAACAACGGTTCATACGTTATTTTCCTAGTTTTTCCAGATAATAAAGAAATTAAAGCTGAAATTGCATATGGATGGTTCGAGAAAAAACGCAAGAAGGACTGTTAACTGAATAGGTCTTAGCGATTGTATGAGCTATTTCATATTTAATACAGTTCTTAACAAACAGTAAGTGTTTATGAAAAGAACTTTGCAGCAGCATACAAAGTTCTTTTTTATAACTTGCGTTGTGGATATTACCAAAGAAAAACAAAGCAAGCAAAAGGATAATTCCAACTACACAAGCGATTTGAATAGTATTTAAGAATGTTGATGACTCAAGGGTTAAAATAATAATACATAAAACTAAGCCACCCAAGCTTTTTAAACTATTTACACAAGAAACCGAGATATCTAAAGATAAAGAAGTAGATCTCCACGAAGAGAACAATTTTAACGAAGTTTGTGATGATCATTTCATTATAGATGAGTATTAGAAACCCTGCAAAATTTAAAGAATTGATTTAGTATATCTGTATAACCAGTAATTGTACAAGGGTCGTAAAGGTATACTTTTACGGCCTATCAATATTGATGAATTGCTTTTCACATGAAACAATGTGAAAAAAATGGGCATCCTAGAAGCAAAAGGAGGGGATAGAATGAGTAAAGAACAAAACGATGAAACAAGTGAAGGGCTGAATCAGCTTTTTGAAATCATCAATGCAAAAGGCGACGAGGGCGAACTGAGAGAAATTGTAAGCAGGAGCAGTAAAAAGAATAACCATAAAAACCATGAGGAACAATCGTAAAAAGAAAATAAAAAACCTCTTCATGGAAATCATGAAGAGGTCAGATGAAATAGTATTGCAACCATTCCATCCTACAGAGTTTTAAAGTATTTTAAACTCTTGATACGACTGGTTTTATGGAACTGATGGGATTCGAACCCACGACCCCTTGTCTGCCAGACAAGTATTCTCCCACTGAACTACAGTCCCGATTATGTAGAGTCTTTATTGCGTGTTGACTCTACTATATTTTAATACGTATGCCGCGCGTTCGCAATAGTTATTTTCAGTGTTTTCTAATTTCTTCATATGAATATTAACTTCTAAAAAAATCATTTACTTCTTGTTTGTACGTATAAAAAAAACTTGGAATTTGGCTTGGTTCCAATCCTTTTGCAGCGTATTTGCTGATGGATTCGTAGTACCATTTCTGCTTTTCGAATCCTCTTTTAAAGCTATTCCAAATCGTATCTCCTTGCTGATCGTAGCTTTCTTTTAAAGACCGTAAATTATCTAATTTATCTGCTACAATTAAAGATTTCACTTCAAGAGAACCATTTTTCACAATTTGAATTGTATGCTGTTTACGTTCTTCCCAGCTTTTTGATTTGTTTTCTGTATGAGCTTCAACAATCTCCGCTACCTCTAAACCAAATCTTTGTACAATTTCTTCAAGTGTTACACTTGTATCTTCTACAGCATCATGCAGATAAGCTGCTGCAATTACTTTTTCACTAAAACCCGCTTTTTCTAAAATATTACCGACGTTAATAGGGTGAACAATATAAGGTTTATCGGACAGCTTGCGCATTTGGCCGCTATGAGCGTGTTCTGCATATCTACGTGCTTCTTTTATTAAAGACATCATATTCCTCCACTTTTTATTCAGTATATCTTCATATTATTAGTATAAACGAATATAGCTCTTCTCACTTTATAAAATTGCACAAATTCATTTCTTATAATAAGGGAAGGCTACCAAAAGCCCTTCTTATTGTACGGTTTTTTATAAAGCCTAATATCTATTTAATAGGCCTGTATCAGTTGCCATTTCCTTTTTTATTCATAGTTTGTATGAAGGAGTGATAGCAATGCAAAACCGTAATAATCAAAATATTAAAGTCATTGATGTTTCTCATCACAACGGAACAATTGATTGGGCAAAAGTGGCGTCGGATGGTGTAAAAGGCGCGTATATTAAATTAACAGAAGGTACAACCTTCTTGGATAAAAAATCATATGATAATTATATAGGAGCAAAAAATTCAGGTCTACGTGTAGGCTTTTATCACTTTGCTCATGCTGATAATGATCCCATTGCAGAAGTTAATTTCTTTTTAAATAAATTAGGCAGCATGAAGGTTGATTTGCCTCATTGCTTAGATTTGGAAGAAAATAAAGGGAAAACAAAAGCGCAGGTCACAGCCTTTGCAGTCAGATGGATGGAGTATATTGAAAGGAAAACAAGCATTACGCCTATTCTTTACACGGGTTATAGTTTTATTAAATCCAATTTTACAAGCGCCGTGGCAAGATATCCGCTATGGGTAGCTCGTTACAATGGAAGTAACCGTTCTAAGGGATTTGCTAACCCAGGTGATACGGGGATTTGGGATAGATGGGCTATGTTCCAATATACAGATCAAGGAAAAGTAAAAGGAATTACCGGCAATGTTGATATCAATGAAATAGATCTGGACTTCTTTAATAGTATTAATACAGGCGTTACGGTGGTGGATAATAATAATCCATCAGCACAATTGCAGCAAGGTGATAGCGGACTAGCTGTAAAAGAACTGCAGCAAAACTTAATTAGATTAGGATTTGAGCTTTCTCAGCAAGGAACTGATGGTCAATATGGCAGTGAAACTGTTGCAGCTGTTAAAGCTCTTCAAGAAAAGTATGGATTAACGTCAACTGGAAAAGCTGATGAGAAAACATTAGCTAAAATGATGGAATTGCTTAAGGGTGTAAGCAATCCTGTCGAAGAATCATTACCAAAGGTTACTTCATTCGGAGATAAGTATTCTTTTCAAGTAAAAGCTAAGAAGGATATTGGAGTCTACAAATATGCGAATGTAACAGAAAATTTCAGAACTATAAAAAAAGGCACGGTATTTAGCGTATATGGCTATATGAATGCAGCATGGGCTGTTCCAGGCGGATTTGTGCAAATGAAAGACGTAGAACCTATCCCAGTTACAATTAAAACAGGCGGATTAAGTAAAGACATGGAAATAGAGTTTCGTGCTTTCTTAAAAAATGAAGGAATTGACAGTGAATTAAACGTACATGCAATAGGTAATCCGTCAGCTGAACTCACAGCAGCTGGACTGGATTCTGTAAAAGTTAAGCAGTTTTTAGATAAAAAAGGCTGGTACTACAAGCAATAAAACCCCGCTCGGAAGAGCAGGGTTTTGTTTTGGGATTTTATAAAAAAAGAATAGCAGACATCAATTAAGTAATTAAAATATGTTCTAAATAACAAATTAGGTGGTAACCAAAAAGATTCTATGTATAGTTCACCTGTAGCAGTCATATTTTTAGTCAACAGCTCATGGAGGGTGAATGAATATGAAAAATACGCAGATTCGAATTGAAACACTATCCTATCACTATGAAAGCATTATGGTGAATGACGAAGTAGAGCGTGCGATAAAAAGTATTGAAGTGACGTATCGGGCATATAAACATAACCACGTTTTAAACGGACACGTAGTACTTTCAGGAGAAGAGATTTACGATCTTCAGCAGCTGACTCACACAGTGGCTGGGAAAATAAAAGCAGAATTAGAAACTACATAAAAAAGCGCCTTTCTTTAATGTTTGAAATTTAAAGAAAGGCGCTTTTTTATATTAATTATTAATTAAACTGCAAAGAGAAGAAATTAAAGTATGTTCTAAATAAAACATATAAATAAAAAACATAGCCTCTAAGAGAATTTCTTAAACCATACACATTACCTTTGCATTGTGAACTTTGTCTCTTTTATCACTGCTTTTCTTTTACTATGTGTAAGCAACACGCCGCATAACGTAATGATGCTTCCAACAATGGAAGCTGCACTCGGGATATCTTTTAAAAGCAGCCACGCTAAGAAAAAGGACAGCGCAGGAGTTAAGTAAAGAGAGATGGCAGCCTCAGCAGAACCTATACGCGATGTCAGATAAGCGAGTATCATATACGGAATAACGGTTGGGAATAATCCTAAATATATCACGCTTATCGCTGATCTGACAGAGATATGCGCAAGCTCTGTTTCTAACCCTGGTAAAAAAACAAGCATAGAAATGGCAGCTCCCCAGATACTGTACGTTACAAAAGAAAGAAAACCATACTTTTTTAATAAATTTTTTTGACATACCATATAGATGCTTTCTGCAAGGGCAGCTAGCAGAATTAGTAAGATTCCATTAACCGAGTGTACAAAATTCTCTTTGCTGAAAGTTAAAAGCGCAATACCTGCAAAGCTTACTGCAGATCCAATCCATTTTCTTTTTCCAAACGCTTCATGAAAAAAGAAAATAGCTAAAAACGCGGAAAAAATAGGAGTCGTCGAGACCAGTAAACTCGCAATACCCGCACTTACCGTTTTTTCTCCAATGTTTAATGCTGTGTGATAGACAGTAAAGCCTAAAAAACCGAGCGCTAAAAGAAGTGGAATATCTTTTATATCAGGCAAGCGCATGCGTGTGGCTATTGCAATAACTAACAGCACTACAGAAGCAATACTTAACCGAACAAAAGCGAGGTGCTGAGGAGAAAACGATTCTAGCCCTATTTGAATAACTGGAAATGCTGAAGCCCATAAGCTAATCATCAGTATATGTAAAAACACAAGACTAAACGTTAATTTCATGCCTATTCATCTCCATTTTTTATTTTGAATCCAACCAGTATCAATTGTGGTTCCTATGTTAATAAACATTTGATAAAATGTCTTCAACCAGTTTAAAAGAAATTAACCCAACCACTTTAAAAACAGGAGTAAATGTATGAATCAAGAGAACAGTTCGAGTTATCCAAAATACAAGCAAATCATTGATTTTATGAAAGAGAAAATTGCCCGTGGAGAATGGCCGATTGGAAGTAAAATTCCTAGTCAGCGAAAGCTTGCTGCTATGTTCGATGTTAATCGAAGTACGGTCATCACGGCATTAGAGGAATTAACAGCCGATGGTTTAATTGAAGGTAAGATGGGAAAGGGAACCATCGTTATAAATAATACGTGGACACTTTTGGCTACGACTCCGCCCGATTGGAATGTTCATGTGAAATCAGGTATGCATCACCCGAGTCAAGCAATGGTACAAGATATCAATGAATCTGAATTTAACTCAAACCTTATTCAATTAAGCAAAGGAGAGCTTTCACCCGACATATTTCCTAAAGATAAAATGAAATATGCTATGGAAAAAGTAGCAGAAAACATGGAGGTTCTGGGATACGAAGAACCAAAGGGGTATTTTCCTTTACGAAAAGAGTTAAGTGCGTATATGAAAACAATGGGGATTGAATCTTCTCCAGATTCTATTTTAATTGTTTCCGGCGCTCTTCAAGCTCTTCAGCTTATTTCAATTGGACTGCTGCAAAGGAACTCTTCGGTTTTGTTAGAAAAACCTTCTTATCTATACTCCTTACATGTATTCCAATCAGCCGGAATGAAACTTAAAGGTCTTGCTATGGATGAGGAAGGAATAAAAGTAACAGCTATAAAACGCGCCGACCCTCAAGAAGGGCAAGCTATTTTATATACAAATCCATGTTTCCATAACCCGACGGGAACATTAATGTCCCAAAAAAGGCGTTACGATTTGTTGAAAGAATGTGAGGAACATCAGCTTCCTATTATTGAAGATGATTTATACCGCGAATTATGGCTAGATAAACAGCCTCCGTTTCCATTAAAAGCTTTAGATAAAAATGGACACGTGTTATATATTAGCAGTCTTTCTAAAACATTAAGCCCGGGATTACGTATCGGATGGATAGTCGGCCCAGAACCAGTCATTGAGCGTTTGGCGGATATTAAAATGCAAACGGATTATGGATCTAGCTCATTATCTCAAAGAGTGGCAGCCGAATGGTTTAAAAATGGCTTATATCAACAGCATATGGAAACGGTACGAACCGAATTGCGAACGAGAAGAAAAGTGATGCTGAATGCTTTGGAAACATACGCAGGAGATATAGCAACATGGACGAATCCTGAAGGAGGCTTTTTTATATGGGTGCATATTAAACCTTCTATTTCAATGAAATCTTTGTACTCTCGTGCTTTAAAAAGAGGGATATTGCTTAATTCCGGAAGTATCTATGCACAAGAAACCGGCAGTTATCTTCGGCTTTCTTACGCCTATGCCGCTTTATCAGATATCGATAGACGTATTAAAATTCTTGCTGAACTTATTCGGGAATTGCAAGTATAGTAAAAAGGAATAGTGGATTACCAACTATTCCTTTTTTTGTATCAAACTCTTCTTCCTATAAAAAACTCCAAGTAACAACTGACTATATATTACCGTCTATAAATACATGTTATCTTTTATGATAAAAATAAGTTAAGAAGACTTTTAATTTGCTTTCTGTACGTTTTACATATAAATCGTGAATGGTTTTAACTACGTAATCATTATCAAACATTTCCAACACCTCAATTATTGTTAAGTTTCCTGTTTGTTATAGTTTATGAAATAATCAAACGCATATCATCCGCCATCAGCTGTAACTTTGCGCTTCATCTTTTACAACTAAAGGCTGAAACGTACGCTCATAATTGAACGCACGAATAACAGGATATGCAAAAAAAATGAAAAGTGTGCACGTTTTGTTTTAAAAAAGGCTATATCTTAAAAAAAGAAAATTGTCACACACATTTATGAATATGTATCTACTAAGTAAGAAGACTTTTTTAGTTGGTAGGATTGAAGGTGAAAAAGATGGATGAATTATTTAAAGATCTTGATGTGTACAGAACGCAAGAAGAAATGAAGCAGTATTTTGAACATACGCAGCAAATGATTCATCAAAACAGAGAATATATAAAATTAGCCCGACTTAAAAAAGGGCGTTTCAAAAAGTTTTTTGAAGAGTTTTATCCGCTTTATTGCTTCAGCCAATCTTCTTATTGTCCGAGGAATTCAAAATTGAAGCTTATTATTGGAAGTCAAGGATACGATGGATTGATTCTCCAGCCGGATGGTACTGAAAAACGAATTGAAATTACTTCCTACAAAGATGGGAAACTAGAATTTGAAGATGCACAGAGGGTCAATTCAGGAAATTTTGCTCTACCCCGTATCCAGACGGAAGGTTCTGTAGAAGAGTATATAGAAAAAGTGCTAGAAAACATCCAAAAAAAGAGCAAAAAAGATTATAGTGGCGCATCCATTTTATTTGTTGTACACACGTTTCATTATTTTGAAGCCTATGGAAAAAGTTCAGCTGCCTTTATTCGTACCTTAAAAAAAGAAATGAAGAAGACAGATTTTCGAGCGGATGAAATTTATTTATTGGAATTAAATCAGCCAGAAAGTGAAAGTGTTAAGCAAAACATTCATTTCATTAAATAAGAAGACACGCTGTAGATGTTGAGGTGTGTCTTCTTTTCTGATAATAGAACTTAATGCAGGTGGATAATTTTGAAAATTACAACAATTAAGTGCTATAATTCAAGTGTGAATATGCATTCAGAGGAGGAAAACCAATGGATTTAGCTTATAGAGAGAAAGCGTACGAATATGCCAAAAGATTTGAATCTAGCTATGACGATTATGATGAACGCTATAAGGTGCACAATAATCCGACGGTATGGCGATTTATGCCGCTGGCTGATTTTCAAGATTTACTAGAAACCAATGCGCTTTTTTTCGCAAAACCTGATGCATTTTCGGATCCCCTTGAAGGATGCTCTTCGATGTGGAACATAGAAGAGTTAAGAAAAAAAGGCGAACGTCATAACCGTACCTCTAGAACCTATATAAGAAAAATCCATGAATTTTCTGCTGTTTCATCCTGGCATATCAATGATTACGAAGCCGCTGGAATGTGGGATCTATATTTAAAAGGGAATGATGGCGTAGCTATTAAAACCACCTATGAAAATTTATTGTGCAGTATTAAAGATTTACGCTATAAAATCTTCTCTGGAAAAGTGCAGTACATAGACTTCCAAAAAGAAATGATCAGTCACTCTGTATATGACACGTTATTTTACAAGCGCAAATCCTATCAGCATGAAAATGAATTGAGGCTTGTTATTGTAGCAAGTCGTATACACGCTTGGAAGCTGCAAAAGCTATTCGAAATTCAAGGTATTTCCGCAAATCAATGGCAAAAACGAATGGATATCCTCGAAAAAAGATCGTATGAGTTTTCTCACGAGCATGGCAACCTCCTTACATGTAATTTACATCAGCTTATCAACGATATTTACGTATCGCCAAGAAGCGCTCAAAGCTGTGTAGATGAGGTAAAAGCTCTTACTAAGAAACACGGTCTCGCTTATAAAAAGGTTATTCAGTCTGACTTGTATAAGGACTATATTTACTAAATGCTAGCGAAGTACACAAAGGCTTAATCAAAAAATGATTAAGCTTTTCGTGTTACACGTTTTATATTCCCATACATTTCCTCATATAAAATAAAACAAACCTTCAAAGCCTATATATACATATTAGACGAATCAGGAGTACAGTATGGTTAAAAAAATGCTGTTTATTTTAGTATGCGGGCTTTGTTTGTGTTTGTTTTTTCAATGGGACGTAAAAAAAGGCTATAACGCTTATGTTCGCGTACATCCGCTTATCGAAACGCCTGTTTACCAAGGCAAGATAGCGCTGTATGCACAAGGAAGTAATTTATATCCTACTTTATTTGAGGATATTAAAAAAGCAAAAAAGTACGTGTACATTCAATTTTTTATTATTCGAGCGGACAACATCAGCATGAAGCTATTTGAGCTATTGAAAGAGAAAGCAGCTGAAGGGGTAAAGGTTAAACTTTCTGTAGATCGTTTTGGAGGAAACGATCTCTCCCGAACACTCATAGATGATCTTAAGAAAAATGGAGTTGAGTTTACCTTTAGTCGAAAAGCAAGCAGGCAGCACTTTTTTTATAGCATTAATCATCGAAATCATCGAAAGTTTGTCGTAGTAGATGGCCACGAAGCCTATCTCGGAGGTTTTAATATAGGAGAAGAATACTTAGGGAAGCATAAAAAATTGGGCTATTGGCGTGATTACCACTTGCGAATTAAAGGAGAAGGTATTTTTGAAATTGAAAAGCAATTTTTGAAAGATTGGGAAGAAGACACGGGACAACATATATCTCCTCAGCGAGTTCCTATCGCTCGCTCTCACGGAGCAAACTATCAGCTATTGTTTTCAACTGGAGAAGAACTTGAGCAAAAGATGATTGATCTAATCAACCGTGCCAAAGTAAAGCTTACCATTGCTACCCCTTATTTTATTCCAAGTGAACATTTAATGAATGCACTTATTTCAGCAAAAGAAAAAGGCGTTTTAATCGATATTATACTTCCGGACAATACCGATGCGTGGTTCACTAAACCGCCTAGTTACCCTAAAACAGAGCAACTATTAAACAAAGGTATTCGAATTTTCTTATATAAAAAGGGGTTTTTTCACGGCAAAGTAATGGTCATCGATCATACGATTGCCAATATTAGCACAGCCAACTGGGATCCCCGAAGTTTTTATTTAAATGATGAAGCGAGCTGTCTTATTTATGATCGCGAGATGATTGCACACATAGAACGAGAAATTAATGAAGATAAAACAAACAGCCGCAGATTAACCAAAACAGTAATAGATGAAATCCCTAAATGGGAACGTTCTCTTAAAAAAACACCGGAATGGATTTATTATTATTTTTGAAAAAATACCCAAATCAAGTTTTAATTATTTTTCCCCGGGTATATATTCTATGTAAGGCCAATACAGGAAAGGAGAGACTGTACACATGCATTGTTTTACAGCGACTTCAAGAAACGTATTGAGCACCTTAGAAGGAAGATTTGCTTTAATTACAAAAGGAACATTGGTAAACAATCGTTATACTAAGTGCTAGGCTGTCTAATTCAGACAGAATACTCGACTATTCTATTCAAACATAACATTCAGTATAAAAAAGAAGATGCGTGCTAAGCGCATCTTCTTTTTTGTTGACTCTATTTTCTCTCTCTTTTGTACTTCGTCTTATTTTTACGCATAAAATAATAAAAAGGAGGGGGTTATGCTGTTTGATTATGAACGGGAGTTAACGATTGACCGAAAAGATGCTACTCAAAAGACTGCAGTCACTAATGCTGAGACTTATAAAAAAATAGACTGGGAACAAGTGAAATCAGAACAAAATCTTGCGGATGACCAAGCCCTTGTACGCGTACCTTTTCCGCTGATTTTCAAAAAAAATCAGCTGTATCCTGTATGGGATTTAAGAAAGTACGCTTTTTTATTTGAACAATCTACACCTGCTACTGTCCACCCTAAACTGTGGGAACAAGGAAAATTAAATGTACAAGCCGGTTTATATCAAGTAACTGAAAACATCTTTCAGGTAAGAGGCTTTGATATGGCTAATATTACATTTGTTAAAGGGAAAACGGGGTGGATTGTTATTGATTGCTTAACATCCAAAGAAACGGCAGAAAAAGCGCTTGAACTAGTAAACCAGCAGTGCGGGAAGCGTCCTGTTAGAGCTGTTATCTTCTCTCATTCGCATATAGATCATTACGGCGGAGTTCTAGGGATATTACCTAACTCAACACAAAATAAAACTAGTAAAGTTTATGCTCCTGCTGGATTTATGGATGCGGTTATTGATGAAAACGTCACGGCGGCAACAGCAATGACACGAAGAAGTCAATACATGTACGGTATTCGACTGCGACGCGATGAAAAAGGCTTAATTGACAACGGCATCGGAAAAGAAATTTCATTTGGAACAATCACGCTTATTAAAGGAATAGAAGAAATTCATCCTTCCGAACATCATTCTTATGTAAGTAAGAAAATTGACGGCGTCTCATTTCAGTTTCAGCTTACGCCAGGGACGGAGGCGCCTGCTGAAATGAACATCTATATTCCTAGTGAAAAGGCTCTTTGTATTGCAGAAAACTGTACGGCCACTCAGCACAACCTCTATACCCTTAGAGGAGCAAAAGTAAGAGACGCAGCAGCGTGGGCAAAATACTTGCAGCAAGCAATCAGTTTATTTGGCCAAGAACTAACAACTGTATTTGGGGTACATAATTGGCCAAGGTTCGGAAACGAATCGTGCATCACATATATCGAAAATCAACGAGATGTTTATCAATATATTCATGATCAAACATTAAGGCTGATGAATAAAGGCTATACCATCGACCACGTCGGACGAATGATGAAGCTACCGGAAACCCTATCTCACGAGTGGTATACAAACGGCTTTTATGGAACGGTTAACCATAACGCAAAAGCGGTTTATCAGCGCTATATGGGCTGGTATAACAGCAATCCTGTAGATTTAAATAAACTGTTTCCTGAAGAGTCAGCTAAGAAATATGTAGAGTATATGGGCGGAGCGGACAACATTGTCAAAAAAGCACAGCGCTGTTTTCAGCAAGGCGACTATCAATGGGTAGCTGAAGTGACCAAACAAGTAATTTACGCTAATCCTCACCATGTGAAGGCAAAACTTTTATGCGCAGACGCGCTTGAACAATTAGGGTATATAGCTGAATCTGGTCCTTGGCGAAATGAATATTTAACAGGAGCCAAAGAACTTCGTTTAGGTAATATACCGCTGCCAGTCAACATTATTACAAAAGAAGTATGGGATACACTTCCTTTGAAAAATATTTTAGAACTATTTAGCATTCGCGTAGCTGGATTAAAGGCGGGCGCATGTAACTATCGTATATTGTTTGTGATACCCGATCGTAATGAAGTAGCTCTCACAGAACTTAAGCATGGAATCTTTAGGTATCTTGGAGATACGCGAAAGAAAGCTGAGGTGATGGTAACGATGTGGCAAGATACCTTATACCGGCTAACAACTACAAATGATCACTCTTATAGCTCGGTCATATTTGTTCAAGGAGATAAATCAAAATGGGATTTCTTTTTGTCTTGTCAGGATTCTATTGATCCAAACTTTAATATTGTGACACCTGTTTCTAAAAAATAGAGTAGCTGATTACAGCTCAGAAAGCACATCGTTGACTTTTTGTTCAAAACAGCTGTCGCATGTGAAGATTTCTTTTTCTTGAAAAGATGTTAGCCTTTCTCCACAGATGGAACAGCATTCTATATAGTGATTGTTTCGCTCTTGTTCTTTTCTTTCATGTAACATAGCACTTTCCTCCTTTTCAGTATAAATAGTTTGTCTTATTTCTTTAAGTATATACTAATATCAGCCTATGCAGGGAATATAAGGCGTGCTAATGCAGATTATTTATAAAATAAAAGCGTTGTAAAACCGCCGAAATTGGCACAGGAATTGCATATTAAATCATTGAGAAATTTCAATGATTAATATGGGGTGAACAGAATGTCCATTACAAAAACAGCTAGTGAATTAAAAAAAGAACAGCAGCAAGAACAGGAATCACTTAATTTATTTTTATCTACTCAAACCGTTATTCAAGAAGCGCTTCAAAAGCTAGGCTATGGTGAAGAAATGTATCATTTGCTGAAAGAACCGCTGCGCATGATGACGGTTCGTATTCCAGTTAAAATGGATAATGGAGCGGTAAAAGTATTTACCGGCTACCGCTCTCAGCATAATGATGCTGTCGGACCTACTAAAGGAGGCGTGCGTTTTCATCCTGAAGTGAATGAAGAAGAAGTAAAAGCATTATCTATTTGGATGAGTTTAAAATGCGGAATTGTCGACCTTCCGTACGGCGGCGGTAAAGGCGGAATTGTATGTGATCCAAGAAATATGTCGTTTGGTGAACTAGAGCGCCTAAGCCGCGGCTATGTAAGAGCCATCAGTCAAATAGTTGGACCTACTAAAGATATTCCTGCACCGGATGTCTATACAAACTCTCAAATTATGGCGTGGATGATGGATGAATATAGTCGACTGCGCGAGTTCGATTCTCCTGGTTTTATTACTGGAAAACCTATCGTACTCGGAGGATCTCAAGGACGTGAAACTGCAACGGCTAAAGGCGTAACCATTTGTATTGAAGAAGCCGTTAAAAAGAAAAACCTTAACTTGCAAGAAGCGCGGATTATTATTCAAGGCTTCGGAAACGCCGGCAGTTTTCTTGCCAAGTTCATGCATGATGCAGGTGCAAAAGTAATTGGCATTTCAGACGCATACGGCGCTCTTTATGATCCGCTTGGTCTTGATATTGATTACCTCCTTGATCGACGCGACAGTTTTGGTACCGTAACGAATTTATTTACCAATGTGATGACAAACGAAGAACTATTAGAAAAAGAATGTGATATTTTAGTACCCGCAGCCATTTCTAATCAAATTACGGTTCGTAACGCTCATCGCATTAAAGCCTCTATTGTAGTCGAAGCGGCGAACGGACCGACTACGCTTGAAGCCACGCGCATTTTAGATGAAAAAGGCGTGCTTTTAGTGCCAGATATTTTAGCAAGTGCTGGAGGCGTAACGGTTTCATACTTCGAATGGGTGCAAAATAATCAAGGCTACTACTGGTCTGAAGAGGAAGTAGCTTACAAATTACGCAAGGTAATGGTGGATTCATTTGAAACGATTTATCAAATCGCTCAAGAAAATGACGTAGACATGAGACTTGCTGCTTACATGGCAGGAATCAAAAAATCAGCTGAAGCTTCTCGTTTCCGCGGCTGGGTATAAGATAAAAAAACGATTTGGACTACATGTTCCAAATCGTTTTTTATTTGCCGGAACTGCCAAATAATTAAAAGAAAAACTGCTAAAAAAAACAAACATGCTTAAAAAATTGGCATATTTATTTATCGCAACCCGAATGATGGCAAAACAATTGACAGTGAGAATGATTTTCAATTATTCTATATATAAGATATATACATACCTATACTAATAAATTGAATGTAGAAAAGGAGACAGAAAGCATGAGCGTATTAGATATTATTAAAGCTAGAAGAACGATTGGGGCTATGCAAGACAAAGACGTATCAGAAGATGCTATCAACCTTATGTTAGAAGCAGGCACTTGGGCTCCTAACCATAAAAAGACAGAGCCTTGGAAATTCCGAGTGTTTACGGGGGATTCACGCGTTCGTTTAGGAGACGAAATGGAACGTATTATGAAGCAAAAAACTGCTCACTTAAGTGAAGAAGAAGCGTTGAAAAAAACAACAAAAGCAAAAAAAGGACCGCTTCGCGCTCCTGTCATTATTGCTGTAGCAGTAAGTCCTTCAGGAAAAGTGCCTGAAATTGAAGAAATCTCTGCCGTAGCGGCAAGCATACAAAATATGCTATTAGTAGCGGAAGAACAAGGTTTGGCTACAATTTGGAGAACGGGTGATATTGTCTATCAGTCAGAACTGAATGACTTTTTATCTCTAGAAGACGGCGATAAGCTCCTAGGCTTAATTTACGTCGGACATCCTAATAAAGAAGCTTCATCAAAACGTATTCCGTATCAAGATAAAACAATTTGGTATCGTTAAAAGGTTATTTCTGTGTTTCTATAAATAAAAGGCAGCAGCTCATAAGTTGAGCTGCTGCCTTTTTTATTGTTTTTGAAAAGTGGCATAAAGAAATTTAATGCCAACATGCAGCGGCATCAATTTGCACTTTTATGGGTTTACCTGCAGCAGTTCTTTTTAGTATCTTATCGCGAACTTCCCTGGTTTCCGTAAATACTAGTCAGAACAAAAAAGGAGTTGTCTGTGTTCAGTCTTCTTTGTGAAGACCAAAATAATAAGTACACGCCAAACCGAAGATAATGGGCGGCAAAAGAAAGACAATCATTTAACGGTCACCTTCCTTTCGGATGATTGAACGTCTACTTTCTGCGTTGGGGTAGCAGTGTTGACAAAGAAGATGCCTTTTAACTTTGAGTATTCCATCAATACTAATAGCAAACTCATCGCAAGAAGCGGAACACACACCACTTTGGCAGGAATGTTGAAACAATAGTTAAGGACGGTGATGTTGGCAATAATGGGGAGAAAAATAATGTTCCCTAGTGTCGCGGTACGCGGAATCACCAATAACAACGCAGCTAATAATTCGCCAGCAGCAATAAAATAGTTGTAGAAGTCAGAATACCCAAAGAAATACCACGCCAGTTTCATCGCAGAATCTTTTGTTGAATCAAACACGAAATCGCCTGTTATAAATTGTCCTGGGTAGATTTTGGCCATTCCATAAATAAGAAACGTAATAGCCATGGTCCACCTTAGGGTCGCAAGAATACTTAAACGAAATTTCTCTTTTGTTGATAAACGCATTGTTTTCCTCCATTTGTATGCTTAGTCCAAAAATCGCATTTTGGCTTCAGGGGTTGGCAACATACATGACGTTTGTTTTCCAAACCACTTATACCGATTACGTGCAATGAAACGATAGAACAGGTTTCGAATGAACGCGGGAACCACTTGGAAACACGCCATTAGTTGAATGGGTCCTCGAAGCTGGCGGACAATATGTAGGATAGCCGTAGACTCTGTGTAAAGATTCCCGTTCATAAGAAGAATGACCGAGTGAAGTGGTGGGTGCTCATAGTTATGCTTACGCAGCAAGGTTCCCGCAGTATCAGATTGAAGCGACGCAAAACGAAATAGAGCACGTGAATCTCGTTTGATAACAAACTGTACCCATCCGTTGCAAAGATTGCAAACACCATCAAATAGAATAATAGGATGGTGTGATGGATTTGGCGGCATGATGTTTCTTCCCTTCCTTTTTTATGAATATTTACTAAAATAAGTATAATTGTTTACGTGTGGGACTACAAGACATAAGGGTAAAAGTGGAAATGTTTTATGTGAGTTCAAGTGAATTTAAGCAAGAAAACAGAGTCAAATACAACACTGTTTTTGTTTGAATGTAGCAGCTTATCTCATAAACTTCTCTTTTTTTGTGTTTCTTATAAATAACTAAAAATTTTTCTTTTTTTTCACAAAATGTAAAACTATTCCTGTTTTGAAACGTACTAGATATAGTGGGGATTTACGAGGTAGATGTAATAAAAGCGTGAACTACCTTTGCTACTACAAAAAAAGAAACTTACTTCGAGGTGAAGACGTGAAGAATCAACATATTTTAGAAGTGAAGAATTTAACTAAAGTTTATAAAGGAGAGGGCTATGAAGTTACTGCACTAAATGATATATCCTTTCAGTTAGGGGTAGGTGAAATGGTTGCTGTTATGGGAACAAGTGGTTCAGGAAAAAGCACACTGCTGAACATTTTAGGAGCACTTGATGAGCCAACTAGTGGAACGATTAAATTAAACGGAATGCTTTCAAAAGATATGTTCCAAGAACCTCAAGCTTCAGCGTACAGACGAGATAACATTGGATTTATCTTTCAATCATTCCACTTATTAAAAGATTTATCTGTAGAAGAAAACATAGCTCTTCCGCTAGTTTTAAAGGGACTTACATCGGACGTAATTGATTTAAAAGTAAATAACGTTGTTGAGCTCTTGGGCTTAACAGCTTGGAAAAAACACCGCCCTGTACAACTGTCAGGTGGACAACAGCAGCGCGTAGCTATAGGAAGGGCTATTATAACTGACCCACCTATTATTCTGGCAGATGAACCTACAGGTAACCTTGATTTTAATACTTCCGAAGGCATACTAGACACACTGGTAACCACAAAAAACGAACTTAGCCAAAGCATACTTCTTGTTACTCACGACCCTAATGTAGCTACTTATGCAGATCGCGTTCTATTCTTTCATGATGGCTCTATTGTCGATACGTATATCTGTAGTGGAAATAGTGATTTGGATCATATACTAGAGAAGTTTAAGCTGATTACAAAAGCCGAGAGTCCTAAGATATGAAAACACTACGAGGTTTAGCTTTTCGTTTATTTAAGTCCAATAAATTTATAGTGTTTTCGTCTATTGTAAGTATAGCTATTTCTACGATGCTTGTACTTAGTATGGTTTTATTCTCTTTTAATGCGCAGGACACATTAAAAAGTCAATTAAAACAAACTTACGGTGAGATGGATTTGTCCGTAGGGTTTGAGATGAATCAAGGCAAAATTTTGACATCAGATTTAGTTGAAGAAATTCACCAGGATAAAATGGTAGATAAGGTATCAAAAGTATCTATTGCTCATTTAAACCTAAATCAACTACATGTCTCTATCTATACAGTAGGTGTTGAAAATGATTACTTAGCTAAAAGTCGATACCACTTTTCCAAACCTCTAAATAGTAGCTCTGTGGCAATGAATAAGAGCTTAGCCCAAGATTTAAATATAAAAATTGGAGATAAAGTCCTTATTGAAAACAGAACATACACATTAGCGGAAACGGTAAAGGATTTATCCGCTAATGGAGTAGCACCGGATATGCTGATACTTAATCAAAAGAATGTAAAACGCTATATTCAAGCAAAAGAAAAAAGCAGC
This sequence comes from Priestia sp. Y58, assembly GCF_029522095.1. Classification (NCBI taxonomy): domain Bacteria; kingdom Bacillati; phylum Bacillota; class Bacilli; order Caryophanales; family Bacillaceae; genus Priestia; species Priestia sp. Y58. The sequence continues at coordinate 590,562 of NZ_JAKWFL010000003.1, forward strand.
GCAGAAGCGACTTATTTATTAATAAAGGCACACAAAAACGAGAGCGCCTTAAAGTTGGCCAATCATATCAAATCATATAACAAGGACTTACGTATTGATATAGCTGAACAAGATGTAGGCGTGCAAAATAATTTACAATCCTTACATACATTTATTATTGTTTTATCGGCATTGGTGTTAATTATCACGTCTCTTATTCTTATTTCAAACTTTGAGCTTTTGCTTTACAAGATGAGGAATCAGTTCGCCATTATGCGTTCAATAGGAGCCAGTGCTAAACAGATTAGCAAGATTATCATACTTCAAAGCACCGTTATAAACACCCTAGGTACAGGTGTAGGATTTTTGCTAACCTTTTGCAGTCAAAGGTACTTATATAGCTGGTTAGGAAAAGTGTCGAAAATATCTTTCTTTCCAACTGACTTTAACGTAGGTACTGCCATTATCCTTACAGTTGTAATGTTTGTTATTATTCAACTCTTTTTACTCGTTCCAGCTTATCGAAGTACAAAAGTATTGCCGCTAAAAACAATGCAGAAGAACGAGAAAATTAACTATGGTTTTTCCAAGACAAGAATAGTAGTTTTTAAGGTACTATTAGCACTGTCCTTATTTTTAGTTATAGGAAGCCAGGTATTTCCTACAAGAGGCACATACGGACCTGGGATGTTGCTAATTACAGTTATTTTAGTTTTGCTTGCCTTTATACTAATCTTTCCTGTCATAGTGACTAAAGTATTAAAATGGTTTTTACCATATGGACAAAAAATATTTGGCAAAGAATTTTATATTGCGATAAAAAACCTAATTCCCCAAGTTAAAAAAAACACAATGATTATCTTAATAATATGCGGATTAATGATCATTACTGTATTTGGATCAATTACATTTAGAACCATACAAATTAATGGACTAACCTACTTAAAAAAAGAATATGTAATGCCCATTATTGTGGAAACTCGCCTTGATGATTCAAAAATAGATGTAGAAGAACTAACTAGAAAGGCTGAACAATTACCTAACGTAAAAAGCGTTAGTAACATGAGTAATCAGGGCTTAGGAGAGATTTTAAAGTCAAAAAAGGTTGCGGATATTCGTTATAATGTTGTTGACTTGAAAAGATTGCAGAAGCAAGGACTTCTAGAGCACTTCTCGTATGTAAAAGGAAGTAATAAAGAGAATAGTATAATAGTGTCTGAAAAATTTGCTGAAATTCATAATTTAAAAGTAGGTCAGGTACTCCATTTAGGTATGTATGCTAAAAATCAAGATGGATCAATTATAGAGGGGCATATAATACCTAAAGGAGATTATGTCGTAACAGCTATACCTAATCATCTTCTTGACAATAATGAAGCATTTTTAGATTGGAAAAACAACAAGTTTAAAGATGTGGATTTTTACCGCCTATACATAGATGCTACGGATGTAAAGGCCGCTGTAAAAGAAATTGAAGGTTTAAAAAGCCAGTATCCCGAATTAAAGGTAAGCAGCTATGATCAATCTGTTAAAGAAGCAAACGAAATGTTTTATCAGCGCTGGGGAATTTTTATAGTTGTTATTGCCACATTGGTTGTTTCTACCATGGTAGGAGTATTTAATTCATTGGCAAATAATATTTATTCAAAACGAAAAGAATTTGCTGTTTTACGCGCGATGGGCATGACGCCAAAATCTATTCGTAAAGTCATTCTTTCACAGGTGAATTTATATATTACGATTGGAGTAATATGTGGAATTGTAATGGGACTTCTAGTGACATTAATTCTGCTATTAATGGATCCAGGGAAGTTTGTTATAGATTATAAAACAATTCTTTCTGTAGTAGTATCAATGCTTGTAGTTAGCACTTTTTTATTCTCATACGTAAGTCGAAAAATATCTGGACAAGATCTTTCTATAGAGCTTACTAATGATAATAAGTGACCTCTCATGTAAATATAGTAGAATACTATAATATTAATAAACCCCAATCTCTTTGTAGAGGTTGGGGTTTATTAATTTCTATGTTATTTATTTAACAACAACGTTCCCTACATATTGTGCGTAGCCTCTATCAGTTTGAAGTTCTAGCACATAAACATAATTCCCTTTTTTCCTTGGGAACGTAAAAGTTCTATCTTGTTCGTTTATTCTAATATCTTGCTTCGCATTACTAGTGCTGATTATATAAGAACTAATGTCATTAACAAGAAAATCTTTGCTGTCAAACCTTAAATTTCCTGGTGTTTCAGGGGCAACAGCTAGCTGTTGCTGCTTTTTAGCTCTATTTATACCATTCCTTGTATTTGTTTCCTTTCTGTACTGTTTTCCTTCTTCGCCGCGCCAATCTACATTAGTTTCTTTCAGTTCAACATCCACAACATCATTGGCCGATAATGTAACCGTAGGGGGAGAGAAGTCATATTCCTCGCCTATACACCCTAGTAATCCAACGATAATAAACGTAAATAGAGATAATTTTATACACACTTTCATATATAATGTCCCCCTTAGTTGCGACTAGTAAAAAAAAAATTGCTGCTTAATTTCTTGGAACAGGGGAGAGGTAATAATAAATATCATATTCTTTATCAATATGAGGGACTACTTCAGTATCGGTACGGGTTTCAATTGTCATATTTGATTTTGTTGGGGTACCGGCATAAAAATCGTACTTTACACCTTTTGGAGTCGTTATTTCACTAGTGATATCTGTATTTCCCTTTGATTGTTTGATAATAGCTGGATTCCCATTAAAATACCAACGGATTTTTTGATCCTTTTGAGTTAATGTAGCTGTTCCTACACCTACATTTGATTTTTCTTTAATTGTATAGATAACAATCTTTTCGTTATCTACATATTTACTTTCACCGATAATATCTTGTATTCCTGTAGACTCTTTTTTTGCATTTTCAAAAGCTTCATCTTCACTCGAATAAAATTCTCCGTCTTTTTTGCCGTCTACGTTCATTTCTGAACAACCCGTTAGTATACTGGCTGACAGTAGAGGCGCGAGTAATGCAGAATATAACTTTTTCATACAAACCCCCATTTTATTAATTTCTTTAATTTTAATCTTAATATAAATAGTTAAAATAATCCATTTATGTGATATAGTTGTTCAGTATGTAAAAGTTAAACAACAAAGAAATGGAGCTTCACAATGAAGAATTCAAGGAAGATAGCAGCAGGAGCAGCTGTTCTAACTGTTGCTTTTAGTTTAATGGGATGTACCTCAAAAGAATCAATTACCAAAAATACAAAACAAGAAGAAGCCCAAAAAGAAATAAAAAAGCTGAGACCTAGTGTAAATAGGAGCTCAGCTTTTTTAGTATATACTAATATTTATATCTTCTTTCGTCTGACCAAAATGAAATGTCCTGCAATCGCTAAAGCAAGAGCTAATGCAATATTCTTTACAGCTAATGGGATAATCCTTGGATACAACTGCATATCTATAGAGAATGACATTACGTTATATAGCGGAATCTCTCCTGTAGTCCAGTACTTGACCGCTATATATGTTAATAAAATCAATAGCGGAATAACGATGTTTCGTGATAATACCATAAGGAAAAATCCTAAGTAACAGTACAACACAGTTTGAGGGACATAAATAATAGTTAAATTAAATAATGATATGTAAGGATACGGGTACCTTAATGTAATAACAAGTAGCAATACAAAAAATGCAGCAAGAAAAATAAGAAAGAAAGATGTCACTCTAATAAGGCCGTAAGACAAAATAGGTCTCGAGGAGTTAGGTGTTAACTCAGCTGTTTTATCTTTATCACCAGAGTGATCTAAAAATAAGTATACAGACCACCAAGCGGCTATAGGACATACAACAAATTCTATTATTCTTGATATATATTGAAGACTTTCTAGATCAGGGGAAAAGCACGTATAAAGTATTGCAATTAAAATAATTAAAAAAGGTACATAGAAGTCTATACCCATTGATTTAGCTTCGGACGAGATGTTTATTTTTTTAACGAAAGCCATTAGCATTTTCCTTTCTCTTAATTATAAGAGCGTAGTTACACAAATAACCAGGTTTAACTGATAGAGTTCTTACGCATCAAATTAAGATGTTACTAGTGTATAATTAAAACATATTTAGAAAAAAAGTAAAATAAAAATATGATAATTTGTTAATATAAAAATTGAAGAAGATTACGCGTTTAGTAAACCTCCTGTATCTCCAAAAACGTATCCTTCCTATAAAGTTTTTGGAGTTTGGGGGGATTAACAAAAAGGTGCTTAGATATTTAAATATCCAAGCACCTTTTTGTATGAATTATTTTTAACTAGAAAGATTAATTAGGTGGCAGATACCTGAAATTTACAAAAAAGTGTAATTATTATAAAATTCAGTTAGGTGTAGGTTAAAAAGAAGTAATTTCTATAGGGGGGATAGTATGAGTTTAAAAGAGAGAGCAACTAAAGAGTTTAAAGAAAAGATAGATAGCGACGAAGAAATTAGAGAATCTATTTTAACTTGCTATGAATGTGAAAGTGGGTTTTCGGGACTTGTAGGTGTACCAAATGGGAATTCTGTACCTATTCGAGGTGTTTTAGCTTATACAGAAAAAAGCCTACTTTTTTACGGAGAAGTTTTCTCTAAGCTACCTATTGTATTACATATCCCATTTAATAAAATTAGAGAAATAAAAACAGGAAAGCAAATCCTTACAATTTTCAAATCAACTCTTACGATGGTTGTTGTTCATAGTGAGCAAGAAGTTTTCTCTACACGGGGAAACAAGGAAGACTTTTCTAGGTTAAAGTCGTTTTTTGAAAATGTGAATGAAGAAGTATTTCTTGCTAAATAGGTAGTACCAAGATAAGCCTAGACTTAAAAATTAGGCTTATCTTGGTATGGCATCCGCTAATAATATACTTTTAAGAAAGAATTCGGTTGTGTATATAGAAAATACGTTAGACGTTATGCGAGGTGCTCGTTCAGAGGAAGGTGTTAATTGTGCGTAAAAGAGATAAAGGGTTTTGGATAGCTTACCTTGTGTTTGCAATTATTATGCTATTAATCTACAAATATGTACCAGCTGAAAACGGATTTCTCGTTATTGTTTTGTTTCCTCTAATTTATTGGTTCATCTACGAATTTATATTAAGGACTAAGAAAAGAAGAAGCAATGGTTAAGGAGGAGCGATTTACTTGTTTTGGAATTATCTTAACATGTCAATAGGACTTGTAATAGCTTTAGCAAACGTTTTTAATTCTGCGTTCCAAGGAATTATGCGCTGGGTTATAGTCGGATGTGGTTTGTTGATTTTCATATACAATTTAATAGTAACTTTCAATCAAAAACAAAATGAAGCGGCTAATCAAAATACTGCAGGAATTATATCTAGAAAAAGCCGTTAATTGTTTTAGGGAGTTTAAAGTACTTAAATTTACTTTTTTTATAAGTGACGTAACGAAGATTCTGGAGTGAAAATTTTATAAGAAAGAGGGAAGTAATGGACGTTCAAAAGGTAGCAAACTTATTTTTGATTTTTGTCTTAATGGCAGCAGGCATTTCATTGGTAATTGGCTTTGTTGTTGCTGTGAGAAGTACAAACTATAAGAAGGGATATATAAGTACTTTTATATCCAGTGTTGTCTTTTTAATAATTATTGTGAGCTGGTATGATAAAGCATCTTCAAACGTTTTTATGGGGACAATACCTTGGATTTTAAATGTTATTGCCGTCATTATTGTGTTACCACTGTACTTGTTAGTTGCTCGCTTTATATTTAAAAAGGTGACAAAAGGACAAAAAGGAACAAATGAAAAAATTAGCGGTTAACTTACTTTTTTCATCGTTTTTCCTAATCTTCATGATTTTAAATAAATGAAGATACACAAAATAATTTTTTATCAATATCCTGTTAGAGAAGGTGATTGATATCATTTTCTGTAAAGGAGAGAACGTCTATGATTAAAGTTAACCAACAAATTGTGAAAATAAGCGATTTAAATAATAGTTCGTTAACAAAAGAAAAAGCAGACATTTTAAAACAAATGGATGCCTATAGGGAAGTGTATGAGTATGCTACATTTGACAAGCTTGATTTTGATGTATCTGTTAAATTACAAATTATTGAATCGTCTGTGTTGCTGCGCAAAAGCGGCGCTAGGTTTGCTACATTTGCACGTTCTAGGTGCAACGAAAAGTATTGGAAACGAACCGATAACGGAGGGTTTCAGCTACTGCCTACCGTTTCTCCTCATCAGGCCATCGATGATATTTTTTACAACGGACACGAATACGCATTTGAGTGCGCGACGGCTGTTATCATCATCTTTTACAAAGCTGTATTAAATAATATTGGAAAAGCAAACTTTAACAGACTTTTTGCTGATCTTTACTTACACGATTGGCAATACGATGAAGATCTTGAGCTCCATGGTTATAAAGGATCTGACTACTTGCCCGGAGACTGTGCGTATTTTAAAAACCCTGATTATAACCCTGATACTCCCCAGTGGAAAGGTGAAAACACCATTGTATTAGATGAAACTCTATATTTTGGTCATGGAATTGGAATTACGACGCGGGAAAGAATTATTGAAGTGTTAAATTTAAAGAGAAAAGACGACGCAAAGCAATCAGCTTACCTGTCAGATGAAATTGTTAGGCTTCACACCGCTCACCTCAGTTATTTTGCGGTTAGATACGAACCTGTTGTTTGGTACGACAGAAACAGCGCTATTATTTCCACTATTGGATCGATTACGTATGTAGCTTGAATGATCAAAGTTTTGGTACTTTGGTCTTTTTTTGTAAAAAGGAAAGAATTACATGAAGGTAAATTTGAGAATTCAAAAGGATTTTATGTATAAAAGAAGAATCCATTTAATACGCAGGTCTTAAAACTAAAAGGAAAGGAGGAGATTACTATTAAAAATCGTGATAAAAGACGCAAGAGAAAACGCGGCGCATTAAAAGATTATCTGAAAAATAAGCTTGGTCAGCTAAAACCGAAGCCAAACAAAGGACCTGTCTCAAATTTAAAGTCTTCTGCTTAAAACATCCCCCTAGTTTTTATATAGGGGGATTTTCTTTTGGATTTTCTTTTATTTTACGCTTTAAATGTTATGAGTGGCATTTAAGGGGTAATTTGTGCACAATAGACATTGAATAGTTTATCTAATACGACAACGTAAGGAGAGATTAGACGATGGAAAACATGATTTTAAAACATATGGACGTTGTAAGAGGAATTACGATCAATATCCTCGAAAAAACAACAGAAGAGGCAGCGGACATCACACCAAAAGGATTCAATAACAATATCCGCTGGAATCTTGGACACATTGCTTTTATTCAAGAAAAGCTTGTGTTTGGCTTAGCTGGTGAACCGATGCAAACGCCAGAGAGTTATGAAAGCTTTTTTGGTGCCGGAACAAAACCTGCTGATTGGAACGAGGCTGCTCCATCTCTTGAAGAAATTGCGAATGTGTTGAAAGACCAAGCACATCGTATTAAAGAGTTCATGCCGGGGCAGTTTGATAAGCAGTTAATCACACCTTTTACAAATAAAGCGGGTATCAACTTTACAACAGTTGGCGAAACGTTTTTATTCAGTTTCTATCACGAAGCGATGCATGTAGAAACGATTAAGCAAATTGGGAAAGCAGCAGCTGCACAATAAGGAAATAAAAAAGAATAAATCACATATTCTTTATAACTATTTTACATAGCGCCTATGCATATACTAATCTATACAGCGCATAAGATGTAACATGAGCTGCTTTTCCTAATGCAGTTCGCAAGGAGGTGACAACGTGAAATTTCTTTCAGGTTTAACGACTCTTCTTGTGATTTTAGGCGGTTTAAATTGGTTAGCTGTAGCATTAGGCGTGAATGTAGTAGAAGAGCTATTTGGCTCTTGGGATTGGTTAGTAACAACGATTTATTGGTTAGTTGGCCTGTCTGCTCTTTATCAAATTTTTGATAAGTTCTTCGGAACGGGAGCGAGTGTCAAAAGCAAAGCGCTATAATAAATATTATTTTTTATTATCTCTTTAGGGAGTTTGAATGTATATTCAAACTCCCTTTTTCATGGATAAAAGACGTGACATCCTTACAAAATACGGTAAAATAATGTAATAACCAAAAAATAGGAGGAATGAGATGGAGCTTTGGGGTATAGTACCTATCTTAGTGTTTGGAGTTCTTTATATAGGAATCATTGCTGGAATTATAGCTGTTATCGTTATAGTGTTAAAGCAAATGAAAGAGAGAAATCAATATTTACGTGAAATACGTGATGAGCTGAGAAATCAAAACAGGGCAACTATAGCAGAAAATAAAGAATAGAAGAGGGTTTAATAGATGAAGAAAAGTGTACTTCCTATATTTTTTATCGTAAATCTTTTTTTTATTTACTGTTTATTATTTAATCAAGGATACATCTTTCAGCTAAAGAATCTACCTTACATATGGGCTATTTATTTACTTCTTGGCACTTGTTTAGCTTTTTATTATATGCTGCGATACAAACAAAAAAAAGACGGACAGGTGTTGCTTTCAATCGGCATTTTAACTACAAGCATTAGTTCACTTGGCTGTTTGGGTTTCTTTTACTTCTTTTATCACGCGATGGGCGGATAAGAGAGAGCGCCACAAGCAGGGACTTCAGTGAAAGTCTCTGCTTTTTATATTTGGATCTATTGTATAATAGAAAAAAAGAAATGAATGCAGGAGGGGAACTATGCGAATTGTTTCGCTTTGTCCAAGCAATACAGAACTAATAGCGTATTTAAAATGTGAGCATTTGCTCGTAGCAATAGATGATTATTCCGATTGGCCGCAGTCTATTGGAGGTCTGCCGCGTTTAGGTCCCGATTTATCTATTAATATGGATGCGGTGGAAGAAGCTAAACCCGATTTAGTCCTAGCATCACTAAGCGTTCCTGGAATGGAGCGAAATATTGAAGAACTAAAAAAGCGAAAGCTTCCTTATGTCGTATATAATCCTAATTCGCTAGAAGATATCCGTCAAAATCTACAGGATTTAGGTCAGCGATTAAACATTGAAACAAAAGCAGCTGAACTGTTAAAGCGTTATGATCAGTTTCTTTCTACATATAAAGGGATTGCAAATCAAATTGACGAAAAAGCCACTGTATACTGGGAATGGTGGCCAAAACCTGTCTTTACTCCTGGCAAAGCAAATTGGCTGACTGAAATTAGTGAGTTAGCGGGAGGAGAAAATATATTTGCTGATCATAAAGAAGCAAATGTACAGAGTGATTGGGAAGAAGTGCTCAAACGAAATCCACTTCATGTGTGTTTGGCTTGGGTGGGCGTACAGACAAACAAAGTGAATCCAACGATTTTACACAAGAGACCGAACTGGTCTGACATGTCTGCCATAAAAGAACATCGTGTATATGTACTAGAAGAATGGCTGTATTGTCGGCCTTCACCTCGGTTGCTGTTAGGATTAAAAAAACTCGCGCCGCTTCTTCATCCAGATACGTTTCCTGCATTTGACGGCAAGGACCCCTTATTATAAGAAAAAGGAGCGATACATATGAAAGATATAAAACAAATAAAACATACCATTCAACACCGCTATCCTTTTTTACTTGTTGATCGCATCTTAGAGCAAGAAGAAGGAAAGCTTGCGATAGGAATTAAACAAGTAACAGCAAATGAACCTTTTTTCCAAGGTCACTTTCCGGACTATATGGTGATGCCAGGGGTACTTATTGTCGAGGCTCTTGCTCAGCTTGGTGGATTTGCTATGGCTGCGGATGATCAACAAAAAGGAAGACTTGCTTTTTTGGCAGGGATAGATGAATGCCGTTTTAAGCGTCAAGTAAGGCCAGGAGATACACTTCGCTTAGAATTTGAGATTCTCAAGCAGCGCGGAAAGATTGTAAGAGGAAAAGGCAAAGCATTTGTAGACAGCGAGTTAGCATGTGAAGCGGTCATTACCTTTGCTCTTGATGTATAGTACAAACGCCTTTGTAAAAAAAACAGCTGATGTTAGCAAGATGAAAACGACCAATGTAAAAAAGCAAATAATTCAGGATAAAGCGTAGCGAGAAAACCTCCGTATGTCGTAAGAGCGGTTTTTTATGAATACCTTTTTACCTTTTGATAAAAGAAGAAACGGGGTATAGAAGAAAAAAGGGAGAGGGGAGAATGCGGTGAGAACATTAACGGAAGTTGTTGTATTACTCACACTATTGGGTACGTATATAGGCATCTCACTACTTGTCTACAAACGGAAAAGAACGAATCCGTTTTTCTACAGCATTTACTTTTATTTAGCTACCAGCGTCATTTTGATTTGCTTGGTTATCTTTTGGCTTCAGCTTCGTTTTGGACTCACTGATAAGCAAGTAGGAGGATTGCTCATCAGTGTGGTGGCATTCTTTTTACTTATTTATGGGTTGTTAAAAACAAGACAAAAAGACAGGTAGCCGGTGCTATCTGTTTTTATTTATATTCATGCTATATATTTTTATCAATTGTAGTGTCAATTCGATACATCTCTTCATATAATAAAGATAACAGCTTTCTTTTGCAGGTTAGTTGACATCGCAGCTTATAACTCGCTATTCTTTTGATAATTCATTTTGTGAAAGGAAGTGGACGTATGGATGCATCCCGCATTATAGCTAAGTTAAAAAACCGGATGCCGACAATCCTTGGGATGGAGCAGTTCTCCCGCTTCGGCATTCTTGTTCCGCTTATTGAAAAACAAGGGGAACTACATGTTTTATTTGAGGTAAGAGCGCTCGATTTACGAAGACAGCCCGGAGAAATTTGTTTTCCAGGAGGGCGTGTCGAGAAGACGGATGCAGACGAAAAAGAAACGGCTATCCGTGAAACATCCGAGGAGTTAGGTATTACGCCCCAATCTATTCAGCACGTACAAGCTTTAGATTATATTGTTTCTCAATTCGGAACAATCATTTATCCTTATGTAGGTTTTATTGATGAGTCGCTTGAACTTCGACCGAATCCTTCGGAAGTAGCAGAAGTATTTACCGTGCCTCTTTCTTTTTTTCAGCGTACCGAACCTGATATACACAATATCCATTTCAGAGTAGAACCCGAACATAATTTTCCTTATGACGCGATTATTGGTGGTGAAAATTATAATTGGCAAACAAGAGAGATGGAAGAACATTTTTATTACTATGAAGATCGAGTCATATGGGGACTGACAGCAAAAGTGATTTATCATTTAGTACATGTATTAAATGATAAATAAAAAGCAGCGAATACGTATTCGCTGCTTTTTTTATATTAAATAGATTGAATAGCTTCTGTGATAGGCGTATCGCCTGAAACTAAATCAAAAGAACGTCCGAATGTATGATCTTCACTTAATGTTTCTACTACAACACGCGCTACATCTTCACGAGGAATTGATCCGCGCTCTTTGTTCTCTCCAGCATCTACACGTCCTGTTCCTGGTTCATTTAACAATCCGCCTGGTCGAACAATTGTATATGTTAATCCGCTTGCTTCTAAGATTTTATCTGCATAATGTTTGGCTACATAGTAAGGAATTAGTGAAGTATTCCAGTTTTCACGGTGATGTGCTTGAAGTGCGCTTACCATCACAAATCGTTTAATACCTAAATCTTCTGCGGCTTCCATCGCTTTTACCGCACCATCTAAATCAATTAAAAGTGTCTTATCATGGCCTGTATTCCCGCCTGATCCTGCGCTAAAGATAACGGCGTCACAGCCTTTCATCACTTCCTTAATTTCATGTACAGTGCCTTCTAAGCTTGCAAAAGCCGTTTCGATACCTCTTGCCTCAAGTTCTTTTGCTTGTTCTTCTTTACGAACCATCGCACGTACAGTGTGCACATCACTTTCATTCAAAATGTTTACAATATGTTTGCCTACTTGACCATTCGCACCAATTACGAGAACTTTCATGTCTAAATTTGCTCCTTTCAAATCCAAATGCTTATATATTATTGTTTCATATTCACCGTTTCCATTCAATAAATGAGCTCAAAATCCGGTGAATAAGGGGAAAGTAAGAAAATATATTAAAAAAATGAAAAACAAGAAATAAAAACTAATTTAAAAACAAAAAAAGGAAAAAAATAGTTCATTAAACCCAGTGTCTGAACTATTTAAATTTTGTAAAATTTTCTCAAACCCTTGGTAATACAACACTTCTTAAAAACAGTATCTCTTTTAACATTTCCCGATACAACCTATATAAACACATTTTGATAATTTTAAACTTTTACTTCGGAAAAATTTTTTGTTATTATGTTTTAGTCATTAAAATATTCATGAACGAAATATTTAGTCCGAGCGGACAAAGGAGAGGATAAAATGAACACATTACAATACTTAGTCGCAGAACGTGCAGAGATTTCTCCTCAACATGAAGCACTAGTTGAACATAATGAACGTTATACATTTAATGAATTTCATGAAAAAGTAAATCAATTGTCTCATTACTTCTTAGAGAAAGGAATTCAAAAAGGAGATCGTATTGGTATTTTAGCTCATACAAGCATTGCTTACCCAGTCGTTACAATGGGGATTTTACAAGTGGGAGCAGTCGTTGTTCCATTAAGTAAAAGCATGACACCTTATGAGCTTGATAGCATTATTACGAGCGGACAGTTAAAAGCGATTATCCACCACAATGAATTTACGTCTGTATTAGAAAAAGCGGAACAAACGGATGAACTTAGCTTTACGTTAAAAATTGAGGATGCAAAAGAATTTACAACTCAATTCTCAGCGTATAACACAAACACACCAGAAGTACTTCCTGAAGTACTTCCTGAAGATCTAGCATTGATGATGTTCACATCAGGTACAACAGGTAAGTCAAAAGGATGTATGATTGCACACGGATCAGTAAGTGCCTTTTTAAATTCTGGCGGACAGGAAGAACGTGCAAATATTGATAAAAGCATGCGTTATTTGTTTGTTCATCCATTCTTTCACATGAGTTCGATGAGCATTTTATTTATGTGCATTAACACAGGAAACACAATGGTATGTTCTGAAGAAACAGATCCAGCTAAAGTAATTGAGGTAATTGAAAAAGAAAACATTAAAATGCTGTTTGCACTACCACCGGCATTAAAGTACATTGTAGAAGAGCTTGAAAAAGGAGATCACTATGATTTTCCTCTAAAACTTGCTGTGTCAGGCGGAACAAAAGTATCAGAGTCTTTAATTGAACAATATGATCGTAACGGAATGATTTTAGCTCAAGGGTATGGAAGCACAGAAGCTTGGATTATCAGTTCATGGCATCCTCAAATGGGATGGAAGAAAGTAAGCTCTGCTGGAAAACCTGCTCCACATGTGGAAGTTAAAATTGTAGACCCCGAAACACGTCAAGAAGTTTCAACTGGAGAAAAAGGTGAAGTACTTGTACGAAGCCCTTATCTGTTTAAAGGCTACTGGCAAAACGAAGAAGCAACAAACGCTGTCTTACAAGATGGCTGGTTAGCGATGGGCGATGCAGGTCGATTAGATGAAGACGGATTTCTTTACATTGAAGGACGCTATAAAGATGTAATTGTATATGGAGGAGACAACATCTACCCAGATCAAGTAGAAGAAGTTGTCCTAGCAGCAGATGGTGTGTTAGAAGCGACAGTTGTCGGCATGCCTGATGATGTGTACGGCGAAGTTCCATATGCATTTGTTGTTAAACAACAAGCATCTGCTTTAACTGAAGAAGATGTAGTGAACTTCTGTAAAGAACGATTAGCACCATATAAAGTGCCAACTGTTGTATTTGTTTCATCACTTCCTAAAAACAGCGTAGGAAAAGTGTTGAAAAACGAAGTGAAAAAACAAGCCTTAGCACACGCATAATAAAAAAAGCGGCCTTTATAGCCGCTTTTTTTATATTTATTGCTGTAATTTTTGAGATATTTTTTTCATAATGTGAAAGTATTGATCTCTTTCTTCTTCTGATAAGTGTGAAAGTAAATCTGACCAAAAATCGACACGAGTAGCTTGCAATATTTCGACAACTTTTTCGCCTTTTTCCGTCAACTCTACCCACACGCTTCGGCGGTTTTGCTTTTTATATATACGATTCACAAGCTCATCATCTTCTAATTGATTTAATACAATGGTGATAGCACCAGGTGAGAGCCCAAGTACTTTTGTGATATCGCTAACAATACAGCTTTTTTTATCGTGAATGGTCTTTAAGATTGCCTCTTTTGTTGAAGTTAAATGGTAGGGAAGCAAATCATATTTCTCACCGATTACGGTGTTTTTATATTTTAAAAGAGCTTCTTTTACATGATCTATACTTTCTAGCTGATGACTAATCTCTTCTTTGCTATAACGTTCAGTCAAGCGTAAATCCTCCTCATAAAACAAATTCCATTTTTACCATTATACCATGTATAATGCCCATAGAAAAATGAACAACACCGCGAAAATTGTCAGAAAAATTTTAAAATAATTACCATAATTCGTTAAAAAATCCTTGTTTTCGTGCTATTATATATAAGAATAGTAATAACAGGAAACGCATACAACATTTGTTTTCTATTGAGTTCATAAGAAAAAATGGGGTCTATGAACATCATTCCGCTTTACCTCATGTGTTGAACAAAGAAAAAAATATAAAAAATGGTGATTATTCACTTTGACATATCGTCGTTGGGACGATGTTTGTATAAAATGAATGTATACATATTTTTATAGAAAAAACATATTGAGGTAAAGCCGAGATATGGGGGGATTCAATTACATGAAGAAAGTCTTAGGGGCGCTTTTACTTGGCGCGACAATTGTTAGTGCGTTTATTGCGTACAGCGTGTATACAAATCATTCTGCAAAGCAAACAGCTGCAGTAGAACAAAAACAAGCGGCTAAAAAAGCAGAAAAAAAGGCTGAGAAAAAGAAAAAGCCAGTCCTTAAAGTTGAAGACCTGACGTATCAGTTAAAAGATTCCCGCACAGGACAAGTAATGAAAGAATTCAAACCAGTCCATTACAAGGATAAAGACGTGTATGATCAAGAAATTAAACAGTTAGCGTCTGAGATGGCAAAAGGAATTGATACGCCTATGCAAAACATAAAGATGGACGCAAATGGAGCGTTAACTGGCGGATCCAAACAAATCATTTTAAAAGAAGCAGAGCTTGTTGAAAATCTGCAGAACTTAAATACGAAACAATTGGATGTCAAGGTTCCGATTTATGAAACCGCTCCAAACGTCACAGCAGCATCTGCTAAAGGGATCGCTGATGTATCGCTAGCTTCGTATTCTACCCGTTTTCGTCCAAGTGATACAAGTCGAAACAGAAATGTTCAGCTATCAGCAGAAGCAATTAATAACGTTGTATTAGGTCCAGGAGATTCATTTTCTTATAATCAAACAGTTGGGGAGCGCACAGCAGAAAGAGGCTATCAGCCTGCTCCTGAAATTATCAACAAACAGCTGGTGATGGGAATTGGCGGAGGGATCTGCCAAACATCTTCTACGCTATTTAATGCGATTGACGGCGCTGGTCTTCAAGTGACAGCTAGGTCTCACCATTCAAAACATGTAGGTTATGTACCTGCAGGAAGAGATGCAACCGTATCGTGGGGAGGACCTGATTTTAAGTTCACAAACAACAAAGATTACCCTGTCATCATTAAAGCATATGCAAACGTAAATACCGGTGTTTTAACGGTAGATGTTCGTACTTCACAGCGTGCTATCTAATAAAAAAAGACGTATCCTAAACAGATACGTCTTTTTTTCATTTATTATGCTTTTTGTTGCTCGCGTTCACGAAGTTCCACACGTCGAATTTTACCTGAATTAGTTTTTGGCAATTCATCAATAAATTCAATTACGCGAGGATACTTGTAAGGGGCAGTTAGAGCCTTTACGTGATTTTGCAGCTCTTTAATAAACCCTGCATCTGTTGTTTTTGCATGATCGACAAGAACAACATACGCTTTTACAACATGGCCGCGATCAGCATCTGGGCTAGCTACAACGGCACATTCTTTCACCGCTGGATGCTTAATTAACGCATCTTCAACTTCAAATGGCCCAATTGTATAGCCAGAACTGATAATAATATCATCTCCGCGTCCTTGGAACCAGTAATAGTTCTCTTCATCTTTAGAAGCGCGGTCACCTGTTAAATAGTAGTTTCCTTTATACGTTTTCTCAGTGCGCTCCATATCTTTATAATAATGTTTGAAAAGGGAAGGGAGGTCTCTACGAACGGCAATGTCTCCAACTTCTCCAGGCTCACAAGGTTCCCCGTCTTCATCAATGATTTCTACAAATCCTTCAAGCATCGGTTTACCCATTGAACCAATCTTTGTTTTTACACCTTTTAATGTACCGATTAAAAGAGTATTCTCCGTTTGACCATATCCATCGCGTACTTGGATATTAAAATATTTTTTAAACACATTAATCACTTCTTCATTTAGCGGTTCGCCGGCAGATACAGCACTATGAAGGTGAGACAGGTCAAAACGTTCAAGCTCATCAATTTTAGCCATAAAGCGATACTCTGTTGGCGTGCAGCACAGTACGTTGACTTTTTCATACTGTAAAATTTCTAAAAACTTTTTAGGTTCAAAACGTCCGTTATAGATAACGCCTGTTGCACCTTGTCCAAGTACAGATAAAAACGGAGTCCAAATCCATTTTTGCCAACCAGGACCTGCTGTTGCCCAGACCGTATCGCCTTTTTTAATATCTAACCATTCAGCAGCAGCGATACGAAGGTGAGCATAAGCCCATCCATGAGTATGAACAACGCCTTTTGGCTGTCCTGTTGTACCAGATGTATAAGGAAGGAATGCCGTATCATCTTTAGTTGTTTTAGCTGCTTGGAACTGTTCTGATGCATCCGCCGTAAGTGACTCTAAGCGCGTCCATGACGTAACATCAGCACCAAACGTAATTTTATGTTGTAGAGAAGTAGGGAAGTTTTCAATCTTATCGATCTCATTGCAGAAAGGATGGTAAGAAATAATCGCTTTTGCTTCAGCCTGATGTAAACGATATAGGATATCTTTTGCGCGTAATAGTTCTGAAGAAGGAATTACAATAATACCTGCTTTTAAGCATGCTAAGTAAATAGCATACGATTCAATAAGGCGAGGTGCAATAACCAAAACATGATCGCCTTTTGTTAATCCTAGCTCTGTTAACCCGTTTGCCACCTTATTTGCTTTTGCTAACAGCTCGTTATATGTAATTTCCTCACGCACACCGTCAGCGTCCTGCCACTTTAGCGCAAGCTGATCGGATGCATGTTTTTCAATTTCCTCTGTTAAGTTGTAATGTTCACCTGGAACTAAATCTTTTAGTTGAATCATAAAAACGACTCCTTATATTATAGATATCAATGATTTTTTATCATTACTATTATTATATTACTAACTATTAGTACTTGCTACTAATTTGTTTTGGGTTTTAGTAAAAAAGCAAAAAAAGACCCGCTTATCTTATTAAGACAGCGGGTATAACGTATGTTATTTAAATAAGCTCCATTTTGTATGAATAGGTACTAGCTCTTCTTCAGACTCGTCCTCTTCGTATAAACCACGTTCTTTTAAATACTCCACAAAATATAAGTCTGCTTCCTTACGTTCATCATAAGGCTTGATGGATAAAACAAACCCTACTTTATGCTGGTCTTCATTTTCAACGCCTGAGAGATACGCTTTTACATTATGCTGCAAGAACAGCTCTTTAGCGGGAATAATTAAGTCTTTGACGAACTTTGACAGCAATTCCAGCTCAAAATCGAAAGTGAACTTAGCAATTTTTTCTAGGTCTGCAAATACCACGCCGATAAAACTCGTATTATGTATTTCGTAGTCTTTCGTTTTTTCATCCCACTCAATATGTCCGATTTCCTTTAAGTAATTAATAAAATACCCAATGCCTTCATTGCGGCCAAAAGGCTGTTTAGAAAGGACTAAACCAATCTTCTTGTACTTAGGAAGATACACGCATGAGATAGCGGCTTCAACTTTATGCTGTTGAAATAAGTGCGTTGCCCCTTGAAGCAAAGCATCTAAAACATGATGGGTGATTTTCATTTGTTTACGAGGGAAGTGATATTCGTTACGCGCTAATTCATCTGTATCAGCAAACGTTGCTCCAATAAAGCCAGTGTTGGATAGGGTAGGAGGGAGCTTCTTTCTTTTTCTTTTTCGTACCGTCATTCAAAAACACTCCTTGTGATCATCAATACGATAAAAATAAAACGAACATACGTTCTTATTCAATGATACAAAAAATGTGTCGAAAAGTAAAGAGAAGTTAACGGAGAATTTGAAATTTTATAATAAAAGTAGCTAATGATCTTAAAACGTAGCGGTCATTAAAAGATGGAAAAGAAGAGGGGGAGCAAAAAATAAAAGGCTGCAGATGAAAAGCATCCACAGCCTTTTATATATTCATTAACGAGCTTCTATTAAAGCTACCATATCTTCATCATCTAAATCGATATCTACGTGACAATCCATTGTATGAATTGTTTTATCTTCATGATTTCCATAATAAATTGTAATGTTCATGAGTATCGCTCCTTTAAAACTGGATAATGACATCCAATTTATACCGTCATCTATTTGTTTAATATTATACCCGATGAAAAAGGAAACTACAACTAAAATCACTAAAAAGCTGATAAGAAAGGGGTTTGTTGTGATTTTAACACAGAATCTTACGGAATAAAAATACTAACCAATGTATTTTATTACAGAAAATGCGAGGTTTTGACTTTTATCAATGAATAAAAATCCATTTAATGCAAACATATGTACTGAATGAAAAATATACGTTCAGTAGCAAATAAATCCTTAAAATATTAAACGCAAACAGATTTCATCGTTTTGCAAAGGGTTCATTGAGAATACGATGAGAAAAAATGAATGAGTGTAAAATTTAATTTCTATAAGTAAACTCATTCATTTTTCAAAATCTCTAAATATAATCTAAACATAAACCGAGCTGATCAATCCTAAAACTAAACTGGTGAAATTCATATGTATTTCCATAAAATTATATCTATAATTGTTCAATTAGAACAAATCTTATGGATAATTAGTTTAGTGAGTCGATTGATATAAATATAAACCTTATCTCATTTTTGAATTCTGTCTCACTATCATAAGTTTACTTTTATAATGAGACAGAATTTGTGTTTTACCTGTTGGTTCCTAGAATATATATTATGTAAACTAGAAAAAGAAATAAAACCGTTGAGGTCTCCCTTGCTCTTAGATCCTTAGAATACATATCATTTTTTGCTTTTCCCTTAGATTTTCCCTTAGAGTGTGTAAGTTCTCTTTCAAGTCAGTTGGTTTCGCTCTAATGATTTTAATTTTCGGGTTGTAAACAGAACTCTTAAGAATCTACTGAATGACGCGCTTAAGGTCAAATGAATTAAATTATGTACAAGCTATGGATTATATCTTAGAAATGGTTAAAATGGCCGCTCACTTAATCGCAATCGCCTGAATACGCCAGTACGTATCATTTTATATGTAATTAAGTAATGCCTTATGGTTTATCCTAGAACTTTACAATTTTGCATCCCAAGTTTAAAGTAGCTATGAATCAGTGTGATAGTAGTTGATTTAATGTAGAAGCGAAAAAAAAGAACAACTTCTTCCCCTCCATCCGCTTGTCATACAAACTTTTCAAGTTACTAGTTTCAAGGCTTCACTCACTAAGGTATGTTTCCTAATCGTAGTCATGAATTTTATCAAATTGCCCAAATTTATTTCTTTTGTAAGTAAACAATGGTGATTCATTAAGAATACAAACTGATTGAACATTAAGTGAAAAATAGCACATGGTGTAACCAGAACACCATGTGCTATTTTTAATTATTTCGTTAATCCGCAAAAACCTGAATCATCCACTTCCTGCATACCATTATCTAGCGCGTACCGAACTTGTGAACACTTCCATAAAGTTCTACTAAATCCAGAAGGGTTTTCCTTCTTTTCCTCTTCCACTTTTTTCTGTGTTTCAGTAGGTAATTTTGGAATAAGATAAGCCGCTGCTTTTTCTTCTTCTACCATGACGGGTGTTACTTTAATGAATAACCCATCTTCGGCAATAGACTTTTCTTCATCTTCGGCACGATCACGTTCACTTTTTTCTTCCGCTTTTCTAGTTCGTTCTTGCTCCTCTTCTGCATGTTTCGCGATAGCTGCTGAATCTTCCCACAATGGTGCTTCTTCTTCAGAGGGAACAGTCTTGTCTTCTCCTTGTAGGGAGGATTCTGAAGAAGAATGATCGCCCTTTGATTGTTCCTTTTCTACTGAATTACTTTTAGGGTGTTCTGTTGCGGACCCACGGGCATTACCTGCAGGAGTGTTTCCTTCTTTTGATGAAGGTGTCTCTTGTTTATACGTTGGAGACTGCTCCGCTACATGAGTTGAATTAGTTTTATTGTTGGTTGTTTCTTCTTTTTTAACTTTCTCTCTCTCTGTTTGGTCCGATGACGTAATTTCTTTTTTTGCAGTATTTGATTGATTTTCTTGAGATGTTTGTGCACCTTCCCCACAGCCTGCCAAAAATCCTAGTGTTAAAAACGGAAGTGCCAGTAAGCGTTTCATCTTCATAACAAGTTCCTCACCTTCTTATTCATTGGATGATTGACTTCAATGCAGCGAACTACTTAAGTTCGTACCTACCTTTGTTTCGTTTGCTTTATAGGTTGGATCAGGTGTTTTTAGACTTCGCATCTATTTTTTATATAAAGGAAAATCAACTGAAATTCACTTGCATATAAGCTTATTCTAAGATGAATTTATAATTATATTTTTCCGCAACATTAACTAATTGTTGCATCTGCTCTGGAGTTGGACCTTGGAAATCTGGTAGCCCAGAATCTTTTGGAACTTGTAAGCCTAATTCTTTTACAAAGCTGTCAAATTTAGCTGGTGATGCTGTGACAATCATTTCTCCACCGTCAATTCCGGCCTCAAATCGATGTGGAATTCCTTTAGGAGCAAAAACGTACTCGTTTTCATTTACCTCAAGGATTTCATCACCTACAAAAAATATAAATCTCCCTTTTTTTATATAAAAAGTTTCATCTTCATTTTCGTGGACATGCAAAGGAGGCCCCATTTTGGGAGGTTCTACAAGGTGAACAACTGAAAAGGCACCATTAGTATCTTCTCCTGAAGCTAATATCGTAATTGTCTCTTGCATAAAATGATACGTATTTTGGTCATTTGGAATTCCGTGTAAAGGTTTGATTACTATATTTTTTAACTCACTCATAAATTATCCCTCATTTGTAATTTAATTTTAAAGGTATTCATCTATCATCTAAAAACCTACTACAGTATTAGTAACCATCTACCGTAACATCAGTAATGGACCCATCACTAGGACTTACTTGATACCAACCCTGTGTAGCTGTATGCCCTTCTCCTGTTTCTTCATTATCCACAACGCTTTCATAAACATGGATAATATAGTTTCCTGAGTCGTCAAGGTGATCGTATTCTACAAGAAGAATTGAATCTTCAGATATGCCTTGCTGATCACGAACTAGCTGGATAGCTTGCTCTTGGGAAACTGTTTGTTCGGCTGGCTCCTCTTCTGCAGTTGCTTCTGTATCTTCTTCTTCCTCTGGTTCTGATTCTAATTCCGCCGTTTGGGCCTCATCTTCTGAATCAGCATCAGCTTCTTCCTCATCCGCTTTTGCCTGAGCTTCCTCTTCCTCCTTCTGTTTCTTCTCTTCTTCTGCTAAACGTTCTTCTTCCGCTTTACGATCTGCTTCTGCCTGAGCTTCAGCTTCTGCATCAGCCTTGGCCTGCGCCTCTTCTTCTTTTTGTCGGTCTTCTTCTAGCTTCGCATAGTAATCATCTAATTCTTTTTCCATTTGCTGCTGTTCAAGGTCTGATAATTGCTTTTGTTGTTCTTGTATTTGGTTTTGAAGCAAAGCAATTTGTTCTTCTGAAGCATTATCAACAAAATTGATGTTTTCTACATAATCACCACTCGCGTCAAAATTAACTTCCATCATACAAAAAACATTTTGCTCTTGATTAATGCCATAGTAAATATATTGATTGTCACCTACTTGGATGTACTGATAACCATTCATTACGTTTAATAAGTAATCACGATCAGCTTCTTTAGAATTAACAGCTTTTTTAATTGTGGATGCTTTTGTTTGTAATGTATTCGGCGATGATTCTTTTACAGCCGTTTTATTACCATTTTCTTTCGTATGAACCGCTGTTGATTTCTCTGTAGGCTCTTCTTTTTGCGATACAGTTTCACTGGACTCCTCACTACAGGCTGCTAGCAATATAGCTAATAATGGAATACCAAAAGCAACTTTCAACATTTTCATAGACTATTATCCCCTTTTTTTATCTTTTTTTAGGTTTTATATAATTCTAAAGGACTATAAAACCTTAGGGGTTATTATACCAAAATTAAGAAAATATAAGAATATTTTCTTGTTTAATTTATGGGATTTTTTTGAAAAGATTATCTTTTTATGCATAAAAAACACAAAGCCATATACCTTTTTCAGAACACGGCTTTGTGTTTTCGTAATCGATGTTAATGATGAAATCCATTGTCGTATTTCGTGTCTTTAAGAACAGGTCTATCCAACGAGTTGAGAAATTCAACGGCTTGTTTGAAATTAACCATAAATAAATGAGCAAGGTCTCTTGAAAATCCATTTCTAACAACAATGCGCATGATTGTGATTTCTTCCATGTCTGCAGGGAGCGGATAAGCAGGCACTTGCCATCCATACGTGCGTAATTGTCTAGACAAGTCATAAAGAGTCCAGTTTGGCGTGTATCCTTCTTCTAGCTTCCAAGCAAGCACTGGGATATCTGAACCATCGGCGATAATTTCGAATGCTTCCATTTCTCCAATTTCTTTGCTGAGAAACAGCGCGTTTTCTTGTGAGGTTTTTTGCACGGCATAATAGCCATCTTTACCTAAACGCAAGAAATTGTAATACTGCAAAAGAACTTGTGCTCCTGGTCTAGAGAAGTTGAGCGCAAAAGTTGGCATGTTGCCTCCTAAATAAGAAACGCGAAAAATAAGATCTTCAGGCAAGTCTTCTTTTTCTCTCCAAATCACCCATCCTAAGCCAGGATAGACTAAACCGTACTTGTGTCCCGATACGTTAATGGACTTTACTCGCGGCAAGCGGAAATCCCAGATAAGGTCTGGTTGAAGAAACGGAGCGATAAAACCTCCAGAAGCAGCGTCTACGTGGATAGGAATATCTAACCCTGTTTTCTCCTGTAACTCATCCAATGCTTTTGCGATAGCAGCAATTGGTTCGTAAACTCCTGTATACGTCACTCCAAGAATCGGTACGACACCAATTGTATTTTCGTCAACCGCATTAATGACGCCTTCTGGATCTAAATAAGGATGATCTGCATTAATGTTCACATAACGAGGCTCTACGTCCCAATAGTTTGCGAACTTCTCCCACACCACTTGAACGGATGAACTAAATACAATGTTCGGCCGGTCTGTTGATAGCCCTTTACTTTTACGCAGTTTCTGCCAGCGTCTTTTTAACGCCAGTCCACCAAGCATACAAGCTTCAGATGAACCTGTAGTAGAAACGCCCATCGTTGTATCAGGATTAGGTGAATTCCAAAGGTCCGCTAAAATACGTACACATCTCTCTTCAATAGCCGCTGTCTGCGGATACTCGTCTTTATCAATCATATTTTTATCAAAAGACTCTCCGTACAAACGCTTTGCATCAGGCTCCATCCAAGTAGTAACAAACGTAGCTAAATTTAAACGGGCATTTCCGTCTAAAGCAATTTCATCATGAATGATTTGATAAGCTGTTTCGGGAAGCATACCTTGATCACCAATACGCAGCCTTGGAATTGTCACTTCTCCTTGTCGAGAAAAAAGCGGATTAACAGGAAATTCATCAGGTAAATTTTTTTGTTCGCGATGCGGATGCCATTGAGGCATAAAGTATCATCTCCTTATGTATAGTACACTTTGAATATCTAACAAACTGCTTTACGTTCACCTGGTGTTATAACAAGCAAGGTCTCCTTTACACATTATGAGCTTTGAAGACTATTTTCATTCTTTTCATTATTTGTAGCACGTAAGGACGAACTTTATTTAATAATACCCATGAAAATGGTCTTACCAAACTAAAAAGGTGTAAAATATGGTAATATATTGTAAAAGGAGGTTTTTAAATGGAGAAACGAGGAATTATCTTACAAGACAAGTTTTTCGAGTTAGGCGAATCTCCTATTTATAATGAATCACAAGACGTGATTGGAAATGTCGCATATAAGTTATCTATTGCTAATAAATTTGAGATTTTAAAAAATGAAGAGATCGTATTTACAGGTAAATCTAAAATGTTCGCCCTTATGCCAAAGCTGATCATTTCAGATCACCATGGAAATGAAGTTGGCATGATTCAACGAAAATTTACTTTTTTTAAAAAGAAGTACCTTTATATCAGAAACGATGGCGATACATATGAAATTACGGGTAATATAACGGATCGCAAATTCGACGTTCTGCGTTCCGGTGTCCCTATTATTCAAGTCCGCACACTTTCTTCGTTTCTGTCATTACGTCCTCACACGTTTGCTTTAGAATTTCTTGAACCTGATCTTGATAAATGGGAAGGAATTGCGGTTGTACAAGGCGTAAGGATGATGGTGAAAGACGAAAACAGCAGTACAGCTACTGCTCCGGCTCAATAGTGGTTATGTGATATAAAAAAACGAACAAACTTTATATTGAAGTTTGTTCGTTTTTTAATTAAGGGCCGAATACTAACGTACCGATGACGTGGTAGCCAATTGGTACAAGAAACAAGATGATATTTAAAATAATCGCCCATAGACAGATCTTGTCTTTTTTTATAAAAAAACCAATAATTGCAGGAACAATCATGAGCGGAACTAAAAAGATAGGAGCTACAATAGGCAGACCTTGAAGTTTTTCAGCAAAAATTAGTCCTGTAAAAAAGTTAAGAATCAATAAAGTATTAATAATGACATATAAAAGTGAAATTCCTCCGAGAATTCCACCTATTATCCCGCTTTTAGTTGTTTTAACAGTAGTATCCATGCTTCCATCACCTCATTTATAGAAATATAAGTAAACTATACTATAATGTGGTTTTTATTGTAAATGTATGGAGAAAACAGCTGTTGAAAGATTACTATGAAGAAAGCACTGTAGCGATTGCTACAGTGCTTGTTATAAACAGTGCATTTTTTGCTCTGCTTCTTTCCAAGAAACCGTATAGCCTTGTCCTTTTGCACAAAAGACGGATGATGAGCTGTATTCGGGATCTGCCTCTTTATTGTAGCGGATTCGTTCAATAACTTCTTCTTCATTATGACAGTGTTCATACCCTCCGAATAATAGAGACATCGCCCCTTTTCCGTGCGTAAAAGATGCTAGCGTCGAACCGTAGTTCATAAAAGTAGCCACAGGAACTTTTCCTGTAATAATCGCTTTGTTTTCGGTTGTTTGAGGAGAATCAAAGCGGCCGTGTGCGCTTTGAACATCAGCTAATACCCGCCCCATTTGATCAATATCTACTTTAATTTTGAAATCATAATACGGTTCTAGCACAATATTTTTGGCTTTTTCTAACCCTTGTCGCAGTGCACGGTACGTTGCTTCTCTAAAATCTCCTCCGCTTGTATGCTTGTTGTGAGCTCGTCCAGTACATAATGTCACTTTTATATCAGTAATAGGTGAACCTGTCAGCAAACCATGATGCGGCTTTTCAAATATATGCTGACGGACTAGATTTTGATACCCAACGGATAAATCGTCGGCGTGACAAGCATTTTCAAAAGTAATTCCGCTGTTTCGTTCCGCTGCTTCTATTTTCAAATGAACTTCTGCATAGTGTTTCAACGGTTCAAAATGCCCGTAGCCCATCACTATATTTTGAATGGATTCTTTGTACAAAATCTCTGGTTCTTCAAACTGTACGTTTATATTAAAACGTTCTTTTATCAGTTTTTCGAGGACTTCTAGCTGAATTGCTCCCATCACATGAATATGAAGCTCTTGAGTCCTTTCTTCCCACGTCACATGTAAAGAAGGGTCTTCAGCATCTAATAATTGAAAAAGTTTAATTCCTTCTTTTGGATGAACAGAAGGCTCAAAAACAACTTTTGATTTTAACGTAGGCAAAAGTTCGTAGGAGCGGCTTTCTTTTAATGTTCCAAGACCGTCTCCAATCGATGCTGAAGACAACCCTGTAACCGCAAAAAGTTCGCCGGCTGAACCTTCATTTGCGTTTTTAAATGTACTTCCGTTATAAGCACGAATTTGAGTGATTTTTTCTTCATATAGCTCTCCGTTTTTTTCATAAGCCACTTCATCACGCACCTGCATTGTCCCGCTTAGAGCTTTGATAAACGTGATGCGCATGCTGTTTTCATCGTGCCGAATTTTATATACACGACCTGAAAATGCTTCTTCCTTCGAGTAGCGAGTTTCTGTTAGCAAATCGAGCTTCTCTAAAAAACTTTCAATGCCGATATCTTGTAAAGCTGAGCCACAAGCACACGGGAAAAGCTGATTGGTTTGAATAAGCTTTTGCATAGCCGCTCTCCAATAGGCTTGATCATTCTTGCCTTCCATAAATGCATCTAAAAGCTCTTCATCTTTTTCAGCTATAAATTCAATAAGTTCCTCACTTAACGAGCCATCTATAAGCTCTGACGTTATGTCAAAAACATCGGGGGTTAAGTTATGTTTAATATCGTTTATAACACGTTCAGGATCTGCTCCTACACGATCGATTTTATTGATGAAAAAGAATACGGGCACACGATGTTTTTGAAGCAGCTGCCAAACCGTTTCTGTATGGCCTTCGACTCCTTCTACTGCACTTAAGATAACAATGGCATAGTCCATCACTTGAATAGAACGTTCCATTTCAGGTGAAAAATCGACGTGGCCCGGCGTATCAATTAAATAGTAAGTAGAACCGTTATATGAAAAAGTTCCTTGATCGGCAAATACCGTAATTCCTCGTTCTTTTTCAATCGTATGGGTATCAAGAAAGGAATCTTTGTGGTCAACTCTTCCTCGTTGTTTAATACTTTTGGTATGATAAAGAAGCTGTTCGGAAAACGTTGTCTTTCCTGCATCGACATGCGCTGCAATACCGATTGTTTTGTTAGATTGTTTCATTGTTAAATACCACCTTACTGCTGTATGTATAGCTGTTACTTTCTATTTTATAATAATCGTAAGAAAAAGTGGACGACAAAGGCCTAGAACTGCTTACATCAAAAAAGAATGCGTGATTAAACATCGCATTCCCTTTTTGTACGGCGTTTAGTATCTTTTTTGCCTTTTACTATAAAAATAGCGGCTATAAGGCACCCAATTCCAGCTAAATGCATGATGTTATTACTTGTCGCGCCTAGACTGTTACTAGTCAATCCAACTAAAATGCTGCCAAATATAATCAATAAAACAGCAAACACGAACTTCAATTTCTTCACTCTCCTTTAATACGTTATTAAATATGATTTGCATACGGATCATATAAACCAGTAAGTAATACTAGATATTCAATAGTTCTTTCTCTACCTTCCGAATGTATTAATCAACATCTAGTTAACTATAATATTATTATGAAAATAATAGTGCGAATTCAAATGTTCATGGCACCATATTCTAATTGTTTTATATGTTATCATACATAAATTGTTAAAAATACATTTTTTCACCTTTTGCTATCAAAAAAGCAGCCTCTTTACTAAGAGACTGCTTTTATTAATGACAACTGATAAAACCGCTTAAGAAGCTTTTTTTAATTGTTCTTTTTGTTTCTGTTGATAAGAAGAAAAATAAATAAGGCCTACAAATACAGCTCCTCCTATCATATTTCCAATAAAGGTAGGGATAATATTTGCAATAAAATCAATCCATGTAAAGTGACCTGCAAAAATAGCGGCGGGAATAATAAACATATTCGCTACAACGTGCTGAAAGCCAATCGCAACAAAAGCCATAATCGGAAACCAAATACCAAGAATTTTACCCGTAACGTCATCAGCGCCGTATGAAAGCCAAATAGCTAAACATACAAGCCAGTTACAGCCCACAGCAGAAATAAGCGTTTTAAAAAATGAGTCATCAATTTTAGCTTGAGCAATTGCTACCGTTTTATCTAAAAAAGGCCCCGTTTCTGTTAACCCGACAATATGTCCAAAGAAATACGCAATAAATACGGCTCCTAAAAAGTTAGCAAGCGTGACCCAAAACCAGTTATGAAGCAAGTGGCGAAGCGAAACTTTTCTTGCATACAGGGCAATGGAGACAGACATCATATTCCCCGTAATGAGCTCTGCTCCCCCAAGTACGACCAGCATAAGACCTACAGGAAAGACGGCTCCTCCTAAAAGATTTGATAAACTTCCCCATTCAGCTGGTAAATTACCAATGACGCGCACATCTAGTAAAAAACCAAGCGCAATAAACGCGCCTCCTAGAAACCCAAGCATAAGAATAGAAGAAAGGGATAACTTCGTCTTTGAAACCCCCGATTCTAAAGCGATGTTTAACATTTTATCCGGCTTGTGAAATGCCATAAAACTCCTCCTTAATTAAAAAAGGCAGCACTCAAAAACACCTTTTACACAAGGTTTTTGAATGCTGCCTAATAATCCTGCACTTTCTTTACAGTATATCAGTCATCATTATTTATAATAAAATCAAATAAAAAACAAGCAGATCCTACTTCTCTTTCATTTAATTAAATTATGTATTTTGCGTTGTTCTACTGAATATTAGTTTCAAACACAAACACAGAAACAGCAATATCTTCTTCCACTTTGATATCAGAAAATAAGTACTCCAGCTTAGCTCCTAACAAGTCTTCAAGCCCCTCTGGAGGAGATGAAGCATAAAGGTTTTGAATAAGCTTTGTTCTTGCCATATGTACCGTCTCTTTACCTTCGGTTGTTCTCGCGATAAATTTTTCAGCTGGCGTTAAGTTGCCGTACAAAGTTGAAATAGCCATATTTTGAACAAATACAGTATGAATTCGTTCTGGACCTTTTCCAAAAAGTTTTTTGCGCAGCTTTCGGATAATATCATTAAAATCATGTATTTTCTTAGACACTGGTGTATGCCTCCGCTTATCTCGAGTATGTCTATCCTGCTCATTCAAGTTTTCAACTAAGAATAAGTTACATTATACATGACGACGTTTACATTGTATACAATGTATCTGTTTTATCCCCGTTAATCCAAACAATCGCAAAATCATTACGAAATGATAAAAAAAATCCTCCACTTATTAAAGTGAAGGATTACCTTTATATCTCTACTCAAAGGTTACAAATGAATTCTCAGTTATCAAAGAAATAACTAAGAACTTTGACAAAATAGCATGTCAAAATAGTCAAGTGGTATGTTTGTACCAGTAGTTAATGCTATCACGTTAAAGTCATGGAATCCACTTAGTTTACTTTCATAATACTTTATTTAATTTAAATAGTCTTTTTTGATAGGTAACCCTTAATCTTCATCACGATCTGCTCTAAATTCATCATCAGATAATGAATTTAGTTGATGGCTAAGCTTTTCGTAGTTATCTTGTTTTTGGTTTTGTTGTACATCACTAGATATAGGAGCTTCACTAGAAACAGTAGATTTTTTTCTAGTCTCTTCGCCTCCGCTAACTCCAAACCCAACGTTGTTATCGGTCATCGGATTCACCTCTTTAACTGTTATTATGGAGAATTGCTCTAAAAAAATAACAGGAAACAAAAGGCATTACCACTTAGCTAATAGTGGTCCAAGCTTCCTTACTTACACCAATTCGTATTTAAATAAGGAAATGACCTGCTTTAACCCCATAGGCAATACCAACAAAAAAACTTGCTATACCTAGTGTTTGACTTTTACATACATACTTTATAGTCAAGCCTGGAATCAGACCCCATATAATGATGAAAATAGCGAACGATACTATAATAGAAGACCATGCATCTTGCCCTGATATACTTATACCTTGCATAAACGTTTCTCCTTTCAGTACTTATATCGGGAGAACATAAATTTTTTATAGTATCTTACTGTACGAACTAAAAAATTCAGGTGACCTGTCCATATATGCTTTACAGCGAATGGTGGCGTTCAAGCTCGATTGTTTTTGGTTTTTGCCATATTAATACCCCTGCTGCTACGTACATAAACGAAGTGATGTAAAAAAGACTTCCGATTGTCAGAAAATCAATGATATACCCTGTTGCAATAACGGCCAAGGCTGCCCATATAGAGGTCCATAAATGATAGTGTCCTACTTGTTTTCCTGTGTGAGCACGATCTGTCTGCCTAGATAACGCTATTTTTTCTGCTGTTTTTTGAAGAGCTCCAAGCAGACCCATTATAATTTGAATGATATACACCTGCGTGATCGTTGTTAAAACGGGAATCACAAGCATAACAACGGCCATCCCAAACGTATATAAAAGAAGCAAGCGCTTTTCTCCTACTCTGTCACTCCATGAACCGATCAACGGATGACTCAAAGCTGCGGTTAAAGCAAAAATTCCGTAAGCTAAGCCAAATTGTGAATAGCTATCGCCAAGATTTCGAAGCAGTAAAAGGTAAAAAGGAAACACAATACTGCTTGCGGTAATCATAAGGCTTTGTGAATGTAAGAGTTGTTTGTACGTCATTTTCCATACTCCTTATAAAATAAATTAACAAACGTTTCGTTCCGATCATATTTTCTTTTCAAATTAAAAAAGGCGGTTGTATGAGGGTAAGCCTCTTCTAACTGCTTCTTGCTTGGGTAGCCGTAGTAAGGCAAATAATAGCTTCCCTGATGCTGCAGCGTCACATCCACCATTTTCCGGACAACTCTTTGTGTATCAGAGATGCCTTGGTGATCCTTTTTTTGGTTAATAAGTAAAACGAGAGCAAACATATCGCCTTTTGCATAAGACATGACGGCTTTATTATCTTTCTCTACATAGCGAACAGTAATGTTCAATAAATTTAATTCCTCAGTTGATAACACTTGACGTAAATCATCGATGTAAGAAGCAAATTCATCAACTGGAACAAAGTATTCTTGTAAAATTTCCGTCTGGCTAGCACTTTCATATTCCATAAAATCACTTTCAGAACGCATAACATTATTTCTTGTTTCAAGCCTTCCATTTTGTTTTAAGAAATAAGCCTTTTGTGTTTCCCACAGCATATCTTTGCCCCAGTCGCTATACCGAGACAGCCCTAGCATAAATTTAGGAAGTGCCACTATTTTTTCTGTCTTGAGCGGTTCGTTTGCAGTAGAAGTATTTTGAGAAGATAAGCGATAGTTTGTGACGTACATATCTGTTAGCAATTGATTAGGAGAAACAGAAATACGCGCCATATGCATACGAACGTCAGGGTTATGCTGTACGTAGTTTTTAAAATAAGCTGTATACTGTCTATAATCTAAGCGAATAATTTCATCTTCGTACCATTCATCGTCCGTTAAACGAAGCGTAACATCTAAAATGACCCCAAATAACCCGTAGCCTCCGTTTACTAAAGAAAACAGCTCAGGGTGTTTTGTCCGGCTAATTTCGATAATAGATCCGTCCCCCTGCAGGAGACGCATAGATTTGACCGTATCCATTAAAGAGCCGTATCGAATATCTCTGCCGTGTACGTTCACGCTAATAGAACCTCCAACGGTAAAAATATTTTGTGACTGCATAACCTGAAGAGCAAGACAGTCTTTATGTATATATTGCTGAATGTCATTCCATGTTGTCCCGCTTTGAACTGTAATTTCTTTTTGGCGGGGCTTGTAATCTATAATTTTATTGTACTGCTTCATATCAAGTAAAATAGCATTAGGATAGTACGTCTGCCCTCCTTGGCTGTGCTGCATCCCTGAAATCGCTATTTTTTCATGATGCTGTGAAGCAGTTTTCACCCAATTTTTCAGCTGTTTTTCAGTGGTCCCATGCTTTATTTCTTTAACTTTTGTAGGAAGAAGATGTGCAACATCCTCCGTTACAGGACGGGTTTGCTGCTGTTTATAAATATGATAGGAGGCATATGAACCTACTAGATAAAAAGATAAAAAAGTTCCTAACAACACGTTTTTCCTCATTCTAAACTGTAAGCTCCTTTCTTTACTTCTGTGAAATTATACCATACAAAAAGTGAAATAACACTAATATAGTGTAATTTTACACTATATTAGTGTTATTTTGAGAAAGCATATGAAAAAAACTTGTAATTTAATGTATGTTAACCTTATTGAAATAAAAAAAAGAAAAGACACCAGGTCTTTTCTTTTTTGTTTCTTTATTTTTCAGCTTCGTATGCAACTAAAGCCACTCTTTTTCCTAACGTTTGTTGAAACTGCTCTTCTAACTGTTTAAGCTTCGCATGCATATCGTCGTTAATTGAAGCTGGCTCAAAGGTCATTTTTGTTTGCTCCATCAGATACTGTCACCTCTTTCATGTGTGTATGTTCTACTTTTTCCAATATAAAAGAGGTCTATGACGATTTGACGAAAGTTTACAAATTAAATTTGCTGATGAGCGCTGTTAATTGTTCTGCCATTTGAGACAAAGATTGTGCAGAAACAGCGATTTCTTCCATTGAAGCGAGCTGTTCTTCAGTAGATGCAGCCACTTCTTCAGATGTAGCTGCATTTCCTTTAGCAAGTATCGCCATTTCACCCGCTGCGCGCGCTACTTCTTCAACGGCTGCTGAAATTTGCTGAGCAGTCGCAGCCACTTCTTCTACTTGCGGAGCCGTTTCATTCATACTGCTTAGAATTTGTTCAAACTTTTGAATAGCTGTTTGTGAAATCGTTAGTCCTTCTTCCACTTTATTTGTTACTTGCTCCATTGTATGGACAGACTCCTGAGTATCTTGTTGAATCGCTTGAATAAGCTCCGAAATTTGAGATGCGAATACTTGTGATTGTTCTGCCAGCTTTCTCACTTCCGCTGCTACAACGGAAAACCCTTTTCCATGTTCTCCGGCTCGTGCCGCTTCGATTGCAGCATTTAAGGCTAGTAAATTTGTTTGAGCAGCAATGCCGCTGATTACTTCTAAAATGGTCCCAACTTCTTTTGAACGTTGAAACAAAGTACGAATCGTTGTATTAGATAGCTCGACGGATCGAGAAATGGATTCCATTTGTTCGACCGTTTCTTTTACAGCCTTCCCGCCTTCTACAGCTTCAGACGTCGTGTGATTTGAAAGCTGAGAAACGGTTTCTGTACGCTGAGCAATTGTATAAACTCCTTGTACAATCTCATCTAAAGAAGCTGCATTTTGGTCAATAACAGCCGTTTGTTTTTCCGCGCTAGAAGCCACTTCTTGTATCGCAACCGATACTTGTTCAGTCGCAGCGCTCGTTTGCTGTGAGCTGGCCGTTAGCTCTTCTGAAGAAGCAGCCACTTGTTCTGCACTCATTTCAACATTTTGAATTAATGTGCGAAGATTGTTTTGCATCTGACTAAAAGCATACCCTAACTCGCCGATTTCATCCTTTGAATTGACGGTAATCGCTGTTGTCAGATCTCCTTCACTAACGCTCAGAGCCTGACTCTTAAGCTGTTTGAGGGGTTTAATAATTGATTGCAGCACCACAAAAATAGTGAGACTCCCGATTATCAGACAAGATACAATAATAAATAGTGTTTTGTAAAAGATAGGCTGTGCTGCTTCATTCACTTCTGATGAATACATAGTGCCTGCAACTTTCCACTTTGTTGTTTTATTTGTCGTAAAGACCATCTTTTTTTCATCCCCGTTAAAGGTATATTCAAAAGACCCTGAGCTCTTTGCATAAAGCTTGTCAAAAAGGGAATCTGTCGCTTTTGTACCTGCTTTTTCCGTAGGATGAACAATATATTTTCTTTCTCCATCCAAAAGAAATGGATATCCTTTTTCTCCAATTTTTACTTTGCTGACAGCTTTATTGATGCGGCTTATATCTAAATTTAAAGCAATAACCCCTGTGCCATCCGCCGCTGTTTTCGCTACAGTAATAACGGTCTGACCTGTAGAGGCTGATGGATAAGGTTCAGTGACAACTGTTTTCCCTTTGTTTTGCATGGCTAGCTTGTACCAGTCTCGTTTTCTAGGATCATAGCCTGCTTGTATCACTTTTTTAGGCGCTTGAATAAACTTCCCCTGCTGATTTCCTGTGAAAATGCTGACGACTTCTGGATGAAGCGGAGCATATAAGTTAAAATCTTTGCTTAAAGTAGCCATATCTTTTTCATTGTAGCGCTCGTTGTTTACCACTGATGCAAAAAACTCTACATCATGAATTTTTGGTCCAATGGTATCGTCAATCACCGAATTAATGGACTGTACATTTTGCTGTGCTGTGTTAATAATTTGGTTTTCAATTTCATGTTTCGCTGTTATGTAAGCTGATACACCTATCGTAACAGATGGCACTAATAAGATCGCTGCAAATGCTAGCCCCAGCTTTATCTTAAAGTTATTAAGGGACCTTTTTTTTCTTACTCTCTCCATGCTATGTAGCCTCTCTCCCCGTAGTTAAAAGTGATCGTGCACTTTCTTTCTATCGGCAAGACTTCATATTCCTTTAGTCATCGAGTGTATACATAATTAACAATGGGAGTGAAAAGATAAGAGTACGATAAAAAAAGTAGGTGATTTTAATGGAAGAAAGTAAGAACAGCAAATCTTTTTCAATGTTTGAAACAGAAAAGGTTCAGCGCGGAGAAGAAAAAGATATTTTTAATATCTATAAAGAAGGAGTAAAAATTGCGGAAGTAAGAGGAACGGATCCTCAAACTCAGCAGGTTATTCCGATGCATGACTTAAATGATTACGAAGAAAATAAGCTTCACGAATATATTGCTCATTTAGACCATACAACGTAAAAATGCTAAAACAAGAGTCCTCTCTTGTTTTAGTCTTTAGAATCATAAAAAACATGTTCAAAACGCAGCGTGTTTTTTTGTATGTACAGAAGTCCAAACGAAAATTGCTTTTCCCTCCGTTTGTCAGTAGCGGAACCTGGATTAAACAACGTAATATCACCAATTTGTTTATGAAGAGGAATGTGAGAATGACCAAAAATCACTGCGTCTACTTGTTCATGTTCAAATGCCAAAAGTGCACGTTTGTCAGTCGTTTTTCCTTTGCCATGACCGTGGACTACGCCAATCGTAACATCGCCAAATGGAAGAAGTAATGAAGATGGAAGTACTTCCTGAAGCTCTTCACTGTCTACATTTCCAATTACAGCGTGTACAGGAGCAAACGCACCCAGGTCATTGTAGACATCTATCGTTTGAAAATCTCCCGTATGAATAATAGCATCAGCTGTTTTCAGTTCGGCTAGGAGTCTTTTTGGAAAATGTTTCGCTCTTTTTGGAATATGAGTATCACCTAAAATAACAATCTTCATTCATGATACGCTCCTTTTTCATTCAATATGGTGTAGTTTAGCGTATTACGGTGGAATGAAGCAACTTTACACGGAGCGTGAGGCAAAAAATTTCTCTTTTTCGTTTAAGTTTGCGAAAATACTTTACATACTAAGTTACAGAATGGAGTTTTCGAAATGGAAGTAAAAATTAATCGAAACGCAGCAAAAGTGTTAAAAAATGCATTGGCTAGCCCAGAAGGTCAAGGAAAAATGATTCGTGTATATGTAACTATCGACCACGGTGATCACGCGCATTATGATTGGAAATTCGATACGCCGACTGAACATGATGAAATCATAAAAACAGATAAAGATATCGATATCGTTTTAGATAAACGCGAGAAATTTTTAGAAGGCGTATGGATTCAATATTTCCACGTTCCAGAGCCTGAATTTGTGATTAGCAGCCTTCACCA
The DNA here is from genome assembly GCF_029522095.1 of Priestia sp. Y58. Classification (NCBI taxonomy): domain Bacteria; kingdom Bacillati; phylum Bacillota; class Bacilli; order Caryophanales; family Bacillaceae; genus Priestia; species Priestia sp. Y58. The sequence continues at coordinate 626,420 of NZ_JAKWFL010000003.1, forward strand.
CGCGCATCACCATCATTAATACAAAAAACACACCTTGTTTTATAGGTGTGTTTTTTCGTTTGTGTGACAAGCAAAAATTTTATTGATGAGAAGAAGAGATAAAATTTTGTTGAAGCAATAAAAATGAGCTATAGTGGAATTACGGATGAAAGAAAAGAGGTTAGCTTATGAAAGTAAGTGTGTTAGTAAGATCTATTTTAGTTGTTATTTTATATAATTTATTCGTTCTGTACATCGGATGGAACGCTTGGATGTGGCTTCACACAATGTTTGAAGTGGAAAACAAATGGATTCTTACGGTGATCGTTGTCTTTTTTGCTTATTCCTTTATCATCAGTCGTGCGTTTCAACAAGTGAGCATATTTAAAATTGTGGGATCGTACTGGTTAGGATTTATTCAATATTCGGTTCTTTTGCTTCCTATAAGTAATCTAGCCGTCTATATCCTTACTCTTCTAGGCGCTTCGCTTTCTACAGCTATCGATTCAATTGGATTTTTCATAATTGCCGCTTTTTTATTCATTTTTGCTTACGGTACGTATAATGCTTACAGTCCTGTGGTAAGAAAATACACGATTTCGCTTGCTAAAAAGACGAATCGGAAAAACCTTCGCATTGCTGTAGCATCTGATATGCACTTTGGCACATTGTCCGGCAAAAAACATTTGCAGAGGTTAATTACTCATGTACAAAAGATACAGCCAGATCTTATTTTACTTCCTGGAGATATTATTGACGATGATCCCCACGTATTCTTTAAAAAAGAAATGGATTATATGATGAAGCAGCTCAAAGCGCCTTTAGGCACATATGGAATTTTGGGAAACCATGAGTATTACGGCGGGAAGATCCCTCAGTTTGTGGAAAGAATGAAAGAAATGAACATTCCTATTTTAATGGATGAAGTCTTAAACATAGGTGATAGCTTGTACTTAATCGGAAGAAAAGATAAGACGGATAAAAACCGAGATAGCTTTTTCGATTTAGCGAGTGAAACGGATCGTTCTCTTCCGGTCATCGCGATGGATCATCAGCCGCTTTCTTTAAAAGAAGCGGAACAAGCGGGCGTAGATTTACTTCTATGCGGTCATACTCACAGAGGACAAATGGCACCTAATCATTTGATCACAAAGCGGTTATTTGAAATTGATTGGGGCTACAAGCAAACTAATCAACTGCATACCATTGTCTCTTCAGGATTTGGCTTTTGGGGTCCTCCGCTTCGAATCGGAAGCCGATCAGAAATTATTCAAATTGATATTACATTTGCAAAATAGAGAAAGCCCTAGGGCTTTCTCTATTTTAATGTACGCAGCAGCTTCGGAAGCTCTGCGTAAATAGCCACTACTTCATCTACTTTCATCCGAACGAGTCCGCTTGAAGACGGGGCAACAAAATCCATTATTCCTGATACCATCGATTCCTCTTGTTTGCCCCACTTTACTTGCTTGCGTCTGCTGTACTGCTGATAAACGCCTTTTCCAACAAAACAAACGATTTTAGGCGTGTATGTAGCGATTTTTTTCTTTAAGATTTCTCTGCCTTCCGCATATTCTTCTTTTGTAATCTCATCAGCTGCCTTTGTAGGACGCTCTACAATATTTGTTAAACCGTATCCTAGCTGTAACAACGAGTGATCTTCCTCGGGATGGTATTTACGATCTGTTAAACCTGCTTTATGAAGAATCGTCCAGAAACGATTGGTTGGATTAGCAAAATGATGACCCGTTTCACCGGAACGGATGCTTGGATTAAAACCGACAAATAAAATATCTAAGTTGGGCTGTATATGATCAAAAATAGAGTTCATAGTCATACGCTCCTTACAATGTAAAAAGAAAACATCCAAATTGGATGTTTTCTTTTTACTATACCCTATTAAATACGAACTACGCGTCCGTTGAATTTTTGTTTCCAGTAGCCGCTGCTCATGTTTGCAATTGCAACACCTGTTGAGCTTTGAGCACCAATGAACTTGCCGCCTCCTACATAAATGCCAACGTGGCCGTCTTTTTTATATGTATCGAAGAAAACAAGATCGCCAGGCTGCATTTGACTAGAAGACACTTGTGTTCCAGCATGCTTTAACGTCTCTGTACTTACAGATCCAAGAGGTCCAAGGTTAACGCCTACTTGAGAATATGCCCAGTGTACAAATGACGAGCAGTCAAATAAACCGTGGCTAATATCAGACTGGCTGCGTCCTCCGCCAAATACGTAAGCAGAGTTTCCAATCCAGCGGTTTCCTACTGTTACAACATTGCTAGCTTTTGGAGCCGGAGCGCTTGTAGGTGCCACATCATTGCTGCTTGCTTTTGGTGCTTCTGCCTTAGCAGAAGATGAATCGGCTTTTTCAGCTGGCGCAGCCGCTGCTTTTTGAGCTTGTTCGGCTGCTTTCTTAGCTGCCTCTTTAGCCGCTTGTTCAGCTGCTTTTCTTGCTGCTTCTTCTGCAGCTTTTTGATCTTTAATATTTTGTTCAAGCGTAGACTGTTCATTTGCAAGAGAGCTGTCTTTTGCTTGTAGAGAAGCTTTTAGTTCTTCATTTTTTGCTTCTTTATCTTTTAGTTCTTTTGCCAGTGCATCTTTTTGTTTCTTTTGAGCTGCTAGCTGGACAGTCATTTCATCCAGTTCTGCCTTCATGTCTTCTAAGCTAGCAAGCTTAGATTTAACATCAGCTTGTTTTGTTTTTAATTCGTCTTGCATATTTTTAGTTTCTTTTAAAATACCACGGTCTGCATCTACAATAGTTGAAACAGCTAACGCGCGGTCTACAAAATCACTGAAGCTTGAAGAACCAAGTAGAACTTGTAAATACTCTACGTTACCGCCGCTTTCTTGCAGAGAACGTGCACGATCTTTTAAAATATCGTTTCGCTTTTCAAGTTTTTCTTGAAGCAGCTTAATTTCTTTTTCCAGCTGCTCTACTTGTTTAGACGTTTCTTTAATATCGGCTTCTGTTTTTTGGGCTTTTTTATTGTTTTCTTCTTCTGCTATTGTTAAGCGCTCAAGCTGTGCTTTCATTTGATCTTGCTCTGCTTGAAGGCGTGTTAATTCATCAGAAGCTGCTTTGATGTTAGATTGCACATCTTGACGCTGATTTTGAATTTGAGATTTTTGTGATTCCATATCCTGAATGGTAGAGGCATACGCTGGAGTTGATAAAACTCCTCCCAAGCCTAATAAAACCGTTGTGTTAAGTAAAAGCATTTTCTTTTTCAATATGAATTCCTCCGCTTTCTCGCTCTGTTAAACTAGTAATTTCTAATTATGTATCAATATGTATAAAAGTCTGACAATTTATGTAAAGTTCACTGTATTTGTCGATAAATAGCTAAATATGCTAATGAAAATCTACGAAAATTATACCACGATAAACGTTCAAAAAAAGAATAACAATATTACAATTGTATTTCAGTAATGTAACATTTAACGCTTGTGTATACATTCATCTTTCACCTGCAAAAATATACCTTTATATCCCTATTAAAACAAATAATCCACTGGGCTTTACACAGCACTGTTTTTAACATGATAAAATAGTCAATCAAGATTTTTTAAGATGGTTGGATATAAGTTATTGCTAAAAAGAACGTAACAATTTTTTAACATCCACGTCTGTTTTTTACCTTTTTCTACTATTTTTACAATATTTGAAAATGATTTTCTAAAATAGTAACAAATCTATGTTTATCTGTCGTTTGCACGTGTTTAAAAAAAGGGTGATAGGTAATTATCAAACAATATTCGACAACGTTTGGATGAAGTCATACAAAAGACCTTCTCGCGGTGAGGCGAGAAGGTCTTTTGTTAATCATGCTGCTGATAATAATGTTCTAAAGCTACAATTGCACTTCCCATTCTTTCTTGATCAGGAATAACAATACGATCTACTCCTTCTTCTTTTAAAGCAGCAGCGGTTACTTTTCCCACGGATACAGCTACTACAGAGCTTTTAAAGAGTTCTCGAATATGATCGGCTTGTCCGTGTTCTCTTGCAAACGAAAATAAAAATCGGGCTTGGGGAGCACTTGTGAAATTAACTGCATCAACTTTCCCGCTTATTAATTCGTTTATAAGCTGTTCCATGACTTCTGCTTTTGGAGGAATATGCTGATACGGTAAAATCTCTTTAAATTGGGCTTTTTGATTCGAAAGAAAATCAATCAATTTTGGTGCAGGATCTCCGTGAAGCTGAAGCGCTACATGCTTTCCTTCAAAAGAAAACGAATGAAGCGCCCTGACTAGTCCCGCTGTACTTCCATCATCATCTCGAACGGTTGGAGTAACACCGAGTTTTTTTAACATATTTACGGTTTTATACCCGCGCGCAGCAATATTGGCTGCTTGTAAAGAAGAAAGAAATTCATCCGCCAGTCCTAGCTTATCTGCTGTTTTATATAAAATTTCCGTCCCGACGCCTGTTGTAAAAATAAACCAATCATAATTTCCTTTTACCAGTTCTTTAATATCTGCTTCTAAGTGTGTGTCATCTAAAAAGATTGTTCCTTGTGCAGGTCGTACAAGCGGGGTCCCGCCAAGGTTTTCAACAATTTTGCTGATTTCTCCTACTTTACGCTGACCTACGAGTGCGACTGTTTTACCTTCTAATCGTTTCAATGGTCTACCTCCATTTTTCTATGTATGCTACTTTAATGATCCTTGATAACCGAGTTTTTCAGAAATTAGGCTCGCCGCTTCTGTTACTTTTTGAATAATGAACGGCAGTCTGTCCCCTTGAAATCTCGCTTCAATTCCCGCTACGCTAATGCCTGCAACTACTTCATTTTGATGATTTACAATCGGGGCGCTCACGGATGTTGTAAAGTTTTCTAATTCAGAGGTGCTAATGGTATACCCTTTTTCTTTTGCTTCTTTTAATACATTTCTTAGTTTCTTTTGATCTGTAATTGTTCCAATACCTATTGGATTTAGCTCCGTTTGAGTAATATACTCCTCTTGTTCTTTTTCGGGTAAATGCGCCAAGATAATGCGTGAACAAGCTCCTGCATAAAGAGGTGAACGCCTTCCAATTGATGTATAGAGGCGCACTGGATGAAGCGTATCTACTTTTTCAATATACATAGCTTCATTCCCATCTCGTACAATTAAATTAACCGCTTCTTCTACTTCGTCTCGGAGCGTTTCCATTACAGGCTTTGCGATATTTCTAATATCTAAGCGATTAGCCACTAGCTGACCAAATTGCAAGAATAAAAGTCCTAGCGAATAGTATCCTTGCTCATCTTTTGTTAAAAATCCCATTTCTTCAAGCGAACCAACCATCCGGTGCAAAGAAGTTTTTGGAACGCCTGAATATTCCATCATTTCTGTGAAGGTAAGCTTAGGGTGCTTGATAAAAAGCGTGAGAACCTGCATGGATTTAACGACTGTTTTATTGTTAGCTTGCATAAAACCTTCTCCCTTATTTGTGCGAATACATGTATTTGATAGACGTATAGCTTACTAGCTAATCATATGTTCTTTTTATTATACATGAAGAAAAAAAGGAAAGCACTCCCTTATAAGAGCACTTTCCTTTCTTACACCGTTTCTAGTTCTTTAATTGAAATAGGGTTACTTTCTAGAAATTTGGTTGTAAAATCCCCTTCTTTAAAAGAAGGATGGTTCAGTAATTCTAAATGAAAAGGAATGGTTGTATGAATGCCTATAATAATAAATTCTTCGAGCGCGCGTTTCATTCGTTGAATCGCTTCATTTCGATCTTTCCCCGTTACAATTAATTTCGCCACCATTGAATCATAAAAGGGGGAAATTTCATAGCCTGGGTAAACGGCGCTGTCTACACGAACTCCGTAGCCGCCAGGAGGTAAATACATCTCGACTTTTCCAGGAGAAGGCATAAAGTTTTTAGCCGGATTTTCTGCATTGATCCGACATTCAATTGCCCATCCCTTTAAGTGAATATCCTGCTGAGTAAATGATAGCGGGTAGCCTGCCGCTACTGAAATTTGTTCTTTAATTAAGTCAATGTTTGTTACAAGTTCTGTAACAGGGTGTTCAACTTGAATTCGCGTGTTCATTTCCATAAAGTAAAAATGCCCGTGCTTGTCTAACAGAAACTCAACTGTTCCGACACCTGTATAATCAACTGCTTTAGCTGCCGAGACTGCCGCTTTGCCCATTTTAGCACGAAGGTTTTCGTCTACCGCAGGAGATGGAGCTTCTTCTACCAATTTTTGATGACGGCGTTGAATCGAACAATCTCGTTCCCCTAAATGAACCACACTCCCTTCTTCATCAGCAATGATTTGAATTTCGATGTGTTTTGGCTCTTCTAGGTACTTTTCAAGATATACGCCGCCGTTTCCAAAGGCTGTTTCTGCTTCATGCTGAGCTTGACGAATTGCTTTTTCTAGCTCTTCTTCGCTATGAGCTAAACGCATTCCTTTTCCACCCCCGCCCGCTGTAGCTTTCACAATGATTGGATAGCCTATTTCTCGTGCTACTGGAATAGCTGAGCTGCTATCTTTAATCAGCCCTTCTGTTCCAGGTACAATAGGCACGCCTGCTTGTTTCATTGTATCTCGTGCTACAGCTTTTGCTCCCATTTTACGGATGGCTTCCGCTTTTGGACCAATAAAGGTAATATCATAGGATTCACACATCTCAGCAAAATCAGCATTTTCAGCTAAAAATCCATAGCCGGGATGAATAGCGTCTGCCTTGGTTACTTGCGCTACGGTAAGCAAATTACGAATGTTTAAGTAGCTTTCTTTAGAAGACGTTTTGCCAATACAAAATGACTCATCTGCTAGCTTCACGTGAAGTGCATCTTTGTCTGCTTCTGAATAAACCGCCACGGTTGCAATACCCATCTCTTTACAAGCTCGAATGATCCGAACTGCAATCTCACCGCGGTTTGCGATTAACACTTTTTTGAACATAGTGGCTCCTCCTGACAGTATGTATACTTTAGTATGATTTTACGGTAAATAGAGGCTGTCCAAACTCAACAACATCTCCGTCCTTCACAAGAATTTCAAGCACTTCTCCTTCCATTCCTGCATCTACTTCGTTAAACAGCTTCATCGCTTCAATTACACATACAACATCTTTACGTTCAATTGTTTGTCCTACTTGAACAAAAGGATCGGCATCTGCTTCTGGCTTAGCGTAAAAGGTTCCAACCATTGGTGATAAAATTTGCTTTTCAAGATTCTCTGCTGCGTTTACAGACATAGAATCTTGAGGCGCTTGCTCAGCGGCAGCGGCTTTTACTTCCACTGTTTTTACTTCTGTAACAGCTGTGTCTTCTAAAGGAATTCCTGCTTTATCAATGACAACTTTTGTTCCTTCGTGTTCAATATGGAGCTTTTGAATACCAGATTCATTCATTAATGAAACAACTTCTTGCAATTCACGTACGTTTATCATTTCTTGTCACTCCCGTTTTGTGTTATTTAGTTGACGCAAGGTTAATAGCAATCTTCAATTCTTGAAGCAGCTGTTCTTTTTCTAAATAGATTTTTTCTGCTTCATGAAGCGAAATATGAGAAAAGTAAATGGATTCTCCAGGTTTTACTTGAGCTAAAAGCGGTAAATCTGCTGTGATGACTTGAGCGATTTTAGGATATCCTCCTGTAGTTTGACGGTCTGCTAACAGGATAATGGGATTTCCATCTGGCGGGACTTGAACAGAACCTTGTGAGACGGCTTCAGACAATAGCTCTTTTTTTTCTTGAAGCTGAAGAGAAGGTCCATCCATTCGATAGCCCATTCGATCTGATTGATTTGATACTTTAAAGGGCTCTTTCATAAAATGACTTTTGCTTTCCGCTGTAAATAAATCAAATTGACTGCCATTCATAACACGGACACTTGGTTTCTTTGTAAAATGAACAAATTCTTTATAATTTACGGACCATGAAGAAGTATATACTCCGTTTATCAGTTCATTTGAAAGAAAAGCAGGCTTTGAAGCAGCAGGAACAGATAGAGGTAAAACGTCCTCTGTTTGTAATGCTCTTCCTTTATAGCCACCAATTTCGCCTCTCAAATACGTGCTTTTACTATTTAACACTTCATCAATAGAAAATCCTCCAGCTACAGATAGATAGGAACGACAACCGGTTCTACAAGGACCAAATGCTAAAGTGCTTCCTTTTGGAATAAATAAAGGTTTCCACATAGGTACTGGCTTTCCGTTGACCGAAGGAGTTAAATCTCCCCCTGTGATCGCTACTAAACAATCGCTTTCTATTTCAAGGGTAGGCCCCATTAGCGTAACTTCAAGTCCCGCTTCTTTTTCATCGTTACCAACTAGTAAATTAGCAATTCGGAGGGAATAAGAGTCCATTGCTCCGCTTACAATCACACCGTGCTGCTGAAATCCTCTTCTTCCTAAATCTTGAATGCTCGTTAATAAGCCGGCTTTACTTACTCGCATACTCATTTCCCCTCCTCCTTTGCTTTCATTTCTTGATACTCTTCTTTAGAGATAGGTTCGAATTTCACAATATCTCCAGCCTGCAGCAAACTTGGAGGATTTTGCTCCGGCAAAAACAATTTAACGGGCGTTTGACCAATTAACTGCCATCCTCCGGGAGTGGAAATAGGGTACACTCCTGTTTGCATTCCCGCAATACCAACCGAGCCGGCAGGAATAGAGGTGCGAGGAGACGACCGGCGAGGAGTAGCAATCTTTTCAGATAACCCTCCGAGAAATGGAAATCCAGGAGCAAATCCAATCATGTACGCTAAGTATTCGCCTTCAGAATGAATACTTATTACCTCTTCAGGTGTTAAGTTATGGTGACGAGCGACATATTCAAGGTCAGGTCCATACTCTCCTCCGTAGCAAACTGGAATGGAGACCGTACGATGGTCTAATTCTTTTTCTGTCTGTTCGTTTTCTAGTTTACTTTGAATGATAGAAGACACTACTTCAAAAGGAGAAACAAATTCCTTCTTCTGCTTTTTTCCCACGGCTGCTACAACTTCAAGAGGGTTGTAGAAAATTGTAAGATTTGTAAATGCCGGCACGCATTCAACAAATCCAGGGAAAGGATTTAATTCTATCGAATCTTTACACGTTTTAATTTGTTTATGAATGTCGTACTGAATGCTATCTCCAAACGTTATAACAAGCGCTGAGTCGCCAAGCGGAGAAATAACAGCCGACGCTTTTGTTACGGTTTGATTCATATCTACACCTCTTTCTTTTATAAAACACCTAGTTTTTCATCTCGAATATCTGTGATAAACATATGCCCCGGAGCATGTGTAATCATAATAGAAGGTTTTGTTGCCATTGCTACTGCTTGAGGAGTTACACCACAAGCCCAAAATACGGGCACTTCCCCTTCCTTAATCGAAACAGCATCACCAAAATCCGGAGAGTGCAGGTCTTGGATCCCTATTGCAGCCGGATCTCCAATGTGAACAGGCCCCCCGTGCACAGCTGGAAAACGTGAAGTTACTTGGGCTGCCCGTACTACATCTTGCTGAGGAATTGGACGCATACTAACCACCGTTGAGCCGTGAAATATTCCTGCTTCAGCGCATGGAATATTTGTTTTATACATAGAAACATTACAATTTTCTTCAATGTGACGAACAGGTATATCGTTGTTTAAAAGCGCGTACTCAAATGTAAAGCTGCAGCCGATAAGAAAAGCTACCATATCCTCTGTCCAATAGTCTGTAATATCAGTTACTTCTTTTACTAGTTCCCCATTTTCATAGATTCGATACTTTGGAATGTCTGTACGAATATCTCCAGATGGAGCCGCAAATTTTGGCACCGGAGATCCAACGTCTGTGACATCTAAAAGAGGACACGATTTAGGGTTACGCTGACAGAACAATAGAAAGTCAAAAGCTTGTTGCTTTGGTAAAATAGCTAAATTAGCTTGAGCATAGCCGTTTGCCATGCCTGCTGTTGGTTGAATAAGCTGATTGTTACGGATTTGCTGACGAAGTTCAGCTGGAGTTAGTTGTGAAAGGGTTGTCATGTTTCCATCTCCCATCATTGCCCGCACACAACTTACGTGCGGGCACATTGTTTTATTTAAATAATTGAGGAAGTTGATCCATTAACGTATAGCCGCCCATTAAAGCCATTACAATAACGACAAGTACACCAGAAATGGTAAGCCATAAAGGATGTTTATACTCGCCAACAATGCTTTTTTTGTACGCAGCGATTAGTAATGTTCCTAGAGCGATTGGCAAAATTAATCCATTGATTGCTCCAACTAAAAGAAGAACTTTTACAGGTTTTCCAATTAAGACAAACGACAGAGTTGAAATAATAATAAATCCAATAATAATCCAGTTTGAGTTTTTATTAAGTTTTTCACTAAACGTTTGAATAAACGAAACAGATGTATAAGCAGCTCCCACTACAGACGTAATAGCGGCAGACCACATAACAATACCAAAGATTTTATAACCGACGTTTCCTGCTGCGAGCTGAAACACGGATGCCGGAGGATTGGCTGGATCAATTTGTAAACCTTTAGACACAACGCCAAGTACAGCTAAAAACAAAGCGATTCGCATAACAGAAGTGATGAGAATTCCTGTTACAGAACTTTTGGTTACTTGAGGTAAAGAATCGATACCTTTTACGCCGGCATCTAAAAGACGATGTCCACCAGCAAAGGTGATATAACCACCGACTGTTCCTCCAACAAGCGTAACGATTGCAATAATGTCAATTTTGTCAGGAGCAAAAGTTTTCACTACAGCTTCTCCAACGGGAGGTGAAGTGGTAGCAGCTACATATAGCATCAGCCCAATCATGACAAAACCAGCAATTTGCGTGAAGCGATCCATTGCTTTTCCCGCTTCTTTTACAACGAAGATTAGCACGGCAATAACTGCACTAATTGCAGCTCCGGCTGTTGGAGAAATACCCGTAATCGCATTTAATCCAAGCCCGGCACCGGCAATATTTCCAATATTGAAAGCAAGTCCGCCAATAACAATTAAAATAGCGAGCACGTACCCTAATCCCGGAAATACCATGTTGGCGATTTCTTGTCCTCGTTTTTCAGAAACGGCAATAATTCTCCATACGTTGGTTTGAGCAAAGATATCAAGAATAATTGAAATTAAAATAACGAATCCGAAGCTTGCAGCTAAATTTTGTGTAAATACGGTAGTTTGAGTTAAAAATCCTGGTCCAATAGCCGATGTGGCCATTAAAAAAGCGGCTCCAAGCATTAACGTCCAGTTTACTTTAGGCGCAGCCGAAAGCTTTTGCTGAGGTGTTGATTTTTTAATTGGCTCCAATATCATCTTCCTCCTGATTATATGTAGTTTTTATTTTGAAATAGCCTTAACTACCACTTCTGATGCTCGTAAAGAACGGTTGACATGACGGGCAAATTCAAGTGCGTGAGCTCCGTCTCCATGGATGCAAATCGTATCTGCCTGCAATTCTACATCCTTGCCCTGCTGAGATTTTACCTTCCCTTCTTTCACCATTGTAATAACTTGAGAAACAGCTTCGTCATCATTTTCAATTAAAGCATTTGGTTCTGTGCGAGCAGTGAGAGAACCGTCTAACTGATAGGTACGGTCTGCAAATACTTCGTTAGCCGTTTTTAAACCAATTTTGTTACCTGCTTGAATCAGCTCACTTCCAGATAACCCAAACAAAATCAGCTCAGGATTTACGTTGTAAACAGCTTTTGCTATTGCTTCAGACAACGCTTTGTTTTTAGCAGCCATGTTATATAGTGCACCGTGAGGTTTTACATGCTGCATCGATAGCCCTTCTGCTTGCAAAAAACCGTTTAATGCCCCAATTTGATAGACCACAATATCGTAGGCTTCCTGAGGTGAAATATTCATGTTTCTGCGACCAAAACCAATAAGGTCCTGCAGACCAGGATGAGCCCCAATTTGCACTTTTTTTTCAGCGGCCAATTTTACCGTTTTTCTCATGACGCTCGGATCCCCTGCATGAAATCCACAGGCTACGTTCACAGACGTCACGTGCTCTAAAATGGATTCATCATTGCCAATACGATAAGCACCAAAGCTTTCCCCTAAATCACAGTTTAAATCTACTTTACTCAATGCATTCTTCCCCCTTAACCCCTTTAATGTAAGCGTAATCATTTGCAGATAGTAAATAAAATTCAAGCTTTATTATCTGCATCAATACTTTAAGTTCCGTTTTTCGGAACCGCAGTACCGTTTTTCAGTTATATTTGGATTTTAGCACGAGATGATGAATTGAACAACAACATTGTCAGAATATTTGACATAGTCATTATTTTCACTTGGATAATAATCCCTTATTTTATTGCTATCTTCTATCTATTGCCTTAATATAACGCAGCCGCTCAATGTCATTAGACGCAGTAAACAAACAGGTTGTCAGAAAAATTACTAGTTCAAAATAATCAAAATGAAATTTTCGTTGTAATCGTTTTCAAATAGGTGCTATATTTCAATTGTAGTCAATTTATGCAAACGATTGCAAAAAAGGGGATGAAACGATGAAAGGTAAAAAATGGACAGCTTTAGCTCTAACACTGCCGCTGGCTGCTAGCTTATCAACAGGCGTTCACGCCGAAACCGTACATAAAGGTAAAGCTCCAGCTGCAGATAAAAACGGTGTCTTTTATGAGGTGTATGTAAACTCTTTTTACGATGCAAATAAAGATGGACATGGTGATTTAAAAGGTCTTACACAAAAGCTGGACTATTTAAATGACGGAAATTCTCATACAAAGAATGATCTTCAAGTAAACGGGATTTGGATGATGCCAGTTAACCCTTCTCCTAGCTATCATAAATATGATGTAACGGACTATTATAACATTGATCCGCAGTACGGAAATCTGCAAGATTTTCGCAAGCTGATGAAAGAAGCAGACAAACGAGACGTAAAAGTCATTATGGACCTTGTTGTGAATCATACGAGCAGCGAACACCCTTGGTTTCAAGCTGCATTAAAAGATAAAAACAGCAAGTACAGAGATTACTATATTTGGGCTGATAAAAATACCGATTTGAATGAAAAAGGATCTTGGGGACAGCAAGTATGGCATAAAGCTCCAAACGGAGAGTATTTTTACGGAACGTTCTGGGAAGGAATGCCTGACTTAAATTACGATAACCCTGAAGTAAGAAAAGAAATGATTAACGTCGGAAACTTTTGGCTAAAGCAAGGCGTTGACGGCTTCCGCTTAGATGCTGCCCTTCATATCTTTAAAGGTCAAACGCCTGAAGGCGCTAAGAAAAATCTCCTGTGGTGGAATGAGTTTAGAGATGCAATGAAAAAAGAAAACCCTAACGTATATCTAACGGGTGAAGTATGGGATCAGCCGGAAGTAGTAGCTCCTTATTATCAATCGCTTGATTCCCTATTTAACTTTGATTTAGCAGGAAAAATTGTCAGCTCTGTAAAAGCAGGGAATGATCAAGGAATCGCCACTGCAGCAGCGGCAACGGATGAGCTGTTCAAATCATATAATCCAAATAAAATTGACGGAATTTTCTTAACCAACCATGACCAAAATCGCGTCATGAGTGAGCTGAGCGGCGATGTGAACAAAGCAAAATCAGCTGCTTCTATATTACTTACGCTTCCTGGAAATCCGTATATTTATTACGGTGAAGAAATTGGCATGACTGGTGAAAAGCCTGATGAGTTAATCCGTGAACCGTTCCGCTGGTACGAAGGAAACGGACTTGGACAAACTAGCTGGGAAACACCTGTATACAATAAAGGCGGCAACGGTGTGTCTGTAGAAGCACAAACCAAACAAAAGGACTCTTTGTTAAATCATTACCGTGAAATGATTCGCGTGCGCCAGCAGCATGAAGAGTTAGTAAAAGGAACGCTTCAATCTATTTCAGTAGACAGTAAAGAAGTTGTTGCTTATAGCCGCACATATAAAGGCAACTCCATTAGTGTGTATCACAATATTTCAAATCAACCTGTAAAAGTATCTGTAGCAGCGAAAGGTAAATTGATTTTTGCTAGTGAAAAAGGTGCTAAGAAAGTCAAAAATCAGCTTGTGATTCCGGCGAATACAACGGTTTTGATAAAATAATAGAAAACACCTTCGAGTGATTACCTGGTAATCACTTGAAGGTGTTTTTTCATAAAAAGTTAGCATGAGAACATCATCAGAAATTAGTGTAAACATAATTTCTACTGCTAATCTAATTAGTTCATAAATCTTCATAAATAATCTCTTTCTTTTCTTTATCATGAGGAAAAGGCAACGCAACATACATCGTTATCTTTTCTTTCTCACTTTCTGCCCATATTTCTCCTTGATGAAGTTCAACAATTCGTTTGGCAATGGAAAGACCAATGCCCGATCCTGCCACTTCGCTAGAACGTGCTTTATCCATTCGATAAAACTTATCAAACAGATGGCTTAATTCCTCAGAAGCAATTTGATCAGTTGTATTAGAAATACGTGCAATGACTTGTTTTTCGTTAGTATAGAGGACTATCTCAATATCTCCACTTTCATGACTGTATTTTTCAGCATTCGAAAGTAAATTATCGAAAACGCGAATCATTTTCTCAATATCTATGGAGATAAAAACAGCCTCATCAGGAATCTCTACTTTTACGGAAAGCCCACGATTTTCAAACATAGGGGTATACTCTCCTACAAGCTGATATAGGACTCCACCTAAGTCAACTTCTTGAAATTGCATGTCTACGTCAGGTAAAGACAACTTTGTATATTCGAATAGTTCATCCAATAAATTTTTCAATTTGAATGAAATGCCGTAGGTAGTCTGAATGTATCTTTCCAGCTCCTCACTATTTTTATACTGTTTATCTTTCAAGAGTGTTAGATATCCAATAATAGAGGTCAATGGAGTTCGTAAATCATGCGAGAGATTCGTAATTAATTCATTTTTTGCTTGTTCAACTTTACGTTCTTTTTCAAACCTTTTCCGCATTTGTTGAGTCATCCAATTGATGTTTTTAGCTAAGAATGACAGTTCATTTTTACCTTTCACGGGAATGGAATACGTCCAATCTTTGTTCACAATCCTGTTGATTCCCTCTTCAATCTGCTTAATATACCGTGTAATAGGCCTTGTCCATAATAGAAACAAGACAAAGAAGATGAGCACACTACCTCCAAGTCCCATATAGACTTGATAAATATATCTATTCGGACTAAAAATAGGATCAAAAGAAGGCCCTTCAATAATGAGGTATCCGATATCACCTTGAAGGGAAAGGAGCGATATAAAAGAAGAATAATGTGTATTAAATGATTCATTGCCCGTGGGTTCATCTGCAAGCTTTTGCTTAAGTAAATATTGTATATTGGTATTTTTTATCTTTTGGTTATTTGAATGAAAAAGAACGTCTCCTTTGGCATTTGCTACTAAGAACCCTAAATTAGGATGAGCATCCGTTATAGGATTTAGCATTGAAGCAATGTTATCTATATCATCTAAGCTCATGCGCTTCTCTTCCAAGGAATGAGTGAGTTGGGCAAGGAGCTTTCTAATGGTCTCTTCCTCTTTTTGTTGCTCTATTTGTTGGTTACGAATATCCCCAAATTGAGGATTGATAAAGATAAAAAGAAAAAAGCTAAAAATAGATATGACCAAGGAGAGAATAAAGATAAGGAATAACTTTGTGTTCAAATTGACTGATGGGCGTCCAATCTTATCTGCATTATTTTTTGTTTTCATGCTTTATAGCCTACGCCCCATACTGTCTGAATATAGATTGGTTTTTTAGGATTCTCTTCTATCTTGTCTCTGATTTTTGTCATATGGACCATAATCGTATTATCCGACTTATAAAAGGGTTCTTTCCATACAGTTTCATAAATCTGTTGAATACTAAATACTTGTCCTTGATGCTGAAGTAACAAAGAGAGAATTTGAAATTCTTTAGGAGTTAGACGCACCTCCCGATCTCTTACAAACACTTCATTTGTTCTTCCATCTACTTTTAAGTCTCCCTTTTCTAAGAAGTTGGAAGAAACCTCTCTTTCAGGGGGCATATAGTATCGACGAAGTTGAGATTTTACACGCGCCATCAGTTCTAATGGGTTAAAGGGCTTTGTAACATAGTCTTCTGCTCCACTGGCCAGACCATGAATTTTATCCATGTCTTCTGATTTAGCTGATAAAAAAATAATGGGCATGGTATATTCTTCTCTGATTTTCAAGCAAGTATCTATCCCATTCATCCCTGGCATCATCACATCTAGAATAATCAGGTCAATTTTTTGTTTTTTTAACATATCCATAGCTGTTGCAGCATCCGGTACATCTACTACTTGATATCCTTCATTTTTTAAATAAATGGACATAATATTTCTAATTTCAGCTTCATCGTCGACAATAAGGATGGTTCTTTCTGACATGTTTCTTCACTCTTTCTATTCTTAAATTCAATATAAACTAGAGAAAAGGAGTAGGATTAGTTATTACATACGAATACATAAGCTGGTGGAACATTTCTATACACTTTTTCATACTGAATCGTAGTAAAAAAGGATTCAAAGAAAGAGCGTTTTACTTTTGAATACTGGAATGTAATGAACTTGCCTTCTGGTCCCAGCAAAGATCCTGTCTCATTTAAAATCTGTGTAGAAATAGTTCCAGGTAAGCTTGTAAAAGGCAATCCAGATACGATATAGTCTACTTTTTCAATGCCATATTGTTTTAAATAGTCACTTATATTCTCAGCAGAGTCATGAATAATGTACACATTCTCGATATGTCCATATTTCTTCTCTAATATGTTATAGAATGTTTCATTGGCTTCTATCGCTAAGAAAATGGTGTCTTTCCGTTTATTTTGAACAATTTCTTCTGTAAATACGCCTGTTCCTGGACCATATTCAATGATACACGTTATTTCCTCAAATGGTATAGGCTTCATCATTTTCTTAGCTAATGATTTAGAGCTCGGCATAATAGCTCCAACTGCACGCGGGTGTCTCATATATTCTTGAATGAAATGCATGGCATTCATCTATTTCTCCTCGTTTCTTCAGGTGATAGGTTATAAACAGTAGTTTAATGCTAAAATCTTAATACGATACGAGGAAAAACCTTAACAATTCTTAAGAAATACTTATGAAAAGATAACTTTTATAAAGAATCTAAAAATAAGCGTGATATGCTGTTCTTAAGAACGGGATACCATTGGCTCTTTTCTTTTAAGAACTAACGGTACCCCTTTTTTGATTTTATAACTGTTAACATAAAACATTTTATCGGAAATCTAAATATAAAAATAAAGCCTCTTCTAGAAGTAGAGGCTTATTAAGCTTACCTTTAAAACTGTATACATTAAATCTGATTAGGTTTTAGAACCTTTGCATAAATACAGGTGTCTCTCAAGTCTAACCCAGTAGCTGATACATCATCATTTTCTAAAATACCTTCTAGCCTAAACCCTAGTCTTTCAGGTATAGCACGACTTTTAATATTACTTGAGTCACATTTAATTTCTAACCTTTTGGCCCCTAATTCTTTTAGAGCAAAATTCATAATTCCTTCAACAGCTTCAGTCATGTATCCTTTCTTACTAAAGCGAGAATTAATCCAGTAACCAATTTCAAATTTAGGAACATTCCAATTTATACGATGTAAACCAGAAGATCCAACGAAGTCACCCGTCTCTTTGAGAAAAATTAAAAGCCTTAAGTCTTCTCTTTGTAAAAACTCTGTATGAGATTTTCGAATACTTATTTCTGCTTCTTCTACGGTTTGCTTATTTTTAGCAAAAGGCAGCCATGGTTTTAATTCTTCAATAGATTCATTTATTGCTTGAGATACAACTTTTCCATCCCCAGGAAGAGGCAGTCTTATAAAGAGCCTTTCAGTATAAAACTTCGTAGGGAAATCTAATAACAGTGGATTCACTTAAACACTCCCCAACTTTTCTTCATTTATTAAAATAAGTCTATATTATTAATAAAAAAATGCAAAGAAAGCATATATATGATGTGCATTGCTAGTTTACATAGTCACAGTTATCCGTAGAAAAAGTACTTGAATTAATTCAAGTACTTTACAAATAGAATCTTATCTTGATTTGGTTTATTCCCCTGTTCAATTTCAAAACCCATTTTAGTATGATAAGCAATTGAAGCTTTATTCACAGGAGAAGTCACACAGCGAACAATATTGCGGCCATTTTGTTTAATTACATCGAAAAATTGATTATATAATTGTTTCCCAATACCTTTTCCCCTGTACTCCGGATCGATTCCAACAAAGTGAATATATGCTTCATTCGAGTAGGATTGAGATAAGAATCCAATTAAAAAACCTATGATTTTACCTTCTTCTTCAACAATAAAGCTAGTATTTTTAAAATGATCAAAAAAAAGCTTTGGCAACAAGTCAGACATTTGTCTTCCATTCCACCAATCGTTAATTAACGGAGATATTATATAATAATCTGATCCTTTCACTAAACGAATTGTCATTGTGATCTCTCCCTAATTTATTTATGAATTCACTTAAATTGATGCTATCACAGGAAGAAAATGTTATGTTGTTCTTTCTCTTTTTTTTTAATAAATTCCAATGTGAAAAGTGAATAGAATATACAAAATCAGTTTACATAATGTTTTTTTATGGGCAGCAATAAAGAGCTTGGATCAATTGATCCAAGCTCTTTACCAGTTATACCAAATAAAAATTCCGACTATAATTAAAGGCACACAGGCCATTAAGACTCCATAAAGCGAGAACTCGAATTTCTCTGGGTTACCCATATAAGATCTTATCCCTGCTCTATCTAGGCTAGGCTTTTCAATTTCCGATTCCTCTTTCTCTTTATCAGACATACTAATCCACTCCTCCATCAGGAAATAAAATTCCAGTTAAAATAATTACTAATCTAGAAATCATGTATTCTATACATATTTTTAATGTTGTAAGCAACTTTTTATAACTGTCCGGCTACTGATAACAGTAAAATTAAAAGAATCACAAATACTAATAAAATTGAGCCTCCTATTATTAGCAAAGTCTTTTTGGTGTTTAAGTTGTAAGCTTTTCGTAGGAATAATCCAAGAAAAGTTATCGCTAAAAACATGGACCAAAACCCTAGCCACTCTAGATGTATATATTCTAAAATTGAAAAATTAAATATAAATGGCATAAAAAGAAATTCGTGCAAAAAAAGAAATGTAAAAAATATAAATAAAAAAAGGTATGTAACAGATGACAAGCTTTTAAACAAGTTTATTTCCTCTTTCCTAAACAACATTAGAAGTTATATAAACTAGATAATATTGCTTTATTATTTCTCTTCCTTTCTAATTAATTTTACCATAAAAGGTATTTAGAGGTAATTTATTAGTGTATATACCGTGCATTTTTAGTTACCATAATCCATATTACAGGAACCAAAAAGCTGAAAGAGCCCAATAGTTGGTCTTTCAGCTTTTACTTTTATTAATTAAGTTAACCTCCAAGGAACGTAACATATAAATACCATTTCTTCTAATTCTGGTCGTACAGTAGCTTCTTCATGAAAAAAATAGCCATGTTTATATACTAAGCCTATCCTTTTCTCGCTTAAAAAATTAAGTATTCCATCTGCTTCTTTATTTCTCCAAAGTTGTAATTCCTCATTTTTTAAATAATTGACCATTAAATTATTAGAAATATCTTCTTCAGAAAATAAAATAACTGTATCCGAACTTTCGTTAAATAGATCAAGAGTGAATTGTTCCTCATCATACTTAGTTAAGTTTTTATAAAAGTATTTAATAGTTCGAATCTCTTCTGATACAAAAGGTGTGTAATCCTTTTCGTCTTTCACATAAGAATAGTTTAACTCTTTAAATCCCTTCTTTTGAAGGTTTCTTTCGCATAACAGTTTTTGTATTTTACTGTGGCCCTCAATAGGCTTCAAAATATAAAAATAGTGACCTTTATTATTCAAAAACGAGAATAGCTTATTTTTGTTAATTAGATATCTATTTATTAGTCGCATTGCCTCAATGTTATTATCAAATTTGTAGTCCCACTTATAAGCCCCCACGTTGGATACAGGTTCATATTTAGCTAAAAACCATTTATTATTTGCAATCATCTCTACATTTCCCTTTACAAGCTTTATATTTCGCCATCTAAATAGACTAAATGACAGGTTTATTCTCTTTTAATTATATATCAAAACTGAGTTAGAAAACTTGAATATTCTATACATTTCTAGTTAACATAATCACTATTTCCGGAAGACAACACAAAAAAGAACCCTTGTCGCAGAACGGTTCCGCCGAGGGTTCTTTTTCCGGAGTATGCAGCTTTTTATACATCCTTGATAGACCAACGTTTTTTCAGTAAGCGATTAGTGAAAGAATGTATAAAAAGTGCACCTTTTATTCATATGCTTGTACGGTAAAATATAGTCTATATGGAGACTGAACCCCAAAAAGAATTGATATTTAACATAAGTTTCATTAAAAGAAATACTTACTCATGCCATTTTTAAATATAGGTAGGGTCTTAGTCACTAGCTCTTCTGGTGAAATAGGTCTTCCATCCTTATTCCATGAGTATGTAGCTCCGTATATACTCCAACTCAGTATAGTAGATAGGGTCGTTACCAATTGTTTGTCCTCTAATACAATAGTATTTTTAGTGCCTTTTAGCACAAGATCAGCTATTAGCTTTTGTAACTCTTCTTTAATTTTACTTTCTATAATAGTTCCTAAAGAATTGTAACCTTTAGGACATAAGTCACTTAACTCTTTATGGTGATCACACATGGCTAGAAAAACATTTGCAATGACTTCTTCATTGAATCCCTCGTGACCATTCAGTCCTTTTTTCAATTTGTCTGTAAAAGTATTCGTGATAGTGGAATGTAATAAATCAAATTTATCGTCAAAGTGCGCATAAAATGTAGCGCGGTTAATAGTAGCCTTTTCAGTGATATCACGTACCGTTATATTGTTGAAATCTTTTTCACTAGCTAACGAGATAAAAGAGTCTACAATCAATTGTCTTGTACGAAGTATTCTCGGATCTTTTTTTTGCATAATCAGTTTTTTCTTCTCCTTTTTAGGCTACACAATGGTGTTTAAAAACGACAATTCAATAGAAGTGTTGTGTAAACAACATATTAGCCATTTTGGTGGTTGTTAATAGTTCTTTTTCATCTTATCATCAATTATACAACGCGCGTTGCTTAAATAACACATGTTTTTGTGGAAGGTTTTCGATCAAGTAAATTGTTGTGATCATTCAGAATCACACCCAAAAGATTGAAAATGCGATTGGTTCTTAATAAATAAAGTAGTACCTATCGTAACAAATGAACTCTCTTAGAAAAAAGAATTAGCTAAGAAGTTATGGAGGGAATTATATTATGAAAAATATTGTAATTGTTGGGGCAGGACCAGGATTAGGAATGTCTATTGCGAAGAAGTTCGGAAAAAACGGATTTCGTGTAGCGCTTATAGCCCGTAATGAAGAAAAGTTGAATCAACTGGTTATTGAACTAGAACAATTAGGCATTGAAGCAGCATCATTTCAAGCTGATATATTAAATAAAGACCAAATTAGTTTAGCTTTCGCAACGATCAAAGAGAAATACGGATTTATTGACGTGGTTGAATACAGTCCAACTCCAAGTATCGATACAGTAACAAACGCATTAGATGTAACAGAAGAAAATGCGCTATACCAATTTCAATTCAACGTTTTAGGTGCGATATCGAGCATTCGAGAAGTGCTTCCGGATATGTTGGATAAACAAAGTGGAGCTCTGTTATTTACGACAGGTGGAGCCGCAGTCAATCCAGTACCAATGATGGGCAATGTCGGAATTGCAGTTTCCGGTCTTCGTAATTATATCTTCAATTTGAATAGTGAATTAAAGGACAAAGGTATTTATGCAGGGCACATTTCGATTGGAATCTGGATGCAGCCGAATTCGGGAGTTCAAGACAAAATCGCCGACATTTGGTACGACATGTACACCAAAAGAGATCGAGTCGAAGAATTTATTACGGGAGATAAAGTATGAATCGGGTAGATTAAAAATCAATCATCTCGGGTATAAATCTGGCATCGATCACCAAAAAGGTAGCCGTTTTTGATGTGAGAAACGGCTACGCTGATCCAGGAACAGAAATGGGTGGATTAACCCCAACTCTACATGTAGAGTTGGGGTTAATCCGTTTTTATATGTCCGTACATGTATTTTATTTGCTATGATAATTACTTTAACGTCTTGTAATAGAATTTAATATATCGTTCGCAAAAGAATACCTTTACGAACGATTAGTTTGTATAAAAAAATTATTATTCTCAGCGTTCGTTTAAATTCGAAAACAGTTTACGAACGTTCTTTAAAATACATGTAGTTTTACGAACGTTTATAACAAGGTAATAGCTTGAAAAGTCTACTTCCTATAATCAAACTTATGGTGCGACAAGAAGTCGCTTTCTTACAGTGTAGCTAATGCTACTCATCTAGACGCAAAGATGATCTCCATCCGAAACGGCATTCTTGGTAACGAGTCTGTCGGTTGCATGAGGAAATGCGGA